>JAZOTD010000039.1:0-30416 GCA_045657465.1 Clostridia bacterium | reverse complement strand
TAACTTATATAATAAAGACAGTTTAATTTTAAAAGATATTGTTTTTGAACAAAAACATATGAATTTAGAATAAAAGACACCTGTGGGTGTCTTTTTTTGTGAGAGTTTTGTGGGGTTTGGGGTGTTTTTCATAATGCAGGTTTATCTTACATAAGTTGTTATATGAAAAAATTGAATAAATTTTGGCTTAAAAAGGTTTTTGTTAGGTGTGGGGTGCTTGTGCTTAGTTTGCTGCTACTGGTGTGTTTGCCAGTGGTTTCTACTAAAAATGATGAGAATTTGGCACTTATTTATGAAGGTTTTATTGGCAAAAAGAGTGACTATCAAGGCATGATTGAAATTTGGAACATTGATTCATTTGAAGCGGTTAATGTTTCAAAAACTCAACTTCTAACTAATGCAACAAAAATGTTTCAGCGAAGAAATAAAGGGTTATATTTCATGGTGCGAAATTTGACTGAAACAGAGTGCTTGAACTTGCTTAAAAGTGGACAACAACCAGACTTGTTTTCATGTTCATATGGAGTGGCTGATAAGATTAAAGAGTGGGTGGTTGAAATTAATGGCGATTTTGAATTGTTAAAAAATGTTTTAAACGCGGGGCAAATTAATGGAAAGCAGAAGGCTATTGCTTGGTGCGCAAGCTCTTATTATTTAATTTCAACCGAAAAAGCACTTTTAAGTGCTGGAAAGAGTGAAAATGATTCATTGTTAGATATTTGTTTGAATAGTGGATATAAGGTTGAAAATAAGAACAAAACAAAGATTGTTTACTCACTTGAAATGGGTGATTCGAAATATCTTTTGCCACAAATGTCATTGAGTTCATATTATGATAATGGGGGATTATCAATTTCAAAATATTCAGTCAATAAAGATAATTTTAAGCAGACGAGTTATTCAGCTTATTGCAACTTTGTTGCTGGAAAGAGCACTATGCTTCTTGGAACAAGGAAAGATGTGGCTAGGGTAAAAAACAGAGAAAGTAATGGCAAACTTGAAAATGTTAAAATTGAAAAGCTTTCAAAGTTTAGTGACCTAGTTCAGTTTTTGTTTATGAGCGACATTCACGATAAAATCAAGAAAACATGCGTGGTTAATTTTGTTAATTATATGACTCAGTCTCAGGTTCAAAGCATGGTTGAAGAGAGTGGGCTCATGAGTGTGAATAAAATGCAAAACAATGCTCAAAAACAAGGTATTATGCAAGACATAACATCTTATAAAATCGAACATTATGAGCTTTTAAATGTTTTTATTGGCTGCACGGAAATTGAGAAAATCCAACAAGAATTTCTAGCAAGATAGGGGTTTGTTTGTGGAGAAAATATTAAAATTTTTAGACAAAAGCAAAGTTGAATTTTTTCAAAATTTTGACCTTGCGCAGATTTCTTCAATTCGAATAGGTGGCACTGCGGATTTGGTGGTGTTTCCAAAAAATATGAAAGAACTTGAAGAGATAGTGGTGTTCTTTCAGGTAAACAAAGTGTGTTTTAAAGTGATTGGAAATGCCAGCAATCTTTTGTTTGTTGAAGATATACACTTTCCACTAGTAGTGCTCACAAGAATGGTTGATGAAATAAAAAATGAAGGTGGACTTGTGTCGGTGTCTGCGGGGGTGATGCTCTCGAAGTTTTGTGATTATTTGAAACAAAACAAGCTTTCGGGTTTTGAAGGACTTTGTGGGATTCCTGCAACTATTGGTGGAGCAATAGTTTCTAATGCGGGTGCTTTTGGTTATAACATTAGTGATAGACTTGTTAAGGTTAAAGTGGCTAAAAATGGCAAGATATTTGAGCTTGAAAAGAATGAAATTAAATTTGCATATCACTTTTCAAATTTAACTGGTTTTGTTGTTCTTATGGCTAGTTTTTTGTTTGAAAATAAAAACGAGTATGATATAATTAGTTTGTGTAATGAGTTTGCATATCTTAGAAGCAAATCGCAACCAAACGGATTTTCACTTGGGTCGGTTTATCGCAAGATAAATGGACGCTCTGCTGGGTTTTATATCGAAAGAGTGGGGCTTAAGGGAACTAGAGTTGGTGGTGTGGTTATTTCTAACAAACACGCAAATTTTTTCATTAATGACAAAACTTCGTCGGCAAGTGATTTTTTGAGACTTGCTTCAATCGTTGAAATGTCGGTGGAAAAACAGTTTGGTGTAAAGCTCATTCCTGAAATTGAAAAAGTGGGTAACAAAAATGAGATTATTGACCGATTATCATCTTCATACAAAAAATGGTAGGTTTTTTCATGCAAAAAACACTATTGAAGAAATGGTTTATTCTGCAAATGCAATAGGTCTTAATGAAATTGCAATTACTGACCATGGCTTTAGGCATTTATGCGGCACAAATAAAGAAAAAATCAAAAAAGCTAGGGCAATGATTGATGATATAAACACTTGGTCATCAACAAAAGTGTTGCTTGGAATAGAAGCAGATATCCTTGCAGAAGATGGAACCATTGACGTTGATAATGAAACGCTTGCAATGATTGATATTTTGATTGTTGGTTATCACAGATTAATAAAAACTGATTTTGCAGGCTTTTTTGGAAATGTTGAAAAAACAAAAGAAGCAAAAGAAAAATGCACAAGAGCGTTTGTTAATGCAATTAACAGATATCCAGTCAATATTGTTTCTCATATTGATTCGATTCTTGAAACCGACCTTTATGAAATTGGTGTGGCTTGCAGACAAAGGGGAACTTTGATTGAAATTAACAACCGTCACACCAACTGGACACAAGATCAAGTTGATGAACTGCTTGCAAGTGGTTGTTTGTTTGCTGTTTGTTCTGATGCTCACAGAAGAGAAGATGTTGGAAATGTTGAAAGAGCTTTTGAACTTATTAAAAAATATAACATTCCAAGTGATTTAATTATCAATGTTGAGTTTGATTATAGTGAAAAATCTGAAGATCAAAAACAAGATGAAATCGCTTTTAGTTTCTATAACAAAAAGAAACAAGAAGAAGCTGAAGAAAAGAAAAAACAACAAGAAGTTAAGCGAGTTGAATTTACTGAAAGTTTGTCTCCTGAAATGGAAAAGGCGCTTGCAGATATTGCAAAAGAAAAAGGGCTTGAATATGTGAAAAAAGGTGAAGAGCCTGCTGCAGAAGACAAAGAGATTGATTTTGCGACACATGAATTTGACTATGCGTTTATGTCTCCAGAAGAAATTGAGTTGATCAGACAAGCGCAAGAAATTTTGAAAAAACATAAGCAAGAAGAAGTTGAAAGCAGAGATGAAAACGAGTTTTCATTTATTGAGCCAGCTGTTGAAGAAATTGTGGTTGAACCACAAGTTGAACAACCTGTTATGGTTGGTGAAGAAGTGGAAAATGAAATTGATGGGTTGTTAAACAAGGGTGCTGAAATTATTGAGCCGATTGTTAGTGTGGCTCCGGCAGAAACCATTCAACAAAAACCAGAAGAAAATACTGAAAAAACAACACCTGCAACAGCTGATGAAATTTTAAAGGCACTTCAAGAAGTAAAAACTGCACAGGCAAATGTTAAAGATGCAAATGCTCCAAAACAAAAGATTGTGATGGATATTGAAAAGAATACTAATGTTCCAGTTAGAAAAAAAGTTGGTGGCAAGCCAAAGATTGTTGACGTTGATGTTGAAACAATGGCTCAAAAACCAGTCAAAGCAGAGCCTGCAAAACCATCAAAAACACGAAAAGGCTATGGTGGTTTTATGGGTGGAACTGGTGGTTTTGTTGCACTCAGTGAAGAAAATGAAAAGAAGGGTGCTTCAAAAACAACAACTAACAAAGATGCAAAATAAGATAAATAAATAAAATTTATTTATAACACGGCACTGTTTGGTGGGAAAAATTAATAATACAATAAAAAAATGTCAAAGTTTTGACATTTTTTTATTGAAGAAAAAGTTTTTTGTTAGTATAATGTGGGTATAGGTGAAAATTATGTCTTTTTCAAAGTCGGTTAAAGAAGAAATCATAAAGAAGAATCTTTACAAAAAAGAATCACATTCTATTTTGCAAGGATTGTTTTTGGCTGCGGGAAGTTTGGTTATTTCAAATGGCAAACTTTCTTTTGTGCTTTCTAGCGAAAGCGAAGAAGTGATTAATTTTGCACGTCAAAAACTGGTTGAAGTTTTTGGCATGATTGATGTTCAGGTTGCAAAGCTTGTTAAGAATTTTAAAAATAAAGAACGTTTTGAACTTTCTGTGTTTGAAGATGACAATGACAAGATTTTGAAAAAACTTGGTATTATTCAAGAAAACAACAATGGTGACGCTTGGATTTCAGATGTTTGTGACAAGGCGTTTTTGGAATCTAAAGACAAAATGCTGGCATTTTTAACAGGTGTGTTTTTGGGAACTGGTTCGGTTAGTGTTCCAAATGAAACCGATGGCAAACGCAGATATGGTTATCATTTTGAGATTGATTTTGTTTCAAAAGAGCAGGCAGATCTTGTGCTTGAAATCTTTTCAAATTTTGATATTTTTCCAAAACTTGTTGAAAGAAATGATTTGTTTGTGGTTTATCTTAAAAACAGTGATGTTATTTGCGACGCACTGGGGCTTTTTGGTGCAAGTAAAACAATTTTGGACCTTTTAAATCAACGAGTTAGTCGTGACATGAACAGTGCAACCAACAGACAAATTAATTGCATTTCAGCCAATATTGACAAGGCGGTTAATGCGGCACTGAAACAACTTAAAGCAATTGAAGTGCTTCAAAACACAATTGGGCTTGAGAATCTGCCAGAAACATTGAATGAAGCGGCACTCTTGAGACTTTCAAATCCAGAGTCATCGCTTAAAGATTTGCTGTTGCTTATGGAAAAACCTGTGAGCAAAGGGGCACTTGCTCAACGTTATGAGAAAATTATAAAACTTGCAGAAGAACTAGGAGAAGATGATGCCAAATAAATATTCACCACTCTTGCATACGCAGAAAAAAGGGTATAAGTTTAAGCAAAGTGAAGATGGCAAAAAGATTTTGCCAGAAATTAGGGTGAGAAAAACCTTAAAGCGTCCTCATGCACAAATGAGAAATTTTATTGATGAAAAAAACTTTGTGCATTTGCATCTTCACTCTGAATATTCATTGCTCGATGGTGCAACAAGAATTGACACTCTCGTAAAGAAAGCTAAAGAACTGGGCATGCGTGCGGTGGCCGTCACCGATCACGGAAATATGTATGGTGCGGTTACATTTTTTGATGCGTGCGTGTCACTTGATGAAGCATATTATAAAGAACATGGAAAACCTATTGTTAAACCAATATTGGGCTGTGAATTTTATGTTTCTAGAGACCATACAAAAAAAGAAGGCAGAGAAAAACTTAATCACTTGGTGTTGCTTGTTAAAAACGAGCAGGGATATAAAAACATTTCAAAACTAAATGCAATTGCGTTTAGAGATGGGTTTTATTTTAAGCCAAGAATTGACTACAAACTTTTGGAACAATATAGCGAAGGTTTGATATGCTTGTCTGCGTGTGTGGCGGGAACTATTCCTAGTTATTTACTCAATAATCAAGACGATGAAGCTGAAAAAGATGCGATTCGTTTGAGAGATATGTTTGCTCCTGGTGATTTTTATATTGAAGTTCAAGACCATGGGTTAAAAGAAGAAAAGTATGTTTTGCCAAAGCTTTATGCACTGGCTAAAAAGATAGGTGTTAAGACCGTTGCGACAAATGACGTTCACTATCTAGACAAAGAAGATGCGGTTTGTCAGGATATTTTGATGTGTGTAAACATGAGAAAAACCATTGATGATCCTGACAGAATGAAATTTGATACTGATGAGTTTTATTTTAAAACATATGATGAAATGAAAAAACTTTTTGAAGAAGAAAGTTTGCAAAATACGCTTGAGATAATGGATAAGTGCAACTACAACTTTGAATACGGACACTATCTATTCCCAAGATACATACCAGAAAACGGCGACGACCCAATGACATATATTAGAAAAATCATTGATGACGGCGTTAAGCGTAAGTATGGAAAGATGTTTCCAGAACTCCATGAGCGTATTGAATATGAGTTAGGGGTTATTTCTAGAATGGGCTTTATTGAATATTATCTCATTGTGTGGGATTATATTTTGGCCGCTAGAAAAATGGGCATTTCTGTTGGTCCTGGACGTGGTTCTGGTGCTGGTTCTGTTATTGCATATTTGATGGATATAACACAACTTGACCCGCTTAGATTTGGTTTGTTCTTTGAAAGATTTTTAAACCCAGACCGTGTATCTGCACCTGACTTTGACGTTGACTTTGAAGATTGCAGACGTCAAGACGTTATTGGTTATGTTCGTCAAAAATATGGCACTGAACGTGTTATTAAAATCATTTCACTTGGCATGATGGCTGCTAAAAACGCCATTAAAGACGTTGGTCGTGTTCTTAAAGTTCCATACTCTGAAACTGACAAGATTACAAAGGCAATTCCAAACTCAATTGGAAGACCATATATTTTGAAAAAGGCTTTTGGTTTCTATCAAGCAAAGCCTGGTGCAAAAGATTATGGCGTTGATTATGCAGTGCCAGAACTTATTGAACTTTATAACAACAATCCACAACTTAAGCAGGTTGTTGATATTGCTATCAAACTTGAAGACATGCCAAGACAGACTTCAGTGCATCCTTGCGGTGTTATTATTGGAAAAGAAGCTCTTGACAATTTTGTTCCGCTTTCAAGGTCTGGTGATGAAATCACCACGCAATATAATGGTGGTCAAATGGAGCATTTGGGCCATTTGAAAATGGACTTTTTGGGACTAAGCAACTTGTCCGATATTAAATTTGCGATTCAATATGTAAAAGAAAATAGAGGCATTGATGTGTCATTTGAAAACAACACATATGATGATCCAGACGTGTTTAAGATGATTGCTTCAGGAAACACCACCGCGGTGTTCCAGATTGAAAGTGGCGGATTCCAAAAATTCATGAAAGACCTTAAGCCAACCTGTCTTGAAGATATTGTTGCGGGCGTGTCACTATATCGTCCTGGTCCTATGGACACAATTCCTGACTTCGTTCATAACAAGCACAATCCACAAGATGTTACTTATGTTGACCCTCGTCTTGAACCGGTTTTGAACTACACATATGGCGTTATTGTTTATCAAGAACAGGTTATGAAAATTGTTCAGGTTCTTGCGGGTTACACGCTTTCACGTGCGGATGCCGTGCGTAAAATGATGGGTAAGAAGAAGCTTAAAGACCTTCAAAAAGAAAGAGAAGTTTTTGTTAATGGTTGTCCATCAATTCTTGGAAAGCCTGCCGTTGATGGCTGTGTTAAAAATGGTGTTCCAGCAGATGTTGCAAATGCGCTTTGGGACAAAATGGAAAAGTTTGGTTCGTATGCGTTTAACAAGTCGCATGCTGCGGCTTATTCATATGTAACTTATCAAACTGCCTATATGAAATATTATTATCAGCCAGAGTTTTTGACTGCAATCTTAAACAACCGTATTTCAAAGTCTGATGACCTTAAAAAATATCTTGCTTATGCAAAGAGTGAAGGCATTGAGATTTTGTCGCCAGATATCAATGAATCAAAAACATTGTTCTCGGTTAAAGGTGAGTCAATTAGGTTTGGTTTGTCTGCTATCAAGGGTATTGGTGGCACAATTTGTGACATGATTATCAAATGTCGTGAACAAGACGGAAAATTTACTTCACTTGAAAACTTTTTGTCTAGAACTGTTGAATTTGGACTTAACAAACGACTAATTGAAGGATTTATTTATTCAGGTGCGTTTGATTGTTTTGGAAAGACCAGAAGTCAACTTGTTGCGGTTTATGAAAACGCAATGGCTTGTGCTGCTAAAGATGCAAAATCAAAGGTTTCAGGACAGTTTTCGATGTTTGGTGACCTTATGGGTGAAAGTGAAGCCATCAAGATTGTTTATCCAGACCTAAAAGAATATGACTTGATGGAAAAACTTAAAAAAGAGAAAGAAGTCTGCGGAATTTATATTTCAGGAAACCCTCTTGATGAATACATGCAAATTATGAAAGATTATTCATTTAATTCGTCAATGATTCAAGAAGAAGACATTGAAGGTGAAGTGGTTGATGAAAGTGAAAACCATGATGACTTTGTCAGTGACCTTAAAGATGGCATGAATGTTGAATGTGGTGGTGTGATTGCAGAAGTTAAGCGCATTATGACAAAAGTTGGCAATAAACCAATGGCAATTTTGGTTGTCGAAGATATTTATGGTGAATTTGACTGTATGATGTTTAACAAGACATATGAAAAGTTTGCAGAAACACTTGCCGCTGACAGAATTGTGCATATAACTGGAAGGCTTTCAATTAGAGTTGGTGACAAACCAATTATTCTTGTTGAAAATATCGAATATTTAGATGAAAAGAAACCAGAAATTGTTCAACCAAAACAAGAAAAAGTTGTTTTTGGAGAAATAAAGGTTGAAAAGGTTGCAAAGAAAGTGTATTTGAAGTTTGATATTACAGATGCAAGCTTGGTTAATGCACTTAGTGAGATTTTGACATGTTATCAAGGCGAAAGTCCGGTTTTTGTTCAACACAACAAAAAACTATATGATTTGCATATAACTGTTGACCCAACAAATTCGCTTGTGGCTGAAGTTTCAAGCATGATTGGTGAAGCAAACATTAAAATCATTTAAGCATTTCAATTTAGTTGATTTTTTTGATAAATATGAATATCATAAGTCTATAGGAGATTATTTATGAAAAGTATTGCGGTGCTTACAAGTGGCGGAGATAGTCCAGGCATGAATGCCTGCATTCGTTCAGTTGTTAGATATGGAATTTCACAAGGGCTTAAAGTTTATGGCGTAAAAAGGGGATATCAAGGCTTAATTGAAGACGACATTATGCTCATGACAGAACGTAGTGTAGGAAACATTATTCAACTTGGTGGAACAATGCTTAAAACCGCTCGTTGCAAAGAATTTATGACACCAGAAGGTCAAGCAAAAGCTGTTAATAACCTTAAAAAGAGAGAAATTGATGGTCTTGTTGTAATTGGCGGAGACGGTTCATTTAGGGGTGCTAGAGAACTTATTAGACACGGAGTTGTGGTTGCGTGTGTTCCTGGAACAATTGACAACAACTTGTTCTACACAGATTTTACTCTTGGTTTTGACACAGCGGTTAACACTTGCGTTGATCTTGTGAGCAATGTGCGTGACACATCAGTTTCACATGATAGAGTTTCAATTGTTGAAGTTATGGGCGCTGGTTGTGGTGATGTTGCTTTGCATTCAGGGCTTGCTGCTGGTGCTGACGTTATATTGGTTCCAGAAGTGAAGTGGAGCATTGATGATGTTTGCCACAAGCTTAGCGAAGCATTAAAGCATGGAAAAGAATGCAGTATTGTTGTTTTGTCTGAACACGTTTGTGACCCAGCAGACCTTGCAAAGATGATTCAAGTTAAAAGTGGCATTGATTGCAGATCTGTTATTTTGGGACATGTTCAACGTGGCGGTGACCCATCTGCATTTGATAGAAATTTTGGAACACGTTGTGGTTCAAAATGTGTTGATATGCTTTTGCAAGGTGAGTGCGGTGCGGTTGGAATTAAAAATGGAAAATATATTTATGTTCCAATTGACGACGCATTAAATGGCAAGAGAAAATTTAATATGGAAGACTATATCTTGGCACAAAGATTAAGTTTCTAATAAAAAATATAGACACTCTAAAAAAGGGTGTCTTTTTTGTTTGAATACTTATAAAGTTAGAAAAAACAAGGTGTTATGCGAAACATAACACCTTGTTTTTATTTGTTATAGGCTGCAAAAATTGTTTTGAAAAGAACGGTTCATATGTTATACTTGTTTTTGTAAGGAGACTTGTTATGAGAGTTGATGTTATAGGCACTAGTTGCACATGGTTTACTAGAAACAACACAAGTTTTGTTATTGATGGCGATATTATTTTGGATACTCCAGAAGGTTCATATAAAAGCATTATTCAGGCAATGGATATGGAAAAGACTAGATGTATTTTTATTTCGCATCTTCACACTGACCATTGGTTAGATTTACATATTTTCACAACACAAACAATGAGATTTCCTGGTTCAAGAACTGAAAAATTAAGAGTTTATGGGCCAAAGGGCACACTTGACTCGCTTATTAAACTTAATGAGATTTGTATTGGTGCTCCTGACGAACTAGACAAAGAATGTGTACAGAAATGGGTTGAATTTATTGACCTATATGATGGTATGGAAATTGTTGAAGGTGAATATAATATAAAGGTCTACAAAATGGAACATGGCGACCCTGAAACCTATGGTTTTGCGTTTAAAGATAAAAATGGCATGGTTGTGGGGTTTCCTACAGATACAACAGTTTGCGACAACTTGCATGAGATTTTAAAGCAATCAAAGTATGCATTTTTGGAGCTTTCTGCAATAAAACCACATCCAAAGCATATTAACATCGACCAATTTGTTGAGCTTGTTGATACGTATAAAAATACTAAAATTTTTGCGGTTCATACAAATGACAAAACACAAAAATATGCCGAAGAAAATGGTTTTAACACCTTGCATGATATGCAAGTTTTGAATTTGGAGTAGTTTATGGGTGAATGGATTAGAGAATTATTTGTTTCAATATTTGGAGCTCACAGCGAAATTGCAACCATTTTAATTTCAATGATTCCAATAGTTGAGCTTAGGGGTGCGATTCCTTTTGGAGCAGCCAAGTCTTTTTGGGGTGAAAATGCACTTTCACTTTGGGAGTCTTTTGCATATTCAGTTTTGGGAAGTTCGTTAGTATGCGTGATTTTGACATTTTTGTTCTGGCCGATTTTTAAATGGCTAAAACGCACAAAATGGTTTAAAAAACTTGCAGATTTTATTGAAAGAAAACTTCACAAAAATTCTGCAAGCATTGACAAAAAAGCAGATGAAGTGAAAAATGCAAGACGTGTTTGGTGGATTAAGTTTTTAGGGGTTTTTGCATTTGTGGCAATTCCACTTCCACTTACAGGTGTGTGGACGGGCACATGTTTGGCACTATTTATTGGGCTTAGCAAGAAAGATACAATGATTTCTGTTATTTCGGGAAATTTGATTGCAGGGCTTTTGATGACATTGATTTCACACTTTTTTGCAGATAACACAATGATTGTTCTTTTGGCATTTTTAGGTTTGGTTGTGTTGTTTGTGCTTTATGAAGTTGTTAAATCTCTTATTAAAAAGGCGAGAGCAAAAAAGAATGGTGAAACTGCACCGGCTCAAAAAGAAGCACTTGCAAGCGAAGGAGAAACCGGCGTTAATGCAGATTTAAGCAGAGAGATTGAAACAGTTGAAATTGAAGAAAATTCAAAGGTTTTAAGCCAAATAGAAAATAACAAAAAATAGAAGAAAAATGAATAAAAAATAAGCAAAAAATAAAAAAGATGACGATTGCCGTCATCTTTTTTTTATGATAATTCGTTCAATTAATGAAATTAGGGCATACATCAATGCAGATAATATGCACAAAATTACGATTGCACACATGACAAGGTTAAGCTGGAAGACCTGTCCGCCATAGACGAGCAAATAGCCAAGTCCTGCTTTGCTTGAAAGATATTCTCCCATAATGACGCCAACCCAAGCCATTCCAAGATTGATTTTTAATGTCGAAATAAAATTTGGAAGCGTGGCAGGAAAGATGAGTTTTGTCATGATTTGCCATTTGTTTGCGCCCATTGATTTTAAAAGCATTATTTTTTCATTTGATACGCCTAAATAGCCATTTAAAAGGTTTATTATTGTGATTACCACACAAATCAATATGCCCATTGTTACAATGGCTTTTGTGCCTACGCCAACCCATATAATGATGAGAGGACCAAGTGCTATTTTTGGCAAGCTGTTGAGCACTATGAGATATGGCTCTAAAATTTTGCGTATAGGTGTTATTAAAAACAATATAACAGCAACCACAAAGCCAATTATGGTGCTCAATATAAATGCAAGTATGGTTTCGTTTAGGGTTGTTGTTATGTGCAAAAACAACGTGCCATTGTTGTAGAGGTCAATTGTTTGTTTAACCACTCTTGATGGTGACGAAATAATGAATGGGTCAACCCAGTTTTTGTATGCGACAAGCTCCCATAATCCAATAAACAAGACAAGAATCAAAACCCTTGAAAGATGTATGAAAAAGGTTTTTGTTTGTTCTTTTTTTATGAACTTTTGATGTTCTTTTGAACCCTTGAATTTTTGTTGAAATAAAAACAGTTTTTTCATTGAAGTTCTTCCCAAAGCATTTTAAAGTAGGTGTTGAAAAGTGGGCTGTTGCGTTTCTTAAGAGGGGAAAGATGTTTGTCAAATTCAAGGTTTACAACTTTTTTTATGGTTCCTGGGCGTTTTGTTAGAATGATTATTTTGTCGCTCATAACAACTGCTTCTGAAATGTCGTGTGTGACTAAAATTGCGGTTTTGTTTTCTGATTTTATAATTGAATGGATATCATTTTGAACAGCTAGTCTGGTTTGGTAATCAAGGGCGGAAAATGGTTCGTCTAAAAGCAGAAGTTTTGGATTTAGTGCCAGTGTTCTAATTAGAGAAACTCTTTGACGCATTCCACCTGAAAGTTCGGTTGGTCTTGATTTTTCAAAACCAGCTAGTCCATATTTTGAAACAAGATTATTTAATTTTTCTTTAGATAAACAATTTTTATTATGGTTTATTTTTGGCCCAATCATGATATTTTCATGTACGGTTAGCCATTCAAACAAATTGTCTCTTTGAAACATGTATCCAACATTTGTTGAAACTCCTAACACTGGCATGCCAGAAATTAAGATTTCGCCACTTGTGGGTTTTAAGAGTCCAGAAATCATTGATAGAATGGTGGTTTTCCCGCATCCGCTTGGACCAACTATGCTAACAAACTCGCCTTGATTAACTTGAAATGAAACGTCTTTAATGGCTTTTGTTTCAGTTTTCAAGGTTTGATATGTTAGGTTTATGTCTTTAAGTTCAAGTAAAATGCTCAAAAGGTCCTCCTTCGGAGAATAGGGCAAATACGTTTAAATTTCGTTTGCAAGTGAATTGTCTACAACTTTCGAAAATTCAACATTTTCAGTGAGTGTTCCTGCGTTGTTTAGCACTGACAAAAGTCTGTTAAATGAGTCTTTTGACATAGCAGGTGAACTTGACCAAGCGTCAATTTCAATATACTTTTCAACTGCAGATGCCAAACTTGCTTCGCTAGTGCCATCAAAAGATGGTTTTAATGCTTTTGCAACTTCATTTGATGGGTTTGTTGTGATGTAGAGATATGCTTTTTTGATTGCTTTTAAAAAGCCTAAAACAAGTTCGCGATTTTCTTTGATATACTCTGGATATGCCATAAAACAGGTGTATGGAATTTCGCCAGAATGTTCGCCAACTGATGCCACATAATAGCCTTTGCCAGCAGCGACGTATTCAGAAGCTGTTGGTTCAAACATTGTGCAATATTCAGCGTCTGTTGAATCAAACACAGAAACCATCATGTTAAAAGCAGTGCTTGTGTCAAGTGTGGTGTTTTGATTGTTGAAAACACCGTTTTTGTTGCAAATCCATTCAAATGTCATTGCAGGCATTCCGCCGTTTCTGCCGATGATTGCAGTTTTGCCATTTAAGCTTGTTGCAAAATCAAAATTGTCTACTGGTGTTTTTGAAATTAAGAAACAACCGTCTTTTTGTGTGAGTTGTCCAAAAACAACAGGGTGATTTGTGCTTCCGCTAGCTTCAACATATGCAACGGTTTCAGGGCCCATAAGTGCCATGTCGGCCGAACCAGACAAAAGTGCTGTCATGCTGGCATCGCTTCCGCCACCATTTGTGAGTTCGATGGTTATGCCTTCTTCTTCCATATATCCCATGTTCATTGCGACGTAAAGTGGGGCATAGAACACGCTATGGGTGACTTCGTTTAAACGAATCACACCATTTTTATTGTCTTTTTTGCAACCTACAAAACATATGCTAGAACAAATGCAGAGCAAAAATGCACAGACAAACGTTAATAGTTTTTTCATTATTCCTCCTTTTATTTATAAGGAAACACAAAATGCTTCCTTATAAGGTATTTTATGACGATTTTTTTATTTCGTGATTTTTTGTTTTGCGGTTAAATCGTTTTTATTTTTCGGTTTGGTTTGCTATAATAAAAGTGTATTGGAGTTATTATGCTAAAAGAGAATTCAAGATATCCTAAATTTTTTATATATATGCTCATGGCATTGTCTGCTATGAACTTTATTTCTGCTTTTATAAATATTTATGTGGCGGCAGCAACATTTTTCATTTCAATAATTGTTCTTGTTGTGTTTATGATTCTTGACAAGAGATTTGGTGGTGAGATTTCAAATTATAAACTCACATTCTTTTTGCTTGATTTGATTTGTGTTATTTCACTTGCAATCATTTTGGTTTATGAAAGCAAAAATGCAACAATTGTGCTCAATGTGTTTATGGCTCTTGTTATTGGTGTGATTGTGCTTTCAATGATTATTGATTGGTTCTTGATAAAAAATCAAAATTTCACAAACAATGAAAACACGCTTGTTAATGTGATTAAGCTTTGTTCAATGATTTGCATACTAACATATTTCTTTAATATTTCAGACTTGTTCTTTGCATTAGACGCTTTCATTTTTGAATTTGCTAGTGTGGTGCTAAAGATTTATTTAAACGCACACGATGATGAAAAGAAAAAAGAAGAAGTTGAAAAAGAACCAACCATTGAAGAAAGAATTTTTTCAGCTGGTGAAAATGAAGGAGATATGGATTAATGGTTTTTAAAATTATATGTCTTGTGCTTATTTCTATTTGTGCGGGCGGGTTAATGCTTACGCCAAAACTTGTTTCAGAAAAAAAATATAAAAACAACGATCAAAGAATAAAGATTATTGTTAGAATTAGACTAGGGTTTTTCTTGGCAATGATGATTTTGCTTTTGATTTGTTTGTTTATTAGATAAAAAGGAGAAGAATATTATGAAAATTTTATTTACTGGTGGGCTTGGATTTATTGGTTCACACACTGCAGTTGAAGTTTTAAATGCAGGACATGACGTGGTCATTGTTGATGACTTGAGCAACTCAAAGATTGGAGTGCTTGACAAAATAAAAAAAATAACAGGCAAAGAAGTTAAATTTTATCAAATCGATGTTTGTGACAAAGAAAAACTTGAAAATGTTTTTGCAGAAAACAATGATATTTATGCTGTTATTCATTTTGCAGGATATAAAGCTGTGGGTGAATCTGTGAAAGAACCGCTCAAATATTATCAAAACAACCTTATTTCAACACTCAACCTTATTGAAGTGATGGAAAAATATGGTTGCAAAAACTTTATTTTTAGTTCTTCTGCAACAGTGTATAAACCATCAGAGGTTATGCCACTTGATGAAACATTTCCACTTGAAGCAACAAATCCATATGGCAGAACAAAATTGTTTAATGAACATATTTTGATTGATTATCAAAAGGCACACCCTGAATTTAATGCGACACTTCTTAGATATTTCAACCCTATAGGTGCGCATGAGAGTGGACTTTTGGGTGAAGATCCAAACGGTATTCCAAACAACCTTATGCCATATATTTGCAAGGTTGCTGTTGGTGAACTTGATCACTTAAATGTGTTTGGTGATGATTATGACACAAAAGACGGAACAGGTGTGAGAGATTATATTCACGTTGTTGACCTTGCAAACGGACACGTCAAGGCACTTGAAAAAATGATTAAAGAAACAAACTCTGGGCTTGGTATTTATAACCTTGGCACAGGTGTGGGTTATTCAGTGCTTGATATTGTTAACACATTTAACAGAGTTAATGGTGATTTGGTTAGATATGAAATCACTGACAGACGCCCTGGAGATGTTGCTGAATGTTATGCATCTCCAAAAAAGGCAGAAGAAGAACTTGGCTTTAAAGCAGCTCGTGGGCTTGAAGATATGTGCAAGTCAAGTTATGAATATCAAAGAAAAAATAGATAAATTGATAAGCAGGGCTTGAAAATAGTGTTTTCTCGGTGTATTATTTATGAAACTTGCTTATTTAGGAGAAAATAATGGCTATAATGAAAACTGAAGGAAGTTATATTCCACAAGAGTTTGAAGAAAAGATTTATAAAGTTTGGGAAGAAAAGGGATATTTTAGAGCAAACGTAAATAAAAACAAAAAACCATTTACGATTGTTATGCCACCACCAAACGTTACTAGCAAGGCTCATATTGGCCACGCTCTTGATGGAACTCTTCAAGATATTTTGATTAGATATAAAAGAATGAAAGGCTTTGAATCGCTCTGGCTTCCAGGAACTGACCACGCAGCGCTTGCAACAGAACACAAGATTGTTGAAAAGCTTGCAAAAGAAGGAAAGACTAAAGAAGCTATTGGCAGAGACGAATTTGATAAAGAAGCTTGGGCTTGGTATGACACATACGGCAGTGCAATTTTAGACCAATTCAAGAAAATGGGCTTTTCTGCCGATTGGGAAAAGTATCGTTTCACAATGGACGAAGTTAGCACAAATGCGGTTTTAGAGGCGTTTATTAGACTCTACAAGAAAGGTTATATCTACCGTGGAAGCAGAGAAACAAACTGGTGTGTGCATTGCAAATCAGTTATTTCTGATGACGAAGTTGTTTATAGTGATGATGCTGGATCAATGTGGCATATTCAGTATGCATTTGAAGATGGCAGCGGACACATTACTGTTGCAACCACAAGACCTGAAACCTTGTTTGGAGACACAGCTGTTGCTGTTAATCCAGAAGATGAAAGATATAAAGATATTGTTGGAAAGAAAGTAATCATTCCTGTGGCAAACAGGGCAATACCAATTATTGCTGACAGCTATGTTGAAAAAGAGTTTGGAACAGGCATGGTTAAAATCACTCCAGCTCATGACCCTAATGACTATCAAGTGGGAAAGAGACACAATCTTGATGTGCTTGAAGTTATTTCAAAAGATGGTGTTATGACAGACATAACAGGTGAAAATTTCAAGGGTTTAGCCATTTTAGATGCAAGAGCAAAGCTTGTTGAAGAACTTAAAAAGAGTGGAGCTCTTGAAAAGGTTGAACCATACACTCACTCTGTTGGACACTGTGAAAGATGCAAAACTCCAATCGAACCAATGATTACAGAGCAATGGTTTGTTAAGATGACAGAACTTGTTAAGCCTGCAATCAAATGTGTTGAAGATGGTTCACTTAAGATTCATCCAAAAAGATTTGAAAAGAACTATTTCCATTGGCTTAGAAATATTCGTGACTGGTGTATTTCTCGTCAAATTTGGACAGGTCACAGAATTCCTGTTTATTATTGTTCAGACTGCAAAAACGTTATGGCTTCAAAAACAAAGGTTGCTGTTTGTGACAAGTGTGGAAGTGGTAATGTTTGGCAAGACCCAGATGTTTTGGACACTTGGTTCTCATCTGCGCTTTGGCCAATAACAACACTTGGTTGGCCGGAAAAGACTCCAGAACTTGATTTCTTCTATCCAACTGATGTGCTTGTTACTGGATTTGATATTTTGACTCAATGGGTTACTAAAATGGTTTATATGGGCATTGAAGGAAATAATGATGTTCCATTTAAAAATTGTTTGATCCATGGTCTTGTTCGTGATGAACAGGGCAGAAAGATGTCAAAGAGTCTTGGAAACGGAATTGACCCACTTGACATTGTTAAAGACTATGGTGCTGACACTTTAAGAGTTGCACTTGTTAAAGATATGTCTATGGGCATGGATACAAGATTTAGCAACAACAAGGTTGACGATGCAAGAACATTCATTAACAAAGTTTGGAATGCTAGCAAGTTTATTTCTATGCATCAAGAAGGCACCACAATGCTTGATGTAAACACATTTGAGCTTGATGGTGTTCAAAAATGGATTTTATTTAAGATTAATGAAATCACAGAAGCTGTTACAAAGAACCTTGACAAGTTTGATGTTGGTGTTGCTCTCACAAATATTGTTTCATTTACACTTGATGTGTTCTGTGACTGGGCAATTGAACTTTCTAAACCTGCAATCTTTGAAGGTGGCGAAAGCAAACAAAAAATGGTTAGCGTTTTGGCTTTTGCGTTTGAGCAAGTGCTTAAATTGTTGCATCCATTTATTCCATATGTTACTGAATATATCTATCAAAGAATGGATTTTGTTGGCAAGGCTGAAAGTGTTATGATTTCTGAATTTAACGATGTTTCTGCGTTCAAGAAATTTGCAAAAGATTCAGCTGAAACCGAAGAACTTGTAGCACTTATTGTTGCACTTAGAAAGTTTAAGCTTGATTCTGGCAAAAAGTCTTCTGACAAAGTTGAATTTGCAACAAAAGAAACAGAGTTTGTTTCTGCACACAAGGCTGTCATTGAAAAAATGGCAAACGTTGTTTTGAAATTTGAAACAGCTCAAGGAAAAACATTGGTTGCCAGTGTTGGTGAATTTGTGTTAATCGAAGAAGAAGTTGACACTGCAACACAAATTGCAATTATTAAGAAAGATATTGAAAAAGTTACATTTGAAGTTGATAGAAGCAAGAAGATGTTGAACAATCCTGCATTTATGGCAAAAGCTCCAGAAAAACTGGTTTTGGCAGAAAAAGAAAAACTTGCAAAAAATGAAGAACTTCTTTCATCACTTAATGCAAAACTTGATTCACTTAAATAAAAATAGGGCAGAGCCTAGTGCTCTGCTTTTATTTTGTGCAAAATGCTGTTGTTATTTTAGTGGTGTTGTGCTAACATAATGGTGTTAGGAGATTATTATGGAAGAAAAAGAATACACGATGGCCGAGCTCTTGGCAGAAGAAGACGCTAGACTTGCTTTAGAAGCACAAAAACGTGAGCAAGAAAGAATTGAATATCAAGAAAAACTTAGAATTGAAAAAGAACAAAAGCATCAAGCTTATCTTGAAATGAAAGAACGCAAGCACCAAGAATATTTAGAAATGAAAGAAAAAAAGAGACTTGAATGGCTTGCTGAAAAAGAAAGAAGGGCAAATACATTTGAAGACAAAACTTTGACATGCAAAAAGTGTGGCAAAGAATGGATTTGGGAAGCTGCTGAACAAAAATTCTTTAAAGAAAAAGGCTTCTTTAGACCATCAATGTGCAAAGAATGCAGAAAGTCAATTAAGACAATTAACAACTTTCATAAAGTTGCGGAATAATCAAAAAATCACTTGAAAATTTTCAAGTGGTTTTTTATTCGATAAAATTCGACAAATATTAGTAAAAATTGACAATCTTCGCACTTTTAAAAATATACAATCCTTTCTATAATACGCAAAATTATGCTAAACTTTTTATGGTGGCGTATGCAACAAATATATTTAAGGAAGTTTTTATGGAAAGGAATATTTCAATTTTAATTGCAAATGAAAATTTTGAAGAGACAAATGAAATAATTAAAAAACTTGCAAATGAAAAAACAACAATTGATTCAGTGACAAATGGAAAATCTGCCATTGAAAAGATTTTGAATAAAAATTATGACCTTTTGATTTGTGATTTGGTGCTTCCTGAAGTTGACGGGTTTGAAGTTATTGAAAAAGCAAAGAGCATTAACAAAAGCACAAAGATAATTGTGATTTCTGCACTTTCAAGTGATATGTTTATCAAAAAGGCGACATCTCTGGGTGCAGAGTATTATATGATGAAGCCAATTGGTGTTGATGTTTTGTCAAAAAGAGTCAATGACTTGTTTGAAATAAGTTCAATGAGTGGGTTAATGAATGTTAAAAGTGATATGATTAAAGAGATTGAAGAGAAAATAACAAATATCTTTATCACAGTAGGCATACCTGCACATATAAAAGGTTATCAATTTTTGAGAGAAGCAATTAAACTTGCAATGGAAAACCCTGACATAATCAATTCTATCACAAAAAAACTTTACCCATCGATTGCAGAAAAGTTTGAAACATCAGCCTCTAAAGTTGAAAGGGCGATTAGGCACGCAATTGAAGTTGCTTGGAATAGGGGCAAGATTGAAAACATAAACAGCATATTTGGACTAACTGTTTATACAAACAATGAGAAACCTACAAACGGAGAATTTATTGCACTTGTGGCTGACAAAATGTTGTTAGATGTTTAGATTTGGTTATTTTTAATAAAAGAGCGGAAAAAACCGCTCTTTTTGTTATTTTTGTTAGACTTTTTTGTGGTTTGTGAGTAGAATAATCAAGAAAGGAGAATATGCATGGAAATTTATGTAAATAGCGAAGAAACATTACTTCAAAATATTAAACAAATTAAAGCGGCTCAAAAGAAGTATTCAACATACACTCAAGAACAAGTTGATGCTATTTTTAAGGCTGTGGCTATGGTTGCAAATGACAATAGAATTGCACTTGCAAAAATGGCTCAAGAAGAGACCGGAATGGGCGTTATGGAAGACAAGGTTATAAAAAACCATTTTGCGTCAGAATATATCTATAATGCATACAAAAACACAAAGTCTGTTGGTGTTATTGAAGAAGATCCTGCTTATGGATATGCAAGAATTGCTGACCCAATCGGCATCATTGCTGCGATTGTTCCAACAACAAACCCAACATCAACAGTTATCTTTAAAGTGCTTTTAGCGCTCAAAACAAGAAATGGCATTATTATTAGTCCACATCCAAGAGCAAAGAAATGCACAATTGAAACTGCAAAATTGCTTTTAAAAGCTGCGGTTGAGGCTGGTGCTCCAGAAGATATCATTGGTTGGATTGATGAACCAAGCGTTCCACTTTCTGGGGTTGTTATGAAGAGTTGCAACATTATCTTGGCAACTGGTGGACCTGCAATGGTTAAAGCAGCTTATTCATCAGGAAAACCTGCAATTGGTGTTGGTCCTGGAAACACTCCTGCAATTATTGAAAAATCTGCAGATGTTAAAATGGCTGTCAGTTCAATCATTCATTCGAAAACTTTTGACAATGGTATGATTTGTGCAAGTGAACAAGCAGTTTTGATTGATAGCGAAATTTATGAAGAAGCAAAGCAAGAGTTTGTTGATCGTGGATGTTATTTCGTTAGCGAAGAAGAAGCAAACAAACTTAGAGATGCAATGTTTAATGAAGGTGCACTCAATGCAAACATTGTTGGAAAGTCTGCACATTATATTGCAGAGCTTGCAGGATTTGAAGTTCCTGAAAAAACAAAAGTTTTAATTGCAGAGCTAACAGATTATAACATGGCAAACGAGAAGCTTGCTCGTGAAAAACTTTCACCGGTTCTTGCATGTTATAAGTTTGATGATTTTAACGATGCAATTGTCAATGCAAAACGTCTTATTAAAGACGGGGGATATGGTCACACATCTTCACTTTATATCAACACTGAGGCTGAACCAGAAAAACTATATAATTATCAAGACAAAATGAGAACTTGCCGTATCTTGATTAACACACCATCTGCATTTGGTGGCATTGGAGATCTTTATAACTTCAAAATGGCTCCATCACTCACACTTGGTTGTGGAACTTGGGGTGGAAACTCTGTTTCAGAAAACGTTGGTGTTAAACACCTATTAAATATTAAAACTGTTGCAATAAGGAGAGAAAATATGTTGTGGCTTAGACTTCCTGAAAAAGTATATTTCAAAAAAGGTTGCCTTCCAGTAGCGCTTCAAGAACTTAAAGATGTGCTCAATAAAAAGAGAGTGTTTATTGTTACTGACGCATTCCTTTATAACAACGGATATGTTCGTCCAGTTGAAAAAGCACTTAGCGAAATGAATATTGTTTATCAAACATTCTTTGATGTTCCATCAGATCCAACACTTTCATGTGCTGTGAAAGGTGCTGAAATGATGAAAGCATTTAACCCAGATTGTATCATTGCAATTGGTGGTGGTTCTGCTATGGACGCCGGCAAAATTATGTGGGTTTTATATGAACACCCAGAAGTTGAATTTGCTGACATGGCAATGCGTTTCTGCGATATTAGAAAAAGAGTTTATGAATTTCCAAAAATGGGCGAAAAGGCATACTTTATTGCCATTCCAACAAGTTCTGGAACTGGTTCAGAAGTTACACCATTCGCTGTTATCACAGATGACAAGACAGGTATTAAATATCCACTTGCAGATTATCAATTGTTGCCAAACATGGCGATTGTTGAAACTGATATGATGATGAGTGCTCCAAAGGGACTTACTGCTGCTTCTGGTATTGACGCACTTATCCATAGTTTAGAAGCATATGTTTCAGTTATGGCTTCTGACTACACTGATGGCTTGGCACTTCAAGCAATCAAAATCATCTTTGAATATTTGCCAAGATGCTATGAAAACGGACAAACCGACTTTGTGGCTCGTGAAAAAATGGCAAATGCTGCAACAATGGCAGGTATTGCGTTTGCAAACGCATTCTTGGGTGTTTGTCACTCACTTGCACACAAACTTGGTGCTTTCCATCATATTCCACACGGAATTGCAAATGCTCTTGTGATTGATGACGTTATTAGATTCAACTCAAGTGAAAAACCAACAAAGATGGGAACATTCCCACAATATGACCATCCAAAGACATTGCACAGATATGCAGAAATCGCTGACATGCTTGGTCTTGGTGGAAAAGATGACCATGAAAAGATGGAAAATCTTATCAAAGCAATCGATGAACTTAAAGACAAGATTGGAATCAAGAGAACGATTGCTGAATATAACGTTTCAGAAGAAAACTTCCTTGCAACACTTGACGATATGTGCATGAAAGCATTTGATGACCAATGCACTGGGGCAAACCCACGCTATCCACTTGTTTCAGAACTTAAACAAATTTATTTAAATTCTTTCTATGGAACATTTGGAAAAGACATCGACTAAAAAACAAAAAACCACTCGAAAAAGGAGAGTGGTTTTTTTATTGTGTTTTTTATAAAACGGTGTAAATATTGAAAATAAAAGGTGTTATGATAAACATAACACCTTATTTTTTAAAAAAAGCTAGGCACACTTGTTGAAATACAGCACCGAAGTGGAAACCAAGTAGCTGGCTCCTACAAAGCTACCTTGAGGCACACAAAAGATTTTGCTTAGTGCTGCTGCGGTCAGGCTCTGACACGGTTCACAAAGTTTTATTGCTCAAGACCTTGTTATCATCACTGCTTGCTTGATGCGACCTTCCATACCATACCCCTAAAAGTGCGGTCAATCCTGCTATAGTAGATCTCAGGTTACAGGGCACTACTAGCTCCCCATTTAGCCTAGCAAGTGTATTATAGCATACTTACTAAAAAAATCAAGCAAAAAATTTATATAAAAAACTATTTAAAAGTCAAAAAAGATATGTTATAATGCCTTCGCGGTAGAAGGAAATGGAAAGATTTTTATTGAAAGACAATGAAATTATGATCTTTACTGACTTTAACAACACGCTGGTTGACTTTGCCAATGAGTATAATAGCGGACTTGGCTTGTATGATTTTGAAAGAGGGCCTAGTCACAGGGGCATAAAAGCCAGACTAAATCAGGCACTTTGTGAGTTTGAAAGACAAACAGGCTTGAAACCAGTGATATGCATTGTTACGAATGCGTCAGTAAATGCGGTTGATTCAAATGGAAGTTATGGAATCGTTGAAGATTTATACATGACTTTCTTTGATCATGCAAACATTTCTAAAGAAAAAATTAAAGAAATTTATGAAAATAGCTGTGAAAAATATTTTAAATATTTAATCTATAAAGAAAATGATAGGTTCTTTTATATAAATCCGCTTGCCGACACTATTGAAGATATCTTTGAAATGGTGAGTTTTGGCGAAGATGCACTTAAAATTAGATATGCCGATAAATTTAGAAAACGTGAGAGCGTTGAGAGAATGCTGTCAGTTATTGACCCTGAAAAAACTCGTATGAAACATGTTATATTTGCGGGAGATTCAATTGAAGACGATTATCCAATGAAGATGGCAACAACAGCACATGGTGTTTGCAAAATCTTTATTAGACCAGGAAAAATGCAAAAACTAAAGCCTTCTGTTAAATATGAATTTTGCAAAGCAAAGGGACTTGAATTTTATGGGGTTCATCCACGAACCGGAAAAAGAATCAAGTGTTTTGATGAAAACACAGTTAAGTTTTTAAGCGAAGAAGACCAGCTAAAACTTGATTGTTTTGATGATGGTGATTATGTTGTTTTGACAAGTCAAAACTCAAGGGGTTTTGTTGAAGGTATTTATAAAGCGATTGAAATTATCAACGCTAGCAAAGCAGAAAAAGCACAAAAACAATAAATATTGACATCTAAAAATGGTTATATTACGAAAATCGTTTTGACTATCTCGCAAAATTTGTTATTATACAAATATAAGGAGTTATGATGGAAGAAAAGAACATTAATGCAAGACGATTTATTGCTGCTTACAACAGATTAGACCAAGGACTTCGCGAAATTTATTCAATCAAAAGAACACTCACTTTTTCTGATATGATTAGAAAAGTGGCAAATGTCAACACGGTCGTTTCAAAGTTTGAAGAAGACCTTATTGATTATGCAAGACTTAGAAATGCTATTGTTCACAAAAGTGGCGATGAGCTTATTGCAGAGCCAAACATTGAAGTTGTTGAAAAATTAGAGAAAATTGCTAGAATAATCAACACTCCACCAAGAGTTATTGAATGCTTGAGACCAAGAAAGGTTTATGCCGTAACAGGTGACACAACTCTTAAAGAAGTTGTGCTTCAAATGGCAAAGTCTGGCTATTCAGTGGTTCCGGTTTATATTTCGGGAACGCTTGTTGGCGTGATTAACAGAAAGATGATTGTTGATGGCATTGGAAGATTTGTTGAACAATGCAGAGACATTGATGATTCAATCAATGAGCCAGTTTCAAAATGCTTGGACATTTTTAATGAAACCAGCCACTATGAAGTTGCATCATCAAACCTTACTATTGAAAACTTGATGTATATGTTTCAACAAAACCGCAAGTTGTCAAGCGTTGTTTTGACAGAGAACGGCAATTATACAGAGCCACCAAAAGCAGTTATTGTTAGCGCTGACATCATTGATTTAAATTCGATTTTAGATAATTATTAGAGAATATTATGAAATTTACTAAAGACTGGAAAGATTATAAAGTTATTGCCACAGGAGATGGCGAAAAACTTGAGAATTGGAACGGGGTTGTTTTGCTTCGTCCAGACCCTCAAGTCATTTGGCATGCAATAAGACCACTTTCAAAAGACAAAAATCTTAATGCATGGTATCATCGCAGTGAAACAGGTGGTGGGGCTTGGCAATATTTGAAAAAAACACCACAAGAATGGACGGTATCTTATAAAAACTTAAAGTTTTCACTTAAGCCAATGGGGTTTAAACACACAGGGCTTTTCCCTGAACAGGCATACAACTGGGACGTTATGATTGACCTTATCAAAAATGCGAACCGACCAATCAGTGTTTTAAACTTGTTTGGATATACAGGCGGTGCAACAGTTGCTTGTGCGTCTGCTGGGGCTAGTGTTTGCCATGTCGATGCTGCAAAAAATATGGTTGAGCGTTGCAAAGAAAATGTTAAAATTTCTGGGCTTGAAAATGCAACGGTGAGATATATTGTTGACGACTGCACAAAATTTGTAACCCGTGAAATTAAGCGTGGTCACAAGTATGATGCAATTATTATGGATCCGCCAAGTTATGGTCGTGGTTCAAATGGAGAAGTTTGGAAACTTGAAGACAATCTTTATGATTTTGTTGAACTTTGCACACAGGTTTTGAGTGACAAGCCATTGTTTGTGCTTATAAATAGCTACACAACAGGGCTTGGTGCAACCGTGCTTGAAAATATCTTGAATTTAACGATGGAAAAGTTTAATGGCAAAGTTGAAGCTTATGAACTATGCCTTCCAACAGATGAAGGAATTATGCTTCCTTGTGGTACTAGTGGAATGTTCATAGGCAAGTAAAAAGTCATAAATCACGCGCATTGCGTCGTTTCTTAATAAATTTTAAGAAACAGGCATTGCATTATTTTTTAAATGTGTTAAAATGTTAAATGTTTTGTAAAAAGATGGAGAACATTATGGAAATTTTGTATGAAGATAATCATGTAATAGTTGTTAGCAAGCCACAAGGCGTGCCAAGTCAACCAGACGAAAGCGGCGACAAAGACATGCTTACAAGTGTTAAGGAGTATATTAAAGAAAAATATAACAAACCAGGCGAAGCGTTTGTTGGTTTAGTTCACAGACTTGATCGTCCAACTGGTGGTGCTATGGTGTTTGCAAAAACAAGCAAGGCAGCATCACGTTTATCTGAACAAATGAGAGCTGGTGATTTTGACAAGACTTATTATGCTGTTGTTTGCGGAAAACCAAGAGATTCAAAAGGCAAGATTGTGAGTTATCTTAAAAAAGATGAGAAGACCAATATGGTAAAAATTGTTCCACAATCTGAAAAAGACGCAAAGCGTGCTGAACTTGATTATGAAACCCTTGAATATAATGCTGAAACAAATCATGCGCTTGTTAAAGTTAAGCTTTATTCAGGCAGGGGCCATCAAATTAGAGTTCAACTCAAAAGCATCAAATGTCCTATTTTTGGAGATCAAAAATATGGCGGTGAAGATATGCCAAAGGTTATGCTCAATTTGTTTGCTTGTGAACTTGCATTCTTGCATCCAGTTTCAAAGCAAAAGATGATTTTTAGAGTTTATCCACCAGAAAATGCTAGTGGTTGGAAAGAGTTTAATCTTGAAAAATATCTCACATTAAAAACAAATATTAATGACTAATTTTAAAGGAGTTGCTTTCAACTCCTTTTATTAATAAATAGGAGAGCTTTATGATTTTGCCACAATGGTTGCAAGATAAGGTCAATGAACTTTATTTAAGCTTGAACAAAAAAATATTGACTGAAACGCGTGAAAATCTAACAAAGAGATATAAAGAACAGACAGGGCAAGGCAAGTCGCTTATTGAAAATAAAAAAGACAGTATGCTTTATGCAATTTCACGTATGCCAGCGACGTTTTCGGTTATTTACACGCTAATGCGTGATTTAACCAGTCAAAATCTGCTTAAAGACATAACAACTGTTCTAGATGTTGGAAGTGGCACAGGAGCGGGTTATTTTGCACTTAAAGATTTTGATGAGAGTTTAGATATTAACTTGATTGAGCGTGATAAAAATATGATTGATGTGTTTAAAACCTTAACTGGTGGGCTTGTTGATGTTTCAGTGGGTGATATTCGTGGGTTTAACACTGAAAAGAAGTTTGATTTGGTGGTGTCTAGCTATGTGCTTTCAGAACTTGGTGAAACTGACAGAAAAGTGGCATTGAAAAATTTGATGAGTTCATCAAACAGATATGTGCTTGTGGTTGATACTGGCACGCCTAAAACATATGAATTTATGATGGAATTGAAAAGATTTGTCACAGAAAATGGTTGGCATGTTATTGCACCTTGCATGCACAAAGAGTGTGCACTAAAAAATGATTATTGTCAGTTTTTTGCAAGGGTTGAAAGGTCATCACTTCACAGACTGGCTAAAGATGCAACACTTTCATATGAAGACGAAAAATATTTTTATTTGTTAATTTCAAAAGATAATAAAGAGATAACAGGAAAGAGAATTATAAGAAGACCATTTATAAAAGAAGGCGGTGTTTCACTTGTTTTATGCGGCGAAACAGGGGTTGAAAATAAAACATTTACAAAGAAAAATAAAGAAGAGTTTAAAAAGACAAAAAAGTCAAAAATTAATCAAATTATTTAAAATAAAGGGGTGTTATGTTAAACATAACACCTTATTTTTATTGATTTTACGTGATGTTTGTGTGATTTTTTGAGACTGATATTGAAAAACCAATTTTTATATGTTAAACTAACTTTAGTTTAAACAAAAGAGAAATTATGGGTCAAAGAGTAATTAGAAACATCAAAATATACAACGATTACAACGATTCGTCTATGCTTAGGCGAATTAGTGATTTGTCGTGTAGAGATGAAGGTGTGACTTTTCTATTTGAAACAAGCAAGCTTGATGATGAGTTTTTGAATTTTGCAAAAGATTGCATTGATGAACTTGAAATAAAAGGTATTAAAAACTATAAATTTTCTATTGTGACATATGATGAAAAATCGAAAAATCCAGACATAAGACTAACAACGAGAATATTAAAAACTGAAGAACTTGAAAGATTGATTTTGTTAGAAGAAATGTTGCCGTCATCTGCAACTCTTGCAATAACAGAAGAGCATAATGAAAAGCTTTATGATTATTCAATTTTTGATGCTATTCAAGCACATGAGTTTGTTAATGGTCAAGTTCAGTATATTAAATCGTTAAATTTATCACCATTTGAAGAATATTTGATGGCTTATGATGTGGTTGCAAATTTGTTTTATAATCAAGACCCTGAGGAAGAAAAGTGGTATCAAAAATCAAGAACGCTCATTTCGGGACTCACACAAGACACATTTGTTTGTGTGGCGCATGCCAGAGTTATGAATGGGCTTTTAAATGGACTGGGAATTCCTTGCCAAACACAATCATTGATAATTAATGTCGGCGATAGAGGACATCGTGAAGATGAACTTCATGTTAATGTTATGGTTTATTTGCAAGATCCAAAATATTTTCTTGATGGAATTGTGTTTACTGATGCGTGCAATGATTCAAATCCATTGAAAATTGTGACAAATAAAAACGGCGAACAACGTTTTGAGGTTGGTCAAAGCACAGTGCTGTTGTCAGCAACAAATATTGATGATGTTGACAAGATGAAAGGAATCTACACATTTGATAAATTCAACACTCTCAAGGCTTTATATCAAGATAAAGATTTGCTTTTAAGTAACAGTTATGAAGAGATTTTTGACTGCTTTGATGATGAATATGCTGCAAGATATCTTGATTTCTTTTTAAAAATATATCCGCAATTTTATAATGGTGTGAAAACTTTTGACGAAATTAATGAAGATTTGGTGGTTGATATTCAAAAAAAATATAGCCCTAAAGTTTATGATATGATGCTCAAAGTTTTTGGTGATATAGAAGTTGGGGCAGAAGTTGAAAAAAAAGATAAGAGTGGTTTAGATTGTTCGGTTGTGATTTATGAAGGGAATTTGCCAAAACTTTATGCGCAAGCCATGGTTTTGTTGATGACTGGTGTTAGCGAAAAAAGAGTTGAAAATTATATTTTGCAACATAAAAAATCAATAGAAGAATCTATTGAAATGTTTGATAAGGATTATGAAATTGAAAAGGCAATAAACCATAACAATTTAATAGCTAGCAGATATGGCAAAAGAGTGTCTGGTTCAAGACAGATTAAGCTTTCAGAATATTTTTCAGATTATTATGATTTTTGTGAAGATGAATATTCAGTTTATGCATACCAAATGTTTTCAAGAAGGGCAAATATTGATTCATTATTTAAAACAGTTAGAGCAAATTCTCCAGTTGTTATGGGGGATGACTATATGAGAGCTTATAACAATATTTTGACTGCTCAAGGATATCCAAAAGAAAAGATTGATGGCTATGTGTTTAACAAGTTTGTAGAAAGTGCAAGAATTGCATCATTTTGGTTTGAGCCAGATGCGTTAAATGTGTTTAGTCAATATTCAGAAGGGATGTGGGCGAAACATAATCAACAATATCCAGAAAAACAATAAAAAAGATAGGCGCCAAGCCTATCTTTTTGTTTTGAGTTAAATTAGTTGTTTCTTGATCCAACAGCAACAGCAAGCGCAACAGATGCACCAACCATTGGGTTGTTGCCCATGCCGATAAGACCCATCATGTCAACGTGTGCTGGAACTGATGAAGAACCTGCGAATTGTGCATCAGAGTGCATTCTTCCCATGGTGTCTGTCATACCGTAACTTGCAGGACCTGCTGCAACGTTGTCTGGGTGAAGTGTTCTACCTGTGCCGCCACCAGATGCAACAGAGAAGTATTCTTTGCCTTTTTCAGTGCATACTTTTTTGTATGTTCCTGCAACTGGGTGTTGGAAACGGGTTGGGTTAGTTGAGTTACCAGTGATTGAAACATCAACGTTTTCATGCAACATGATTGCAACGCCTTCGTTTACATCATCAGCGCCATAGCAACGAACCTTGCTTCTTGGACCGTTTGAGAATGCTCTTGTTTCAACAACATTGAGTTTATCTTGTGCATAGTCATATTCTGTTCTGCAATATGTGAAACCGTTGATTCTTGAAATGATGTATGCAGCGTCTTTTCCAAGACCGTTCAAGATTACTTGAAGTGGTTCTTTTCTAACTTTGTTTGCTGTTGTTGCAATACCAATTGCACCTTCTGCTGCAGCGAAACTTTCGTGACCAGCAAGGAAACAGAAACATTTTGTTTTTTCGTTCAAAAGCATTGATGCAAGGTTTCCGTGGCCAAGACCTACTTTTCTGTGGTCAGCAACTGAACCAGGAACGCAGAATG
>JAZOTD010000038.1:0-14535 GCA_045657465.1 Clostridia bacterium | reverse complement strand
TTCATAATCTCGCTCAGTTTTTAAAGAGCCTAGTCCAAATGAATTAACATGACCAAAATCAATTGTGGGAATAATTCTGTCGTCTATTGCACAAATTTTAGCAATTTCTTCAACGGTTCCAATTTGACCATGCTTGCCCATAGTTTCAGGACAAAGAAGATAATCTTTGTAACCACTTTCATCTAAAATTGAGATTAAACTTTTGATGTTGTTATATGTATTTTTAAATGCCTCATCACGAGTCATTTTCATCTGAGCTCCTGGATGAAACACCAGTTTTTTTGCCTTTAAAAACTTCATTTTTGAAAGACATGAAATGATATATATATTTGACTTTTCAATCATTAATGGATCAGGGTTTGCAAAATTAATGAAATAAGGAGCGTGAACCGACATTTCAATGTTATGTTCTTCAAATAAGTTTCCATATTTGCCAGCCGTTTCATCTGATAATCTCACACCGTTTGTGAATGATAATTCATAAGCATCTAAGCCATGTGAATCAAGCCAGCTGGGCATTTCTTCAGTGCTTTTATGAGCCTCAGCAAAATCATCACAAAATCCTGAGGGGCCAAATTTTATCATATCTATTCTCCATTATATAAATAAACAATTGGACTTAAAACTTCACTTTTAGCATCATATAAGCCAATTAATCTATCTTGATATCTAATTAATACTTCATCTATATTATTATCATTATTTTGCAAATTTAAGTCGTTTTGTGTTATTTTTACACCGTTTATGAGTTTTTTTGCGTTTTTTTCATCAGTATCAATGATTAAAATATTATCAAATACACTCTCAACTGACAATGTTTTTTGAGATTGTTCAAACTCTTCAAGTGTGATTGCATTATCGAGATTAAATCTGCCACTTTTGATTCTAATTATAACCGGAGTCGTTGAAACCACACCTAGTCTCTTTGCTATATCTGAAAACAATGTTCTAATATATGTTCCTGCAGAACAATGAACTTCAAACTTAAAAAGATTTTTATCAATCATCTCGATTTTACTAATATCATGAATGGTTATCTTTTTAGGTTTGATTTCAAAATCAATATTTTCACGTGCTAAATCACAAGCTTTTCTGCCATTAATCTTAATTGCCGAATATTTTGGAGGTGTTTGATAAATTTCTCCAATAAATTCACGCAAAACCTTTAAAACATCTTCGAGCTCGATAATTTTATCGGTTTTATTGGTTATATTTCCAAAACTATCTAAACTATCTGTTTCTATTCCAAATTTCACTATCGCAACATAGATTTTGTCTTTATTTAAAAAATAATCAAAAAACTTTGTTGCTTTTCCAACTGCAACTGGAAGCACTCCTGATGCCGCTGGATCAAGAGTTCCTAAATGCCCCACTTTTTTTGTTTTAAGAATTTTTTTGACACGCAAAACGACATCCGAAGATGTCATTCCTGTTGGTTTAATAATGTTAACAAAACCCGTTATAGGTGTCATTTTTCCCATCCTAATGTTTGTAAAACACTGTCAATTAATCGTTGTTTTACTTCATCAAAAGTTCCATATAATTTGCAGCCACTTGCGTTTTTGTGTCCGCCACCACCAAAGGTTTCAGCAACCGCTCTTGCAGAAACATCACCTTTTGATCTAAATGAAACTCTAAAATATCCTTTGTCATCTTGTGATGCCAAAATTCCAAAACAAACATCTTTCAATTGCATTGGAATGTCTGGCAATGCATCAGTGTCGTCAAGAGTTGTGTTTGTTTCTATGAAATCTTCTCTTGAAAACATGATTACTGCAAGTTTTTTGTTTGAATAAAACTCAATCTTTTGATAAGCCAATTTCATCAAATTAAAACTTTCAGCGGTAAGTGAGTTAAACAGAGGTGTTGTTATATCTTCAATTGAAATCTTTCCATATCTTAATAGTTTTGAAAGTATAACAAAAGTCTTGGTTGAAACTGCGTGTGAAAACTTGCCTGTATCTGTGGCAATTCCTGAAATTAAAAACTTACACATTTCAGGAGAAAATCTCACATTCATTTCTTGCATTATATCAAACAATATTTCACATGTTGATGACGCCTTTTGAATATAATTTACCTTACAATATTTTTCGTTTGTTGCGTGATGGTCAATATTCAAAGTGTTTTCAACACGTTTTCTATATGTGAATTTATATTTTCCAAGTCTGCCTTCAGATGCACAATCCAAGCAAACTGCAAGGTCATAATTTCCCTCAACAGTCTTTGTGTTAACGGTTTTCATATGATCACCATAAAACTCAAATGCCAATGGAAAATTTGAGTTTGCATAGATATCAACATATTTGCCCATGTCTTCAAGTGCAAGTTTGAGTGCAAGTGATGAACCCATTGCATCACAATCAGTGTTTATGTGAACATAAATAGCAACATTGTTTGACGATTTAAGCAGGTCTACAACTTCATTAAGCATTTAAATCATCTCCTTCAATTTGCTCAAACAACTTCATTATTCTTTCAGCCTTTTCTTCAAGTTCATCAACAATAAAGTGTAGTTCAGGAACGGTTCTAAGTCTTAACTTGTGAGCAAGCTCAAATCTAATAGCTTTTTGATTTTCATTAAGTTTTTTCACAACAGATTTCTTTTTGTCTGTATCTCCAAATACGCTAATATAAACTTTTGCATAAGAAAAGTCTGCATATGTGTCAACTTTCATAATAGAAATAAGTGCATTTGCAAGTTCAGAATCGTCGAACTTTGAAATGATTGAAGCAAGTGCTTTTTGAATTTCTCCATCTACACGACTCATTCTTTTATTTGCCATAAAAATATCTCCTAAATTAACAGAGAGAGATAAACTCTCTCTCATTAATTAATTCTTTCAAGTGAATATGTTTCAAAAGTATCACCAACAACAAAGTCTGTGAAGCCGTTGAATGTAACACCACATTCAAAGCCAGCATCAACATCTTTTGCTTCATTCTTTTCTCTTTGAAGTGTTGAAATTTCACCTTCAAATATTTTCTTGTCGCCTCTGTAAACGCGAACCTTGCTGTTTCTAGAAATCTTTCCGTCAAGCACATAAGTTCCGGCAATGAGACCGACTTTACTAGCTTTGAATGTCGCTCTAATTTCTGCGTGTCCAGTAACAACTTCTTTATATTTTGGTGTAACCATTTTGCTGATTTTTTCTGTAATATAGTCAATAACTTCGTAAATGATTTTTGAGTTTTTGATTTCTACTTTATATTTATCAGCAAGAACTTTTGCTTTGAAGTCAGCTTTTGTGTTAAATGCAACAATAAGAGCATGCGAAGCTTGAGCCAAGCTTACGTCGTTTTCGTTGATTGCACCAACGCCACCACTAACAAATCTAACCTTAACTTCTTCATTTTGAATTTCAAGAAGTGATTGTTTCAACGCTTCAACTGAACCTTGAACATCTGCTTTTACAATTACGTTGTAGTCTTTGAAATTGCTATCAGCAATCTTGTTCATCATGTTCTCGATTGAAAGGTCTGCACTCTTAATCATGTCTACCTTTGCTTGATTTTGACGTTCAAGTGCAACTTGTCTGCTCATCTTTTCATCTACAACATAAAGCTCATCACCAGCGTTTGGAACTCCTGACAAGCCCATAACTTGAACAGCTGTTGATGGACCAGCAGATTTAATTCTTTCATTCTTGTCATTCATCATTGCACGAATCTTTCCTGTGCAAGTTCCAACGACAACATAGTCACCAACATTAAGTGTTCCGTTTTGAACAAGAACAGTGGCAACCGCACCAACTCCCTTGTCAAGTTTAGCTTCAATAATTGAACCAGAAGCCTTTCTCTTTGGGTTTGCTGTGAGATTTTGATATTCAGCAACAAATAGCACCATTTCTAAAAGTTTGTCGATATTTTGACCCATTTTAGCTGAAATAGGAACCATAATTGCATCGCCACCCCATTCTTCTGGAAGAACGTCATAATTTGCAAGTTGTGTTTTAACATTGTCAATATTTGCACCAGGTCTGTCAATCTTGTTGATTGCAACAATCATTGGACAACCTGTTTGTTTGATTTGTTTAATACATTCAACAGTTTGTGGCATAACACCATCATCTGCAGCAACAATCAAAATTGCAATATCAGTCAGTTTTGCACCACGTTCACGCATTGCAGTAAATGCAGCGTGTCCTGGAGTGTCAATAAAGGTGATGTCTTCACCATTAACTTGAATTGTGTATGCACCAATGCTTTGAGTGATGCCACCAGCTTCGCCAGCAACGACATTGGTTTTTCTAATCTGGTCAAGAAGTGAGGTTTTTCCGTGGTCAACGTGACCCATAACGCAGACAACTGCAGGTCTCTTAACCAAATCTTTTTCTTCATCAACCACTTCAGAAAAGCTGTCTGCAAGTTTTTCTTCAAAACTCTTTTCAACTTTCTTTTCAAGTGTGATGCCAAATTCAGAAGCAACAAGTTCAGCTGATTCATAATCAATGTTGCTGTTGATGTTAACCATCATGCCCAAAAGCAAGAACTTGCCCATAAGTTCTGGAACAGATTTGCCGATTGTTTCTGCCAAAATCTTAACAGTTAAGTTGTCTGTTGTGATAACTGCATGTTCGATTTTTTGAACAACTCTTTGAGTAGCAACTTCTTCTTTTGCTTTCTTGCTGTGTTTTCTAACAACATCGTTTTCATCCATATCATTAGAACCAGTATATCCTCTCATCATCAAAGCTTTTTTGTTTAAAGCCTTCTTGCCTTCACCATTATGCTCTTGATTTTTCTTTTTTGGAGCAGTTCTGTTGTTGTTTTTAGCAAGAGTGCTAGCATCAAAGCTTTCTGTTGGTTTAGGAAGTCTTGGAGCAAAACTTGAACCATTTGAATTTTGTGCACCAAAAGGTTTTCTTTGGAAACCATTTGCACCTTGTCTGTTATTTTCACCATTTCTTTGGAATCTATTGTCATTTGTGTATGAGTTTGGTCTTGAACCATCTCTATTGTCAAAACGTCTTTCACCAGTTGGAGTAAACTTTCCATTTTGTCTGTTTTGACCATTAAAGCCATTTTGTCTTTGACCAAAACCTTGTCCGTTGTTCTTATTAAAGTTTGTGTTTTGGCGGTTTTGATAGCCATTTTGTGCAGGAGCTGGTTTTTGAGCTGGCTTCTCAACAGGAGCTTTTTCAACCTTAACTGGTTCAGCTTTAACTTCAACCTTAACCTTTGCTTGTTCTGCTTCTGCTTGTTTTGCAGTAATAGCCTTCTTTGTTTCAACAATTTTTGACGCAACCAAATTAAGTCTTTGTCTAAAAGACTTTAAATTAACTGCAAGATTTGAGATTCCGTTTGTTTTAATGATGTTTTGCATTTCTCTAATGTTAGAAAAATCAACATTTGCTTTGTTTTCTGTTTTATTCAAGATTTCCTCCACGACCAAATTAATTAGTCATATTCTTTTTTATTGCAACAGCAAGCCCATTGTCTGTGATTGCTGCAGCTTTAATGTTTTCATTGCCAAAGATTTGAGCGAAATCTTCAGCCGAAAAACTTAACACCTGTCCACCTGCATAAGTGACATGGTTTTTAAGTTTGTTTAAACTAGACTCTGCAAGTGCCTCACTCATAAGCACAAGCCCCTTAAAGTCTCGCTTTAATATATCGTCAACACCATATATTATTTGTCTCGACTTAATTGCAAAGCCTACGTATGTTTTTATTTTAATTAATTGTGGTTTCATTTGCAATACCCTCATAAACATTTTCTGGAACATTGCACTTAAAAACACGATTTAATGCCTTGGTTTTTCCGCACTTTGCAAGACATTCTTGTTTTTTGCAAATATATGCTCCACGTCCGTCTAATTTTTTATCTTTCTCGATTAAAACTTCGCCGTCTTTGTTTTTCACGATCTTTAAAAATTTGGACTTATCACCTTTAGTTCTGCATACAATGCATGTTCTTTCAGGTTCATGATTTGGCATAACTCACCTCATATATTAGTCAAGATTAATATCTTCTGTTCCACCAAAGATTCCGCCAATGTCATCAACATCTGTGTGACTAGCTTCAACCTTTTGTTCTTCACTTGCTCTGCTTTCACTCTTAACATCAATCTTCCAGTTTGTAAGTTTTGCAGCAAGTCTAACGTTTTGTCCGCCTTTGCCGATTGCAAGTGACAACTTGTCATCAGGAACAATTACTCTAGCAGATTTTGTAATTTCATCGATTTCAACTGAAATAACCTTTGCTGGAGAAAGTGCTCTAGCGATATATTCAAATGGATCATCTGACCAAACGATAATATCAATTTTTTCGCCACCAAGTTGGTAAACAATTGAGTTAACTCTCACACCCTTTGCACCAACACAAGCACCAAGAGCGTCAACGTTAGGGTCTTTTGAATTAATAGCAATTTTTGTTCTGTAACCAACTTCACGAACAACGTTCACGATTTCAACAACGCCTTCTTGAATTTCAGGAACTTCAAGTTCAAAAAGTTTCTTAACAAAACCAGCATAAGATCTTGAAACAATTGCTTGAACACCAGATGCAGTTTCACGAAGCTTTTTTACATAAACTTTAAGTCTGTCACCAACATTATATTTTTCTGTTGAGATTTGGTCATAAGGCATCATAACACCTTCAATGTTGCTACCTGGAAACTCAATGTAAACATTGCCAGCATCGTTTCTGTTCACAATACCAGTCATAAGTGTGTCAACTTTGCTTTCAAACTCGCCATAAGCAGAACTCTTTTCTCTTTCACGAAGTCTTTGTGTGATAACTTGCTTTGCAGTGCCTGCTGCAATTCTTCCAAATTCTTTTGGGGCAAGTGGAGTTTTGATTCTATCGCCAATCTTTGCAGTCTTTTTAATAAGTTTTGCATCTTGAAGTGAAATTTCAGCATCAGGATTTTCAACTTCAGCAACGATTGTTTGATAAGCATAAATATCGATAGAATATTTCTCTGGTTTAATTTCAACTTCTACCGGACGAATCTCATCAAAATTTCTCTTATAAGCCGTTGCAAGAGCCGTTTTGAGTGATTCAATAAAATATTCTTTTTCGATTCCCTTTTCTTTTTCTAAAGCTTCAAGCGCCAAGAAAAAATCTTTGTTTGTCATAATGTTTCTCCTAAAAATCTATATATTTTGTTGCTTTTGAAATCATCTTTCGGTCTAAAATGAATGGATTTCCATCGATTTCTAATGTGATTGTTGTTTCGTTAAATTCTGTTAATTTTCCAACGAAAACTTTTTTCTTTTCAATAGCTTGAAACAACTTAACCTCAAGCACTTCATCAAGAACCCTTGTGTAGTCTTTGTCGGTCACGATTGGTCTGTCAATACCTGGACTTGAAACATTTAAAGTGTAAGGTTTGCCCATTGTTGGGTCAAGCTCATCAAGTGGTTCATCAATAGCAGTGTGAACAGCTTCACAATCTTCTAATGTAACCCCACCTTTTTTGTCAATAAACACAGTTAAATTGTCTCCATTATATTTTTTTGCAAACTCAACTTCGACAATTTCACAACCAAGTTTTTCAACTATTGGAGCAATAAAGTTTTCTACTTGTTCAGAAATTTTTGACATACGCATCTCCTTAATTTTTTACAAAATTTTAGGAGTGGTTCTCACCACTCCCCAAATTTCAAGCTATCGTATAAACTTATTATATATCTAATTTATGTTTTTTGCAAGTGCTAATGCTGAAATTATTGAGTTTTTTGTGAAAAAACTAGGCATTTTCTGCCGATAATTTGTGTTCTTCACCAGTTTTTACACAAACTCTTACATTTTTAGATTATTCTTTGATATTTTCAGCAAGTTTAATAAACACTTCAGCTGTCGCAATTGCGTCATAAACTGCCCTGTGTGCATTGTCAAGAACCACTCCAAGTTTAGCTGCAATTGTGCCCAGTTTGTAGTTCTTTACACCATGAACATATTTTTGCGCCATATGATAAACATCAACTGCATCGTTGTCAAAGTTCCATCTAGCAGTTTTGCCTTGTCCAACCAAGAATCGCATATCAAAATTTAAAATGTTATAACCCGTCAAAATAGCACCACGACAGAACTTATAAAAGTCTTGAAGTGCTTCATAATCTTTTGGAGCACCTTTAACATCATCGTCAGTGATTCCAGTTATTTTTGTTGATTCTGCAGGAATATGTTTTTCTGGGTCAACATAGCACATAAACTTGTCAGTTATTTTTCCATTTTCAATTTTAACTGCACCAATTTCAACAATTCGGTCGCCTGTTTCATAATGAAGCCCCGTTGTTTCAAAGTCAAAACAAACAAATGTTTTGTCTTTTAAATAATCACAAACAACTGGCTCATTTGCAAAACTCATCAAATCATCTTGTGCATACATCACAACCTTTTCAGGCTCAACAAATTCATAAAATGGTTTTTCTTTTCGCCACTCAACATACTCTTCAAAGTTTTCAGGCAGTGAACAATATGCAAGATCTTTAACTTTTAGTGTTAATCCCCCAGAAAACTTATCATCTTCCAAATTTCCACGAACCACAATCACTGAATCTTTTTCAAGTTTTTCAAGTTTTGCCTGATTTTCTTTGTTAGACATAAACAAACAATTAATTTCTCCAGTTGGGTCTGCCATGCTCCATTTATACATTTTTCTTTCATATTTTGGGAGATTTTCCAACTGTTCACCAGCGTCTTCTTTAATGTTTTCTTCTGCTAGTTTTTCATCAACAACGTCTTCACCATTTTCTTTATTTTCAGCATCTTGTGAATCTGTCTCGGTTGCTTGTTTTGGTTTTCTTTTTATAACTATATCTTTAATGGTTTTTATTTTTCCACACACAACAATATCATTTTCTGGAGACTTTTTGTCAGTTATGTAACTTGCAAGTGTTTCAAAATTTTCACCAATCAGCGGAACAACATTCGAAAACTCAATTTTTCTTTTTTCATAGATGTCAACGTCTTCTTCAACATAGCTTTCTTTTAATTTTTCAAGTTCATCTTCATGATACACGGTTGCATTTTTGTATTTGCATTCAAAATCATAATCTTCATACATCTTTTTAAAAGACGTTTCCACACATTCGTCAAATCTCTTTTGTTTTGCGTGTTCAAAAGAATCATTGTCAATTTCAATTTCAAATTTAAAAACCGAATTTTCAAGTTTTAAAGATGTGAGTTTATATGACATTGAAGGAAATGTTTTTGCCATGAACTCAACAAAATCATTTTCAATGCGTTCTTCACTTATAAAATTTTTAACAAACACAATATCATATTTGAATTGTTTTGGAAGCCCCTTTAAACAAAACTCCACAAACTCATCTTTCTTTTGCTTAGACATAATCATTCCGTCTTTATACAAAATTTCAATCACGCAAAAATCTGCATCTTGTTTCAAGAGTGCAGATTTCAACATAAACTTATATTCATTGTTTGTAAAACCATTAAGTTCATCAATCAAATTTTCCATGACTTGATTATACACAAAAAATTTGATTAAATCAATAACTTCGCCGCAACTGCAAAGTGATAAATATCAAAAAAGATAACAAGACCCAAAAGCAAAAACAATCCAATGGTGTGAATGTATGCTTCTATCTTCCTGTTTACAGGTTTTCTAAATATCATTTCTATCAAAACAAACACAGCCCTTGCCCCATCAAGCGACGGCACTGGCAAAACATTAAACAGTGCCAGATTCATAGACAGCATTGGGAAGAATGACAAGAAATAATAAACACTTTGACTGCTATACTCTGCAATTGTTGAAATTGCAGTTACTGTTCCACCCATTTCTTTAAGTGGCGTTGCTCCAGTAAAGAGTCCACCAAGAGCAGATAAAATCAATCCGCAAATCCAGAAGCAGAATGGCCAAGCTTTGGCAAATGATTCAAAGAAGCCATATTTTTCACCAATATAGCTCATTGTGATGCCCATGCTCACGCCTTCTGTAACATAAACAAAACGCTCATCTTCAACAAACTTTTTAACTTCGTCGGCACTATACTGACTTCCGTCTGCCTTATAAACATACGCAGCAAAATATTCTTGAATAGCCAAGCCCTTTCCTGCAGTGTCTTTTGTTTCATTAGCTGTTGAATTTTGAGTAATGCCCAAAGAGAACACATCTAGGTTCATTTTTGAACCATCTGCATTATAAACTTTTCCGTCAAAGTATGACACGTCATAAACAAAATAAAATGCTTTGTTTTTAACTTTTGAAGTTTTTATATCTGTAAGTTTTCCATCACGCTTAACGGTGACAACAAACTCTTCATTTTCACCATATTCTGCGGTGAGTTCTGTGAAACTGCGATAATATTCAATGGTTTTTCCATCAACTGCAACAACAATGTCATGTTGCTTAAATGTTGAATTTGGATTCACATAAGTATTGATTTTTGGAACTGAATAACCTGCAACCATCAAATATATTGCAGCGGTCAAAATACCAAACAAGAAATTAAAAGTTACACCTGAAAGCAAAACAATTAAACGTTTCCATGCAGGTTGATTGTTAAATGCTTCAGGATTTTCTTTTCCGTCTTCATCTTCGCCTTCAAATGCACAAAAACCACCAAGTGGAAGTGCACGAATTGCAAAAACCTCGCCATCTTTTCTGGTTCGTTTGTAAAGTGCAGGACCAAAACCAATTGAAAATTCATTTATTTTAAAACCAAAAATTTTGCCAGCACAATAATGTCCAAATTCATGAACCGTGATAAGCACCAAAAGAACGACAAGTGCAAGCAAAATGTATAGAAGATTCATATTAGCTCCTTAATAAATTCTATGTCAAAAATTGATATTTATACAAAAAACACAACCAATATTAAATACACAAAAAACGCCACAAACATGGTTCCGTCATATCTATCCATAAATCCACCATGTCCTGGAAAAACATTTCCATAATCTTTGATATTGATTTTTCTTTTAAATGCTGAAGCAATAAGGTCGCCAAGTTGATTAATAAACGACCCAATCACAGCAATAAGCAAGAATGCTGTTATTGACACGCCTTGACCAGCAATGTTTAACACTGAAAACAAGTCTGTGTAATAAAAAATGAAATAACAAGCAAGTGAACCAATTATGCCACCTAAAAAGCCACCAACTAATCCAGCAACTGTTTTATTTGGAGACACTTCAGGAACAAATTTTGTTTTTCCAAAGAATTTGCCAACAAGATATGCACATGTGTCAGTGAGCATAGCCACAACAAACACTAAAATGATGCCGATATAGCCAATTTCATATGGCAAATGATTAATCGCGAACAAAAATGAAATTGGAAGCAATGGATATGCATAAATCATCATTGAAATCTTTGTTTTTTCAAAGAGCTTTTGATTCAAAACACTCACATTTGGCTCTGTTGTGCCATTTCTTCTATCTCTTGCAAATTCAACAATATCGTTTGTTAAAAGATAAACAAGCAAAACCACTGCAATAAGCAAATTGAGTGCAAGTGCCATCAAAACTGTTGGCGCAAAAATATAAACCAAACACATTAAAACAGGCACCAAGTAAAGTGCAATTTTGTTTGGAATTCTATCAACCACTTTGTATGCATTAATCATTTCATAAAGCGCAGCGGTTGCAATGATTAAAACAAACACATCAAAAAATATTGCACTAACCATTTTAAGCAGCACAAACGCCACAGTAACAAGCAATATAACAGCACCTGTCAATGATCTTTTTAACATAACATCCTCCTATTTACCAAATCTACGATGACGGCTTTGATACTCTGCAATGCAATCATCAACATCATTTCCGCCAAATGCTGGCCAGTGTTTTTCAACGAAATAAAGTTCTGCATATGCCATGTTATAAAGCATAAAACCACTTATTCTTTTCTCACCACTGCTACGAACCAAAATATCAACATCAGGAATTTCTCCTGTTGACAAGTATTGTTTAAATTTTGATTCATCAATATCTTCAGGATTCAAATTATCATCAACCATATGCTTTGCGGCATTAACTATATCGTTTCTTCCGCCATATGCTAGCGCTATGCTGACAACACCATTTTTTCCTGCTTTTGTTTCATCTTCAACCTTTTCGATCAGCTTATTGATATCCTCTGGAAGCAATGACTTGTCACCATCGTGATGAAATTTATATCCATATCCAACGAGATCTTTTGAGAGTTTTTCAATTTCTTTAAAAAGATTAAACAAATAATCAATTTCTTCTTTGCTTCTATTAAAGTTTTCAGTTGAAAAACAGAAAAAGGTTAAATTTTCAACACCAATTTCTGACGCTCTTTTTATAACTCTCTTTATTGCTTCAACACCTTCTTTGTGACCTAAAAGTGTTGGAATCCCCTTACTTTTTGCCCATCTGCGATTTCCATCACAAATAAATGCAATGTGTTTTGGCAAGTTTTCTTTTGTAAGATCTGCAATTCTTTTCTTTTTTCTTTTAAACAACATTTTTGTTTTAAAGGCAAACTATTTGCCAAATCTCCTACTTCTTTTTTGATATTCTCGAACACAATCATCAACATCTTCCGCCCTAAATTCAGGCCAATATTTGTCCATAAACAACAATTCTGCATATGCCATATTATAAAGCAAAAATCCACTAATACGTTGCTCACCGCCAGGTCTAACTAACAAATCAACATCAGGCATTTCACCTGTTGAAAGGTATTTTTTAAAGGTTTCTTCATCAATATCTTTATCACCAGATGTTATAATCTTTTTTGTTGCATTGATGATGTCATTTCTTCCACCATAACCAAATGCAAAATAAACCGTTCCAAAATCGCAATTTTTTGTTGATTCAGTCAAATCATCAATAACCTCTAACACATCGTCTGACAAAATAGATTTGTCACCAACATGTTGAAATTTATAACCTTTATCACGAAGACATTTCTTGAATAATCTAAATCCTTTAAAAAGGTCAATTAAATAATCAACTTCTTCTTTGCTTCGTTTAAAATTTTCTGTGGACATACAGAAAAATGTAACATGTTTTATTTCAAGTTCACGAGCTCTTTGCAAAACAATTTTACCAGTTTCAACGCCTTCTTTGTGACCAAGAAGTGTTGGAAGCCCCTTGCCTTTTGCCCATCTGCGATTTCCATCACAAATAAACGCAATGTGGTTTGGAACATTTTCTTTTGACAAATCAGCAATCTTTTTATTTTTTCTTCTAAATAACATTATTATCCTCTATATTTAAACAAAATTCACCTTCTACCAAAGTGACCACATCACCATTAATGCTAGCTGAGCACACAAGTTTTGTATCACATTTATCGTTATGCTTGAAATTTTGTTTTGTTTCTATTTTAAAAAAGCCATTTTCTTTTAAAAGTTCAATGGCTTTTTCTGTGGTTTTTCCAATTAATACACTTAAGTCAAACATAAACTTAAACCTGCATAATTTCCTTTTCTTTTTCATCCATCATTTTATCAATTTTTGCAGATTGTTCATCAAGTTTCTTTTGAACTTCTTTTTCAAGTGATGCTTCAGCATCTTCAGCGATTTCGCCGTCTTTTTTAAGTTTTTTCAATCCTTCAATAGCATCACGACGAGCATTTCTGCACACAACTTTTGTGTCTTCAACAAGCTTTCTTGTTTGCTTTACAAGCTCTCTTCTTCTTTCTTCAGTAAGCATTGGGAAATTAAGTCTAATAACTCTTCCATCATCTGTTGGGGTGAGCCCAAGATCTGAAGCCATGATTGCTTTTGAAATATTTTTAACGTTAGACACATCCCATGGTGAAATCATAATTTGTCTAGCTTCTGGAACTGACACATTTGCCATGTGCTGAATTGGTGTTGGTGTACCATAATAGTCAACCAAAATCTTGTCTAAGATTTTTGGATTAGCTCTGCCTGCACGAACCGCAGCAAGTTCACTTTCATAGTGCTTAATTGCTTTTGCAAGTTCTTCTTCATATTCCATAAAAATTAAGTTTACATTTTCGTTATCTGATATCATAAATAAATAATCTCCTTTTTATTCAACATTATAATACTAGATTTTTTCATAATTATCAATCAATTTTGCAAAACAAGTTAAATTAAGCAACAAAAATATAATGTTTTTTAGCTTATAAAAAATTTGCAACAAAAAAACACAGCGATTTGCTGTGTTTTAATTTGAATTAAGCTTTCATTTGTTTGTCGATTTCTTCAGCGAAATTTTCATTTTTCTTTTCAAGACCTTCACCCATAACAAATCTAGCAAATCTTCTAATTGTGATTTTTTCACCAATTTTCAAGATTGAATCGCTAATAAGTTGTTCAATAGTGATGTCTGGATTTTTAACGAATTGTTGTTCCATCATACAAACTTCTTTGTAGAATTTTCCAATCTTGCCATCAACAATTTTGTCAGCCATAGCTTCTGGCTTGCCTTCGTTGATAACTTGAGCTTTTAAAATTTCCCTTTCTTTTTCAATGTCACTTGATTCAACTTCTTCTCTTCTTACATATTTTGGAGCATTTGCAGCAATATGCAAGCAAAGGTCATGACCAAGTGCTTGGAAATCTTCGTTTTTAGCAACGAAATCTGATTCGCAGTTAAGTTCAAGCATAACACC
>JAZOTD010000037.1:0-18921 GCA_045657465.1 Clostridia bacterium | reverse complement strand
GCAAGACTTACAACCCAAGAAAAAGATGGTAAATATTATAATATAATTAACGACTTGGTCGGTAGAGTTTTATAATTTGAAAAAAGATAAAAATATATTATCAACTTGATTACAAGATATAATGCTGTCTTGTGATTGTATTAGTTATAGCTTTTCGCATTGTGCTATAACTGATACTTGTAAACAGCAGAAATGTAGGAGGAAATTTATGTGTAGACTAAGGACAATACCTAAGGCTTTGGAGTATATTAAGGAACAAGACCCCAAGTCAGATATAAGTGAGTTCTTTATTAGAAAACTCGCAAAGTCTGGGCAAATATCTACTGCTCAAAGTGGTAGCAAAATTTATGTTGATGTTGATGTGTTGATAGCTTATTTATCAGGAGAAAAAATTACTCCTACAACTATTTATGTAGATTAAGGAGTATAAAAATGGCTTGTATAATGAAAAACAAACTTGGTGATGGGACAATGTCCTATACAATACAAGTTAAAGCAAAAGACCCAAGAACAAACAAATACAAATCTAAAAATATGACTTGGAGAAAGCCACCTGAGATGTCAGAATATCAAGCAAATAGAGAAATAAATCGAATTGCTTACGATTTTGAAGAACGATTTAGAAAACAAGTACAAGGACTTCTAGCTCTTGACTCCGACGAGAGATTTATTGAATACTCTAACAAATGGCTAACAAGAGCCAAACAAACTAAAAATGTGACTTACTATATAAGAATGCAAGCATTAGTTAAAGTTCTTCAAAATTATTTTGGAGATATTCACTTGAAAGATTTTAATCCTATTATGATTCAACGATTTATTGACGACTTATGTCAGAGAGAGATTGTTCAAGACCTTGCAAAACTTAAAGAAGGTAAAAGTTTAAGAGAACTTGTGAAAGCAAAAAGAATGGTTGCAAAAAAAATTGGAAAGTTTGTTGGTGTGAACTATTCTGTGTTCTCTTCTGCTCATCGTGGCAACCGAATCCTTTACAAAAATGCAGTTGATTTATGCGAAGGTCTTGGAATAGATTTTGACAATTATTTTGTTAGAGAAAGAATAACTAAAAAATATTCAAAAGGAACTATTGACAAACATAGGAAATGCCTAAGTTTGATATTAGGCACTGCTAAAAGGCAAAGAATTATCGAACACAACTTTGCAACCGGCGAGTATATCTTACCCGTACCGGAAACAAGCAGAAAAGAAATTCAAATACTTAATGATGATGAAGCAAGGCAACTTAAAAAAGCTCTTGATAATGAGCCTAACATAAGGTGGAAAACTTCACTTTATATAATACTAATGACTGGTATTCGTAGGGGTGAATGTTGTGGCTTAGAGTGGCAAGATATAGACCTAGAAAAAGGTACACTTACCATACAAAAGTCAAGCTATGATGTTCCCGGTGTTGGACTAATTACCAAAGACCCTAAGACCTATACTTCAAATAGAACAATCTCAATGCCTCTATCACTTATTGAAGTGTTAAAGGAATATAAGGTTTGGTGGGAAAACCGAAGAAAAATCTTCGGTGACTTATGGGGAGATTGTCAGAGATTATTTATTTCAGATGATGGCAACATCACACGACCACAGATGTATAGAGTATGGCTAAGAAAAGTGCTAGATAAAGCTGGATTAAAACAAGTGACACTTCACTCTCTTAGACACACCAACATCACTTTGCAGTTAACATCTGGTGTAGATTTGAAGACGGTATCTGCAAGAGCAGGACACGCACGACCTTCAACAACGACAGATATTTACTCGCATTTCTTAAAAAATAGCGATACTCACGCTAGCAAAATATTAAACGATATTTTTACAGACAAGGGCGAATAAAAAATTTAATGTAAATATCATATAAGGACATCTAATTGGGTGTCCTTTTTCTATTTTATCAAGGAGAAATTATGGCAACATTAAAGGAATTAGAAACTTATATTGATTATGAATTTAGTTCTGGTGCAATTACAGGTAAAGATTATTTACAATTTCAAACTAAATACATCAACTATATCAAAGCCATTTGTAAACAAAATGGTTGGATTGTAGAAAACATTGGAAGAAATCACTATACCTTCTCTCTGTTTATTACCAACAACAAAGGCAAATATGTTTACCTATCAATCTCTGATGTTCGTGGTTGGTATAATGAGTGGTATGAGAGAGTTTTAGTTAGATATGCTCTTCACAACAAGCATTACTCAGGTGGGAAAAATCAATATACATCTCTACCAATGCTAGAACAAAAATTACAACAAATGTTAGAGAATTAACAAAAATAAAAAACCCGTTTACCCCTAGAATTTAAGGTATAAACGAGTTTTTTTGTGGTGTTCCCAGAGGAATTTGAATCCCCGACCTTCCCCTTAGGAGGGGGACGCTCTATCCAGCTGAGCTATGGGAACATAGGAAAAGTGTAGTTTTGTGACTTCACTCTCGGTCAGCAATATTTTCACAACCTTGCAGAGTAGAAAGTGTACTAGTTGCAAAATTGTGGGATTTTCGGGTTAAATCCACCATTTCAAAGTGTCTGGGTGGAGTTTGGGTGGAATTGATGTTGTGCAAAGCATTGTAAAACTTGACCACCATTGAAATTTAAGTCGTAGTTCACATAGTAATTTGGACATTACAAACGCTTAGGAGGGGTCTGTTCTATCCGTTGAACTAGGGGAACATTTTGTTTTGAATGAATTTAGTATAACACATGATTTTTTAAAAATCAATCTAACCCATATGTTATTTTTGCTATAAAAAAAGATGACACCAAGTCATCTTTCTGTTTATATTTGTTTTTTGTTTTTTGGTTTTGCAAGATATGAAAAAGTCGTAGCAACAATCCCTAACAAAACAACCACTAGATAAATTGTAAAAATCATAGCTGAGTGAGCAATGATTTCTTTTGAAACCAAATATATCAAAGCAGAACTTAAAACCAGAGTTGAAAATAAAAGAACAACTCTTGAAATCCAAATATTTTGTCTTGCAAAACAAGAAGCCACAATCACTATAAAAGCCATCACAGCTAAAATATATGGCAAATATGCAAAAAATTCTTCACCTGAAAATGATAATGCTATACCTAAAAATATCGACAAGTATGCAATAGGCAACATAGCAATACCAAATAAAACCCCAAAAAATATGGTTAAGTTGTGTTTTTTCATAATAAACCCCATATGTTGATATTATAAATATATCACAATATTTCACATTTTTTCAACATTTTCCATATATTATTATATGTTAATTGCATTTTTATTTAACTTTTAGGCGTTTTTAGTCATAAAATTTTATCAATTATACAAATTTGTGAAAAAGGTCTATTTTCTGCGATTGACAGAAAAAGTATTTCTTTGTTAGGATATATTTATAAATTAATGGAGGCTTAAATATGGAAAAAACCGCAGGACAAGAATTGCAAGAAAATTTATTTTATAAAAAGAAAAATTATTATGAAGAATCAAGCGAAAATGAACTAACAAAAATATTCACCTACGCAGAAAGTTATAAAAACTTTTTAAACGCAGGAAAAACCGAAAGAGAGTCTTGTGAGTTTACTGAAAAACTAATAAAAGATTATGGTTACACCGAATATCATTTTGGCGACAAACTAAAAATTGGCGACAAAAAATATTTCGTAAATCGCGGAAAAAGTATTGTTATTTTTAAAGTTGGAACAAACAATCTTGAGAATGACGGTTTTCGTCTTGTAGCATCACATATCGATGCCCCAAGAATCGACCTTAAACAAATTCCTTTATATGAAGATGCAAACATGTGCTTTTTAAAAACACATTATTATGGTGGAATCAAAAAATATCAATGGACAACCATTCCACTCGCAATTCATGGAACCGTTATTTTAAAAGACGGCAGCAAAATCAACATTGTTGTCGGTGAAGACAAAAATGATCCTGTTTTCTGCATCAATGACCTTTTACCACACCTTGGTCAAGACCAAATGAAACAACCTTCTTCAAAACTTATTGAAGCTGAACAATTAAATGTACTTATCGGCGGACTTCCTTATAAAGACGAAAAAATTAAAGAAAAAATTAAATTAAATATATTAAAAATCTTAAACGACAAATACGGCATGACCGAAGAAGACTTTTTAAGCAGTGAACTTTGCGTTGTTCCAGCATACCCTGCCAGAGACCTTGGCTTTGATAGATCAATGATTTCTGCATATGGGCATGACGACAGAGTTTGTGCATACACAGCTCTCACAGCAACACTTGACGCAGAAACAGATCACACAATCATGTGCATGCTCGTTGACAAAGAAGAAATCGGCAGTGAAGGCACCACTGGAATGAAATGTAAAATTTATGAAGACCTTATGGCTGATGTTGCAGAATCTCTCGGTGCTAACTTTAGAAAGGTTCGAGCAAATTCAAAATGCTTGTCTGCTGACGTAACCGCAGCTTTTGACCCAAGCTTTGCAAGTGTTTATGAAAAAATGAATGCCGCTTTTGTTTCTTGCGGAACCTGCATGAACAAATTCACAGGTGCTGGCGGAAAGAGTTCATCAAATGACGCACATGCTGAATTTGTTGGCGAAATTAGAAAAGCATTTAATGAATATGGAATTGTTTGGCAAATGGCCGAACTTGGAAAAGTTGACCTTGGCGGTGGCGGAACCATTGCAAAATATATCGCAAACCTAAATATCGACACAGTCGACATTGGTGTTCCTGTTTTGTCAATGCACGCACCATATGAAGTGGTTTCAAAAGCCGACCTTTATAGCACCTACAAAGCATTTGAGGCTTTCTATAAATACAATTAAAAAACGCAAAAATAACAAAATAATTACCAGAAAATAGTGAAAAAATAAAAAACAACCAAAAAGACATCTAAAAAGATGTCTTTTTTATGTGAACAAATTTAACCCACAAACAAGCAATCCCACACACAATACATACAATGAAAACCAATTAAATTTTTTATCTTTTAACAATTTTATTGTGAGTTTCAGTGCAAGCATCGCCACCACAAAAGTCAACACAAAAGCAAATAAATATCCAAAAACACCAACCGAGCCAAAGGTTAGTGATAAATCATTGGCACTCAAAAGCTCAACAATAAACCCACCAACAATAATTGGAACACTAAGCAAAAAACTAAACTCTGCTGAATCTTTTTCGTTGTTTCCCATCAAAATCATTGCCGAAATGGTTGACCCTGACCTAGAAATTCCCGGCAACACCGCAAACCCTTGCACTATTCCAACTATGAGCGCATTTTTATAAGACATTTCCCCAGATTTAATCACACTGCTTTTTTGCTGAAACCTATATGTCAAAAACAATAACAACGCCGTAATCATAAAACACAACCCGTATATTTTTGTTACAAACGCGTCAATATTTAAAACTTTATATATAACAGCAAACAAAACCGTTACAGCAGTTGCCATCAGCAATTTATATGTTAAAGGCTGAAACGGTTTTTTTATTAATTTCCAAATTATCTTTTTATAAACAACCACCACTGCCAAAAGCGTTGCAAGATGCAAAAACAAATTAATTAACAACAAATTTTCTTTTATTCCAAGCAATTGCTCAACAAGCAACAAATGTCCACTGCTAGACACTGGCAAAAATTCAGTAAGCCCCTGAACCACACAAAGCAAACATAAAATCCAGAAATTCATATTTAATTATATCTTTAAAAATTATAAAATATGCCGTTACACTTTATTTTTTTGCAAAAGTAATGTATAATAAATCTTGTAAAAAGGAGATTATTATGGAACTTGGAGTTGTTGGACTTCCTAATGTTGGAAAAAGCACATTGTTTAACGCAATCACAAAAGTAGGAGCAGAAGTTGCAAACTACCCATTCTGCACAATTGAACCAAATGTTGGAATTGTTCCTGTGCCAGATGAAAGATTGAACGTGCTTGGAAAAATGTATAACACAAAAAAAATCACACCTGCTGTTTTAAAGTTTGTAGACATTGCAGGCCTGGTTAAAGGTGCTTCACGTGGCGAAGGTTTAGGAAATAAATTTTTGGGAGCCATTCGTGAATGTGACGCAATCGTGCATGTTGTTAGATGCTTTGCTGACGCAAACATCACCCACGTTGACGGAAATGTTGATCCAGTTAGAGACATTGAAACAATCAACACTGAACTTGCTCTTGCTGACCTTGACACAATTAAAACAAAACTCGAAAAAACTGAAAAGATGTTAAAACAAGGCAACAAAGATCTTTTGGTTGAAGTTGAACTTTTGAAAAAGATGAGTAATCTTTTAAATGATGGCAAACCTGCCAGACTTGCAATTTCAAATGATGATGAACAAAAAATAGCAAACGGTTATTTCTTGCTTACAACAAAACCAGTTATTTATGCGTGCAATATTTCAGAAAGCGACATCGGCAAACCTGAAGATTCTCTTGTGTTTGTGCAAAAAGTTAAAGACTATGCAAAAACAGAAAACTCAAACGTTTTGGTTGTTTGTGCAAAAATCGAACAAGAACTTTCAGAGCTTGAAGATGATGAAAAACAAATGTTTTTAGAAGACCTTGGTCTTAGCGAAAGCGGACTTGAAAAAGTAATCAAACTTGGTTATGAAACACTTGGTGAAATTTCATATCTAACCGCTGGTGAAAAAGAAGTTCGAGCTTGGACAATTGTTAAAGGAACAAAAGCACCAGGCGCAGCAGGAAAAATTCACACCGACTTTGAAAAAGGCTTTATTCGTGCCGACGTTGTTTCATATGACAATCTCGTTAGCTATGGCAGTTACAACGCCGCAAAAGAAGCTGGAAAGGTTCGCAGTGAAGGCAAAGACTATGTCGTTCAAGACGGTGATGTTATTCTCTTTAAATTTAATGTTTAGATTTAAAAATGTATAATTTGAAAATTATCTTTTCATTTTATACATTTTTATTTTATTTGATAATGTTTTGCTCAACAAAAAAACATCACAATGTGATGTTTTTACATTTGCCCCATTTCAATAAGTATTAAAATTTCTAACTTCTTATCTCGTCTTTCAATCATAGCCATAATTTGATGATAGTTTGAAATATTTTGTGGAATGTCTAAACCAAATGTATTATAAATCTCTAATTCTAATTTTAATTCTTTTAGTTTTTCTTCTAATTCGGCGATTCTTTTTTCGATCGCTTTTTTCTTTTCTCTGTATTTTGAAGCTTTAAATATTCTATAAAATCCCGATTCTTGATTAATTTCAACATATCTTCTTTTAAAATCTCTAAGCATATATTCAGTATCAACAATATCTTGCATACAATTATTCTTATAATTAGAAATATTTTTTCTAGAATTTAACATTCATTTTCCCCTAAACAAAAACCGCCCAAGTAGGCAGTTTTTATTTTTTATAATTTATCTACAAGTTCAATAAATTCACCTGCCAACCCCTTAATAACAAATGGGTTACATTCAGCATAAGATTTGTTTTTTGCATCACCTTGAGTGTTGTTTGTGTTAGCATAATAAACAACAATATCAGCAAACTTGTCTGTTGTAGGAATAACATATGATAAACAGAAATAAGAAACAACTTTTGTATAACCATTATATGTAACAATAACATCTTGTTGCTTGTCATAAACAAGTTCAACAACAATGTTGGTTTGTTTTAATGATGTGTTCCATTTCGCAAAAGTTTTATCCAAATCTTGATCAACCGTTGCAAATACTTTTGTATTATTAACAAGTCTATTCAATATAGAGATGTTTGATATTTCTTTAATACCATCTAAAATTTGTTTATACTCTTTATCTTCAACGGTATAACCATTTGTTTGTGTTGATGTTGCTGATTGATTAAAAACAACAACATATTTTGGATTATTACTCTCAATAGCCACACTGGTTTTTACAAAACTAATGGTTATCAAGAACGCCACAACAAGTGCTGATATAACCGCTGAAATAATAGTGAATATTTTTTTCATATTATTCCTCGATTTTTATATGTTTATTTTTCAGTATCTTCTGTTTTTGTTTCAGGTTTTTTTGTAGTTCTTTTTCTTGTGGTTTTTGGTTTTTCTTCGGCTTTTTGTTCTTCTGGTTTATTTACCACTTCTTCCACTTTTGTTTCTTCTTTTTTCACAGGTTCTTCGACAATTTTTTGTGCTGCTTTTAATTGTTCATTTTCACGTTTTTCAGCTTCTTTTAATAAATCGTCTACATTTTTAATATTTTTTTGAGTATTTTCTGCGATTTTTTCCGCATTTTCTGTTTGATTTTCAGCAGGTTTAACTTCAACATTTTCAGCAGGTTTTTTATCTTTATTTTCGATGTATTCAACAATTTCTTCTTTAGATTTTCCCGCAATGATAAGGTCAACTTCTTCAGCATAAATTGTTTCTTTTTCTAAAAGAACATTTGCCATTGTCAAAAGCTTATCTTTATGTTTTGTTAAAAGTTTTTCTGTTTCTTTTTGACAAGAATCAATAATCTTTTTAACTTCAGCATCTACAATAGCTGCTTGGTTTTCACTATAAGGCATTCTTTCTTGATAGTTTTTTCCAATAAACACTGCGTCGTCATTTCCACAATAAACCATTCCAACTTCAGAACTCATACCCCATTCAGTAACCATTCTTCTAGCAATCGATGTTGCTTTTTTAAGGTCACTTGATGCTCCTGTTGACATATCACCAACAAACAGTTTTTCAGCAACGATGCCACCAAGCAAAACTTGAATTCTGCAGAAAAGCTTGTCTTTATAATAAAATAATTTATCATCATCAGCTGAAAGTGTGTAACCACCAGCTCCACCACGTGGAATGATTGAAACTTCTTGAACTGGAGATGTGTGTTTTGCAAGTTTATTAATGATTGCATGTCCAGATTCATGGACTGCCGTGTTAAACTTGTCTTCATCTGAAATTACTCTGCTCTTCTTTTGAGGACCAAGTGTAACTTTCATCATTGATTTTTGAATATCTTCTGTTGTAATTAATTTTCTATTTTCTTTCGCAACCAATATTGCTGATTCATTTAAAAGGTTTTCAATTTCAGCACCAGTAAATCCTGATGTTATTCTTGCAATTGTTTTTAAATCTACGTTTTTGTCTAAAGGTTTGTTTTTTGCATGAACCTTTAAAATTTCTTCTCTGCCTTTAACATCTGGAATATTAATATTAACTCGTCTATCAAATCTTCCAGGTCTTAAAAGTGCCGGGTCCAAGATATCAACACGGTTTGTAGCCGCCATTACAATAATCCCTTCATTATCTTCAAAACCGTCCATTTGAACCAATAATTGGTTTAATGTTTGTTCTCTTTCATCGTTTCCACCACCAAGTCCAGCACCACGTTGTCTGCCAACTGCATCAATTTCATCAATGAATATAATGCAAGGTTTTGCCTTTTTAGCAGTTTCAAACATATCTCTAACACGAGAAGCACCAACACCAACAAATAATTCCATAAAATCAGAACCACTTATTGTAAAGAATGGAACACCTGCTTCACCAGCAACGGCTCTTGCAAGCAAGGTTTTACCGGTTCCAGGAGGGCCAACTAAAAGCACACCTTTTGGAATTTTTGCACCAATATCAATATATTTTTTAGGATTTTTCAAGAAATCTACAATATCTTCAAGTTCAGCTTTTTCTTCATCTTCACCAGCAACATCAGTAAATTTCGTTTTGCTTGGATACACTCTTGCACGGCTCTTAACAAAATCAAATGATTTGTTGTTCGCGCCTTTTACTTGTCTCAATATGAAATAAATCATCAATCCAAATACTATAATTGATAGAACTGGATATAATATACTCATAATTGAAATTGTTGAAGTTGTTCCATATTTAAGTTTTGGAATAGTTCCTTCAAAATCTTTATTTGCATAAAGTTCACTTATTAACGATTGAATTTCATTTTCAGCACTTTCTCTTGCATACATCCAATGTGCTTCATCATTAACATAATAAATTTGTATTTTTGATTCGTTTAAATAAATTTCATCAATATTTCCCGCAGAAAGCTGTGTTCTAAATTCATTATAACTTATTTCAGTTCCACGTGCATTTTTTGAAACCAACCAAAACACCAATGTAAATATTAATAAAACAGACACACAAATTATTATATTTCTAACAAATGTGCCTTTCTGTTGTTTTATTCTGGCATCACGGTTTTTTTCTTCCATTTCATTCATCGATTTGCCTCCAATATAATACTTCCTATATTTTACCAAATTATAATATTTTTATCAATCTTTTTTAATAATTATATATATCATAACACCAAATTTTGCCTGAAATTTATAATTTATTTTGTCATAAAATTGGACTATTTTTCCCATCTATTATATAATATAGTCACACATGTGGAGGTTTTTATGAATTGGTTAGATCTGGCTCTGATTTTAATCATTGGTATCTTGATATTTGTTGGAATAAAAAAAGGTTTTATGACATCTGTTTTGTCACACTTTTCACTAACAATGAATGCAATTCTCAGCTTTTTCTTATTTAAACCATTCGCTCTTTTTTATAATAAAGTCGGTCTTTATGACGCAATTTCAAATAAATACTCATCTAATATGATTGATAAATCTGCAGATTTTGCAAAAAACCTTCTAGATATTCCAAAAGCAAATCTTCACGAATTTGTAGAAAGCACAATTGATAAAGGTTTTTCTGGGATTTCAAACAAAATGTTTGATTGGTTTTTAAACAAACCTTCTTTATATAAAGAGCTTCATAACTCAGGCGTAAAAACAAGAACATTGGCTGACATCATCTCAAACACATACGCAACCTTCTTTGTAAATATAATATCATTTGTGACATCTATCTTAATTTTATATTTAGTCGTATTTGCAATTTCAAAAATTGTTCAAAAATTAAGGACCAATGGTTTTATTAAACTTGTGGACACAACTCTCGGTGCACTATATGGCCTTTTTAAATGCTTCCTTATCTTAATTATTATTTGTTTTGTAATTAAATTAGTTTCACCACTATCATTTATGACTAAAGTCACCGCATATATTGAAGACTCTTTCTTTGGAAATTTAATATATGGTCAAATAAGTTCATTTATTGATAATTACTTAGGATTTAAAGATATTATAAATTCCTTATTCAAATAAAAAGATGTTTCACATGAAACATCTTTTTTTACTCTTCTTGTTTCACGTGAAACAAAATTTTATTGTTTTAATTTTAATAATGTTTCATGTGAAACACTATTTTCTATTGCAAGTCTACACACCATCGTTCCATGTGAAATATATTTTATTGTTTTATATCACACAACCACAACTCCATGTAAAACACTTAAATAAAATATTTAAAAAATAAATAAAAATATCAAAAATATAAATAAAAATAATTTTATCAGTGATTAACAATCGTTTCACGTGAAACATATGTCGCATTACCCACACCTTGTTGTTTCACATGAAACATCTTTTATTAAAGATATGTTTAAATGTTTTTTATTTTGTTTTTTGTTCCACGTGAAACAAAAAAAGATATGCTCTTCACATATCTCTTTATTCTATCTATTGTTGATTAAATCATAAATTCTATCAAGATCGTCTTTTGAATAATAATCTATAACAATTTTTCCTTTTGTTTCTGTTCCTTTAATTTGAACTTTTGTCAAAAACGCTTTTTTCATTTTATCTTCAAAATCTTTAATTTCAAGAGTTTTTTCTTTTTTAACACTTTCTGGTTTTGGATTATTCATAATCTTGATTAAATTTTCAACATCTCTAACCGTTAAACCTTTTTCAATGATTTGAATTGCAATTTCCTTTTGTTTTTTAGCACTTTCAATTGCAAGAAGAGCTCTAGCGTGTCCTGCTGTAATTTTATTTGTTTCAACCAAATTAATAATCGCTTCTGGCAATAACAACAATCTAAGCGTATTAGCAACAGCTGGTCTACTTTTTCCAATCTTATCAGCAACTTCATCTTGTGTTAAATTAAATTGATTAATCAAACTTTTAATTGCTTTTGCAGATTCAATTGGGTTTAAATCTTCTCTTTGCAAGTTTTCAATAATTGCAATTTCACTAATTTCTTGTTCTGTATAATTTTTAATTATACAAGGAATTGTTTTCATTCCTGCAAGTCTTGAAGCTCTCCAACGACGCTCACCAGCAATAATAATATATCTACCATTCACTTCACGAACAATAATTGGTTGAATAACCCCATAGTTTTTAATTGAGCTAGCAAGTTCAGCCAATGCTTCATCATCAAAAATTTTACGTGGTTGTTCTGGATTTCTGTCAATTAAACCAATTTCAATTTGTTTTGGTTCATTCACAACCACTTCTTTAACAATTTCTTTTGTTTCTACAGTTTTTCCTTCATTATTTGAAACAACTTCTTCATCAAAACTTCCAAATAAAGAATCTAAACCACGACCAAGTCCCTTTTTCATATAAAAAACCCCTTAACTAAGTTTTATGTATTTAACATTATTTCTATCAAAATATTCTTCAACTAAAGATTGATAAGCTTTTGAACCTAAACAATTCTTATCATAAACATAAACAGGCTCGCCATAACTTGGAGATTCTGCAAGTCTAACATTTCTTGGAATTGTTGTTTTAAACACAGTATCAGCAAAAAATTTATTAATTTCTTCTGCCACTTGTCGTCCTAAATTGCTGCGGTTTGTAAACATTGTAAGAACAACACCATCAATCATAATTTCAGGATTAAGTTTTTTCTTAACAAGTCTAATAGTATTCATCAATTGACTTAATCCTTCTAATGCAAAAAATTCACATTGAATTGGAATCATTACAGAATCAGAAGCTGTAAATGCGTTAATGGTAATTAATCCCAGTGATGGCGGACAATCAATAGTTATATAATCATAATTATCTTTTATTTTTTCTAAGATTTTTTTGATTACAAATTCTCTTGATGTCATATAAACAAGTTCAACTTCAACACCGGCAAGATGTATGTTTGATGGAATGATTGATAAATTTTTTATGTTTGTTTCATATATAGATTCTTCAACTGTTTTTTCTTCTGACATAACTTGATAAATTGAATTAAATTTACCATCTTTTGAAAAACCTAAATTGCTAGTGGCATTTCCTTGTGGGTCAAGGTCAATCATAAGCACCTTCTTGCCCATCAACGCCATAAAAGTAGAAACATTAACACAGGTGGTTGTTTTTCCAACACCACCTTTTTGGTTTGCAAACGAAATAATTCTGCCCATAATATCCCCTATTATCTAAAGTAATTATAATTATAATTGCTTTGAGCATATTTTGCAATCAAAACATGACAAGTTTTTTAACATTTGTTTTATATACTCACTTATAAAATAACATCTTAAAATAATTAAAAAATAATTTTTATTAATAAAAAATAGACACCTTTTTTATTTTAAATAGGCATCTATTTTTAAAATTTTATATTTTTCAGTTTATTTTTCTTCTATTTTTGCGTTTTTTGTTTTAGATTTTTTACTGTGTTTGTTTTTGTAATCTTCTAAACATTTTTCATATAAATGATAAAGTTTTTCACACACATCTTCCCATGTGTTATAGATTTCTATCTTGGCATTTTGTCCCACTTTTTTCAAAAAATCTACATTTTTGATAAGGTAATCTATCCTTTCCGCAAAAGCACTTACACTATTAAGTTCAATAAAACCATTGTGATCATTCTTAATTGCAGACGCCACACCTGTCTTTTCAATACATAATGTTGGAACCCCAAAACAAGCACTTTCAATTCTAACAATTCCGTCTGTGTCATATATAGATGGAAAAACTAAAAGATTACTGTTTTTAATTAATATTGATTTTTCATCAACATCATCAACCTTTTCTGTGAATATAACATTTTTTGTTAAACCATTTTCTTTAACAAACTTTTGCATTTTAGATTGTTCTGGTCCATAACCTAAAAAGATAAAATTAAAATCTTTCTGTTTTTTGTAAAGTTCTTTTAAAACATCTAAAATAAAATAAACATTTTTTACTTCAACAAAACGTCCAATATAAATCATATTAAATTTGTTTGGATCAACTTTAAATTTATTTAAAACACTATCTTCAAATTCTTTGTCGTATTCTTTGTATGTCAGGTTTGTTGCATTAGGAATAATTTCCACATTTTTCTTGTGACCATATTCACGCATAACTCCCCTTGCAAAATCATTCATTGTGATTGAATAATCAGCTCTTTTATAAACAAACATTAATATGCTAGTTAAAAATTGTGAGAAAGCTTCACTCTTGAGTGCATTTTGAAAATTTTGTTTAAACTGACTGTGGAATGTTGCAAAACAAGGAATTTTTCTTTTCTTTGCAAGCATAACACCGAAATTACCCATATTAAATGGTGATTGAACATGTACAAAATCAATTTTTAAAAGTGAAATAAATTTTTGGAATTCTGTGTCTAACTGTGGAAACCCTAAATCATACCCCTGCTTTTTAATAAAAATCGAATCTGCATAAAGCACAAAATATTTATCTGTTTTATAAGCTGCTTGTCTATGCTTTGGTGCACATATAACTACGTTATAATATTTTTGCATTCCAATTGCATAATTATCAAGCACAGAAACAACACCATCTATAACTGGAAAAAATGAATCGATAAAGTATACAATTGTCTTTTTTCCGTTTGTGTTAAACTTGTCAATGGTTAAATAAATATCTTTATAATCTAAATTGCTAGCAATGATTTGGTCATTACATTTTTTGATTCTCTTATTGTTTTTAATTTCTTTTCTTTGATTATTTTCTGCATTTTTAGTGATTTTATTATCTGAAAATACCTGTTTTTTGTTATTTTTCTCTATTTTCTTGTATTTTTTCAAATTTTCCTTGCTGATTTGCTTTAATGTTTTTTTTATCACATCACCATCTTTTATCAATAAATCAACAAAGTTGTTGCAGTCAAAAGAAAAATTTAGCATGTTGTCTTCTAAGAATTTATTTATGTCAATACTTTTATCAAAATCTTTAGCTTTCATAAAAATATAACTCTCCTTTTGTTTGACTGAAAATTCTATTTATCTTATAATAGTTTATATTAATGATTATACATAATTTATCAAATTTTATCAATGGTTTAAAGTAAAATGAAAAAAACAAAAAAAGAATTTTCTTATTTTAGTTATTTGAAACGTTATAGATGGTCTGCTTTCATGGCTCCATTCTTTAAAAGTATCGAAACAGTTTGTGAACTTTTCGTTCCTTTAATCATGGCAAAAATTATTGACTATGGCATTGCTAATAATGATATTAATTATATTATCTGGAATGGTGTTTTAATTTTAGCTTTAAATATTATTGGATTTATATTTGCTGTCATAAGTCACAAATGCGCAGCTGTTGCAGCAATGGGTGTTGGTAAAGATATTAGAAACGATATCTTTTCACATATAAACGAACTTTCTCATGCCGAACTTGACAAATTTACAACAACAACTCTTCTAAATCGTTCTGTTAATGACGTTAGAAATGTTCAAAATGGTATTGGTTCTGTTTTAAGACTTATAATGAGAGCGCCTTGCTTGTTGATTGGTTCTTTAATTTTAGCATTCATCATTAATCTTAAATTGAGTTTGGTTTTTGTTATTATTATTCCTGCTTTGGTTTTAATTGTTTGGTATATTATGAAAAAATTAAAACCTCTTTTGGTTGAAGTTAAGGGAAAACTTGACAAAACCACAAATATAACAAGAGAAAATCTCACTGGTGTGAGAGTTGTTAGAGCTTTTAACAAACAAAATTATGAAACAGAAAAATTTAAAAACTCAAACTATGACCTTATTTCAACTCAAATCAAACATGGTGTTTGGAATTCAGCTTTGCACCCAATTATTTCAATCGTTGTAAATTTTGCAATTATTGCAATTTTCTACTTTGGTGGGATTGAAGTTAATGTTGGTGGACTTTCTCAAGGTAACTTAATTGCTTTCATTGATTACTTTGGAACTATTTCAACTTGTATTATTACTTTATCAAACCTCATAACAATTGTTACTAGAATGAATGCTTCAAGTGAAAGAATCAACGAATTATTCTGTGTTAAAAATTCAATTAAAGACCCTGCAAATCCAGTTAAGGTTGATTTTGAAGATGTAAATCTTGGCAGGGTTGAGTTTAAAGACGTAAACTTCTCATATTCAAATGTTAAAAATGCTGTTACAAACTTAACAATCGCTGTTGAACCTGGTGAAATAATTGGTGTAATTGGCGGAACGGGTAGTGGAAAGAGTTCAATTATCAATCTTATTCCTAGATTCTATGACGTAACCACTGGCGAAGTTTTAATCAATGGTGTAAATATTAAAAAATATAATCTTGAAGATTTAAGAAATCTAATTGGTCTTGTTCCACAAAACCCAACATTGTTTGAAGGAACAATCCGTTCTAATATGTGCTGGAGAAAACCTGATGCAACCGATGAAGAAATTATCAAGGCATTAAAAATTGCTCAAGCATATGATTTCGTAAAAGATTATCCTGATTTTATTGAACATAAAGTTAACCGTGGTGGAACCAATTTTTCCGGAGGTCAACGTCAACGTTTAACCATTGCTAGAGCTCTTGTTGGAAATCCACACATTATTATTCTAGACGATGCTTCAAGTGCTCTTGACTTTGCAACTGATGCAAAACTTAGAAGGGCAATTAGAACACATCTTTCAACTGCAACAACTTTTATTGTTACTCAACGAACAAACTCAATCAAAGACGCAAACAAAACTATTGTTATTGATAATGGTAATATTGTTGATATTGGCACACATGAAGAACTTTTAGAACGTTGCCAAGTTTATCAAGAAATTCACTATTCACAAAACAAAAAGGAGACAAAATAATGGGTGATTACAAACGATTGTCTTCTGCTGAAATGCGTGAAAATCATATCAAAAAAGCAAGACAAAAATATCAAAAAAGAAAAAGTTCATTAAATATTTTGAAAAAAGTATTTAATTATGCTCATGATTATAGGTGGTATCTTTACGCTGCAATGTTACTTGATATTATAAACACGGTTTGTATCGTAATGATTCCGGTTTACACAGGATATTGCATCAATAGCATCATATCAATTGGAAACGTAAACTTTACATCACTTTACACAAATCTCCTTTATCTTGCAATATTTGCTGTGGGTGCTGCAATTTCAACATTCTTGGCAGAAGTAAGCCTTGCAACTTATAACTATAAGGGAACTTATAAAATACGTGATTTATTATTTGAAAAATTACAAAAACTCCCAATTAGCTATATTGATACAACTTCTCATGGTGACCTTATTTCAAGAATGATTAATGATATTGATATTATGACCGATGGTTTTTTAGCAAGTTTAGCCGCAGCTCTTTCAGGTTTAACAACCATTATTGGAACTTTAGTTGTTATGCTTATGCTAAATCTTAAACTTGCGGCAATTATCATTATTTTAACACCACTCAGTTTATTAATATCTTTAATAATTGTTAAAAAATCTAAAAAATATGTCAAAAAAGAAGTTGAACTTCAAGGCACCTTATCTGGTTATCTAGAAGAATATATTGGTGGGGAAAGAGTTGTAAAGGCTTTTAACCACGAAGAAAAAAGTATTGAAGATTTTACAAAAATAAACAAAAATTACAACGACACCGCTAGCAAATCTTATTTCTATTCATCTCTTACCGGACCTTCAACAAGATTTATAAACGGTATAGTTTATGGAACTGTTGGTTTGTTTGGTTGTGTGTTGGCACTTCAAGGCGAAATTTTAGTCGGCACAATCACCGCATATTTATCATATGCAAACAGTTTTGGTGAACCATTCTCAAATATTAGTGAACAAATTTCAGACATTCAACAAGCATTTGCAGCTGCAAGTAGGGTGTTTAACGTATTAGAAGAAAATAATGAATCTAGTGACGAAAAACAACCAGACCTTTTAAATTGCACTGGTGAAGTTGAACTTAAAAACGTAAGTTTTTCATACGTTCCAAAAACAACACTTATTCAAAACTTAAATCTTTCTGTTAAACAAGGTCAAAAGGTTGCAATTGTTGGTCCAACCGGTTGTGGAAAATCAACAATTATCAATCTTTTAATGAGATTCTATGATGTAAATTCTGGTTATATCACAGTTTCAGACACTCCAATTAAAGAAATTTCAAGAAGTAGTTTAAGAAATAAATATGGCATGGTTTTGCAAGACACATGGTTATTCAATTCAACAATTCGTGAAAATATAGCTTATGGAAATCCAAACGCTCCAATTGAAGATGTTATTGAAGCTGCAAAGATGGCTGGTATTCATGAATACATCGAAAAACTTCCAAAAAAATATGACACCGAAATTATTGAAGGTGGAAGCAATTTATCACAAGGTGAAAAACAACTTATTTGTATTGCCCGTGTAATGCTTTTAAAACCACCAATGCTTATCTTAGACGAAGCTACAAGTAATATCGACACAAGAACAGAAAAAAGCGTTCAAGAAGCATTTGATAAAATGATGAATGGAAGAACAAGTTTTATTGTTGCTCACAGACTTTCAACCATTACATCTGCAGATATTATTCTCGTTATGAATAAAGGGCAAATTATTGAACAAGGAACTCACGCAGAACTTTTAAAGAAAAAAGGATTCTATGCAAACCTTTACAATAGCCAATTTGAATCATCAAATGCATAGCAAAAGCAAACCTAAATGGTTTGCTTTTTTATTTTTAAAATGTAAATATTTTTTGTAGTTTTAGAAAATTTTACATTTTTATTTTGAATTTTTATAAAAACAACAATTTAAACTTTACAAAACTAACATATTAATAATATCATCTTTTCTATAAAACATAGGTATACCCCTGACATATTATTATTTTTCTTTTTAGAGAATAAAAATTCTGTTGTTTTGTGCTTTTCAGTTAGATAATTTTATTATTTAAAATTTATTATATT
>JAZOTD010000036.1:0-59527 GCA_045657465.1 Clostridia bacterium | reverse complement strand
TATCAAATGTTTTCAAGACGTGAAGATATTGATGCCTTGTTCAAGACTGTAAGAGCATGTTCTCCGCTTGTTGATGAGGTTGATTATATCGATGCATATACAACCATTTTAAAAGCACAAGGTTATCCGCTAGAGAAGATTGAAGGTTTTGTGATGAATAAGTTTATTGACAGTGCAAGACTTGCTTCATCATGGTTTGAACCTGCAGCGCTTAATGCGTTTAACAGGTATTCAGAAGAAAAGTGGGAAGAGCTTAACGCAGAACTTGCGCAAAGACAATAAAAAAAGATAGGCGAGTGCCTATCTTTTTGTTTTGTTTAAATTTTCTTATTTTGTTCTTGAGCCAACAGCAACTGCAAGTGCAACAGATGCACCAACCATTGGGTTGTTGCCCATACCAATAAGACCCATCATGTCAACGTGTGCTGGAACTGATGAAGAACCTGCGAATTGTGCATCAGAGTGCATTCTTCCCATAGTGTCTGTCATGCCATAGCTTGCAGGACCTGCTGCTACGTTGTCTGGGTGAAGTGTTCTGCCTGTGCCACCGCCAGATGCAACAGAGAAGTAGTCCTTGCCAGTTTCTGTGCAAACCTTTTTGTATGTGCCCGCTACTGGGTGTTGGAATCTGGTTGGGTTTGTTGAGTTGCCTGTGATTGAAACGTCAACTTTTTCATGCATCATGATTGCGACGCCTTCACTTACGTCATCTGCACCATAGCATCTAACTTTGCTTCTTGGTCCGTCAGAGAATGCTCTTGTTTCAACAACATTGAGTTTGTCGGTTGAATAATCATATTCTGTTTTAACATATGTGAAACCATTGATTCTTGAAATGATGTATGCAGCATCTTTTCCAAGTCCGTTCAAGATAACTTGTAGTGGTTCTTTTCTAACTTTGTTTGCAGTTGTTGCAATGCCGATAGCACCTTCAGCTGCTGCAAAGCTTTCGTGTCCTGCTAAGAAGCAGAAGCATTTTGTTTTTTCATTTAAAAGCATTGATGCAAGGTTTCCGTGACCAAGACCTACTTTTCTGTGGTCTGCTACAGAACCAGGAACGCAGAATGCTTGAAGACCAACGCCGATCCATTTGCCAGCTTCTTCAGCAGTTGCAACGTTTTGTTTGATTGCTAGGGCAGTGCCAAGTGTGTATGCCCAAACAGCGTTTTCGAAGCAGATTGGTTGAATGCCTTTTACGATTGATTCAACATCGATGCCTGCGTTTGTGCAGATTTCTTTTGCTTCTTCTAAACTTTTGATGTCGTATTTTTTAAGGCATTCGTTGATAGATGCCTCTCTCTTTTCTTTACCTTCAAAATTTACCATAACTTACTCCTTTCTTGGGTCAATATAGCTTACGGCTTCGCTATATCTGCCATATGTTTTAAGGTTGTCTTTAAGAGCTTGTTCTGCTGGAGTGCCGTTTTTGATTGCTTCCATCATTTTGCCCATATTAACGAATTCATAACCGATGATTTCATTGTTTTTGTCAAGAGCGAGTTTTGTGATATATCCTTCAGCCATTTGAAGATATCTTGAACCTTTAAGTCTTGTTGAATAGCTTGTGCCGACTTGTGAGCAAAGACCTTTTCCAAGGTCGTCCATGCCTGCACCGATTTCAAGACCGTCATCAGAGAATGCTGATTGTGTTCTTCCATAAACAATTTGAAGGAAGAGTTCACGCATTGCAACGTTGATTGCGTCACAAACAAGGTCTGTGTTTAATGCTTCTAAAATTGTTTTTCCTGGCAAAATTTCTGATGCCATTGCTGCTGAGTGGGTCATTCCACTGCAACCGATTGTTTCAACCAAAGCTTCTTCAATGATTCCGTTCTTTACGTTAAGTGTGAGTTTGCAAGCGCCTTGTTGTGGAGCGCATCTGCCTACACCGTGGGTAAGACCTGAAATGTCTTTGATTTCTTTGGCTGTGATCCACATGCCTTCTTCAGGAATTGGAGCCGATTTGTGTGCTGCACCCTTTGCTACGGGGCACATGTTTTCTACATGTTTTGAAATATTCATAGTTCACCTCATAAAATTTGCTATTTTTAGCACGATGAAAGTATAGCACACTAATTTTACAAAATGCAATTATTAATTTATGCAAAATCACCATATCTATTTTGATTTTTTGATTTTTTGTGTTATATTTAATTTGTAAAAATAATGTCTTGGAGATTTTTTTCATGGGATATGTTAGTGTTGACACCATCTACGAAGAAGAAGGTAAAGAAAAACAAGAAATAAAAAATGACTATATTTCGGTTGAAGAAATGGCTGTTGTTGAAATGGTAATGAAAAAATCAAGATTCATTGCTATGGCTTTTCATGTTGAAAGTGATGAAGATGTTCATGAGATTATTGGAAACTTGAAAAAAAGCAACAAAAACGCAAAACATGTTTGTTATGCATATGTTTTAGGTGAAACATATAATGTTGCTAAAAATAATGATGATGGTGAACCAGCGGGTTCAGCAGGTGCTCCAATCTTTGAAGCTATCAAGCAAATGCATGTGACAAACACACTTGTTGCGGTTGTTAGATATTTTGGTGGAATTGAACTAGGAAAGAGCAGACTTACTAGAGTGTATAATGCTGTTGCTGCAGGCGTTTTAAACGAAGCAAAGAAGTTTAAAATGGTGTTCTGCAACGAAGTTGAAATTAAAGTATCTTATCAAAACTATGGTGCTGTAAACAAATTGTTTACTGAATCAAATGTGTATATCATTGAGCAGAAAAACGATGAAGCAATGCCTATTATGAAAATTGCTGTGCCTGTTAAGGCATCTGAAAAACTTATTGCAAGTATTAGAGCTAAAACTCGTGGTGCAGGGGCAATTAACAAGTATGGAACAGGTTTCTATAAATTTCCATACAAAGCTGGTGAACAGGAGTAGAAAGTGGCGGTTGTTACCAAAATTGAAGATCAAAAAAACAAAAAGCGCGTCAATATTTTTGTTGACGATGCTTTTTTTTGTGGGCTTCACAAAGAAACGGCAGTGGTTTTTGGATTAAAAATAGGAAAAGAAATTGATGAAAACAAACTTCAAGAAGCAATTTTTGAAAGTGAAGTCAAAATGGCATTTGAAAAAGCCAGCGAATATTTGGGACTTAGAATGCACACAAAAAAAGAGTTGTTTGAAAAACTTTTAAAAAAGGGATATGAAAAGGCTGTTATAAACAAGGCTATTGAAAAGCTTGAAGAATATCATTATGTTGACGATGAGTTGTTTTCAAAACAATTTGCGAGTCAAAATAGTAAATATTCAAGAAGAATGCTTGAAAATAAGTTAAAATCGAAGGGTGTTGATGTAGAAACTGCGAAGTTATCTATTTTGCAAAACACTGATAATGAAAATGAATATAATTTGTGTTTAAAACATGCAAAAAACTACGCAAAAGGCAAAGACATGACTAGGGAAGGAATGTATCAAAAAATGATAGCATCGCTTGCACGAAAAGGTTTTGATTTTGATTTGATAAAACGAGTATGCAAAGAAGTTTTAGATGCTGAAACTTGTGAAATTATTGATACTTATGAGTAAATTTCATTAAAAATGCAAGGTTATTAATTAAAAACATTATAAAGTTATAATTGTATTACATTTATTTTTAAAAAGGGTATTGACAAAAAAGGCGAAAAATGGTAAAATATTCGCAACCATAGAAATATGGTTTATGTCGATATCCTTTTTATATTGACATATTTTGCTAGTATTTTTGACGGTCACAGAGCATAAATTTTAAAGTGGGTATTGATTTTTAAAGTATACCATGCTAAAATTCTCATGTAGACTCGAAATTTATATTAAGGGAGTTGTTTATAATATGGCAAAAAACAAAGATGTAATCAAATTTTTAGTTCAATATCATGGACTTAAGAGATTGCTCGGTCAAGAAAGCGTAAAGAAGATTTTAGACGGAAAGGCTAATTTTACTGGACCAAACGCAGAAACTGATCTCAATGCACTTAAAGCTGCTAAGAGATATGTTGACAGTGTGAAGGGCTTAAATGTAAGAACAGGTAGAATTGATTCTAGTCCTCGTTATGAAGTGGAATTAATTGACCAATATTTTTCTCGTTTAGAAAATCTTTATTTAGCAGATGGTTCAAAGAAAAAAGTTAGTGTTAATGATGCTGACTACCCAGCATATCTTGCTGCTGTTTTAGCTCAAGATAGATTTGGTGATGGCCAAACAAAAATCGCTGAAGCAATTTCAAATGACAAAGATATTGAAGCAGAAATCGCAAATCTTCCACTTACACTTGGCAAAGAAAAGGGTATGAGTTATGTTTCAATCGTAACAAGCTACCTTGGTCTTGGTGCTTCAGTTTCTGGACTTAGAGGAAACTTAACCGAAGCTAATGGTGCAACTGTTAGAGAAAGAGAAAGAAACTCACGTTTAAGTGAAATCATCAAAGAAAGAAATAAAAGAATTGCCGATCTTGAGAAAGTTGACGCTGGATTTGTTGCTTTGATGTCTAAGATTGATGAAGCTGGTCTCAAACCTGATGAAAGAAATGCTCTTATGGGTATGGTTGCAGAAATTGCGCAAATTAGAGCTGGTGTTGCCGGTGGTTTCGAAACTTTGGGAGCTCAAGTTGGTTCAATTGAAACAACTGTTAAAGGAATTAAGGCTTCTCAACAAGTGACAAATCAAAAACTTGGAAACCTTACAGGAGCTGTTACAAATGCTGTTATCACATTAACAGACCATATCTATGGTGCTGAATCAGGCATATTGGCTGGTATTGACAGCGTTAGAGAAGAAGTTGGCAAAGATGGAAAACGTATCACTAGAGCCGTTGGACATGCTGCTGGAAGAACAATTGGTGAACTTAGACAAATTGGTGAAAGATTAGATAGACGTGTTACAGTTGAAGCTAGCAGAGTTGTTGCTGATGTAAATGCACATACTGATTCAGCAGTTAGCGCTGGTGTTGCTGATGTAAATGCATATATTACAAATGAAGCTAACAGAGTAATTAGCTCAATTAATACAAATAAAACTGTTGGAAAATTTGTTACTGGTGCAATTGCGCTTGGTTTGGCTATTGTTTTAGGAATTACTGGTTTCGCTATTGGAAAGAATTCAAATAAACAAACAACCGCAGTTGATAACGATTCTAGTCCTAGAATTGTAAGATTTGCTGAAGATATCAAAGTTGCAACAGATGACGGAAAATTCACATATGCTGAATATAGTGAGTTGGCAAAAGCTATTCCTGCAGAATCTGAAACAGAGAAAGCTGGTGAAAGAATTGCAAAAACAGCTATGCTCAGCGATGCTAAACAAAAAGTTGAAATTGCACAATATGAAGATTTTAAAAATTTAGTTGATGAAAGCATGAAACGTTCTTATTATGTTCCAAATGAGTTTGAACCAGATAAAACTGTTGTTGTTTATGAAAATTTGACAGAAGAAGAAAAAACTGCAATCGAAGCAAAAATTGATGAATATAAGGCAGATGATTTTGAAGGTGAATTTAGTTCAACAACATTTATGAATGCTACTTATGAATCTGCAAAAACATATAGTGATTTGTTTGTTGCTTACCAAAATCTTGGGGATTCTTATGATGAAAATATGGCTTCTGCAATGCAAATGCTTCAAGAAGCTGTTGAAGATGGAAAATTGAGTGAAACTGAAAAATATAACATTCAACTCTCAATTGATAACCTTCTTGCTATTGAAGATGAAACTGCAAACATGTTTGGAGAAAAACTTCAAGAAGTTGTTGATTCGTTTGTTTCAGCTGAAGGTCTTGTTTCAGGTCTTCAAGCAGAAAACAGTGGTCTTAAAACTGAAAATGAAGAATTAAAACAAGATTTGGCTGAAGCAAATCAAACAATTACCAAGCTTCAAACTGATCTTGATGAAGCAAATGCTGAAGTTCAAAGAATTGGTGGCCTTTATGCTGAAGCTCAAAATCAAATTGCAGAACTTGAAGCTGCAAACTCTGAAAAGGCTGCAGCAATCGCAGAACTTGAAGCAACTGACAAAGCAAACACTGCAAAAATTGCAGAACTTGAAGAAACTATCAAGTCAAAAGATGCAAAGATTGCAGAACTTGAACAAAAAATTATTAATGATGCAATCGCTGCAAGTGAAGCTTATGCTGGTCTTGAAGCAAGATATAACAAAGCTGTTGAAGATTACAACACATTGCTCGCTGAGTATAATAAAATTGTTGCTGAAAGCGGTGCTAGAATTACAGAACTTGAGCAAGCTTTGAGTGCTGCTCAATCAGAACTTACTGAAGCAATTTCTGAACTTGCAACACTTCAAGGACAAGTTGGTGATATGGAAAGTATTATTCTTCAACTTTATCATGAAGATACATATCAAAATGGAACACTTGAAGATGCAATCAATTATTATAAAGGACAAACTGGAGATTTAGAAAATGGACAAGGTTCATCTTCTAACGATCCAAATGCTCCTGTTTATGGAAACTAATTAACCAAAATAATATAAACAACCCTTGAAAAAACCTATGAATTTCATAGGTTTTTTCTATTGTCATTTTTTAACCTTGACAATATTTTTTTTGAGAAATATAATAGTTATATGAATTATTTGTTAGCGGTTAAAGGTGTCGCATTTACAATAGGAAAATTTGATGTTTATTGGTATGGCATCATCATAAGCCTTTCAATTGTGGTTGCTGTGGCGGTTGCAACATTTTTGTGCAAGCTTAGAAAATATAACACAGACATGCCACTTAACATTGCGCTTGTTATTTTGCCGACTGGCATTTTGTGTGCGAGACTTTTTGCGGTGCTTTTTGATTCAAGCATGAGCATTGCTGAATTTTTTGATTTTAGAAGCGGCGGCATGAGCATTATTGGTGCGGTTATAGGTGGTGGACTTGGATTGCTTGTGTTTTTGCTGCTCAAAAAAGAAAAGGATATGCTTCGTTATTTTGACACACTCACGGTGGTTTTGATTTTGGCCCAAGCGATTGGCAGATGGGGAAACTACTTTAATAGTGAAGTGTATGGACAGGTTGTTGATGCGTCTTCAAAATGGGCAACATTTCCATTTGCTGTTGCTATTGATGGTGTGTTCTATCAGGCATTATTCTTCTATGAATTTGTTTTAAATATGATTGGTTTTGTGATTTTAGCAATATTATTCTTAAAAACCAACAAAAGTGGATATGTTACGAGTGCATATTTGATTTATTATGGAATTGTGCGAACCATTCTTGAACCGCTCCGTGCAGAAAAATATATTTTAAAGCTTGCTGGTTTGCCAATATCTCAAGTGTGTAGTATTATTATGATTGTTGGTGGTGTGGCAATGCTGATTTACACCATTTATAAAACCAAAAAATCTAAGGAAGTAGGGTATGAACAAAAAGTCAAAAAGTGAGTCGATTGAAGAAATTATGAAGAAAGAAATTTCTGCAGTTGAAACAAGTGACAAACTTGCAAAACTAGAAAAAGAAAGACTTCGCGATAAGAAAATTATTGCAGAATACAAAGAACGTGAAAAAGCCACTGCTAGAGCTTTGGTTTTGTATGAAAGAAAAATTAAGTACTTAAAAGAGATTCTTATTGATGATATTTTAGGTACTTGCAAAAAGCTAAACGCATCAAAAGACGAATTTGAAGTGATTTGCAAAAAAGTTTTAAATGAGTTTGTTAGAGCGGAACTTATGGACTTTGCTGACAATTTAACCTTGTTTGAAACAGAGCTTTATGATGTTTGCAACAAGCTTGAAGCAAATGCTGCTATCACAAAGAAAGACAGGGCGTTTATTTCTAACAAGCCTATTGTTGATGAAAATCAGCCAGTTGATGCAAATTCAAGATTTGATAGACTAAAAATGGAATTTGCTCAAAAGATTGGTTCAAGTGTAAACAGAAAACGCGGACGTCCTAGAAAGAGTGAACAAAGCATTGTTGCTGACCTTGGGCTTGGCAAAAAGGTTGAAAACAAGGTTAAAGAACGTGGAGAGGTTGAAGATAAACTCAATGATATATTCTATGTGGCTCCAACTAGTGGCGGTGTTAAATCTGCAATCCCACAAACAGAAGATAGCATGTTTGACTTTGATGAAGCACTTAATCCAAATGTTTCACTTAAAGACATTATGGCTGATTTGATGTCTGAAAAAGATGATGAAGAGCTTAAGACTTATGGCGAAGACTCAAAGATGAAAGAGATTGAAGACGCTCAAAAACAATCAAAAGTTGAGCTATTGGAGTCTGGTTTTATTAGAACGCCGGTTATGAAACCACGAACTGTTGTGATTAACAGAACAATTGACCAGGTTAACAAGAAACCAACATTTGAAAAAAGATTTTTGTCAATTCAAAACATTGTTAAAGATAATAACAAATAAAAACACCCCTTGAGTGGGGTGTTTTTTTAGGAGAAAATTATTGAGCTTTTTGTGGTTCTATGTCTGCGACCAAAACTTCAGTTGTGAGTATTGATGCAGAAACGCTTCCAGCGTTTTCAAGAGCACAGCGGGTGACTTTTGTTGGGTCAATTATTCCGCCATCAAACATATTTTCATATGTGTCAGTAAGTGCGTTGTAACCAATATTTGATTTGATTGACTGCATAACATTGTTTAATACTACGCCGTCGTCGACGCCTGCATTTTTTGCAATTTGTCTAATTGGAGATTCAAGCGCGTGCAAAACGATTTCTGCACCTGTTTTTTCGTCTCCTGAAAGTGTGCTGATAAAAGATTTTACTGAAGGAATGCATGATACTAAAGCGCAACCACCACCGATTATGATGCCTTCTTTGCATGCAGATTTTGTTGCTGAAAGGGCGTCTTCGATGCGGAGTTTTTTCTCACGCATTTCGATTTCACTTGCGGCTCCAACTTCAATGACTGCCACGCCACCAGAAAGTCTGGCGAGTTGGTCTTCAAAATTAATTTTTTCATAGTCATCAAGGTTTTCATTAAGCAGCGATTTGATATGATTGATTTTTTCTTCAACCATGACTGTGTTTGCTTTGCCGTTTATGATGGTTGTTTTGTCTTTTGAAACTTTGACAAGCGATGCTTCGCCTAAATCATCTAATGTTAATGATTTGAAGTCAGTTGAAAGTTCTTTTGAAACAAGCGATGCTGATGTGAGCAGGGCAATGTCTTGCAAGTATGCTTTTTGTTTGTCTCCAAATGAAGGACATTTGACTGCAACAGAAATGAAACTGCCCCTAACATTGTTTAAAACGAGTGTTGAAAGCACTTCGCCATCAACATCGTCAGCAATGATTAATAAAGGTCTGGAAGTTTGCATAATTTGCTCTAAAATTGGGAGGATTTCATTTATATTTGTAAGTTTTTTGTCAGTGACCAAGATATAAGGGTGTTCTAAACACACAATATTTTGGTTTGGATTTGCCATATAAGGCGAGATGTAACCTCGGTCAAATTCAAGACCTTGGGTTATTTTTAGGTTGGTTTGTGAAGATTTTGATTCTTCAATTGTTATGACGCCGTCTTTTCCTATTTTTGCAAAGGCGTTTGAAATGAGTTCGCCAATTTCATCACTGCCAGCAGATATGCTTGCAACTTGTGAAATTTCTTTGTCACTTGAAACTGGTTTTGAGATTTGTTTTAAATGATCTGTAGCCACTTTTATGGCTTTTTCAATGCCTTTGCGTAAAATAATAGGGTTGGCGCCACTAGAAATATTTTTAAGACCTTCATTAACCATTGATTCTGCTAAAACGCATGCGGTGGTTGTGCCATCGCCTGCGTCATCATTAGTTTTTATCGATGCTTCTTTAATGAGGTTTGCACCCATATTTTCAAAAGGGTTTAATAGTTCAATTTCTTTAGCGATTGAAACTCCGTCATTAGTGATTAGGGGAGTTGTGTATTTTCTGTCTAAAACCACATTTTTTCCTTTAGGTCCAAGTGTGATTTTCACGGCATCAGCAACGGCTTTTATGCCATTTTTAAGTAGATTTCTTGCAATGTCGCCAGTTTGGATTTGTTTTGCCATTAGTTATTGTCTCCTTCGAAAACTCCTAATATGTCACTTTGACGCAAGATTTGAAATTCTTGGTCGTCAATTTTGAAAGGTGTTGCACCATATTTGTTATATAAAACATGATCGCCGACAGACACTGCCATTTTAGATTTGTTTCCGTCAAAGCAGTCTCCATCGCCAATAGCAACGACTTTGGCATATTTAGGTTCATCGCCAACGCCTGTGGGAATAAATATTCCTGACTTGGTTTGCGATGATTTTTCTAAATCTTTTAGCACGACTCTGTCAAATAATGGTTTTAAGTTCATAAAGTTCTCCTAAAATTATTTACACTTAATTATATGTCGTTTTTGGCAAGTTATAACGTTAAGCATGCAATCACGTTTTTATGACAAAAACTTGTGATTAAGTGTATGCTTTAATCATAAAATGATATATGAGTAATTTTCAAGATTATGTGTCATACCTGCCACATGACAAACCCTTGCGAAAGCCGATAATTTCAGTGATTGCAGTGATTTTATTTTTTATTTTTTTAGCGGTAGTTTTTGCATGTTTGGTAAGTTTTAAGAAGGTTGAAAAGTGTTATGAACGGCAAGTGTTTTATGTGGTTTATGTTGAAAAAAATAGAAGAAAAATTGATGAAGACAAAAAAGAATTAATAAAAAAGCTTGGCGGAGCTGGGAGTGTTTTGTTTTTTAAAGAAGAGTATTTTTTAGTGGCAAATGTTTATTTGAATGAAGCTGATGCAATTGAAATTAAAGAAAATTTAAAGCAGTCTTTTTCAACTGCGGGGGTTGTTAAGCTTGAAGCAAAAGCTATTAATAAAAAAACTGCATCACATATTGCTCAAAATTTAAGTTATTCGAGATTTTTTGAGAAATATTATAAATTTATTAATGATTTTGAGCATGTGCAGATTGAATATTTGAAAGGTGAGATTGGTGATGGAGATTTTTCTTCGAAGTTATTGAAAACAAAACTTGAATTTCAAGACTTAATCGATTTGTTTGAAAACCCGAAAAATGAGAAGATTTTTGAAGATTTGACGACCTATGCAAATATGCTTGTTAATTATTTTGATGAGTTTTTTAATAAGTTTTTTCAAAGTGGAAAGAAAGAGTCGTTAATTTGTGAATTAAAATTTAATTTTGCACGACTGAAAGTTGATATGTTCAATAATTTGCAGTAAATCATAAAATTATGAAAAAATAATTTGAAATTTGTGTAAAATGTGTTATTATTAGGCTAGATAGGGGTGGCAATTTATGGGATTTATGAATTGGCTTATGAAAGGAGTGGGCTTTGAAAATGAAGAAGTCTACGACGATTCAATAGAAAAAGAGAAGATTCGAGAAGAAAGACAGCGTGCTCAAGATGAAAAAAGAAGACAAAAAGAAGAATATAAAGCAAGAAAAGCTCAAGAAAAAGCTGACCGAGCTGCAAAAAAATATTCTTTGAGACAAGAAAAAGATGTGCAACCAAAACCACAAAGCACAACAACTTCTTATGCTGAAAATCCTTCTCAATATAACAGGTCATACACTGCGCCTGTGAATAATTATGGTCTAAATTCAAATGTTGGCGGATATGGAACTAAAAATGTTGAATTTTTGTACCCAACAAAATTTGATGATGTGCAAATTGTTATCAATTATTTAAAAGAAGGCGAATCAGTTGTTTTGAATCTTCAAAATATGAATGAATATGATTCTCAACGCCTTTTAGACTGCACAAGTGGTGCGATTTATGCACTTAATGGAAATATTAGACATGTTGACAGCAATATATTCCTCTTGACTCCTGAAGGATTTAATATTAGAACCCCTGAACAAAATCAAGGAATGGATAACTAATCAAAACACCCTAAAAAGGGTGTTTTTTTATGCATAAAATGAATTAAACGGCTCATAATAACAGTAGGAGTCATTTATGAGTGGTTTTGATGAGTTTGGAGAGTTTGGGGAGATTGTTAAAGAAAAAGACAATTTGATTGCGTTGCAAGAACGTGATATGGACGCTCTAAAACGTGAAATTAAGTCATTGAAACAACAAATAAGTCGATTCCAAGATAAAAAGAAGTAGAGATACTTCTTTTTGTTTTGTTTGACAACATAATATAAAAATTATAAACTAATTGTGTTAGGAGAATATTATGTTCAAAAAATTCATTGTGGTATATGACCATAGAGTTGACGGAAAATATGTTGATAAAATCAAGGCTTATTTAACCGAGCAAAATCTTGATTTTTCAGTGGTTGAAGATGCTGGCGAAGCTAATGATTATCCAGTTTTAGCAAGCAAGGCATATGATATGTTTTTGAAAGAAAAGGCAGACGGAATGATTTTGCTTTGCGGAACTGGAGTCGGCATGAATATTGTTGCAAATAAGTTTGCGGGGATTAGAGCGGTGCTTCCTAGTGAAGAAGGCTCTGCATATTTTGCAAGACGCGATGAAGATGCCAATGCAATTGTGTTTGCAGCAGGAAAAGCTGATGAAAATTATGAAGTTAAGCTTTGCAAGCGCAAAATGATTAGAATTTTGAATGTGTTTATTTCTACGCAATTTATGGGCGAAGAAAGACACTCAAGAAGAATTGCTCAAATTGCAAAAATAGAAAAGGCGGGAAGGGTTTAATGGCTTCGGTTACAAAAGAAGTTTATATTGATAAAAAAACATGGTTAAATTCGTTTAAAACATTCACAAAAATCATGCTAGCCGTTGTTTTTGTATTCTTTTATCTAATTTCTACATTGTTCTTTTTAGCCCCAAATTTTGACGCCAAAATATTTAACTTTTTTGGAATTATTAGGGCAGAAGAAGCTTGTTATGAAATGCAGTATAAAAAGAGCGGAGAGTTAAGTGATTTATATAATTTGATTCTCTTTGAACAAGAATATTCAAATAAAGAAAAAGAGCTTGAATATATCACTGAATTAATGAGTGATGATGAATATGACGAATTTTGCACAAAGCTTGATGTTTCAAGCGTTTATAACGCAAAAAACAAGTCAATGTATGCTTATGTTGGAGATGTTAATGCATATTTGGTGAACAGGAAAATCAAATGTTTGTATGGTTTAACAGATAAAGAAAGTGCAATTCAGGTTGAAGTGTTGAAATCGCTAAAAAATGGAAAAATTACAGAATATGCGTTTGCAACATATGTTGATTTGTTAAAAAATGACAAAAAGACTACAAAAGAAGACTATAAGGCGTTGCTTGAAACATTTGAACTTAACGATGCAGATAAAGATGTTGCTGAACTTTTAGAATTGAGAATTGACCAAATTGAAGCAATGCTTGCAAGTTCAAACGTTAAAGGAAAGGTTAGTGAAATACTGCTAGAGTTTTCACTTATGAAGCTTAGCTATGCGGGATATGTTGTCTATAATGCGATAGGTGAAGACGATGCAAAGACAAATGAATTTAAAAAGCTTTATGAAGATTGCGCAGGCAGATATGCAAATTTAATTAAATAAAAAATAAGGTGTTATGTTTGGCATAACACCTTTTATTTTCAGCATTTACACAGATAATGAAAGAAAAACACCCTTAACAAGAAGGGTGCTTTTTATTTAGAAAACGATTTTTTCGTTTACATAAGAGATGAGTTCATCAACAGAAATTCTGCGTTGTTGCATTGTGTCTCTTTCACGAATGGTAACTGTTCCGTCTTCGAGTGTGTCAAAGTCGATTGTTACACAGAATGGAGTGCCGATTTGGTCTTGGCGACGATATCTCTTTCCGATAGAGCCAGCTTCGTCATATGTGCACATAAAGTGTTTTGCAAGTTTTTTGTAGATTTCTCTTGCTTTTTCACTCATGTTCTTTTGAAGTGGAAGCACTGCAACTTTATATGGAGCGATAGCAGGGTGGAAACGATATACAACTCTTGTGTCGCCACCTTCAAGTTCTTCTTCATCATAGAATTCACAAAGAACTGCAAGGGTGAGTCTGTCAGCACCAATTGAATATTCTACAACATGTGGAACATATTTTTCATTAGTTACTGGGTCGATATAGAGCATGTTTTTGCCTGAATATTCTTGATGTCTGCCCAAATCATAGTCGGTTCTGTAGTGAATACCATTAAGTTCATTCCAACCGAATGGATATTTGAAGATGATGTCACAAGCTGCTTTTGCATAGAATGCAAGCTTTTCGTGGTCTTTGTAGTTTAAGTCGTCTTTGTTGAATCCAAGGTCGATAAGGAAATCATATGCATCTTTTTTGTATTTTGCATAGAAATCAAAACCGGCTTCTTCGTTTTTGCAGAACAATTGGTGTTCCATTTGTTCAAACTCGATTGTTCTAAAAGTAAAGTTTCCTGGAGTGATTTCGTTTCTAAATGCTTTTCCGATTTGTCCAATTCCGAAAGGAACTTTTGCACGGGTTGTTCTTTGAACGTTCATGAAGTTTACGAATTCACCTTGAGCAGTTTCTGGACGAAGATAGATAACATCATCTTTTCCGCCAGTAAGGTCTCTTGATGTTTGGAACATAAGGTGGAATTGGCGGATTGGTGTCCAATCAAAGTTTCCGCAAGTAGGGCATTTAACTTGATGTTCTTGAATATATGCTTCCATTTCTTCATTTGTCATAGCGTCAGCATTTACTGAGCCTTTTGAGTGAGCTTCGATAAGATTGTCGGCTCTCATTCTTGTTTTGCAACGTTTGCAATCCATTTTTGGGTCGGTGAATGATGCAACGTGTCCAGAAGCCTCCCAAACTCTAGGGTTCATCAATATTGCTGCGTCAACGCCATAACTGTTGTCAGCTTCTTGAACGAAACGTTTCCACCAAACTTTTTTGATGTTGTTTTTGAGTTCGACACCAACAGGACCATAATCCCAAGTGTTTGCAAGTCCGTCATAAATGTCAGAACCTGGATAGACAATACCTGTGTTTTTGCAATGACTTACAAGTTTGTCCATTGTTAAGTTTTTCATATTTGTTTCTCCTAAATTTATTTTGTTTTTTAGCCAAAACAAAAGGCCTAATCTTTTTCGCACGCGATAGCAAAAGGGAATAAAACATATGTGATTTATTCAGTTTTGCTAAGGGGCGAGAGATTAGACCCGTGGTTCCACCCTTATTAGTGTCATGTGACACTCACTCTTTTTTAATGATTGCTCCAAAGTGCCTTCGATTTGCGTTTGCTGTTCCTTTCCACCAAGCGGAACTCTCTATAAGCAACCTTCAAGTTTACTCTTCTTTTTCAACGCAATTTATGGGTATATTATAACCACGCAAAAAAGATTTGTCAACCATTAATAATTAAGAAAAATATAAGTGGGATTGTTGTGATTTTTGATGTGTTATTCGGCCACAAGTGATTCGTCATGAATGTCGAAGTTTATGAGTCCTGAAATCATTTTTGCCATTTCTTCTGGTGGTTCTTCAGTTCCGTTTTTTAGCCAATCAAAGAGAACTGTGGTGATGGCTCCATAGTAGAAGATAGGGATATATTTTGAAGTTTTGTTCATGTAATCATCATCAGTATTTTCTTTTAGTTTTTCAGGAACAGTGTCTAAGATTGCTTGAGTGACTTTGCTGTTTGATAATGAAAAGAGCTCGGTTTTGTATCCTTTGAAGGTTTCAAAAATGAGTTTTGTTACTGTGTAGATGTTTTTATTTTCGCAAGCAACAAACTTTTTTCTTAAATTGCTGAAAATAACATCAATGCCCTGATAAAGCAGGTCTTCTTTTGATTTGAAATTGCGATAAAAAGACATTCTTGAAACACCCGCTTTTTCAGTGATGTCACATACTGAAATGTCGTCATATTTCTTTTGTCTTAACAAATATTTGAATGCGTCATATATATAGCCTTTGGTTAGGTTTTCTTTTTCTTCCATAATATCATGCTCCTATTTTTGAACGAGTATGACTTTAATCCATATAATTTTTTGAGTTTATGCAAATAAATTTATGGTGTTACAACAAATATACGTTTTAATGTAAATATTGAAATTATCACGAGTTAAAAATGTTACAGTGTCTTTTTTTCTGTAACAAGAAACTGTGATTTTGCATTATTATATTTTATATAAAAATATTTTAAGGAAATGTAATAAAATCATTTTTAGATTTTTTAGAATTTGCGTATAATGGTGTCATAAATTTAAGGAGTTAAGACTTTGATTGAATTAAAGCATATAAAAAAATATTACAAAATGGGTGATAATATCGTTAAGGCGCTTGATGATGTTTCGCTTAAAATTGAAGATGGGGAGTTTGTGACAATTATTGGACCATCAGGGTCTGGAAAGTCTACAATGATGAATATTGTGGGTTGTCTTGATATTGCCACAGAAGGAAAGTATTTAATTGATGGGGTTGAAGTTTCAAAATATTCAGAAAATCAACTTGCTTTTTTGCGTAACAAAAAAATGGGGTTTATTTTTCAGGGATTCAATCTGTTGCATAACATGAACGCCTATGAAAATGTTGAACTTCCACTTATTTATCAAGGAATAAAGAAAACTGAAAGGCATCAAAGGGTAACAAAGGCACTTGAAATTGTTGGCATGAAAGAAAGAATGAAACATAAACCAAGTGAACTTTCGGGTGGTCAGCAACAAAGAGTTGCTATTGCTAGAGCTCTTGCAACAAATCCAATGTGTATTTTAGCAGATGAACCAACAGGAAATCTTGACACCAAAACTGGTGATGAAATTATGAAAATCTTGAAAGATTTAAACAAGAAGGGCACAACAGTTGTGATTATTACACATAATGACGAGATTGCAAAACTTTCAAGACGTGTAGTGCATATTAAAGATGGAAAGATTGATAGTGATGTGGTTAATGATGCCATTGACACTTATGCCGATGTTGATTTAAAAAAGCTCCCAAAAACCAGAACAAAAAAAGCAAAGGAGGAAAACTAATATGCATCTTTGGCAAGCAATAAAAATGGCTTCAAAGTCACTTTGGTCAAATAAACTTAGAAGTTTTCTTACAATGCTTGGAATTATTATTGGTGTGATGACGGTTGCGCTTTTAACCAGTGTTGCATCTGGTGTGCAAACAGCTGTTGTTTCACAAATTAGAACCCAAAGCACACTTGCAATCATGATGAGCACTTCTGAAAATATGACTTACAGTGCAACTGATTATGTTTTGAAAAATAATCAAGGAAATAAAAAGAATGATGATTATTATGATTATTCGTTGATTTATTCAAAAAATGCGGTTGTTGCAAGTGATTTGACAGATATTGCAGATGGTGAGTTAATTCAAGATTTTTTGACCTTTAACAAGGTTGTTGTTTCAAAAGAAACTTATGACAAAATGACAGAGTCTGAAAAAACCATTTATAACAGTATGAAGGCAAATCTTGAAAAGCCAGCACCAAGCAAGTCATCAGTTATGGCAGTGACAAAGAATTTTGACAGTGTTTATGATATTGAATATGAAGGTAGATTTCCTGAAACGGTAGATGAGTTGCTGGTTGATAGAGATTTTATTGATACATATTTGGGTAAAGATGTTTCTAATGAAGAAGCAATGGATCGATATGTTACATTGGGTGTTACATATTATGTTGACTTGACGTTTCATTTTATGACGGCAGTTGACGATAATATTGTTCTAGCTGTTGAAACATATATGAAAAACATTGGTTTTACAGTCAATGATAAAAAAGTTGATGGAAATGATTTGATTGTTTCAATTGATTATTTCACATTTAGCAATGAGTTTGCAAAAACAAGACTTGTTGAAGGTGTTGAATATGTGGATAATTCCACAGGACAAACTCAATTGATTGAGCCTCCATATAAAGCGGCTTTAAATATGACAAATCCATTAGAGATTAAAGAAATCTATGAAAAAGACAACGTTAAAACATATTCAATATGTGGTGTTTTAAAAGAAAAAGCTAATATGATGATGTCAAGTATGACATCTGGATCTAGTGATAGTTTTTCAATTTTTGATCTCATTATGAGTTCTGTTAAAGGCACAGCATATATGCTTTTAGATGAAACAAACTTGGCTCCTCTTGGTGAAACAGAAAAGACACTTGAAGAAACACCTGTATCTTATGCATATATGAGATTTAAAACAGAAGATGTGATGGAAGATAGAATAAATGATGTTACAGCTGCGTTTATGTCTCAAAAACTTTTAATGTATGGTCAAGACTTTATGATTATCTCTATGAGCGCAGTTGCGTCAATTGTTGATAATGTAATGAATACACTTACAATTATGCTCACCGTTATTTCAGTTGTTTCGCTTGTAATTGGTGGTATTGGCATTATGAATATCATGCTGGTTGCAGTTACTGAAAGAACTCGTGAAATTGGTGTTAGAAAGGCGATTGGTGCAAAACGTTCGTCTATTTTGACACAGTTCTTGGTTGAAGCATTGATGCTTTCACTTATTGGTGGTGCAATTGGTCTTGGAATTTCTGCGATTGGTTGTGCAATAATTGGACACTTTATTGGATTTGCGATCCCAATGCCATTCTGGGTTATTGGAATGAGTTTAGGATTCTGCACTGCGATTGGTCTTATCTTTGGTATGTTCCCAGCAATCAAAGCATCTAGAATGCAACCGATTGATGCACTTCGCCGTGAATAATTTTAGGTCAAAATATTAAGCACATTGCTTTGAAATTATCAAAACTCCCAGACACTCATTTACGTGAGTAAAATCCTGCCTGGGAGTTTTTCTATTTCTTGCACTGCACTCAAATTTTGACCTAAAATATAAGCCGATAAATAATACAACGGATAATAATACAAAAGTCTAGATATTATCTAGGCTTTTTGTTTGCGTTGTTTTCGCAATTTTTTTATAATACAAGTGTTAAGGAGATTTGTTATGGAAGAAAAAACCATTGTTGAAGTAGGAATGCTTTTAGAAGGAGAGCCTGAAATATATGAAAAAATTTTAGATGATGTGGGTGCGGTTAATGTGTTTAATTGCGAAACGCATGATCTTTATTGGACCAACAAGAAATTTGCTGAACTTGAGAAGATGACGGAAAATCAAATCAAAAATGCATGTGTGCGTTTTAGAATAGGCAATGGTGTTGGTGGCAAAAAATGGAATGGAAAATATGATGTTTCTATGCGTTTTGAAAACTTTAATGCTTATGACCGTGCTGGTGAAGACCGTTTTGAATGTGATATGGACGAGTTTAAGCAGATTCAAGCGGAAATTGAAGGCGCAGGTTGGTATTTGATTTTTGACACATTTAAAAGAGATTATCAATACAAAATTGACGATATGAAAAGCATGATTCAAATTCAAGATATTGACAATGTTGGTTTGGTGCTTTATTATGACAATCCTGATTATTATGGGGTTGAAGATGTTGAAGTGCAAAGAGCAATGCTAATTGATGAACTTAATGGATATGGGTTTAATTTCAAAAAAGAAGACCTTGGCATTGACAAGCTTCGAACATTGCTTTTAGGAAAGCCTTGTTTTAGCAAAAATCAAAATGGATAAGGAGCTAATATGGAGATTCTTGAAGTTGGTGAAAAATTAGAAGATAGAACCTATGACTTTAGAAAAGTATGTTTTGGATTGGTTGAAAAAGACGGGCAGTTTATGCTTGTCTATACTCACAAAGACAGAAACCATTCGATGCCTGGTGGTGGAATTGAAGAAGGTGAAACTCCAGAAGAAGCCATTAGACGCGAGTTTTTAGAAGAAGCAGGTTATGAAATAGAATCTGCTGAAGAGCTTGTTAGGGTGCATTGTTTTTGGAATTGGAGAGATGGAAAGACCGGATGTGAAAGATATGCACATATATTTGTTGTCAAACTTAAAGAAGAAACAAAACAAACACCACTTGAAGACTGGCACACAAGGGTTTATGTTGATAGCAAAGATGTTATTGATTTGATTCCTTTTCCTTATCAAAAGGCAGGAATTGAATATTACTTTAACAAATTTAAACGTTAAATTGTAAATAAATTTAAATTGGTTATAATGAAAGTGTATGGCAGAAGAAAAAAGATTTGAAATTGCGTCAAAATTCAAGCCTACAGGCGACCAACCACAAGCGATTGAAAGTTTGGTTGAAGGATTGAATGATGGACTTAGAACGCAGGTGTTACTCGGTGTTACCGGAAGCGGTAAGACTTTTACTATGGCCAATATTATTGAAAAAGTTCAAAGACCAACACTTGTCATTGCGCACAACAAAACATTGGCTGCACAGCTCTGCAATGAGTTTAGAGAGTTCTTTCCAAACAACTCGGTTGGTTATTTTGTGTCTTATTATGATTATTATCAGCCAGAAGCCTATATTGCTTCATCTGACACATACATTGAAAAAGAACTTCAAATCAATGATGAAATAGACAAGCTCAGGCACTCTGCGACTTGTGCATTATTTGAAAGAAGAGATGTTATTATTGTTGCATCGGTTTCGTGTATTTATGGTTTGGGAGAGCCTAGTGAGTATCACAAACAGGCGGTTTCGCTTAGACCAGGTATGGAAATTTCACGAGATGATATTATTTTAAGACTAGTTGAAAACCAATATAAAAGAAATGATATCGATTTTGTTCGTGGAACGTTTAGAGTGCGTGGTGACACACTTGAAGTTTTTCCATCAAACAGCAGTGAATATTCGATTAGAATTGAGTTTTTTGGTGATGAAATTGATCGTATTTGTGAAATAGAAAGCGTTTCAGGAAGGGTTGTGTCAACACTTGACCATATTGCGATATATCCAGCAACACACTATGCCGTTGGGTCAAAGAAGATGGAAGAGTGTCTTGCGCAAATCCAAGCAGATATGGAAAAAGAAGTGGCTGATATGCAGGCTCAAGGCAAGATATTGGAAGCTGAAAGATTGAAACAGCGCACATCTTATGACATTGAAATGCTCCGTGAAATAGGTTATTGTAGCGGAATTGAGAACTATTCAAGATATTTTGATGGCAGACAGCCTGGAGAAACACCATACACACTTATGGATTATTTTCCAGATGACTTTTTGCTCTTGGTTGATGAAAGCCATATGACATTGCCACAGATTAGGGCAATGTATAATGGAGATAGGTCGAGAAAAGACGCACTTGTTGAATATGGTTTTAGAATTAAGTCGGCTTATGACAATAGACCACTCACATTTGATGAGTTTGACAAGAAATATCATCAAATTATTTGTGTTTCAGCAACTCCTGGTGTTTATGAAATGGAACATCAAGACAATGTTGTTGAACAAATTATTAGACCGACAGGGCTGTTAGACCCAGAAGTTGTGGTTAAGCCGGTTAAGAATCAAGTGGATGACCTTATTGGAGAGCTGAATAAAACAATTGAGAGTGGCGGAAGATGTTTGGTAACTACGCTTACAAAGAAAATGGCAGAGCAGTTGTCGAAGTATTTAAGCGAAGTCGGCATAAAAACCACATATTTGCATTCTGAAATTAAGGCAATGGATCGAATTGCCGTCATAAATGAGCTTCGAAGTGGCGAAAGTGATGTTTTGGTGGGAATTAATCTCTTAAGAGAAGGTTTAGACCTTCCTGAAGTTAATTTGGTTGCCATACTAGATGCGGATAAAGAAGGTTTTTTAAGAAGCACTGGTGCACTCATACAAACAATAGGAAGAGCTGCAAGAAATGCAGAAGGCAGGGTTGTTATGTATGCCGATGTGATGACGGATAGCTTAAAAAAGGCGATTGATGAAACAAATAGAAGAAGAGAGATTCAAAAGGCGTATAACAAAGAGCATGGAATTGTGCCAAAAACAATCATAAAAGACATTGTAAATACGCTAAAAATCACTAACAAAGAGAGTGATGTGGCGTCAATGAAGCCAGAGGAACTCATTAGACAAATTGAATCACTCACAGCACTTATGAATGTGGCTGTTAAGTCATTGGACTTTGAAAAAGCAATAGAACTTCGTGACAAAATCGAAGAGCTAAAAGCCAAAGCAGAAGGAAAAACTGTGAATAGAACAAAGAAAATCGAAAAGGTTAGAGACAAGGTTTATGAACGAACAAGAAAGTCTCATAAATCTAGATAAATAGAGGTGTTATGTTTGACATAATACTGCATAAATGCTGAAAATATAGGCATTTAAGGAGATGTATGGATAATTTTATTAGAATTGTTGGTGCAAGAGAAAACAACCTAAAAAACATCAATCTTGACATTCCACGAAACAAATTGGTTGTGCTCACAGGACTTTCAGGTAGCGGAAAGTCTAGTTTGGCATTTGATACGATTTTTGCTGAAGGACAAAGAAGATATATGGAATCTTTGTCTTCTTATGCTAGGCAATTTATGGGGCAAATGAAAAAACCTGATGTTGATGAGATTGACGGGCTTTCTCCAGCAATTGCAATTGATCAAAAGACAACATCATCAAACCCAAGGTCAACAGTGGGCACTGTTACTGAAATTTATGATTATTTAAGGCTTTTGTTTGCAAATATTGGTGTTCCATATTGTGTAAATTGCAACATTCCAATCAATTCTTCATCAATTGATAACATTGTTAACAAAGTTATGGCTTGTGAAGATGGTTCAAAGATTATGGTTATTGCGCCTGTTATTCGCAGAAAAACAGGAGAATATAGAGAGCTTTTTGAAGAATTTAGAAAGAAAGGTTATATCAGGCTCAAGGTTGATGGCACAATTTATAGCATTGATGATGAAATTGTGCTTGATAAAAAGAAAAAACATGATATTTCAGTGGTTATTGATCGACTTATTCGCAAAGATGGCATTGAAACAAGACTAGCAGAAAGCATTGAAACCGCAGTTAAACTTGCCGATGGTGTGGTTATTGTGGACACAAACGGAAGTGAGTTTTTATACTCAACAAAGCACAGTTGTCCAAATTGTGGGTTTTCATTTAATGAGATTTCTTCAAGACTCTTTAGTTTTAACACTCCAATAGGTGCATGCCCAGAATGTTTGGGTATTGGTTCAAAGATGATTATTGAAGAGTCATTGCTTGTCAAAGATTGGAATTTGTCGCTTTTAGAAGGGGCTGTTTCAGTGTTTGGCTGGGGTGATTATGGTTTTGGAAATATGTTTTTTAGAGGGGTGATTGATAAATATAACATCAATATGACAACTCCGCTTAAAGATTATCCAAAAGAAGCTTTGCATGAACTATTTTATGGAACTAATGGCGAAAAATTGAAGATGGTGACTGCAAACGGTAATGTTTTTGCTGGCAGATATGAAGGAATTATTCCAAACTTATATCGCCGACATGAAAATGCACAAAGTGATTTTGTGAAAAATGAAATTGAAAAATATATGGTTACAAAACCTTGCCAAAGTTGCTATGGAAAGCGTTTAAATAAACAGGCTTTGTCAGTTAAAATCGCAGGAAAATCTATTATTGACGTGACTGAGATGAATGTAACATCAATGCTTAAGTGGATTGAAGAGTTGAATTTGACGGAAAAAGAAAGGGCAATTTCAGCAGGGATTTTTAAGGAAATTAAAGCCAGACTTCAATTTTTGCTTAATGTTGGGCTTGAATATCTCACTCTTTCAAGAACTGCGTACACATTGTCTGGTGGTGAAGCTCAAAGAATTAGACTTGCAACTCAAATTGGAAGTGGGCTTATGGGTGTTTTGTATATATTAGATGAACCAAGTATTGGTTTGCACCCAAGAGACACAAACAAGCTTATTGGAACTTTGAAACATTTGAGAGATTTAGGTAATAGTGTTTTGGTTGTTGAGCATGATGAAGACACAATTAGGTCAGCTGACTATATTGTAGATGTTGGACCAATGGCAGGGGTGCATGGTGGTCGAATCATAGCAGCAGGAACACCAGCAGAAATTGCACAGGTTGAAAATTCTATAACTGGTGCATATTTATCGGGAAGACGTGGCATAAAAGTACCTGAAAATCGTAGAGCTATGTCTGACAGAATACTTGAAATTATCGGGGCTAAGCAGAATAATTTGAAAAATATCAATGTGAAAATCCCACTTGGAAATTTGGTTGCTGTTACTGGTGTTTCAGGTAGTGGAAAGTCAAGTTTGATTAATGAAGTGCTTTATCCTGCAGTTGCAAACAGAATAAATGGTTCTAATTTGCCAGAAGGTATTTATAAAGACATTAAAGGCATTGAACATATTGATAAGGTTGTTGTTATTGATCAAAGTCCAATAGGAAGAACTCCACGAAGCAATCCAGTTACATACACAGGTGTGTTTTCTGCAATACGTGAGCTTTTTGCGTCTGTGCCTGAATCTAAAGCAAAAGGTTACACTGCTGGAAGATTTAGTTTCAATGTAAAAGGTGGAAGATGTGAAGCCTGTGGTGGTGATGGGGTGCTTAAGATTGAAATGCATTTCTTGCCAGATGTTTATGTTACTTGTGATGAATGTAAAGGTAAACGCTATAACAAAAACACGCTTGAAATCAAATATAAGGGCAAGACTATTAATGACGTGCTTAACATGACAGTTGAAGATGCCTTGCAATTCTTCTATAACTTGCCATCTATTAAAAATAAATTGCAAACGCTTTATGATGTTGGTTTGGGATATATCACTCTTGGCCAGTCAGCAACAACGCTTTCAGGTGGTGAAGCACAGAGAGTTAAGCTTGCAACAGAACTTTCGAAGAGAGCAACTGGCAAAACATTATATATTTTAGATGAGCCAACAACTGGTTTACACACTTATGACGTTGAAAAGTTGATAGCAATTCTTCAAAGACTTGTTTCAACAGGCAACAGTGTGGTTGTAATTGAACACAATCTTGATTTTATCAAGGTTGCAGACCATATAATTGATATTGGGCCTGAAGGTGGTGACCGAGGTGGAACTATTGTTGCTCAAGGAACTCCAGAGCAAGTTGCAAGAGTTTCACAGTCTTACACTGGTCAAGCACTCAAAAATGTTTTAAATTAGTCTTGAAATATTGAATTATCTATGTTATAATGTTCTTATAATATAACTAATTAAACAAAGGAGACACATATGAAAAAGATTATAATGATTATTTTGTCGGTCGTTTTAATTGCGGGTATTGTGGGTCTTGGTTTTTTAATATTTAATTCAAAGAGCATTGCAAGTGCAAAGATTGAAGGAACTATGCAAACATTGTATGTTGCAGGTCAAGATATTGATTTTGAAGATGCTAAAATTAAGGTTACTTATAAAAATGGCAACATCAAAATGATTGATTTAGATAACAAAAATGTTAAAATTTCTAACTTTTCAACATCATTAAAAACTCATGGAACAATGAAAATCACTTATAAATCACAAGTGATTGAAGTTGATTATGATGTTATCGAAGCTGGAATGTATTATGTTAGTGAAACAGAAAAGATTGTTGTTGGTGGAACCCCTATAGTTTCAACATTTGATAGCAAGTCTTCAAATCAAATGGTTTATATAAGATCAAATGGCGAATGTGATTATTATTACAAAGATGATGGCGGAAGCTATTTGATGCACGACGGAAGTTATGACAAATCTTATAATTACAAGATTGTTGGTGACACATTAACAGTTAGACTTGGAAGCAAGTCAAACACACTTGCAATCAAAGCTGATTATAACAAAAACGGCAGTGTGGCTTACAAACAAACAAAAATCGAAATTGATGAATCAACTGGTCTTGAAAAAAGCAAAACAATCAGCACATTCACACATTATGAAATGAAGTCTGATTTTTATAGAAGAATACAAAGCAGTCAAGTTGAACTTAAATATGTTAATGCATCACGTAAAGACGGAAATGTTGTTATCTTCAAACAAAATGAAAATATCGAAACAAGTGAGCAAGTGATTTTGCTTAAACTTACATTCAATGATGACTTTTTAACAGAAGTATTTGTTCATGTGTGTGATGAAATGGTAGCTAGCAATTCACTTTACACAAAAGATCTTACTGGTGCAGATACAATGAGAATTTTCTATCAAAAAGGCGACACAAATGCTGATATTAGCATACATTACAAAGTTGTAAAAAATATTTAGGTTATAAAAAATACATACCATGTGGTATGTATTTTTTTTTGCAAAAAAATCATAATTAATATATGGTTATAATGCTTTTAAGATCTGTTATTATTTATGTTTGCTGTTTTGCTGTTATTAGACTGATGGGTAAAAGGCAAATTGGTGAAATGCAACCATTCGAATTTGTGGTTACACTTATAATTGCTGATTTAGCGTGTATTCCAATGGCGGAATTGTCTGTTCCGTTGTTGCATGGTGTTGTGCCAATCTTGACGCTGTTGATTGTTCATTTTTTAATATGTTTTTTGTCTAGAAAGTTTATGGGGCTTAGATATTTGCTCACTGGCAAGCCCGTGATTGTTATGAGCCCAAAGGGTATTGATTATAATCAACTAAAAGCATTAAACATGACACTTGATGATTTAATGGAGCTTGTTAGGGGTTGCAGTGTGTTTAATCTATCTGAAGTCTTGTATGCAATTATTGAAACGAACGGAAATTTAAGTGTAATTAAAAAAGCAGAAGCGGAGCAAGCTACACGAGATGACTTAAAAGTCAAAGTCAGTCAAAACTCTTTACCAATCAATTTGGTTATGGACGGAAAGTTAATGAAAGAGAATATGTTGATTGCTGGTGTTGACAACCAGTTTGTTTATGACTGCGTTGAGCGTTCACAGATAAAAAATGAAAAAGAAGTTTTGATTTTAACATTAGACTCTAATGGTGAGGTGTTTATTCAAGACAAAGGGGCCACTGTGTGTCTTTCGTTTCAAACTGATTATAAAGGAGATGGAAATTGGTGAGACGTTGGGTTGTTATATTATGCATAGCTGTTGTATTGGTGGTTGGTGGAATTTTTGAAACAAGATACACTCAAAGTTCATTAAAGTGGCTTATTAATTCACTTGAGTCGTTGCAAATTGAACTCGCAGAAAATAAAGACAAGATTGACACTGAAGAATTAATAGAAAAAAGTTATGCATTGCATGAAGAATGGACTGATAAGTTAAAAGTGCTTAAGTGTTTAATTTGGCACAGCGGTGTCAAAGATGTTGAAATTACTTTTGCGCGCATTGCGGTTTATGTTGAACAGAATGATTATACTGAAGCATATGCGGAGTGTGCTTCAGCAATTGATTATGTTGCACATTATTTAGACGATTTTAAGATTTCTGTAGAGAACATACTTTAGATTTTTTCTTAAAGTTTCTAAATATAAGAACCTTTACGTTGGCAATGTTAAAGACATAAATTAAAACTGCGGTTGAAGACAGACTGGTTAAAACACCAAGTATGAGTGAAACAATCAAACTGAAGCTGTCAAATAAGTGATAGACTGAAGATGTGAGAAGTGTTGACAACATGGCTATTGCAAGCATTGAGAAAATTGTTTTTGAAAAGTTTAGGCTCACTAGGTTTCGTTTTGAAAGCATACGAAGATTTAATATAGATGCTGTAATAGACATTAACAAGTATCCAACAATTAAGGAATATGTGCCGATATACGCTGGCAAGAAGTAGATGCTTATTATGAGAAGCCCCGCAGAAATGGCATAGTTTTTGAGAGATTTCATTTCAAGACCGACAGCATTTAAAATAGATGATGTGATTTGAGATATGCCTAGTGGAAGCATTGCAAGTGCAGAAAAACAAAGATAGGTTCCGGCGGTTGAGTTTTTATAAATAAATTCACATAGCGGAATGCCTAATGCAACGAATGTTGAAAGTAAGATCGTTGAAAAGAGAATAGTGATTTTCAGTGCGAAGTTTATTTTTGATTTGAGAGCTGATGTGTCTTTTAGGTTTCCGCTGTCAATATCGTTTGATTGTTCGCTTATTGAAGGAATGAGGGTTACCGCAAGAGAACCGATTAGCGTGGATGGAATCATAATTAAAGGAAATGTCATGCCCATGATGATTCCAAATTCTGAAAGAGCTTCGTTTGAAGAATATCCAAATTTCATTAATCGTAACGGAATGATTATTGCTATGATTGATGAAACAATTGAAGATGCTGTTTTAACTGCGGTGATAGGAGTGCTTGTTTTTAGTAGAGATCTAAATTGTGCTCTTGGACTATAGAGTTTTCCACCTTTTTTGAAATATATAATTAAAACGTGCAAAGTTGAGAGAATGCAGGCGAGCGAAAGTGATAGAGCTGTTTTGTTTGTTAGAGACATATTTAAAAACGTTGTTTTAAAGAAAACAACCAAAATAACAATTCGAACAACTTGTTCTAAAAATTCAGAAAAACTGATTTCAAAAAATTCTTTTTCTCCCCAAAGTGCACCGCGTATCACTTCATAAATTGCGCTAGAGATTAGTGCAGGGAGTAATATAAGAAGCATTTCAGTTGATGCGTTTGATGTAAAAATTGCATTCATGAGATTAGGGCAAAATAAAATAATTAACGAAACGACAAAGCATATGATTCCTGTTAAAATCAACCCTGACGAAACCAGAGAACCAATAGCTTTTTTATCTTTTTGTCCTGAAAAATAAGAAACATTGCGAGATAAAACCACAGGGATTCCACTTGAAACAAGTGTCATCAACACACCAAATATGCTCATGGCAACTTGATAACTGCCGAGAAGGGTGCTTCCAAGCTCTCGTGATAGATAAATTTTCAACAAAAACCCCATAGCTCGTGTGCAAACAGAAAAAAATGTAACGCAAAACATTGCTTTAAAAATTCTATTCATAATTAAATTTTATGAATAACAAATTGGCAATATGAAAATGATATTTAAAAATATTGACTGACTTTGACCTATACAAAAATATTTGCAAACTTTTTTAGTTTTATTGTATATTAATTTGCAATGGAGTATAATGTAGGCAGGAGAAAGTTATGTTTACTATTAGAAAAATTACAAAAAGAAAAGATTTAAAAAGATTCGTGAGATTTCCAACCAATCTCTATAAAGATTGCAAAAATTATATTCCACCAATGGAAATGGATGAATATAAAATGGTTACCAAGAAAAATGCACACTACAAAGAGTGTGAACAAGCATTTTTCTTAGCAGAAGATGAGAATGGAAAAGTTGTTGGAAGAATTGCATGTATTATAATGCACCCATTCAATGAGAAAAATAATGCAAAGTATGCTAGATTTTCAAGATTTGATGTGATTGAAAATGAAGAAGTTGCAAAAGCATTGCTTCAAACAGCTGAAGACTGGGCAAGAGAACATGGTATGGAATATATTCATGGTCCACTTGGTTATGATGATTTAGAAAGAGAAGGTTTGATGGTTTATGGTTTTGAACACCGTGGTTCATATATCACAAGCTACAACTATCCATATTATCAAACTTATATTGAAAACTGTGGCTACACACCAGATGCAAAATGGGTTGAATGGAGATTTAATTTTCCACAAAAGATGGATGCACGTGTTGACAGAATAGCAAATATTGTTGAAAATCGCTATGGTTTTCATGAGGAAGAGTTCAAAACTCTTAATGGGCTTATCAAAAAACATGGTGACGACTTCTTTGATTTGATGGACGAGTCATTTGCTGAACTTTATGGCACAATGCCTATGAATGATGAACTTAGAAAACAAGTTATATCAATGTTTAAGCTTATTTTGAAAAAGAAATATCTTTGCTTGGTTTTTGATAAAAAAGACAAACTTATTGGTTTTGGTTTAACATGGCCATCACTTGCAGAAGCAATGAGAAAATCTAAAGGAAGAGCACTTCCATTTGGGTTTATTCATTGGCTCAAAGCACTTAGAAAACCTGAAGAAATTGAACTTGGAATCATTTCAGTAAGAAAAGAATATCAAAAGTTGGGAGTTACTGCATTTATCATCAAAAAGCTTTTTGATAGAGTGTGTCAAATGCCAAACGTTAAAACTGGTGTAACTGGTGTTCAGTTAGAGACAAACACAGGAGCTATCAGCTCTCTTGAAATGTTTGAAAGAGAACTTATTAGAAAGAAAACATGTTATATCAAAAAATTAACAGAAGATGCAAAACCAGAAAAAAATAAAACTAAAAAAGCAAAAGACGAGAAATAATCTCGTCTTTTTTTGAGAATAAAAAAGAGAGACAAGTGTCTCTCTTTTTGTTTTTTGTAGTTATTACAAAATGCCATCGTTTCCAGAATCTTCTTCATTTGAAGATTTGCTTGTTGGTTCAAAGATGTCTGATTTCTTAGGTCTAAGAAGTTCAATATCTTTTTCGTGGTCGTTTGTTGCTTTTACTCTGTGTTTAACAGGGTGTTTTTTAACAAATACAGCAACAAGTGCCATGCCAAGAACCAAAGCTAAAAGAAGTGAAGAGAAGATATAGAAGAAGGTTGCCCATCTTGAAACTTCTTCAGCGTCTTCTTTCTTTTCATTTGAAGTGTTTGAAGAAGAACCATCTTTTGCATTTGAGTAATATTTTTTAACGGTGATTTCATCGTCTTCAACTGTTGAGATGTAGTGTTCAAGGTCTGCTTCAGTTGCATATTTTTCAAGTTCGATGTCTGCAATGATTGCATAGCCTTTGCATGTTGATTTTTCAGAACCAAGAGAAAGGGTTACACCAAAACTTGCTATTGAACTGTCAGCTGTTTTAATACCTACTTGATAGCAAACGAATCCATTTTCATCAGCCTTTCCTTCATCAAGAATTGTTGTGTTGATGTTTTTCCAAGAAGTTGAGATTGAAGCAATATTGATGTTCAATCCAGTGTCTTCATCTGCAAAGTCACTTGTTTTTACATATATTTTCAACACATAGAATGATGTCTTGCTTAATGTTGTTGTGTAAGCAGGTGTGAGTGAAATGAAATCTGTTGAATAGCTGTTAGCTAAAATCATGACACTATCTGAATAGTTGTTTGTAAGTTCAGTAGCTGGAATCATTACATTATTGATTTCAACATCTTTTTCAAAAGTGTAGAGATAGTTTTTCTTTTCTGTTTTGGTTGATGCATAATCAGTTGTTTTGTCATCTTTTCCAACAACAACTTTTTTGGTGTTTTCAACTACAACAGGTGAGCCGTCGATTTCAGTTACTTTGTCATCTTCACAGCAGCAAGAATATTTGTAGAGTGAATAGCCTGTGTCAGAACTTGCATCTTCACCAATATAATATGTTATTTTGTTGATTGTTACTGAATATGTAACTGTTGAATCTTCCTCAGCGAAGAATGTTGCAACAGCAACTCCAGATTTTCCAACGGTGTATTTGTTGGTGTTAATGAGTTCGTTCTTGTATTCAGAAACGTTGTATGTGTTGTTTTGTTTATTGAATTCAAGGCTGTGAGTTGATGATGATAACATTGCAAAGTCTACAAATCTATAGTTTTGAAGAGATTGTTTGTTAAACATATCAGCTGTGCCTGACAAGTTTTCATTTACATTGATAATTTCGTCACGCAAATCGGTGAGTAATTTTGAAGATGTTACCTTGAGAGCATCTTTAAAGAAACATGTTCCAGTTGCACCAGTTACACCAATTTCAAGATATACACTTGCGGTTGAGTATGACGAAGCAACATAGAATTTGAAGGTTTCCCAAGCATATTCATCAAGGTTGTTTGCATCAATTTTAAATGATGAAATAATTTTTGCTGAATCTTTTGAACCATAATAAAGGTTTGCAATCATTGATCCAGTGAAGTTATATCCTTTGAAGAAATCAAATGAAATTTCATAAACGCCGTTTGCAGACAAGCTAATTGAAGAAGAATAAAGCTTATACATATTAGTTGTGTTTACGCCAGTTTGTGTTGAGCCTTCAATAGGGTTGTTCATTGTTGAAGGGGCATAAATTGCAAACACGTTGTTGTATGAATTGTTTTCATCAAATCCATTTGAATATGGAATGATTACGTCGTCGCCATCTTTGTTATATTTTTTATAGAAGTTGTCAGTGAGCGAAGTGTAGGTTTTGTTTGTTGGAACAACTCCTGCAACCACAGCACTTGAACTATTTGAGTCAACAGTCCAGCTCTTTGCAGTTCTAGGTGTTGTCATGTCTGGTTCTTTGTAATCATTTTTGAAAGTGATGTTGTTAAAGTAACCATTTGTGATACCATTAGAAATAACTGATGATGAGTTGGTGAGTGACAAGTAATTTGTTGTGTTGTCTGAATCTGAACTTACTGTGTCATAAGCAGATGATGAAACATTTTCAACAGAGATATTGTCGAAGTAAACAGTTGAGTCTTTTCCAGCTGAAAGAACCAAATAGCAAAGTTGGTCATGAAGTGCATTTCCTTCAATATAGAATGAACAAGGAATCCAACCATATTCGTTTGTTGGAGCTGTTGTGTATGAAGCATAGCATGCATCAAGAGAAATTGTCTTTGTTAAAAGAGTTCCATAAGTTGGAGTTGATGCGGTTTCAACCACAGAGTTAAGTGTGATTGAAGCAGTTGCTTCTTTGTCTGGAGCAAACACCCAAACTGTAATTTTGTAATATCTAAATTGTTCAATCTTAAATGCGTTTGATGTGATGCCAAGAGAAATAATACTGTTTGTGTTTTCAAGTTTCAATGCACGGTTTGCTAGATTAAATGTTGAAGCAATTGTTTCTTTGTTTTCAGTTTTGTCTTCTTCTTTTTTATCTTCTTCTTTCTTATCTTCGTCTTTGTCAACAGGAGTGATTGTTTTGCTGATTTCTGTTTCTTCATCAACGAGACTTACTGAAAGGTTGCCTGACATATAGGCTTCTTGATATTGTTCAAGTTTTCTGCTGTTGCCAAGACCAGAAACATCACGGCCAATATAATATGACCACATTGTAGTTTTTGGTGAGTAGCCATCAGTTTTTTCGGTTACATCAGGAATATCTGTGAACACGTTTGAATCTTTGTTTGTGTTATAGATATCGTCAAAGTTGAACATGTCATCAAAATCTTTGCCTTCGTCCCAAGTTGTTGAATTGTCATTGTCTCCAATAACAAGAGTTGAGTTGGCTCTGTTGTCAAACACGTTTGTTGTGTTGAATCTTGCATCATCGTTTGCAACAACAACGTCAAGAACAACAGGAGAATCAGATTCTTCTAAATATTTTTCAACGGTGATGTCTTTGTCATCAACTCTGCGTTTTGTGAAGTCTGTGTAGTTAATTGTTGTAACTCTAATGTTATCAAAGAGAACAACGCCACTAACAGTTTTGATTGTGTCTTTGTTGTCTTCATATCTAGAACCCAAGATGCTTGTTTTGTCACCAAGATACATCTTAAGTGAAACAGCAGAAGCAGAGTTGAGATCTGTTGAAACGAACATATAATATTTTGTCCATTTGCCTTGAGATGAGATGTGTTCAAGGGAAATGTTTGACACGTAGCCATTTGAATCTGACAAATAGAATGATGCTTCAATAGGCATTGTCTTTGCTTCATCATAATAACCGTTTGTGTAAACATAGAATGAAATAGCATAATATTTGTTTGCCTTGAGTGAAACGGTTGAAGAGTTTTGATAATAATAATAAGTCATTTGTGGCTTATTAACTGCTGATTGAACTCTTTTCTTTTTATAATAAAGGTTTGTACCTTCAACATAGTTTTCAGTGTCTGTTGATGGAATGAGCTCATAATCAGAAGCAACATAACCAGCGTTGTTTTTGTAGAAAGTTTGATATTTGTCGCTCTTTCCAGAAGTGTAGATATAGATAACTTTTTCACTAGCTTTTGTTGTGTCTGTTTTATATTTGTAATAAAGCTTTGTGTATTGTGAGTTATAGTTTTCGTCACCTTGTTGAATTAAAACATAGAAGTGTTTGTTTTGGTTGAATTCTTCTGTTGAAACAACATTAAACAAATTTACTTTATATTTTGCAAGTTCATCAGGCTTAACATCTTCATCGACAATGTAAACAGCGTTGGCGTTGTGTTTTGAATTATCGTCACTGCCGGTGTTTCTAAATTCATTTTGAACAAAGAGTTCAGAAAATTTTGTGTCTTCATCATATCTATAATAAAGCTTAAAGTTTTTGTTGTAGTTTGCATCAGTTGATTCAACGGCAACATAATTGAGTTTGTTAAGCTTCAATTCTTCAGAAGTGATAACGTTGTAATATAAATTTTTGTAAACCTCGTTTGTTGAAGCAGATTTAGTGTCATCAACAACATAGAGTTGTCTTGTTGCTTTTGCTTCATGTTTGAAATAGAGTTTGTAGGTTCTGTTGTTTGCACCATAAATTTTGTTGTAGGTGTATTCAGGAACTTCAATATAGAAATTTCTATTTTCAGGTTTATCAAGTTCAAATTGATCAACGGTAAAATATTCAGTTGAGTCAATTGTAACTTTGGCAGTTGTGTCTTTATTTTCAACTAGAGCAAAAATTTCTTTGCCATAGTCAGCCATTTTGTAAGAATCTGTTGGAATCAGGTGAGATGAATATTCATATGGGTCAACAGGTGTGTCTTTTGTTACGTAACCATCATAGTTTGTTGTGTTAGTTTCTTGATAGAAAGTTTTTGTCTTTTCAAAATAGAGAGTGTAACTACCAACGTTGTGACCAGAGAATGAAGTTGGAATGATGCAATAGCTTTCTTTTTCTTCAGCAGACAAACTATTGTAATCAAATTCAATAACCAAATGGTCATAGATGCCGTTTTCTTCTTTCTTTGCGTCAGCAATGAAAGTTTCTTTTGATTTGCCACCATTTAAAGCAGGGTCATAATAAACGATATTATCAGCATTGTTTTTATATTTTAAATAAAGACCATGTATTGCATCAATTTTTTGCAATTCTTCTAAAATTTTGTAAACTTTGTTTTTAGTTGCAGATGAAGCAATGAAACTGAAGATTTGGTTGAAATAGATGTCACCATGTTCAGCAGTTGAATCATAAGGAACCTTGAAGTAAGATTTTGAATCAGCTTTGCTAATCCCAAGGTCTTGAAGGTCTTCAGCGTTTTGTGTGTCGTTGTCGATGTCGTCAGAAGTTAACACTGTGATGCCAAGTGATGCATAAGTTGTTTTTTCTAAATCTGTAACAGAGTCATCAACGACATATAAGTCATATTGATTTTTTGTGGTTGCAAATGGAATTGATTCATATTTATAGAATGTGTTGATCCCAGGAATGTAACCATATTCTTCATTGTCGTCTAAGCCGTCGTCAAGGGTTAATCTATATTGAAGAGGGTTTTCATAAAATTTGTTTATGTCTAATTCTTCAAGATGATCTGGTCTAGTGTATCCGCTTGGCAATGTTGGAAGAGTTCCAAAGTAATATACAATTCTATTTTTTACTTTGTTAACGGTTTTTTGTGAATAAGAAACTTTTGGTGTGTTTTGTGGAGTGTATTCATTATCTTTATAATAGAACTCTTTTGAAACAGGAGCACCTTCAGCCACGATGCCTGCAACGGTGTTGCTTTGTGTTTGACCATCATATGAATAGATTGCCATTGTTTTAACGATTTCAGCATCAACAGCATCTTTGAGTCTTTTATAAGAAAGAGAGAATTGATAGAATTGTGATTCTGTGTAATCTTCTGGAAGGTTGTCAAAACCATTTGTATCTGTTGATTTAACACTTTCTTGTGTGTTGGTTAAGAAGTTTGCAAATGAACAGTAGAAATAAGTTTTTGTTGGGGCGGTTGTGAATGCTGCTGGGATTTTTCCTGTTTCAGCATCAGAGATTGTCCAAGTGATTTCGTGAGATACGAAATATTCAACATATGTTCTAAAGTCTGAAATGTTTAGGTCTGCCTTGATGTCAGTTTTGTTGTTTTCAAAGTATTCATAAAGAGTTGAAACTTTTTTGTTTGACAAGAAGTTTCTAACAAGAGTTGAATAGTTTGTCATTGCATCAGGGTTGTCTGAACCGTCAGGATTAACAAAAGGCACTTTTCCGCTTAGCAAAAAGTCATTTGCATAACCTTTGAACAAGTCATCGAATCTTGAATTGTAATAAGTTTCGATGTTGAAATTTGTTTTGCTTTGAGAAAAATACTCTGCGAGTTCTTCAGGGTAATACGCTTTCACTTTTGATTCAGAAGTTGAAGTTGTTTCGCCATAATAAGATTGCAATGATGAAGACTTGTAAGCATTTGAAGTCTTAACAAGATTGCTAATCATTGAAATTGGAGAGTAGTTAAATGAAAATGCCAACACTGATGCAAGGAATGCGCTTAGTATTGACTTTTTGTTCTTGCTGTATGATTTTGATAATTTCTTCATTATAAACCGTCCTAATTTTTATTGTTAAAAATAACCACATTAATTTTATTATATTTGTTGAAAAAAATCAACCTTTTCTCAAAAATTTTAGTCTTAAAAATGTAGAAAAATTGGGCATTTTGGGGTTTTAAAAAGCCTATTATAAAATATTGTTATAATTGCTGGTCAAAAAAAGAATACTAGTTATGTGGATAATAAAAACAAGAAAGAATTATTAAAAATTTTGGAGCTAGTGGCGGTTGGACTGGTTGCTGGGTTCATTAATGGTTTTTTTGGAGCGGGTGGTGGGCTTTTGCTTGTGCCCATGATTGGCTATGTTTCAAAACAAGATTCTAAGATTGCACATGCCACAACACTTGCTTGTGTGCTGTTTATGTGTGTGTCAAGTTCAGTGTTTTATTTTATTAAAAATGAAGTTGATTTTAAGCTTGTTTTGGTGTGTGGGATAGGGAGTGTAATTGGAAGCTTGGTTGGAACAAAATTATTGAAAAAATTAAAAAATAATGTTATAGATTTAATCTTTTCAGTGGTGTTAATTGTGGCTGGCGTTTGCATGATTGTGTTTTAAAAAACGCAAAAAGCATTAAAAAACATTGAAAAACAATATAAAAACATTGAAATAAGGAGAAAATAGTGCAGATTTTGCTAATTTTATTAATATCTACATTTTCGGGAATTTTTGCTGGAATGGGTATGGGTGGTGGAACTTTTTTGATTCCGCTTTTAAGTTTGTTTTTTGGAGTTGAGCAGATTATTTGCCAGTCAACAAATGTGATCTGTTTTGTTGTTTTGGCGAGTGTTTGTTTTGTGATTTATATTAAAAATAAATTGATTGATTTCATGGCGTTTTTTTGCATTTCAATTCCTGCCACGATAGTGGCTTTTTTTGCGAGTCTTTTTGCGCTTAAAACTAGTTCAAATTTGCTTAGAATTTTGTTTGCAAGTTTCATTATTTTGGTTGGTATTTTTTATGCTATAAAAACCATTCTTGCAATGAAAAATAAAAAACAATAATTTGGTTTAAAGGGTAAATTTGTTTTACAATAAACCCATAATTTGTTACAATATTTTTGTATATATTAAGTGAGGTTTATTGTGGGATTAATTAGTTTTAAGGGTATATATCCATACATGAAGAAAATGAGCGTTGGTGTTGATTTGTCTCAAATGCCAGCAGCTGAATTTTATAACGTGCCACTAAAGTTAAAAAACATAGCAGAAGCTGAGCCTGTTGTTCACGTTGGTGATGTTGTAAAGCAGGGTTCATTGATTGCAAAACCATCAGGAAAGTTCGGTGTGAACATCTTTTCACCATGCAGTGGAAAGGTTTTAAACATCTTGCAAAAAATGAATTCACATGGTGAGCTTTGCAAGCATGTTTTGATTATGAATGATTCGAAAGAAGAAGTTGAAGACTTGCCAGAAATTGATTCAATTGGAGACACCGCACTTATTACCAGACTTCGTGAAGCTGGTTTGGTTGACACAATTTCAACTATGCCAACATACCTAAAGTATGCTTATGTGGGTGCAAGAACCTATAAGACATTAGTTATTATGATGGACAGCACTGATCCAAACAATTCAATCAATCAAACTTTGGTCAACTATAGACTTGAAGAAGTTGTTAATGGTGCCAAGTATTTTATGAATATTACTGGTGCGTCATACATCACATTTGTTTTCACGGAAGCAAACTACAAGCTTGCTGCAAAAGTAAAAAAGCATATTCTTGAAACAAAAAAGAATTATGACTTCAAAATTAAGTTTATTCCAAACAAGTATCCATTTGACAATCCTTACATTGTTGCAAAACTTATTTGTAAAAAGAATATAAATAAAACCACATCTTTCTTAGAGGCGGGAATCACCATTGAAACAGCTGAGTCTTGTTTCGATTTTTGTCGTGCCGTTGAATTTAACAAGCCAGTTACAAGCAAGATTGTTACTGTTGATGGTGACAATATTGTTAGAAAGGGTAACTATATTGTTCCTATCGGCACATCTTATGACAAACTGATTGAATATGCAGGTGTTGAAGATTCGCAAGCTGACTGTCAAGTTGTTGATGGAAATGTTTTATCAGGCACAGCACAATACAACAAAGACATTTCAGTTTCTTTGATGACAAACACATTGTTGCTTTTAAAATATGATGTGCTTACTCCAGAAAAAGAACTTCCATGTATTTCTTGTGGAAAGTGCATAAATGTTTGTCCGGTATTTTTAAATCCAAAGCTTATTGATGAAGCTTATTTAAGAGAAAATGTTGACGAGATTAAAAAACTTAATGTTCAAACTTGTATCGAATGCGGTTGCTGTTCATATGTGTGTCCTTCAAGACGTTATTTGACACAAAGAATTGCTGCAGCAAAATTTTATGATAAAAAACATGGAGGTGTTAAGTAATGGAAAAGTTTGTAGTTTCACACGCTCCATTTGTTCGTAGTGGTAATGATACAAATAAGATGTTTTTGTATGTGGCAGTGGCGTTGTTGTTGCCTGCAATTTATGGAACGTTATTTTTTGGAATTAAAGCATTGTTAATTGTTGCTGTTGGGGTTGTTTCTTGCTTGGTTTTTGAAGGATTGTTTAACCTTATCGCAAAAAAGAAATTTTATGTTGATAATTTTTCTTGTGTTGTAACAGGTTTTATTCTGGCACTTACGATGCCTATTGGAATTCCTTGGCATTTTGTTATGATTAGTGCTTTTGTTTCAATATTTGTTGCAAAGATGGCATTCGGTGGGCTTGGAAGAAACAAGTTTAATCCTGCACTTGTGGGAAGATGTATGACTGGTGTTATTTCAAGCATGGTTGCTTCTGAGTTTTATCAAATCACACTTAATGGCGAACAAATGACATCGATTGCACTTGGTGGAACTAACACACTTACAAACTTGCTTGTGGGTGAGAGTGTTGGTGGAATTGGAACCACTTGTGTGATTATCTTGGTTATTTGTTATGCATTCTTGGTTTATTCAGGTGTGGTTGATTTTAAACTTCCACTACTTGCAGTGATTGGTTATTTTGTTACTGGGATGATGCTTGGTGGACTTGAAGAAACTGTCATGAATATGTTTTCAGGTTCGTTTATTTTCGTGTCAGTGTTTATGATTACTGATCCTAACACATCACCAAACACGTTTATTGGCAAGATTTTATATTCACTTTTATTTGGTGTGCTTTCTGCACTTGTTTGGAGCACTGGAAAGCTTGGAGAAAATTCAATCTTTGCAGTTGCTTTGTTTATGAATATGCTTGTTCCTATAATGGACAAATATTTAGTTCTTAAGCCTTTGGCGTTAGGAGGTGTTAGAAATGCATTTAAAAACTAATATTGAAATGAGCTTTGTGCATATCGCAATTTTGGCGTTATGTCCACTAATGTTTGTTATGGCTCATTCAAACTATGCGATATATTTCATTATTGCTACATGTATTTGTTATTTAATATCTGCACTGGTGTGCTTGGTGTTTAACAAATTCTTTAGTCGTTCGGTTAAAGTGTTTGTGACTGCAATATTGTCAGTGTTTATTGTGACGCTTTTAGATTTTGTTATTGAAAAATATGAACTTTTTGGACTTCATGTGCATGTTCACGAAGAAGGATTTTTGTCAGTTATTGCTACAACAATCTTGAGTATTGATATCATTTATATCAACACAAAAGCGGTTGCTAAAAACTATTTGTATAAAGTTTTGAGAGCTATGTTTGTGTTTGCGTTAATGGGCTTTGTGTATAGTGTGTTTAAAGAATTTTTAGCTTATGGAACAGTTTTTGAAAGACAATTGTTTGGATTTACTGGTCATGCATTCTGCAGAACTCAAGTGTTTAACTTGTTATGGATGGGTATTATTGCATTCCTTGCTGAGGTTATTCATAAGGCTATTGCCAATAAAGTTACGAAAAAACAAATTGAATATCAAAAGATATTGAAAAAGATTAGAAATGAAAAAGTTTTCCAATATGACAATTTAAGACGTCAAAGACTTCTTGCAAATCAAATTGAAACAAATAAGATTGATGGTGAAAAAGTTGAAGAAATCAACGAAAAGGAAAGTGCTAACGAAGTGGTTGATATGAATGAAATCACTGACAAGCCGCCAGAAGAAATGACTGCTAGCGAAAAACCTGCAGAAGAAGTTAAAGAAGTTGAACCTGAAGAACCTGCGACAAAGAAAGGTAAGAAGAAAAAGAATGCTAAAGGTGCAAAGGTAGAAAAAGTATTCAATAAAAAACCAAAGGAGGATAATGAATAATGTTGCAAATTTTATTATCGTATTTGGTTTTATATGGTTTGAAAAGCAATATTGTTGTTTCTAACGGAACCGGTGCTGTTTTGTTCCAAAGAGAAAAAATGTATAAGTCATTTAGGCTTTTGGAATCAGTCTTTTTAGTTGTGGGAATCATTCTATGTTGTTTTGCAACATATGTGTTGAACACATATGTTTACAAACCATTTAATTTAGAATATATAAGTGCGAGCGTTGCGGTTGTGTTTGTTGGCACATATAATCTTTTGGTTAATCATATTTGGTCAAAAATCTCAACATTCAAACATTATTTATATGAAAGTTCATTTTCATATGTTATGGATGCGTCATTTACGTTTTCAGTGATTTTTACAATCGATATGAGCATGCCAATTGCAGAATTTGCAATGTCAATTATTGCCATTGTTGTTTCTGTTTTGGTTGTGAGTGTGCTTGTTGGATTCTTTACTGAATCAGTGAACAGATCATATATAAACTCAGCGTTTAGAAATGTTCCATCTAGATTGTTTTTGCTTGCTATATTTTCAATTTTATTACATTACGCAGGATTAATGTTTTAAGGAGTTGCTATGTTAAAAATTATTGTTTATTCAGGCTCAATTGTTTTCTTGTTGCTTGCAATAGTGATTATGGTTGTTGTTACGAATAAGAACAAAAAATTAGACAAAACGGCAGAAGTTGTTCGTGAATTGTTGCCTAATTTAGATTGTGGAAAATGTGGAAGACCTAATTGTGCAAAGTTTGCTGATGATTTAACAAAAGGCAAAACAATTATGAGCATGTGTCCATATTTCGTTGGAAAAAACTATTTGAGAGCTAGACAAGTTCTAAAGAAAGAACGCAAGGTTAGATTTAACAGTGTTGCATTTGTTAGATGTAAAGGTGGTTGTGATTGCGGAACTAAATATCATTATGTTGGTGATCAAACCTGTGCCAGCAAAAACTTGGAACATTCTGGTGATAAACATTGTCAATTTGCATGTCTTGGTTGTGGAGATTGTGCTAAAGCCTGTGTTTATGGGGCAATAAGCATATCTAAAAAGGGCTGTGCAGTTGTTGACAAAGAAAGATGCGTTGGTTGTGGAGAATGTGTTGGGGCTTGTCCAAATGAGCTAATTTCAATGATTCCTGCAAAGAAATTTGTTGAAGTTGTTTGCAGCAATTCATCAAATGATTCAGTTGTAACAAGAAATTGCGAAGTTGCTTGCACACATTGTGAAGCGTGTGTTGTGGCTTGTCCATCAGGTGCAATTACTATGGTTGGTGGCATGCCAAAGATTGATGCAGAAAAATGTATTAAGTGTGGAAAGTGTGTTGCGGCTTGTCCAACTCACGTAATTTCAAGACTATAAAAAAATAGGTTGATTTGATGTCAACCTATTTTAAATTTTGTATGGGTGCTATAACTTTTTGATATACCCCAACGATAATTAGAAATAATCTTTATATTCATATACAAGCGAGTTGTTTTATGGTATAATCGTAGTATGTAAAATAAGTTAGGAGAGTAGATAATAGTGGATAAAATTGCTGTTGTTCTTGTTGAAACTTATTCCGCAAAATTGGTTATTGCGAATGTTGTTCAAGATAATTATTTTTCAATTTGTGATGTTGAGGTTGAGCCAATCAAGTTTGGTCTTGAAATGGACGATGATCATTTCTTAAAGAAAAATCAAATCTCATCTATCATTAGCACATTAAAGAATTTTAGAAAAATTTGTGATATGTTTGAAGTTACAAAAACCATCGCAATTGCAAGTTTTATTAAAGATTCAAAACCAATGAATATTTACAGCTTCTTTGATGAAGTGTTTGTGACTTGTGGCTTTAGATTTTCGGTGCTTTCACCTGAAGAACAAAATGCTGCAATCTATACTGGTGTAATGAATAGTTATGATATTCCAAAAGGTTTAATTGTAAATGTTGGAACTGATAACATTCACTTGATTCATTATAACAGAAGAAATATTTTGAACCAGGCGTTTATTCCGGTTGGTCCAAAAACTTTAGTTGACATGTATCCTGTTTCAAAACTTGGAAAAGAGGAAGCCTTTGAAAAAGTTGTTAAGTATGTTAAATCACAACTTTCAGACTTTGATTGGCTTAAAACAATTGACCAAGAATATGTGTTTGTGGGCAATGGTGTTTATTTTGAAGATCTTTCAAGTATGGACAGAATTTACACAAAATATCCACTTGACAAAGATGATGGTTATGTTTTGAAGAGTGCAAATATCGATCACATTTTAAAACAACTCAAAGCGCTTGAATTGAATGAAAACAAGAGACTTAAAGGTTTGCATGAATCAAGAGCGGATATCTTTGCATATGCAGTGCAAATCATCAAAGCTATTTCAGAAGAATTTGAAAGAGAAACAATCACAATCACAACTAGATCACTGGTTGAAGGTTTGCTTTTCAATTCAGTTACACCAACTACTATTGAAAAACCAAATTCAGACATTGTTGGTTTCTCAGTTATGGCTCAAACTTCTGAATATGAAGCAAATTCAACAAAACACAATGAACAAGTTTACAACTTGTCAATGCTGCTCTTTAAACAACTTAGAGTTCTTCACAAACTTCCACGTGGATATGTAAAGGTGCTCAGAGTTGCATCTTATATGCACGATGTAGGTAAGAGAATTAGCTATAACAAACACGCTAGTCACTCATTTGAAGTTGTTCTTAACAGTGAAATTTATGGGTTGACTCACAGAGAATTGATTTTGGCAAGTTTTGTGGCATCGCTTCATTCAGGTGGTGACATAAAAATGGCTGACTGGGCAAAATATAATGGTATTTTGACAGTTGAAGACATTGATGCAACAAAGAAACTTGGTGTCATCTTGAGATTGGCTGAATGTTTTGATAGAACCAAAAACAGTGTTATTGTTGATATTAACTGTGACATCTTGGGTGATTCAGTTATTATGAAAACTGTTACTGTTGCTGATGCAACATTTGAAATTCAAAGGGGTATGGATGTTGGCAGAGATTTCGAAAAGACATTCCATAAGAAACTTGAAATTTTATAAAATAAAAAGAACTGCAAATTGCAGTTCTTTTTTTGTATGTTTAAATATTGTGATTAACTGATAAGTCAAAAAGGTAAGTTTTGAAAAATTTAAGTGCTAAATGAAATAGAAAAAGACATACAGCGAATTGTTGTATGTCTTTTTATTGAAAATAGTTATTTAATTAAGCTGCTTGATAAGAAAATGTGAGTGTTGTGTTTTCATCAAGCATGATTTCAAGGTTTAATGTTTCAATGCCAGTTGCAACATTGATGCTTCTGCTTGTGAGTGAAATTGTCATTCCATCGATTGTTGATGTTGCGTTTGAAATGCTTGAAAATCTAAATGTGTCATCATATTTGCAAAGGAAAGTAACATTTGAAAGAACTTCATTGATTTGAATATCAAAGTTTGCGAACATGTCTTCAACTTCTGCAGAAATGTCTGCATCTGTGTTGATTTCAAAAAGCTCTGCAAGCTTTAAGAAAGCTTCTTCTTTTGTAATTGTTGATTGATTTGAAATAATAATATTTGCAGAACCTGTTTGATAGGTATAAATATTTCCAACTAAAGTGTTTTCTGAATCTGCAACTTTTACGTATGGAATTTTTACGATGATAGGTGTTTCAACAACTTCATTTGAATCATTTACGTAAGAAAATGGAGCGTGAACAATAAAATTTTCTTCATCAATTATTTCAATTTTGCTTGTGAGTTCATTGATGTTATATTCTTCACCGGTCTTGTAATAAGTTCCAGTAAATTCAATATAGATGAATTTTTCTTCGTTGAAATAAACCATTGTTTCAATTGTGTCGCCGTCAAGTTCATAGATATTTGAGTTTACAATATCTAAAAAGTTCAATTTTAAAAGAGCATTGTAGACACCATTGATGTCTGTTGTATCGAAATAATCGAAAATCTCTTCATTTGAAACAGTCCAATATGTATCAGCATAGATAACAGGGCGGGCATATTTGTAAATGCCATTAAGAGCAACTTCTTCAGCGGTTATATCATCTTGGTTTACATTGTCAGCTGAGTTGTTGATATCTCCACCGATTGTTGTTGACGCGGTGTTGTTTGCTTTTTTATCGTTTGAATTGTCTTTGTTTCCACATCCAACAATTGAAATTATTGAAAATGAAAACACAAATAATAAACATAATGCTTTTGAAATATTTTTGATAAGCTTCTTCATAAATATTCTCCTTTATCTTTAATTAAATAACAAAATCTAATTCTGAATCTGAAATAGGTGGTTCAGCAGGTATCAACTCATATACATAAGTGATTGTAAATAAAATAAGATTTGGATTTTCTTTGCTGTAAACCTTTTTATATAAATAGAGCTTGTCTTTATGTGTGTTTGCACTTGAGTTTAAAGAAGTGATGTCGGCTTCTTTTATGCTTGTAAGTGACATGTCATATAAAGAGAAGTAGTCTTTTGTTGCATAATCATAGATGCTTATTTCTGAAAGATCATTGTTTCCAAAATATCTTCCGTATTCAATAACATCTTTTGAATTGTAACTTCTTGTGTAAGAACCGTAGCCGTCTTTTGCTTTTAAAACAATAACTTCATTGTTTTGGGTTGCTTCGGCTTTTTTTGTTTCAAGAATTTTGCCTTGAAGACCGTTAGGGTCGTTGGTTCCTTGCAATGCACAGATTTTCTCAATTTGTTCTTTGTTTAAATCTTTATTAAAGATAATTGAACTAACAGTTTTAAATTTGTAGTTTCCGTTGAAATCAGCAGAAACTTCTTCGTTCATAATAGCCTTATGTGCTTCAAATAGTCTCTCATCAACCCCAAGTGAACTATTCACATTCGTTGCTGGGGTGCTGCTGTCGTTGTCTTTATTATTAATTGCTTTTATAGTAAAAAACGTTCCTAAAACAGCGACAATTAAAAAAATTGATACTAATGAAACAATAAGGATAATCTTTTTCTTTTTTTTAGATTCCATATTGTTTTATACTCCCTTTGAATTAAAGTAAATTACCGCAAAATTCATAGTTTATGCGGACTTGACTTAATTGCGCTGTTATTATACCAAAATTTAACAAAAAAGTCAATACCCAAAATTTTTAAATGGATATTGACTCATAACTATTTGATTAAAAACTAATTATAATTAAGTGTTCTTTAAAATCTTTTTTAAGAGTTGTGGATATTTGATTAAAACACCGGTTCCGAGAATGTTTGACCTGCTTGTGTCTGGTGGGTTGATTTTAAATGTGGTTTGTTCGGCCATGAATTTTTCAAGACCAATTATTGAAGAACCGCCACCATAAAAATAGATTCCATTTTTGGAAATGTCTGAAATAACTTCTGGGTCGCTTGACTGAATCACTGAATTGATTGCTTCAGCAATGAGCGAATAATAGTGTTTTACAATAGGGTAAAGTTCGGTTGCATTGATTGTTAATTGTTCTTTTGCTTGAGTTTTTTTGTTGAGCCCTGTGATATCGTAAGATACAGAATATGTTTCAAATAGAGAGCAGATTTCAACTTTTAATTGTTCTGCCTGTTCAGTGCTTATGTAGAAATTGTAAGTTTCTTCGATATATTTTGCAATGGCAACGCTAATGATTGAACCTCCAAATGAAAGGGTGAAACCATTGATGATTGAATAATTTGAAACAACGGCAATATTTGTTGTTTCGCCGCCAATGTTTACAATTAAGTTTGCATTTTCATTTTGAATATCGATTCCATTTCCAACGGCGTATGATAAAACATCAGGAATTAAAAACACGTCAGCAATGCCAGCTTTAAAACAAGTGGTTTCAAAAACTTTTTTCTCTTGTGGCGACAAACTAACTGGGGTGGTGACAATAGCTTTTATGTTTTGGCCAAGAGTTTTGTTTGGAAAAATTTTTCTTAAGAATCCTTTGAGCATTAAAACAGCTAGTTCTTCATATTGAATTGTTCCGCCAGAAATTGGTGAGAATATTGTGATATTGCTAGGAAGTCTTCCAATGAGTTTTTTTGCATCTTCGCCAATTGCTTTAACATCTTTAACTTTCATGTTAGTTGGCATGGCAATGAGAGAAGGTTCTTTTAAAACAATTCCGTTTCCAGCTTTGTAGATGTAGGTTGTTGTTGAACCCATTTTTATTCCAATATAAAAAGTTGACATAATTAATCTCCTAAACTAATTATATAATATTTTTTCTGTATTATACAAACATAAAACCGAAAAATGTTTATTTTGGGTTAAAAAACTACATTAATCAGCATATCTAGCATATAAAAATTAGTGTTTTAGTATTAATATTTAAGTATGTGCAGAATAATTAGTTTTGTTGGAAGTCGTGGTGGTGTTGGTAAGACATCTATTATTTTGACACTTGCAGAACAAATGCGAAATCAAAATAAAAAAATTTTATTAATTGATGGCTATTTTTCTATTAATGACCTGGCGATGAGATTTGATGTAAAAAAGGAAATTGATTTTAAAGAATATATAACTGGAGACGCTAGAGAGTATGATGTTTTAAATTATGCAAAACATAATCTGCTTTATTTAAAAACTAACAAGACTAATTTTGATTATAAACGACACGAAAGTGTGTTTTGTGAATTTATAAATAATATTTCAAAAAATTTTGACTTTATTTTTATTGATGTGAATAACAATGATTTTGAAAATTTGAATTTATTTTTAAAATATTCAAATGAAACAATAATTGTTATGGGTGATGAGAAAATTGATGTTTTGAACTCATATAAATTTATTCAAAAAATTAGATACTTCAAAAATATAACAAATATAAAAATAGTCATAAACAAGGCTTTTATTGTTGGGCAGTTGAGTGGTGAAAGGGTGAGTGATTCTGATGTTCAAAATTTGTTTGAAACTGATGTTTTGTTTGTGTTTGAAAAGTTTTATAAATTTAATTGTTTTAGTTTTAAAAGTATAACTAAAAAACAAAAGAAAATGATGAAATTGTTTTGTAATGTTTTTATAACTAACAATCCATATTTAATCAACTATGAAAAAAGATACTGTGGGATTATTGGATATTTTAGAAAAAGGGTGGCTAAAAAATATGAATAATGATAAAAGTTTGATTAATCAAATTTCACAAGAGATAGCATTAAGTTCAAGTGAGCTTACGCTTGATAAGTTAAGAAATTTGAAAAGTGATTTGTTTGAGGTGTTTTCAAAATACACAAAGATTGTTCCTGAAAATTTGAAGTTGAATGTGAAGATGTTGTGGGGTTTAAATATTGTTTTTATGGTTGATTGTGTTGCTGAAAATGTTGTTTTTAAAAGTGATAAAATCAAATAAATAATGCATAAAATTTAAGTAATGATGCAATATTTCAATAAAAACGACAAAAAATTGCAGAAAATTGCAGATTTTTTTAAAGTTTTTAAAATTGATTTTTCTTTTTTGTTACTTTTGTGTTTAGCATTTTTACTTGATGAAATGAAGCTATATTTTTATCATGTGATTTTTGTTGTTTTGCATGAGATGAGTCATTTTGTTGTTTCTAAAAAACTTGGTTATTTGCCAAAGAAAATCCATTTAACTTTTTTTGGAGCGTCACTCGAAGGTGATGATGATTTTGTTTTAGATGATGAAATAAAGATTGTTTTGGCGGGTCCAATATTCAATTTTTTAGTTGTGATTTTTTGTTATTTGATGTTTTGGTTTAAGCCAGAATCTTATATTTTTTTAAGTGATATTTTGGTTGCAAATTGGTCGATTTTGTTGTTTAATTTTTTGCCAATTTTTCCACTCGATTTTGGACGATTTTTGTTAGTTGTGTTTAACAAAAAATATGAGCGGAGAGATGCTCTTTTGAAAGTGAAAAAAATATCTTCATGGTTTGTATGTTTTATGTTTTGTGTGTTTTTGATTTCGTTTTTCTTTTCGTTTAATTTTACTCTCGGATTTGTGTGTGTGAACCTTGCAAGTTTGTTGATGAAATCTTCAACCGACACGTCATATAAGCGAAGTTTGTTTGTAGATAAAAAGTTTCAAAAACTCAAAAAAGGGCTTATTGAACGCAATGTTTATGTTGATGAAAACTGTCCTAATTTTAAGCTTTATAAATTTATAGATGACTACCATTTTTTCAATTTCATATTCCTATCAAAAGATAGCAAAGAAGTTAGGCGAATAAGTGAGATTGAACTTTACAAGCAAGATAATATGATTGAATGATTAATTTTATTGCAAAATGCAAAGTGCTTATCTTTGTTATGTTGCATAGCAATATTTATATATTTATATAAAAATACCTTGACAAAGTGGGCTTGAAGTGTTAAATTATTAGCGTGCCACATGCAAAAGGTATTTTTTTGTTGCGAAAAAATATTAAGTCATGATCGATTCATGCACCTTCGCAGTGAGACTGGAGAGAGGAGGATAAATTAATGTACGCTATTGTTGAAGTTGGTGGAAAACAATATAAAGTTGAACCAAACACTTATTTCAAAGCAGAAAAAATTGATGCCAATGTTGGTGACAAAGTTGAACTTCCATGTTTGCTTGTTGCTGATGGTGACAAAGTTGAAATTGCTACAGCTAACGGCAAGAAGGCTAAAGCTGTTTGCGAAGTTTTGGAATTTGGTAAAGAAAAGAAAGTTGTTGTATACAAATACAAAGCTAAAAAGAACGTTCGCAAAAAACAAGGTCATCGTCAACCATTCACAAAACTTAAAGTTCTTTCAATTGAAAAATAATTTTGTGAGTTAGTTAAATGACAAAAGTAACAGTAAGTAAAAGAAATAATAAAATCTTCGAAGTTGAGTGCGATGGGCACACAAATTACGGAGAACATGGTGAAGATATTGTTTGCGCATCGCTTTCTAGTGTTGTTCAAACTGCAGTCTTGGGGCTTCTCATGATTGTTATGATTGAACTTGATATGAAAAGAGATGATGCAAAAGGTTATTTAAAGTTCACCTTACCAGAAAAATTAGATGAAACTCAAGAAATTCAAGCATCTGCTATATTAGATACTATGCTGTGTGGAATTTCTGATTTATATGAAGGTTTTTCTGATTATATTGAATTGGAGGTAAAAACTTATGACAATGTTTATTAATATCCAATTATTTGCGCATCACAAAGGTGGCGGTTCTACAAAGAACGGTCGTGATTCTAATGCTCAAAGACTTGGTGTGAAAAAATATTCAGGTCAAACCGTTAAAGGTGGAAACATCATTGTTCGTCAAAGAGGAACAAGTGTTCACCCAGGTGAAAATGTTGGCATTGGTGATGATGATACACTCTACGCAAAAGTTGATGGTGTTGTTAAATTTGAAAAATTTGGCAAAAACAAAAAAAGAGTGTCAGTTGTTGCTGAAAGCAAATAATGAAATAGACATAAATCAAGATGGCGATTGCCATCTTTTTTTTATTGTTTTTAGTTGTCTTTATTTCGCATATTATGGTAAACTAATTGTGTATAAAGGAGAGGTGTTATGAATAAACAAGCAGTTGATAGAATTACAAATATTTTAAAGAATTCAAAGAATTTCTTTTTTGCCACAACAGACGGCAAAAGACCTTATGTTAGACCATATAATGCAGTGGTTCAATTTGAAGATAAGGTTTATTTTTACACAAACAACAGAACTCATGCTTTTAAACAAATTGAAACAAATTCGTTTGTTGAAATGTGTGCAATGATTGGTGAAGGTTATGATAGATGGCTTCGTGTGAGCGGAAAAGTTGAATATGACTACCGCCCTGAAGTTAAAAAGGCAATGCTCGATGCAAACCCAGAACTTAGAAGCATGTACAGTGAAGATGATAAGATTTTCTATGTTTTCTATCTTTCAAATATGTCTGCAACAATTCACTCAACACACAGTGAATTAGAAGTAATTTGTTAAGGAGTGTTTAATGGCAAACCAAGAAACAAAAGTTAAAGAAAAGAAAAAATCAAAAAAAGGCAAGGTTGCAATAATTGTTTTATCAATTGTTACGGCATTGTTTCTTATTGGCTCAGGCATTGCAGGGTATTTCTTTGTTGTAGAAAATTATGGTTTTGGTGCAATGTCAAAGGAAAAGTTTTTTGCTAAAGCAGGAGATATTTCAATTCCTATAATTGAAGTGAATACTTATAAAAAGAAAAAACCTAAGAACAAGGTTGATTATGTAAATTGTTCTTTCAAAATATATAACTGTGAAGACAAGTCACATAATTTTAGTGTTGACATGGCAGATGAGTTTGACAATGAAGATGACGATGAAGAGTCAGTTGGCATTCGTTTGCGTGGCAACTCAACGATGATATATGAAAAGAAACCATATAGAATTAAGTTTGAAGAAAAACATTCACTTTTGGGTTTAGAAGAAAACAAGAGTTGGGTGTTACTTGCGGACTATATTGATCAATCAAGTATTAGAAACTACGCAGCACATACACTTGCAGGTAATTTTGACGGACTTGATTTTGCGCTAACTCCAAACCATGTCGTGTTTATTTTAAACGGAAAGGTTCAAGGTTTATATCTCTTGTGTGAGCAAGTTGATGAAAATTCTGGAAGAACTGATGTAAAAGATAAAAAAGTTATTGAAGATAAGGTATCAGTTGAACAAGGCTATTATCAAGATTCAATTAAAGACTTTCCATTCTTAATTGAAATGAATCAATTAGATGGTAGTATCCCTGGAGATTTATCTGAAAAAGATTTAATTGAAATTTCAGGACTTAAAGAAATTGAAATAAAATATCCAGAACATGATGAAAGAATAATTACCAAAGATGGCGAAGACAAGGTTTATGATTATATTGAAGAATATATGACTGCTGTTTGGACAACGCTTAAAACAGGTTCGACAGTTGAGGTTTCATTTAGAGATACGCCTGTTGGTTTTAGTGATTTAGTTGATGTAGACTCATTTATTGATTACTGGCTAGTTAACGAAATTATGCGCAATCCAGATGCTTCAAGAAAGAGTGTCTATATGCATAAAGAAACTGATGGAAAATTGTACTTTGGTCCTGTATGGGATTTTGACTGGTCAATGGCGAGTACATGGTTTGAAGGTCCTTATAAATTCACAGAACTTGAAACAAGCAAATCACTTTGTCTTGCAAGAACATCACAATTCTTTAATACATTTTTAAAAAATGCAGACAACTATAATTTGGTTGCCGAAAGATATGATGAAGTAAAACAAAACATTTTAGATGTTGCAAACCACCTTGGTGAATATAAATCAACAATCGAAAACATTGCAGAACTTGATGCGATTATGTGGTATGGCAAAAAAGGTGCTAAAGAATTTGAAGAATACTATCAATATGTTAGAATTTATTTAGTGGATAGATATAATGCATTAGATAAGATATTTGACAAGCCACATACAGACTTTTTGAAATTGATTTAAAGTCAAAAACACTGCATTGCAGTGTTTTTTATGTAAAAATTTGTGTGGTTAAATGATTTGTAAGGAGAATTTTTGTGGAACAAACTCGTGAGAAAAAAAGTATGAAAAGTAAGATTACCATCATTGTGTTGTCTATTGTGATAGCATTGTTTGTTGTTGGAACTGGTATTTTGGGATGTTTTCATATTGTAAACAACTGTGGTTTTGGAGCAATGTCAAAAGAAAAATTTTTTGCAAAAGCTGGCGACATATCAATTCCTATAATTGAGGTGAATACTTATAAAAAGAAAAATCCTAAAAGTAAAGTTGATTATGTAAATTGTTCTTTCAAAATATATAACTGTGAAGATAAGTCACATAATTTTAGTGTTGATATGGCAGATGAGTTTGACAATGAAGATGATGATGAAGAATCAGTTGGCATTCGTTTGCGTGGCAACACAACGATGACATATAAAAAGAAACCATATAGAATCAAGTTTGAAGAAAAACATTCACTTTTAGGTTTAGAAGAAAATAAGAGTTGGGTGTTGCTTGCTGAGTATGTTGACAACTCAAAAGTTAAAACTTATGCATCACAAATTCTTGCCGGAGAGTTTGACGGCCTTGATTTTGCAGTAACTCCAAACTATGTTGTGTTTATTTTAAACGGAAAGGTTCAAGGTTTGTATCTTTTGTGTGAACAAGTTGATGAAAATTCAGGCAGAACTGATGTTAAAGATAAAAAAGTTGTTGAAGATAAAGTTTCAGTTGAACAAGGTTATTATCAAGAATCAATAAAAGATTTTCCATTTTTAATTGAAATGAATCAACTAGATGGAAGCATTCCTGGAGATTTGTCAAGAAGTGATTTAATTAAAGTTTCAGGACTTAAAGAAATCGAAATTAAATATCCAGAACATGATGAAAGAATAATTGCTAAAGATGGAACTGATAGGGTTTATGACTATATCAAAGAATATATGACAGCGGTCTGGACAACACTCAAAACAGGTTCAACTGTTGAAGTTTCGTTTAGAGATACACCTGTTGGATTTAGTGATTTAGTTGATGTTGATTCATTTGTTGATTATTGGCTTATAAATGAAATTATGCAAAACCTTGATGCTTCAGTAAGAAGTGTTTATATGCACAAAACAACCGATGGAAAGCTAAAATTTGGTCCGGTTTGGGATTTTGATAGGGCGATGATATATTATAATTTTACAGAAATTGAAACAACAAAAACGCTTTCTCTTGCAAAACGTTCACCATTTTTTAATACATTCTTGCAAAACGCTGACAATTATAAATTGGTTGCTGACAGATATGACGAAGTAAAACATCATATTGTTGACGTTGCTAATTATCTTCGTGATTATAAAGAGAGTATAAAAAATGTTGCTGAACTTGACGCTGTTATGTGGTATGGAAAGAAGGGTTTGAATGAATTCAATGTTGAATATGAATATGTTAGAATTTATTTGCTTGATAGATATGCAGCGCTAGATAAAATTTTTGATAAAACCCATGCAGATTTTTTAAAATTGATTAATGATTAGATAAAGAACACCTGACAAGGTGTTTTTTTTGTGTAATATTGGGGTATTTACAAGAAGTGTGACCTGTGTTATAATCTCCTTGCAAGAAGGAGTTATTTATGGAAAAATTTAATCTGCAAGAGTTTTTTGATTTAGGACATAAGAATGTTGAAGGAATTTTTATATTGCTTTCAAATACAAATGAGCCTGGGGTTTCTGAAGTTCTTTCTAGTATTAAAAAAGATGAAAAAATTAGAGCTGAATTTACAGATATTTTAAACAAAGCAATGCCTATGGAAGTGATTTCACTTCAAAACATGTTGATTGATTTAATTGCAAAAACGGTTTATGAATATGTTAAATATAATCCTATGGTTTTTGCTTTTGAAAGTACTAAAAAACTTGAACTAGCACAAGTTAATGACATTGGTGATTACAATAAAAATTTGCAACGTCTTATGCATGCCACTGAAAGTTATAAAAGTTTCTTAAATATTGTTAAAAAATCTAATCAAGAATATAAGTTAATATATTTTTCATCAAAAGATTCACGAAATAAATATGATAATCTCCAAGAAGTTATTCGTGAGTTGATAAAATTTTATACACTTGCTGAAAAAAGTAAAAAATATTGTTTTGGTGAGTATGAAAACTTTTCAAAGTTTGCAGAATTAACTGCATCTGTTAACAAAAAAATTATTGCACAGCTTAGAATGTGTGGAGATAAGGTTGCTGGTGTTGAAGATTTCGAAATGGGATATGCGGAACAAGGTGTTTTACTTTTTAATGATTTTGCAAATGAATTGACAATTTTAAATGGCAGAATTATTGAACTTGGAATGCATGACAAAGAGTTTAGAGCAAGTGTTCAGGCTGAAATTGATAAAGCAAGAATGGAAAAATCAAAGGTTGAATCAGTGAAGAGTTCTACAGAGCAAGAAAGGCTTGATATGATTGAAAAGGCAAACAGCTTATATGATGAATTGTGTTTAGATTTTATGAGAGATTTGCAAAGTCAATATGCGTTATCTTCAAAAGACATGTATGAAACTTTTGTTAATGTTAAGTTTAAAAAATTTGTTGAAAGATTTCACATGCCACTTTCAAAAAACACATCAATTGGAATGGCAAAAGAAGCTTGTTCTCAAATTCAAAATCTTATGAATTACGTTTCTAAAATTTCTGAAAATTCATACGTGACAAGTGTTTATCCAGTTCAAAAACAATAAATAAAATAAAAACCAAGAGTTTATTTGCTCTTGGTTTTTTGTTCGCGTTCAAAATAAAAAATGTATTGTTGGGCGATACCCGAATTTTCTTTGAATTCGTTTTCGAAAAATTCTTGAATCTGCGGGCGGGTGCGTTTTTGTTTTGAAAAGTGATTGTAATATGATTGTTCATTCCAAGTGTCGACAGGAAATTTGTCTTTGCGAGCAAATCCAAATAAGCTTATGCAACTTGCAACTTTTGGGCCTATCCCTTTAAGAGAAATTAGCCATTTAAGTAGGTTATTTGTCTCTAATGTTTTTGCATGTTCGACCATTTCTGTTGTTAAAAAATCAGCAGTTTCTTTTAAGAATTTGTCACGATATCCAGCACCTAGTGATTGATAAAATTCTAGTGGTTGGGCTTTGAGCTGGTCAAGTGTTGGAAATGAATTAAATCCGTCTTGTTTATCACCGATTATGCATAGTTTTTCAATGATTTTCTGAATTCTTGATATGTTGTTATTTTGTGAAATGATGTATGAAAAAATCATTTCTAGAGGATCTGCATTTAAGATTCGAATGCCATAGCCAAAGTCAATCATTGGTGAAATTATTTTGTTTAATTTGAGAGTGTTTTTAATTTCGTTATAGTTTGTGTTTAGGTCAAAATAATTCACGAAATATTCAGTATTGTTTGAATGAATTTCATAGCAATTGTCGGTTTCGATAATGGTTGCTTTGTTGTTTTTTGAGATAACAAAATAATTGTTATTTTTATCTTTTCCAAATCGAAAAACCTGACCGCATTCAAGAATATGTTTTGGATTAAACTGGGTTCTGTCATGGATATAAATAATGTTGTTTTTTATGATGTATTCCATGTTTTTATTATACAATTTAATGTGAGACTTATCAAATATTCTTGTGAAAAAATTTATATTATGTTAGAATGAATTTAGGTGAATAGATATGTTTTTTTTATTTTCAAAGTTTAAATTAAGAAAGTGGAACAAATTGTCTTATGACAAGAGGTTTAAGTGTTTTGAAGCTGTAGAAAAAAAGGTTGCTAAAGAATTTAGTATTGAACCTATTAAGCTTGAGCTTAAATATGATGATTCTTGGAATTGTTTTGGTGCGTTTACTGTTGCTGGTGGAAAAGTTAAGATATTGCTTAATGCGAATCTTATTGAAGAACCAAAATATAGATACCATGCACTAGAAACCATTGCCCATGAAACAAGGCATGCTTATCAATTTGCAGTGGTTAACAGAGAGCTTAAGTGGTATGAGTTTAGAGCAAAAAAGTGGAAGAGAAATTGGCAAGGTTATTTTTCATCTGCAAGTGATTCTGTTATGTATAACAATCAATCAATAGAAAGAGATGCTCAAAAATATTCTATTAAGTTTTTGAGAAGATATAGAGGAAAATATAAAAATCAACCACATTGGAATGAAACTTTTAACGCAATTTTGTATAGATATGAAACTGCCGATGATAAAGCCAGAAAGAAGTATGGAATGTTTTATAAATACAAAATTGAAAAAAATATAAAAGACAAATCTAAGGGGAATTTTTATTAATATTTAAACGCAAAAACACACTTTTTTGCGTTTTTTATATTGATTTAATAAAGTAACTTTTGATGTAAATAAATTATATGTGTGTTATTAAATAATAATTAATTTTCAAGAAGTATTGATTTTTAATCATAACTATGTTATAATTTATATAACTATTGGAGGTGCCTATGTTTTTATGTAGTGCAGGATTAAGCGCAGGTTGGATTGTTGCAATTGTTGTTGCTGCAATTTTACTCATAACAGCATTAATTGTTGTGTTGGTTTTAGTGCCATTTAAACTTTGGTTTAGGGCATTTGTTTCATCTGCGCATATTTCAATGATTAAACTTATAGGAATGAAACTTAGAAAAGTTGAATGCCAACTTATTGTTTTGAACTATATCACTGCTAGAAAGGCAGGGTTAAAAATAACAGTTGATGAACTCGAAACACACTATATGGCTGGTGGAAGTGTTGAAAATATTGTAAAGGCACTTGTGGCTGCATATTCTGCAAATATTGACCTTACCATTCAAAAAGCGAAGGCAATTGACCTTGCAGGTCGTGATGTTTATGAAGCGGTTAAAAACACGGTTGTTCCAAAAATTATTGAAACACCTGAAATTTCAGCTGTAGCAAAAGACGGTATTGAGCTTATTGTAAAGGCAAAAGTTACTGTGGTTTCAAACATGTTAATGCAGATTTCTGGTGCTGGTGAAGATACAATCATTGCTCGTGTTGGTGAAGGTATCGTAACAACGGTAGGTTCAACTGAATCGCACAAGATGATTTTGGAAAGTCCAGAACTTATTTCTTCAACAGTTCTTGAAAAAGGACTTGATCGTGGAACTGCATATTATATTTCGTCACTTGATATTGCAGATATTGACGTTGGAAGAAATATTGATGCTGAACTTAATATTGCCAAGGCTGAAGCAGAAAAGCGTATTGCTCAAGCAAAAGCTGAAGAAAGAAAGAGCATGGCTATTGCTGCTGAAAATGAAATGAAAGCAAGAGTGCAAGAAATGCGTGCTGAAGTTATTAGAGCTGAAGCGGAAGTGCCAAAAGCTCTTGCAAAAGCTCTTTCAGCAGGAAAGATTTCTGTTAACGATTATTACGAAATGCAAAATATTCAAGCAGATACTGCCATGAGAAATTCACTCAGCAGGGCTGAAGATGAAAAAGTTGAAAAATTGGCTTCGGCGAGTCCAAAGAAAGAATCAAAGCCATCAATGCCACCACCACCAAGTTTTAATGGTGGATTTGGCGGGGGTTCATTTAATCCACAAATGAACCCACTTGCTGCTAGGTTTGCGTCACTTGCTGCAGCTCAAAAGAAAAATAACACCGATGACAACAAGTAGGTGATATTATGTTGGAATGGTTAAATGAAAACCCGTTGGTTGTTTTAGCTTTTCTAGTTGTTGTGGTTTTTGTTTTGATGTTTGTTTTTGTAAAAGTTAAAAAGAAAAAAGTTAAAAAAGAACCAGAAAAACAAATAGACAAAGCAGAAACAGAAACAAAAGAAACTTCAACAGAAGAAAAAGAATCAACTGAAAAAATCAGGGTAAAAAAAAGCAAAGTTAGGCCACAAATTGAAAGGCTCTATAAAAGACAAGTTGAGATTGCTGAAGAAGAAAATAAGGCTAAAGAAGGGTCTGATGAGTTTGATGGAAAGCAGGCACAATTTGTTAAGACAGATGGTAAGGTTTCAAGGTTTGTAGGATTTGAAGAGATTGCCAAAAAAGAAGAAGAAATGATTGCGGCTGAGCAAGAAAGGTTGGCAAATCCTCAAGACGATTGTGGAATTTGCAAGCCACAAAAAAAACATTTTGACAGAACAAGAAGATTGTCGAGGATGATTCAGTATGATTCATTTGATGATATGCTTGAAGAACACATATCTGAACATTATTTAAACATTGACGAAACAAGACATCTTAGAATAAGTGATGATTTTTCAGAAAAATTGTTTGAACGAGCAATGAAGACCTTGTCAAACAGTGACGTAAAGGTTTTGGTTGATGAAGAAGGCAGTGAAGAAAAGCCACTAGAAAAAATGCGTGGTGACAAAGAATACATGAAACGATGGCTTGCTGAAAGAAAACGTGAAAATATGGCGACGTTTATTGCTTCAAAAGAAGTTTCTTCACCAGATGATATTGATGAAGAAACCGCTGAAAGATTGAAAAATGAGATTGATTTAAGCCCTAAAAACATTGTTGTGGTTGATTCAATTTTGAACAGAAAGGGCAAAAGAAAAAAGTAGATTTTAAAGTTGACTTTTTATTTTGTATGGTGCTATAATCTGCCATATAAAAATAGGAAGGTAATACAAATGAATATTTGGAAAGAGTTTAATAAAGAAAGAATTAAGAGTGATGACTTTGTTTGTTTTATTGAAATTGAACAAGGTGGAAAAAATAAATATGAACTCGACAAAGAAACCTCATTAATTATTCTTGATAGAGTTCTTTTTACAGCTACTTATTATCCAATGAACTACGGATTTATTCCACGTACACTTAGTGAAGATAACGACCCACTTGATGTATTTGTAATGTGTTCACAACCAATTGAAAAAATGAGTCTTGTAAGATGTTATCCAATTGGCGTTATAAAAATGATTGATGGGAATGAAATGGATCAAAAAATTATTGCGATTCCATTTGGAGACCCTCAAAACAATTGTTACACTGATATTTCAGAACTTCCAAAACACATCTTTGAAGAATTGATTCACTTCTTGACTGTTTATAAACAACTTGAACAAAAGCCGGTTAAGATTGAAAGTATTAGCGGAAGACGAGAAGCAGTAGAAACCATCAATGAATGCATTAAAGCATTTGATGAGGAATTTGGTGATACAACTAAAAAATAATGAGATGTTTAAGCATCTCATTTTTATTTTGTTCTAAAGAACAAAAACCGCAAAAAATACATATTTTCATAAAAATATACGCAAAATACCCTTAAAAGGAGTGATTTTTATGAAAAATATTTTTAAAAAGGTGTTTGCATTATCTTTGGTTATGCTTGTAATGATTGGTGTTGTTGCATGTGGAAAAAATAATGATAAAAGTTGTGATGCGAAAGAAAAAGTTGAACTTGCAAAAACAACTCTTGGTGAAATTGAATTTGAAAATGGTGAAGGTGTTAAACTAAATCAAGATTGTGATGTTGTAACTATTTCTGGTTCTATTGATGAAATGTCTGATTCTCAAAAAATGGAGTTTGGTCAAGAAGGAGTGTCGCATGTTGTGGTTTTGAAGTTTAAGTTTGATGATGAAAGAACCATTGACAAGTTTGAAATTAAAGGTGGAGTGACCAGGGTTTTTAGCACAAACGACAAAGATGAAAATTATGTTGGTTCAATTAGTGATTTGCTTGATAGTGAAAGCGGAGAAGATGCGTATACATATCTGATCTTATCTGCTTCAACAAAGGAATATAATCTTACAAGCACATATAGTGCCACACCCCCGTCAGTGATTACTGTTAAAATGAATGCTTCACTTG
>JAZOTD010000035.1:0-20947 GCA_045657465.1 Clostridia bacterium | reverse complement strand
AGCATCAACTTCAGTTCTGCCTACATATTTTGGAGCGTTTGCAGCGATGTGCAAGCAAAGATCGTGACCAAGTGCTTTAAAGTCTTCGTTTTTAGCAACGAAGTCTGTTTCACAGTTAAGTTCAAGCATAACGCCGATCTTTCCGTTCATATGGTTGTATAAGAATACTGAACCTTCAGCAGCAATTCTTGAAGCCTTTTTAGCGGCTTTTGCAATGCCTTTTTCACGAAGCCAATCTGCAGCCTTGTTCATATCGCCATCACATTCTGTGAGTGCGTTTTTGCAATCGAGCATACCAGCACCGGTTTGCTCTCTTAATGTTGTAATATCTTTAACGGTAAATGCCATAAAAGTATCTCCTTAAATCTTAAAATTAGTTATTTTCTTCAGCAACAACTTCGTTAGCAACTTCAGCAGTTTCTTCAACTACTGGATTAGCAGCAGCTTCAGCTTCTGCTTCAGCAGCTTTAATTTTAGCAAGACCTTCAGCGCCTTCTCTTGCTTCGATGCAAGCATCAGCCATAGCACCAGCAATGAGTTTAACTGCACGGATAGCATCATCGTTTCCTGGGATAACGTAATCAACGTCATCAGGATCACAGTTTGTGTCTACCAAAGCAACGATAGGAATTCCCAAACTCTTTGCTTCGCGAACTGCGATGTATTCTTTTCCTGGGTCAACAACAAAAAGTGCTGCAGGAAGAGTTCTCATTTCTTTGATACCGCCAAGGTTATCTTCAAGTTTTTGTCTTTCAGCTTTAAGTTCCAAAACTTCTTTCTTAGGAAGAAGGTCGAACTCGCCTGTTGTTTCCATTTGGTTTAATTTTGTAAGTCTGTCTACTCTGCTTCTAATTGTTTTGAAATTAGTAAGAGTACCGCCAAGCCAACGGTTGCCCATGTAGAACATACCAGCTCTTTGAGCTTCTTCAATAACTGCATCTTTAGCTTGTTTCTTTGTTCCTACGAACAAAATGTTTCCACCAGCTTCAACTGTTGATTTAACGAAAGCATAAGCTTCATCAATCAAAGTAACTGTTTTTTCAAGGTTAAGGATATAAATATCATTTCTTGCAGTAAAAATGTATTTTTTCATTTTTGGGTTCCACTTTCTTGTTGGGTGACCAAAATGAACACCTGCCTCGAGTAGTTGTTTCATTGATACAACTGCCATAATTTTTTCTCTCCTTTTGTTTATCCCTCTTTGCGGATCACCTGTTTTTGGAACACAAAATCACTAAAAATTTTAATTTTGTGCAACACCAAAAACATCACCACAAATGTGTGATAGCAAGATTTTATCACATAAATTTAGATTTTGCAAGACATTTTGACAAGTTTGTTTGATTTTTCACAAGAAAAAAACCGCAAGAAAACTTGCGGTCAAAATTTTAACCAAATTTTAATTAGTTTGCAGTGTCGCCATTAGCGTTTGCTTCGTCTAAAAGCTTGTTATATTCAGCAAATACGGCATCAATAACTGAATCATCAAGTTCGATTTCAAACTTATCTTCGCCATCTTTGCCTCTTGTTACTTTGAAAACCAAAGCTTCATCATCATCCATTCCATCTAAAAGTTCTACAGGTTGCAAAACTGCATAGAATGAACCTTTGTAAGCAATTCCTGCGATTTCAACGAAATCAATTTCTTCACCATTAGCTGAAAGCAATGTGACAATATCGTCATCATCTTCTTCCATATGTTCCATTGATTCAGGAAGATTTTCATCATTTAATTTTTCTTCATCTGCCATAATTATTACTCCTATATCTTTAATTTTATGCAACCTACAGTTTTTTAAAACTCTTTTTGTCTAAATAGGTTTGCAATATAATTGTTGCTGCAATGCTGTCAATCTTGTCTTTTCTTTTTTCACGTCTCATACCTGACTCAATCAAAATTCGTTGAGCTTCAACAGTTGAAAGACGCTCATCTTGATAGACGATTGGAACATTCACAAGTTTTGAAAGTTCATCACCAAAAGCCTTTGCCATTTCAACACTTTGCCCTTCGCTTCCGTCCATTTTAAGTGGTAAACCAATAACGATTTCGCCAACGCTTAAGTTTTGAACAATGTCTGCGATGTGCTTAACATCTTCTGGCATATTCTTTCGTCTGTAAACTTCATAAGCCGATGCAATGATTTCCATTATATCAGATGTGGCAATGCCTATTCTGACAGTTCCAATATCTAATGCTAATATTTTCACACTGCACCCCTTGCAACAATTTACAAAATAATAATAGCATAAGAAAAAAAATATGTCTAATTTTTTAAACTAGTTTTTAGATTTTTTATTTTGTTCTTTGTTTCTACTTTCGTCACCACAAAATTCACAGCCTTCACTTTCATGAACGGGAGCAAACTCACAATCTTGCATTTTGTCAATTAATGTTTCTTTTGCTTCTGAAAGTTTTTCACTTGCAGTATTAATCCCCTCCCTGATTTTTCCTGAAAGCTTTTTATTTTTAGCAACTACAACACTGGCAACGCAAGCACCAACAACAGCACCAAGCATAACTCCCTTTAAAAATTCTTCCATAAATACCTCCTAAAACTAGTATGCTTTATTTCGACAAAATTATACACAAAATCTCCCATAAAAAAACAGAGCATGTTGCTCTGTTTCTATTATCCTTTTTGAATAAGGTCAAACGACTCTGGTTTTTGTTGATATTGTGTCATGCTATCATAAAAATGTTTTGCCGCTTGATATAATGGGTCATTTTCTTTTTTTCTTTGTTCCATCTGCACTAAAATTTTATAAACTTCAAGTGCTTGATTGCTGTTAGCTAAATACAACTTCGAAAACCAACCGTTGTATCTGCAAATATACTTTAACTTTGATTCATCTTCCAAATATTTCTCTCTAGATATTTTATGAACAGGTCCTTTAATATTTCTTATTAGATAATATGCACGCTTTGGCACCACAATGTTTCTAGTTGTATCTATAACAGATGGCTCGCCGTTTAAATCAATTTCAATCCAAGAATGCAAATAATAATTGCCTTCTCCACTTGTAGAAATATAACCCGTCGCCAATCTACAACTATCACTTTTAATTGACTTAAGCATCGCCACTGAATCTTGATGACAATGTTGATGACGGTTTTTCGTTTGCATATAATCGCTATTTTTTGCCATTGATGGAAACATCTTTGTGAGTGTGCTTATCTTTAATTTTCCATGGATACTATGCAAAGTCATTTCACCTTTTTCAAAATCAAACTCAATTTTTTTATAGAAGCGAGAATTGTTTACAACATCTTGGCTAAATTTTTCAAAAATCCCTTTTGTCCAGCTGGTTTCTTTTAAGGTGAAGTTGTCAATAACATAGTCTAAAATTAAATCAGAATACGAAAAACGCCCTCTTACTTTTTCAAGTAGATTTAATTTTTCAAAATCTCCATCAAGCACAGCATCAAAGCATTTGCTACTCCAATTTTCACCTTCTACTTCATATTTATCAAATTTTTCAACAACTGCATGCGAAAAAGCTTCCAAGGTTTTCTCAGAAGGTCTTTTAAATCTAATTGCTGGAAAATTCAAAAAATTGTATTTCATAACTTCTACACTTTTGTTATATTTTTATAACCTATATTTTAAACAAAAAACTGGAGGTCTCCAGTTTTTGTTTTTAGTTCTTGCCTTGATAACTCATAACAGCCCCATGCATTGCATTAACAACTGCTTGAACAATATACATTTTAACTTCAGGAACTTCTTCCACAATTTCTAAAATGTTTTGAACTGTTATTTTTGTGATGTCATTAACATTTTTTCCAATCATAAGTTTAGTTGCGATACTTGAACAAGCAATTGCAACAACACCACCAAATGTTTGAAATTGAGCATCAACAACTTTGCCATTTTCTACACTGATATAAATCTTTATAATCTCACTGCCGATATCAGAAACAACCTTTCCAACACCGCTAGCACCTTTGATTACGCCATAGTTTTGTGGATTATAAAATTCTTCCATAATTACGTTTGAATACATATTACAACTCCACCTTGTTTTTATAGATTCTAATTGCTGAAACACTTCTTACTTTCTTAACACATTTTCTAATAATTTCAACAATAACGTCGACATCTTCTTTTGTTGTTTCAGGTCCAAAAGTAAACCTAACTGTTGAACGGATAGCTTCAACATCTTTGCCCATAGCAAGAAGAACATGACTTGGTTCATTTGTTTCAAGTTCATAAGACATGCCCATTGATGCATAAACCCCAGCCTTGTCTAAAAGCATAACAACCGCTTCAGAGCCCGCACCTTCAAAAGTGATTGAACAGTTGTTTGCAAGTCTTTGTGTTGGGTGTCCATTAAGTGCAATATTGTGAACACTTTCAGAAATTTTCTTTTGGAAGTATTTTCTTACAACACGAACATCTTTAACTTTTTCTTCAAGGTCTGTTGTTGCATTTTCAATAGCAACACCAAAGCCAGCACATGCAGCAACACTCAAAGTGCCTGCACGCATATCCATTTCTTCTTCACTGCCAGACATAAACTTGTCAATCTTTGTGCCTTCTTTAATATAAAGAGCACCAACACCTTTAGGTCCACCAATTTTGTGTGAAGAAATTGAAAGTGCGTCAACACCAAGTTCTGCAACATTGATGTTAATTGAACCAATAGCTTGAACAGCATCAGTGTGGAAATAAACTTCATTTTGTTTTGCAAGTTCTGCAATGGCTCTGATTGGTTGAAGCGAACCAACTTCATGGTTTGCCATCATAACTGAAATCAAGATTGTGTCAGGACCAATTGACTTAATGATTGAAGCATAATCAACAACACCATTTTCATCAACTGGCACATAAGTAACTTTAAATCCTTCTTTTTCAAGCTCTTTGCAAGACTCTAAAACAGATGGATGTTCAATTTGTGAAGTGATGATGTGTCTGCCTTTATTTTTGTTTGCTCTAGCAATTGATTTAATTGCCCAGTTGTTTGATTCGGTTGCACTTGAAGTAAAATAAATTTCACTTGGTTTTGCACCGATTGCTTTTGCAACTCTTTCACGAGCGATTTCTAATTCTGCTTTTGCTTCAACACCCAAACGATATGGCGATGTTGGATTGCCTTGATATTTTGCAAAACATTCAAGCATTTTTTTGTAAACATCAGCTGAAAGAAATGTCGTTGTCGCATGGTCTAAATAATATGTTTTTTGTTCCATAAAAACCTCTCCCTTTGTGATATTATAATTATATAATTATAATAACTAAATTGCAATACCCTTTTTAAAATTTCTTTCAAAAAATCGCAAAACACAGCGTATTTTTTATGTTTTTATTCAAAAATTTGTTATTTTTACAGAAAATCTTGCGGTTTTTTGATAAACCTTAACATTTTTTCTGCACAAAAAAAGACTGACAAAATTGTCAGTCTTTTTGTTTTTTAATCTTTTCTAACTGCATTGTTTAAAAATCTTTCGAATTCATTTAAATCTTGATAACCAGAAGTTCTGTCAACTTCTTTGCCTTTTTTCAAAACAATAATTGTTGGAACCGCTGTAACATTAAACTTTTCAGCAAGTTCTTCAGCGCTATCAATGTCGATTTGATAGAAGAAATATTTGCCTTTGTATTTATCTGAAACATCTTCAAGCACTGGAGCCATCATTCTGCATGGACCACACCATGACGCAGAAAAATCAACCACACAAACATCTTTTGAACCAATAATTTCATCAAATTCTTCACTTGTCATTATTCCTGCATTAAGCATAACATCACCCTCCTTAACTATAGGTTACAGAATATATTTTCTTAAGTCAAACTTTTTGCAAATATTGTCTAAATGTTCATCAACATATTTTTTGTCTACTGTGATAACAATAACCGGATGGTCACCAGTTGCATTGAAAGAAATGTCTTCAAGCAATGTCTCCATTAACGAATGAAGTCTTCTTGCACCAATATTTTCATTTGTTTCGTTTGCCAAAACTGCAATTCTAGCAAGTTCTTCAATACCATCTTTTGTGAAATCAAGTTTAATGTTGTCAACTGAAAGGAGCCCCGCATATTGCAACAAGAGCGAGTTTTGTGTATCAGACAAAATCTTTACAAAGTCTTCATATTTAATGCTGTTGAGTGTTACACTTGTTGGGAATCTTCCTTGAAGTTCAGGAATCAAGTCTTCAATCTTTGACAAGTGGAATGCACCTGCAGCAATAAACAAAATAAAGTCTGTTCTAATTGCGCCATATTTTGTTGTAACAGTTGAACCTTCAACGATTGGAAGCAAGTCTCTTTGAACACCTTCTCTTGAAACGTCAGGGCCTCTTCCGCCACCATTTGCACTCTTTGCCGCAATCTTGTCAATTTCATCAATAAACACAATGCCGTCTTGTTCAGCACGTCTAATTGCTTCTGCTGAAACATTGTCCATATCAATGAGTTTTTCACTTTCTTCGTTTAAAAACACGTGCATTGCATCAATAACTGCAAGACGTTTTTTCTTTTTCTTCTTTGGCAATATTCCGCCAAGCATTTCAGAAATGTTAAGTTCCATTCCCATGCCACCCATCATTTGCATTGGGTTATTATCTTCAATAACTTCAACTTCAACGATTTCATTGTCGATTCTATGATTTTTTATATCATCAACAATGTGGTCACGAATTGTGTCATCACTCATTTCTGGGTGCTTTGTTTTATATGAACCAAAAAGTGCAAGCATAAGTCTGTCATATGTTGCTTTTTCAGCCTTTTCACGCACTTCGTCAAATCTTTCTTTCTTTACAAGTCTAACTGACGCTTCTGCAAGGTCACGAATGATTGATTCAACATCTCTTCCAACATAACCAACTTCAGTAAACTTTGTTGCTTCAACTTTAACAAATGGAGCTTTAACAAGTTTTGCAAGACGTCTGGCAATTTCAGTTTTACCAACACCAGTTGGACCTTGCATAATAATGTTCTTTGGAGTAATTTCTTCTCTCATTTCTGGAGAAAGCTTGCTTCTTCTATATCTGTTTCTAAGTGCAATCGCAACCGCTTTTTTTGCTTCATCTTGACCAATGATATATTTGTCAAGTTCACTAACGATTTGTTTTGGTGAAAATTCAATAGCCATGCTTACACCTCCTCAACAGTGATGTTGCTGTTTGTATACACACAAATATCACCCGCAATCTTCATTGCTTTTTCTGCGATTTCTCTTGCAGAAAGGTTTGTGTTTTCATAAAGTGCTTTTCCTGCAGAAAGTGCATAGTTTCCGCCAGAACCAATGGCACAAACACCACCTTCTGGTTCAAACACATCACCATTTCCTGAAATAATCAAAAGCTGTTCTTTGTCTGCGCAAATCATCATTGCATCAAGTTGACGAATCGCTTTGTCGCCACGCCACAAGAGTGCAAGTTCAACAGCCGCACGTTCCAAATTTCCAGAATATTTCTCAAGCATTTTTTCAAAGTGTTCACAAAGATTAAAAGCATCAGCAGTTGAGCCGGCAAATCCAATAACAACCTTGTCATTAAAGATTCTTCTAACTTTTCTTGCATTACCTTTAAAAATTGTATGCTCTCCAGCAGTCACTTGACCATCACCAGCAAGCACAATTTTTCCGTCTTTCTTTACACCGATTATTGTGGTTCCTCTAAAATTAATCATATTCTCTCCTTATAAGCCTTCATGTCAGCAATCGCTCTTTGTGAATAAGCCAATTTTTTTAACGCCTTATCTTTAATCTTCTCATCAAGCGGTGGCAATATTCCAAAATTAGCATTCATCGGCTGAAAGTTTTCAGCACCTGCTGTCATAAGATAACTTATTATAGCTCCCATTATAGTTGTTTTTGGAAGATTATCAATAGTTTTTCCAAGAATTTTATTTGCAAGACACATTCCAGCAACAAGACCGCTAGCTGTGCTTTCCATATAACCTTCAACACCTGACAATTGTCCCGCAATGATTAAGTTTTCATTTCCTTTAACTGAAAAGTCAGCGTTTAGATATTTTGGAGCGCAAATATAACTGTTTCGATGCATAACTCCAAACTTAACGAATTCAACATCTTTGAGTGCTGGAATCATTGAAAAAACTCTCTTTTGTTCACCAAATTTCAAATTTGTTTGAAATCCAACAATATTATAAAGGCTGTTTTGATTACTTTCTTTTCTAAGCTGAACAACTGCAAAAGGCCTTGTTCCATCATCGCACACAAGTCCAACTGGTCTAAGCGGACCATATCTCAATGTATCTCTTCCCCTCGACGCCATCACCTCAACTGGCATGCAACCTTCAAAAATTTCTTTTTTCTCAAATTCGTGAAGTTCAACACGTTCAGCATTAACAAGTTCATCAATAAACGCATAATATTCATCTTTGTTTAAAAAACAATTTATATAATCACTTTCGCCCTTTCCATATCTGCCCGCAGTAAATGTCTTTGACCTATCAATTGTTTCTGCATCAATAATTGGTGCAGATGCATCATAGAAATGCAAATTGTCAGCGCCCAGAATTTTCATAAGGCTATTTGAAAGAGTGTCACTTGTAAGCGGTCCAGTTGCAATTATGGTTGGCTTTGACAAATCAATGTCTTTAACTTCTTCATAATGAATAGTGACGCCATCAAGTTTTTTTATTTCATTTGTGACAAGCTGGCTAAACTTGTCTCTGTCAACTGCAAGCGCACTGCCAGCAGGAACCTTTGTTTTTTCAGCACATTTTAAAATAAGTGAATCAAGCTCTTGCATTTCAGCTTTCAAGCAACCTGACGCAGTTGAAAGGTCTGCACTCTTAAAAGAGTTCGAACAGACAATTTCAGCAAAGTTTTCACTTTCGTGCGCAGGAGAAAACTTGGTTGGCTTCATTTCATAAGCATCAACCAAGATTCCACGTTTTGCAAGCTGATAAACTGCTTCACAGCCCGCAAGACCAAGTCCAACAACATTAACCGTTTCTTTCATTTTGTTCATCTAACTTGTTTAATATATCAATTTCGTTTACATACTCTTCGCTTTGAGCGGTTTGAGTATTGTCATTTTTTTCAATTTTTTCACGTCTTGAATAATTACATTTTTGACATGAAATCACTTTTAAATTTTTATAAAGCTTAACAATCATGTCTTCGCTGCAGTTTGGACATTTTTCATTTGCAGGAATATTCCATGAAATATATGAACATTCTGGATATCCTTCGCAACCATAAAATACCTTGCCACGTTTAGACTTTCTAGCAATAACATTTTTACCACAGGTTGGACACTTTGCAACTATCTTCTTCTCTTCTTCAAGAGGTTTTGTGTTTTTGCATGTTGGATAGTTTGGACAAGCCAAGAACTTTCCAAATTTTCCACTGCGAATAACCATCATTGCACCACATTTATCGCAAACAACATCTGATTCTTCATCTGGAATTCTTGCTTTGGTGCCATCACTCATTGCAAATTTTACGGCTTCTTCAAATCCTCCATAAAACTCCGATAAAACCCTTCTCCAATCTTTGCCTTCATATTCAATATCGTCAAGGGTTTCTTCCATTTCAGCAGTGAATTTCACATCCATAATGTCTGGGAAGAACTTGATAAGCATATCAACAACAACATTTCCAAGTTCGGTTGGTTTGATTGCCTTTCCATCTTTTTCAACATATGTTCTGGTGAAAAGCGTTGACACAGATTGTGTGTATGTTGATGGACGGCCAATACCTTTTTCTTCCATGGCTTTAACCAAACTTGCTTCTGTGTATCTTGCAGGTGGTTTTGTCCATTTTTGTTCAGGTTTGGTTTCTTTTGAAACAAAAGTGTCACCTTTTTCAATGTTTGGAAGTTTTGCTTGTGTTTCATTTTCTTCATCATCAGCCGATTGGTTGTTGTAAAGTGCTGTGTATCCTTCGAAAATTAAGCTTCTTCCAGTAGTTTTGAATTTATAACCATTACATTCAATGTCAACTGATAGCGAATTATAAGTTGCATCGGCCATTTGACTTGCTAAGAATCTGTCATAAATGAGTTTATAGAGTCTATATTCATTCTTTTGAATCTTATCTTTCAAATCTTCTGGTCTATACTTGAGTGAAATTGGACGAATCGCTTCGTGCGCATCTTGAGCATCTTTTTTGTTTTTGAAATGTCTTGGTTTTTCAACGACATACTTGTCACCAAAATTTTCTTTAATAAATGCTTTTGCTTTTGCTTGAGCTTCAGGAGCAACACGGGTTGAGTCAGTTCTAATATATGTTACAAGTGGTTGTTTTCCCCTGCCAGCAATTTCAACACCTTCATAGAGCACTTGAGCCGTTGCACTAGTTGTTTTCAAACTCATACCAAGTTTGTTAAGCGCTTCTTGTTGCATAGTTGAAGTTGTAAATGGCGCACTTGGAGATGATTTTGTTACAGATTTTTTAACGTTTGTTGCAACAAACTCACCACCTGAAATTGATTCAACAATCTTATCCATTTCTTCTTTAGACTTTATAGTTTTATCTTTGCCAAGATTAAGAACGGCCTTAAACGTTTCTGTTGAACCATCTGCCTTATTCAAAATCACTTGAAGCGTCCAATACTCTTCAGGCTTAAAGTTCAAGATTTCTCTTTCTCTGTCAACCACAAGTCTAAGTGTAACTGATTGCACACGACCTGCAGAAAGTTTGTTTTGAATTTTTCTGCAAAGAATTGGTGAAATTTTATAACCCACAAGTCTATCGAGAACACGACGAGCTTGTTGAGCATCAACAAGCTTTAGGTCAATTGGTCTCGGATTTTGAATTGCTTCGTTTACAGCTTCTTCACTTATTTCATTATATGTGATTCTGTTAGCTTCAGCTGGGTCAATATCTAAAAGATGACACATATGCCAAGCAATTGCCTCTCCCTCACGATCAGGGTCACTTGCAAAATAAACAGCTTCTGCTTTCTTCATTTCTTTTTTAATATTGTCAACATATTTTTTGTGGTCTGGAACAACAACATATTCAGGTTCGAAATTATTTTTAACATCAACACCCAAAGTTTTCTCAGGCAAATCTCGACAATGCCCAAAAGTAGGCATAACCTTATATTCATCTCCTAGATAATGTTGCACACTATCTCTCTTACCAGGACCTTCTATTAAAACAAGTTTCATAAAATCTCCTTTTATTTCCAAGTCACTTTAACACAACCATAACAAAAATGTCAAACAACTATTCAAACAAAAATGTGCTCTTATTTTTTATTTTGTCGCAATAACGCACATTTTTAAATATTTGTAAATAAGTAATATTTACAATTTATAATAAGTGTTTGACACACCTTTTTTCACAAGTCCAAACATTTCCATTTTCACAAGCTTTGCTGATAGTTCTGCAGAACCTAAACCAGTTTTTTCGGCAAGATCATCAAATGACATCTCACCATTTTCAAGCACTGATAAAATTTTTGTTTCAATCAAATCAACTTGTGAAACAGTCACCTTGTTTGTCTTCTTTTCAATTTTCAATCTTTGCAGAATTCGTTCTGGCGAAATGGTGAACGTGTCAGGAATTTCATCAATAAGCATGTTTGTGCCTTTGCTTTGTGGTGAATAGATATTTCCAGGAACAACAAACAATTCTCTGCCTTGGTCAATGGCATGCCTTGCAGTTGTCATTGTTCCACTTTTATCTCCTGCTTCAACAATTAACGTCCCAAGCCCCAGACCTGAAACAATACGATTTCTGTTTACGAACAAATAGTTTGCAGGTTTAATACCTATTCTTTGTTCTGATAAAACCAGCCCGTTTTCTGCAACACGCCTAGCCAAGTCTTTGTTTTGACTTGGATACACACTATCAAGTCCACCAGACAAAACTGCAATGGTTTTTCCACCAGCCAAAAGTGAAGTTTCGGCAACAATAGTATCAATTCCATAGGCAAGTCCCGACACTGTCACAAGTCCCGCACCTGAAAGTTCTTTTACAAACTTTTCGGTCACAATCTTTCCATAATCAGTTGGTTTTCTCGTTCCGACAATTGAAATAGATTTTTTGTTAAGCAAACTTTGATCTCCACGTGTGTATAACACAAGTGGCGGTTGAGATAAATTTTTTAATTTTTCAGGATAGTTTTTAGAAACAAAAGTCACTGCAGAAATGTTATGTTTATAAAACTCGTTTAAAACCTTGTCTAAAAACTTTTCATAATCTAATTTTAGCAATTTCTCTTTTAGATTTGGAAAAATATTTTCATCAAAAACCGCATTTTCTATTAAATTTTTATTAAAAATATCACCAATATGGTCAAATTTTGACAAAATCTTTTCAACTTTTGCAAAACTATAATCATTATAATCAAACCATAAAAGTGCAAGTTCATCTTCTGTAAACATACTCTACCTACATTTGAAATTTATCAATATTTCTATAAGCCAAAGCTTCAGTTAAGTGCTTTGATTTTATATCTTTTTCACCATCTAAATCTGCAATCGTTCGAGCCACTTTTAAAATTCTTGTGTAACCCCTGGCAGATATGTGAAATCTTTCAAAAGCGATCTTCATAAGCGCTCCACACTCGTCATCAAGTTTGCAATATTCATTAATCATTTTTGAGTTCATTTTTGAGTTGGTGTGAACACCTGTTCCCTTATACCTTTCAGACTGAACACTTCTTGCCTTGTCAACTCTTTTTTTGATATCTTCACTCGACTCTTCATTTGTCTTTTTTGAAATCTCATCAAAGGCAACTCTTTCAACATCAATCTTCAAATCAATCCTGTCAAGCAATGGTCCAGATAATCTTTTTAAATAATTTTGAATCGCAGTTGGTGAACATGTGCAAACAAGTTCTCTGCTTCCAAAGTTTCCACATGGACAAGGATTCATACTTGCAACAAGCATAAAATTTGCAGGATATTCATAAGTTCCAACAGCTCTAGAAACAGTCACAACACCATCTTCAAGTGGCTGACGCATTGTTTCAAGTGTCGACCTTGAATATTCAGGAAGTTCGTCTAAAAACAAAACACCATTGCTGGCAAGACTAACTTCACCTGGTTTTGCATCTTTTCCACCACCAATAAGCGCAACTGTCGAAGCCGTATGATGCGGACTTCTAAAAGGTCTTGAAGATACAACACCTTTCTTTAAATCAAGCTCACCTGCAATGGAATGGATTTTTGTAATCTCCAAAGCTTCTTCAAAATTCAAATCTGGCATTATGGATGGAATACACTTTGCAATCATGGTTTTTCCAGCTCCAGGTGGACCTGCCATTAAAATGTTATGCCCACCAGCTACCGCGATTTCAATTGCACGCTTTGCAACACGTTGACCCTTAACTCTCGAAAAATTCTCAGTAATCTTGTCAGAATCTTCACTCTTCCAGATTCTCTTTTCAACTGGCAAAAACTGTATTGCTCTATTTAAAAACGCAACAACATCAGTGAGTGAATCAAACGCATAAACATCAATTCCATCAATATAACTAGCTTCGTTTTCATTTGCCTTTGGAACAATAAAGTTTTTATAACCTTCACTTCTGGCAGATATAAGTGCCGGCAAGAGCCCAGTGATTGGTTTTATTTTTCCATTTAAACCTAGCTCTCCCATAACAACAAAGTCTGTGTGCTTATCTCCAGAAATTTGACCACTTGAAAGTAAAATTGCAATAGCTATTGGCAAATCGAAATTTGCACCGGTTTTCTTAACATTTGCAGGTGCAAGATTGATTGTTATTTTTGTTGTAGGAAATTTAAACCCCGAATTTTTAATTGCAGACCTAACCCTTTCTCTAGACTCCTTAACCGCCGTGTCTGCGAGTCCAACAATGTCATAAGCCGGCACACCCGCATTGGTGTCAACTTCAACATCAATCTTTGTTCCATTTAAACCAATAAGCCCATAACTTAAAATCTTTGAAAACATATCTTACCTCATATTAATAATAACACATTAAAATGTTGCAATAAAGCAAATCAAACCTCGAAGCATAAATTTGATAAATTTTACATAAAAAAAGAGATGCATTTCTGCATCTCGTGGTTTTACATTAAAATTATTTCTTTTCTTTAATTCTAGCGTTTTTAGCGGTTTTACCTTTAAGATAATAAAGTTTTGCACGTCTAACAACACCTTTACGAACAACTTCAATGTGGTCAATTTTTGGAGAATGTACTGGGAATGTTCTTTCCACGCCAATTCCAAAAGATATACGACGAACAGTGAAAGTTTCTCTAATGCCACCATTTTTGCGAGCTATAACCACACCTTCAAAAGCCTGTAATCTCTCGTGAGTTCCTTCAACAACTTTAACGAGAACTTTAACAGTGTCACCAATGTTAAATGCAGGAATGTCAGTGCGCATACCTTCTTTTTCAATTGTATCAATGATATTCATAGGTTTGCCTCCTTTATAAAGTATGTAAGAGTGTTCGTGCTAGCTCATGGTGCAGAGGACCACTCATAATTCACGTTATGAGTATATCACTACCACATTAAAAAATCAAGCACTTTTTTATTTTTTTCTTAATTTTTGACATCAAACGCATTTTCAACGTATGTAACCGTTCCATTGTCAACACCCGCCACATCAAATCTAATGACGTGATCCTTATATTTTTTCATTGATGACAATAGTTTTGCTCCCAAAAATAGTTTTTGTCTTTTTCTTTTTGTAATCGATTCAAGACCCGTTCCAAACTCATCAGTTTTTCTAGCCTTAACTTCTGTTATAATCAAAATGTTTTTTAATTCTTTTTTCTCATTAGCAAAACACTTCATCAGAGCATGTCTTTCTTCAACAGAACTAGCCTTTTTCATTTTTTGCCTATATTCTTGTTTTAGTTTTTTTGCTTGTTTGAGTTTTGAATATTCTGCAACAATATCAAGTTCAACAACCTTATCATGAAAGTTGTTTGTTATAATTTTATAACCCAATTGTTTCATATGCAATCTAGCAAGGTCTTCGCCTTCTTTCCAAGTTCTTTCGTTTATCATATTATTTTCCGTCCAAAAATTTTAAAAATGTGAGTCTATGATAAATGCAAGGTCCATATTCTTTAAGTGCCTCAATATGCATTTTTGTGCCATAGCCTTTATGTTTTTCAAAACCATATTCTGGATATTCTTTTGCAAGATTTTCCATATATTCATCACGTGTAACTTTTGCCAAGATGCTTGCGCATCCAATTGAATATGAAAGTGCATCACCTTTGATTATTCCACGAATGTTTGCATTAACATCAAGCTTGCTAATAGCATCAACCAGCACAACGTCAGGCTTAAGTTCAAGATTTTCAATCGCTTTTTTCATACACAATTTAGTTGCTTCCAAAATGTTTATTTTGTCAATTGTCTGTTCATCAACCATTTCAATTCGATATGAAATTGCTTTTTCTTTTATTTGTTCAAATAAGATTTTACGCTTTTTTTCTGAAACCTTTTTGCTGTCATCAACACCTTCAATAATATCATCAAGTGGCATAATGACACTTGCAACACACACAGGACCCGCAAGCGGCCCACGACCAACTTCATCAACACCAGCAATCAAAAAATTGCCCTTTTGTTGTTCTTCTTTTTCAAATTTAAGTTTGTCTATTTCAACCTTTTCTTTTGCCATAATAAATTCCAAATATCTTAAAATTTTCAAGTTGTTATATCATTATTCTAATGTGACCCTTCCAAACTTTCCAGCCCTAAATTCATCAATAAAAGCCTTTCCAGCACGGGTGTAGTCAATTTCATTTCCGCGCATAATAAACCCACGTTTTGTGCAGAATCTGTCATATAATTCGATAAATTCTTCAAATTCATAATCAACATCAAATCTTGACTTAATAAGCTCTGGATATTTTTCAAATAATATTTGCATAAGCTCATAGCCAAGATCCGCCATGTCAAACTCTTTGTCAGAAAGCGAACCAACATATGCCAAGTTTTTTGATAACCCTTCACCTTCATCAAACTTTGGCCACAAAACACCCGGCGTGTCAAGCATGGTGAACATATCATCAATTTTAAGCCATGAGTTAACACGAGTCACACCAGCAATGTTTCCTGTGGTTGCTTTTTTACTTCCACATAGCATATTAATAAGGGTGCTCTTGCCAGTGTTAGGCACACCTAAAATCAAAACCTTATAAGTAATATTTACGTTTTTTTCACGATTTCGAGCTATTTTTTCACTTAAAACAGACTTTAATGCGCTTTTTACTGCATTTCTAAATTGATTGTTGTTTGCAGAAACTGATATTGTTGTTTTTCCTGCATCTATAAACTGTTTTTGAATTTCAGTTACTCTTTTTTCATCAGCAAGGTCTATTTTGTTAAACACATAAATAACCGGCTTTCCATGAACAATCTTGTTTACATTTGGATTCATGCACGCAAAAGGTGTTCTTGAATCTAACACATACAAAATCGCATCAACCAATTTGATTTTGTTGTCTTCAATATCTTCAAGTGCATTTTTCATGTGTCCAGGAAACCATTTCAGTCTCTTTCTAGTGTCACCTTTATTTACAAGTTCAACCATATTGCATTCCTTTTTATAGTTATATTTTTATAATTTATCGATTTTTAAAATTAGTTATAGTTTAATAATTATTCTTCATCATCACTGTTATACAAATCAGGACGACGTTCTTTTGTTATTTTTTCAGCTTGCTCTCTTCTCCATTTCGCAATTCTGCCATGGTCACCAGAAAGTAAAACTTCAGGGACTTCTCTTCCCATAAACTCTCTAGGTTTGGTGTATTGTGGATATTCTAAAAGATTGTTTTCAAAACTTTCTTCTTCTGTTGAATCAAAAGAATGCAAAACCCCTTCAATATGTCTCGCAACAGCATCAACAACAACCATTGCAGGAATCTCCCCACCAGTTAAAACATAATCACCAATTGAAATTTCTTCATCAATAAGCATGTCAATTATTCTTTGGTCAACACCTTCATAGTGTCCACACAAAATGATTAAGTGCTCATAATTCATTGCTATAAACTTAGACTTTTTTTGTGAAAATCTTTCACCTTTTGGGCTCATATAAATCTTTAACGCATGTTCATAGCCATCAATTGAGGTCATTGCATCATAGATTGGCTGTGGCATCATGAGCATTCCAGGCCCACCACCAAAAGTGTAATCATCACACTTTTTATGCTTGTCTTTTGAATAATCACGAATGTTTATAATGTTGATATTCAAAAGCCCAGATTCAGTCGCTCTCTTTAAAATACTTTCTTTCATTGGAGCAAACATTTCAGGAAATAGTGTCAAAATATCAATCTTCATAATCACACACCTGTCTAAATTTTTCTTCACTCAAAACCAGTTTTTTAGTTTTGTAATCAAACGCAACAATCACACCACCTGCATTTGGAAACATAATTTCTTTGCCAGTGATTGTTTTTAATGAAATCACTTCAGCAGCACCAAAATCTTGAACATCAACAATAGTTCCAAGTTCCTTTTCATTTTCGAAAAATACATTAGAGTTTTTTAAATCTTCAAACAAAATCTTTCCGCCAACAACATTGCGGTCAATATAAAGCATTTTTCCAATATATGTTTTTGCTTTTTCAAGGTCAACACCTTCAAGCCCAACAACAACCGCATCTGTGTTAGAAAAGATTCTAGTCACTGCATATTCAACATTTTTTTCATCAAAAATCTTGGTTATTTTTTTAACATCAAAACCTTTATCAAATTTTGTATTCACCTTCATAAGCCCCAAATAGCCATGAAGTTTAACAACCTTTCCAAGTTCAACAACTTCCATCTTATTCTCCAATTTCTAAAGCCACATTATCTGCAACCGTTTTTTTATTTTTAAAATCTCTAACAATTCCCACAATTTCAACAATCAAAATTACCACTTCTAAAATGATACTAAACAATGATCTTATAAATATTCCATATGCAACCCATAAAACACTAGCTGCAACACCTAAAATTTTATAAACTTTTATATTTTTCTGCCATACAGAAACAGTATATGTCATTGTCGCCGCTACAGAAAGCAAACTCAATAAACCATCATATGTAAATACTGCAGACACCGCAGAAACCGCAACCAAAAATCCTAAAATAAGCCAATCAAGCCAAATAATTTTTTCGGTTTTATAATATTTGTTTTGAATCATAAAAATCACATTTCTAAGTATTGCAAAACCACTCATAGCAAGCCCTGACCATGCGCCTAAAAAGAAAAAAGCAATCCCATTACACACAACAGCCATTAAGCTAAAACTTAAAATCAATTTTCTATTCTTTAACAAGTATGTTGAACCGAGCAATGCATAACTTAACACCACGAAAATCTGTGAAAGAATATATTCCATTTATTTAAAAACCTTCCTCGTTTACATTGTATCACATTATTGAACCTATAACAATTAATTAAATAAAAAAACTCCCTGCTTATGCAGGAAGTTTGTGGTTTTATTCTTCAATAAGCTTAATGTGAACATCTCTCAAGAGTTTTTCATCAACAATGTTTGGAGCATTGCAAAGTGGGTCTTGAGCATTTTTGTTCATTGGGAATGCATAAACATCACGAATAAACTCATTGTGTGTTAAGAGCATCATGAGTCTATCAAATCCAGGAGCTGCACCAGCGTGTGGAGGAGCACCATAAGAGAATGCATTGTATAATGCTGGGAATTTGTTTTCTACTACTTCTTTTCCATAACCAGCAATCTTAAAGAGTTCAACCATCATGTTTTGGTCATGGTTTCTAACAGCACCAGACAAGCTTTCATAACCATTGATAACAAGGTCATATTGATAAGCAAGTGCTGAAAGTGGATCTTTCTTAATTTCTTCTAAACTGCTTTGTGGAAGTGAGAATGGGTTGTGTGAAAACTCAATCTTTCCTTCATCATCTTTTTCATAGAATGGAAAGTCAACAATCCAGCAGAATTTATAGTCATTTTCATCAATAAGTTCAAGTTCTTTTCCAAGCTCATTTCTAAGCATATTTGTATACTTGATTGCTTTATCTTTTTCATCAGCAATAAAGAACAATGTGTCGCCTGCTGCAAAGTTTGTAAGTTTTTTAAGCTCTGCTTTTTCTGCGTCAGTAACAAACTTTGTGATTCCGCCAGAAAGCTCATCATTTTCACCAACTACAAAATATGCAAGACCTTTTGCTTCCCTAGATTTCAAGAAATCAGTGAGTTTGTCATACCATTTTCTTGGTTTACCGTTTGTTGTAGCCTTAATACATTTTATTGTAACATTTTGGAATACGCTAAATGTGGTATTTTTGAATGTTTCAGTAACATCAACGACAGTGAGTGGATTTCTAAGGTCAGGCTTGTCAGAACAATAATCACGGATTGCATCTTCATACTTAATTCTTCTAAATTCTGAAATTTCAAAATTTGCAAAATTCTTAAAGATTGCTCTGTAGAGCCCTTCAATAACTTCAAAAACATCTTCTTGTGTTGCAAAAGCCATTTCCATGTCCACTTGATAGAACTCTGTTGGGCTTCTGTCAGCTCTGGCATCTTCATCTCTAAAGCATGGTGCGATTTGGAAATATCTGTCAACACCTGACACCATCAAAAGCTGTTTGAATTGTTGTGGTGCTTGTGGAAGCGCATAAAATCTTCCTGGATTAAGTCTGCTTGGAACCAAAAAGTCTCTTGCACCTTCTGGACTAGATGCTGTCAAAATTGGAGTTTGCACTTCAGTGAAGTTTTGTTCATGCATATAGTTTCTAATAAACAACAACAAATCACTTCTAAGCTTAAGCATCTTTTGGTTATAATCTGCCCTAAGGTCAAGATAACGATATTTAAGTCTCAAATCTTCTGCAACTTTTTCACTATTTTTAATTTCAAAAGGAAGTGCACTTGTGCATTTTCCAAGCATAACAATATTTTCAGCAACAACTTCAATATCCCCTGTTGGCATGTTCTTGTTTTTGCTTTCTCTTTCAACAACCTTTCCTTCAACAGACACAACGTCTTCTTTGTTAAGGTCAATAAAGTGTTTATTTAAAACAACTTGAGTCTTTCCATAAGTATCACGCAAAGTAACAAAAGTGAGACCCCCAAGTTCTCTAATTGAATCAACCCAACCCGCAAGCTTAACAATTTTGCCTGCATCTTCGATTCTTAAACTTCCATTATCAACGGTTCTGTATTTGTTATTAGTAATTTTTTCCATAAGCTTTGTCCTTCAATAAATTTACACATTGATTGTATCACACCACACAAAATTTATCAATGTTTTAAAATAAAAAAGATAGAAGTAAATAAAAAACACCCTTTCGGGTGTTTTTTTAGAGCATTAACTCTATTTTTCAAATCTAACAAAAACTCTTTTGTTTGCTTTTTTAGCAGAGGTTCTAACAACAGTTCTAATTGCTGTTGCAACTTTTCCGCTTCTTCCAATAATTCTACCAAAATCTTCTTCTGCAATCTTAACGTTATAAACTGTTTCTCTTTCTTTAACTTCTTCAGTTACCGAAACAGCGTCTGGATCTGCAACAAGATTTTTTACAATAAATTCAACTAACTCTTTCATAAGCACCGCCAAATTTATTTAGATTTTTTTGCTTCAATAGCACCAGATTTTACTAAAAGAGCTTTAACTGTAGCTGTTGGTTGTGCACCATTTTTGATCCATTGTTGAGCTTTTTCAACATCGATTTTAACTTCTTCTGGATTTGCAACTGGATTGTATGTTCCAACCAAGTCGATGTATTTAGCATCTCTTGCAACTCTTGAATCAGCTACTACAATACGATAAAAAGGAGCCTTTTTATCACCCATTCTTGTGAGTCTCATTTTAACTGCCATTATTTTTTCCTCCGATTGTTTTTTATTTATCATCTCAGCCATTAGCTGTTATGAGCATTAAAATTTAAAATTTCTTCCAAACATTTTTTGAAGTTTGCCATTATTCATGCTCTTCATCATTTGTTTGGTTTGTTCAAATTGCTTCATTAACTGGTTAACATCTTGAATAGTTGTTGCACTGCCTTCTGCAATTCGTTTTTTGTTGCTAGCCTTAATCA
>JAZOTD010000034.1:0-12172 GCA_045657465.1 Clostridia bacterium | reverse complement strand
CTCTTTACATAAAGAGCAGTTGTTCCAGTGATTTCACCACCAGAAATGTTAAGTGAACCAGTTTGTGGAACATAGATTGCAAGGTAGCTAGTGTGAGTGATGCTTCCGCCAGTGATTGAAATGCTTTCTACTTCGTTGCCTGCATTTCCGTTGCCTGAAAGGGCAGCAAATTCTCCGTTAGAGAACAATGTTGCAGCAGTTTCAAGTTTAGCACCAGGTCCTTTAATAAATACGCAGCAGTTGTCTGAGTTAACAACAAGGCTTGAACCAAGACGAAGTGTAAGGTCTGCACCAGTTGCTGTTGCGTCTACATAAAGCGCATGAGCGGTTGTTGTTTTGATTGTTCCGTTGTCGATTTCAACTTCACCATTTGTGATGTTGAATGCTTTTGTGTTTGCTGTGATTTCATAGCCATTAAGGTTAATGGTGATATCTTTTGCAATGTTGATTGTTGCTGGAATGGTTGTGTCTGCTTCAAGAGCAATTGTTGAGCCAGCTTCTGCTGCCATAATTACATCTGCCAAGCAATCTTCAACAACCCAAGTGTTGTTAACTTTAAATACTTGATATCCATCAGCAACAATGCCAAGAGCCATTGGGTTGTATGCAAATGTTCCGCCAGAAACAGTTGTGTCAGCACTTTCAAGTGTGAGATCTGTTACAGACAAATCAACATTTGCATTAGCGGTTGACTCAATCATTTGATTATTGCATGAAATTTGGGTATCTTCAACAATCATTTTTGCATTTGATGAAGAAACTTTAAATATTGATGAGTTGTTGTTTTCTTTTGCTGTGATTTTTGAATCTACGAGTTCAAGTTTTGATTCTGTTCCTGCTATTTCTGCAACGATTCCGTTTGCTGAAATTTTTGTGTCAAAAATTTCAAGAGTTGAATTTGCACCTTCAAGCAAGAGACCTTTTGTTGTTGAAATGTTAAGGTTTCCGTTGTCGATTCTAAGTGCTGTGTTGTGTTTAACCTTAATTGGAGTTGTTGCTGTGTAAAGCAATGTTTTTCTGTTTAAGTCAATTTCAAGATTTGTGTTGAAGGTGAGTGGAGTTGCAATGCTAAGAGAGTTTGCAAGTCTAACTCTTGAAACGCCATAAGATTGCAATGTTTGAAGGTCGTCAAGAGTTGCAACTTCATAATAGTTGTCTCTCAAAACATTGATTTGCTCTTCTGTTTCAACAACCATGCCATCACTATAAACAAATTGAATAGTTGTTGCGATGCCCCATTTGTCTTGTGGAATGATTTCAGCATCAACGATATCGTTGGCTGTTCCATCAGCTTTGATATTGGTTTTTTTGCCATTAATCACTAAATATCCATCCTTGCTCACTGAAATTCCAGCGCCGTGATTAACTGAGTCTGATGATTGGCCGCTCTTGTTGTCGTCACTTTTATTTTTTGAAACAAGTGCAGCTGTTGAAAGACCTAATGACAAAACTGAACATGCAAGTGTGCCTGCAACACCCACTTTGAGCCAGTCAATAGATTTTTTCTTTTTTGGAGCTTCTGATGTGTCTGCAAGTGAAACCTCTTTGATTTCAACTTCTTCAGAAGATTCTGTTTTAAATTCGTCCATTTATATTCCCCCTATGTATAACATCTATGCAAAAATTTTATAGTCAATTACATTATAATACTATGAATTTGAAATGTAAATATAGTTTGTGATATTTGATAAAAAATCGACAATCTTCGACAAAAAATTTTAAACACAAACCATAAAATATTTCTTTTGATATTTTATGTGTTTTTGCTATAATAAAGAAAAACAAAATGCGAGTGAATTTATGAAAATCGTTGTGCAAAAAGTAAAGAAAGCCGTGCTTTATTCTGAAGGAAAGAAATATAGTGAGATTGGGCAGGGAATGCTTGTGCTTGTTGGGGTGTCGGTTAGTGACACGCCAGCTGTGGCAAAAAAAATGGCAAGCAAGATTTTAAAACTTAGAATTTTTGATGATGAAAATGGAAAAACTAACAAAGGTGTTTTTGATATTGGTGGAGAGATTATGCTAGTGTCGAACTTTACGCTTTATGCAAACCTTAAAGGCACGAATCGTCCAGACTTTATTTATTCAGCAAAGCCAGATGTTGCCGAGCCAATTTATGAAGAACTTCATCATGAACTTGCAAAAGAAATCAAGACTGCAACAGGTGCGTTTAGAACATATATGGAAATTGAAATGATTGCAGACGGACCTGGAACGTATGTTTATGAAGAGAATGCATAAGTGTTGCTTATATTTATGAAAGATCAGTCAAATAAAAAGCCACCAAGTAATTGGTGGTTTTGTTTATTTCATTGTGAAATCTTTGCGTGGGTTGTTGTGAACCTTGATTAAAATTTCTCGAAGTTCTTCAACTCTATCAAAAACAGCTTCTGGCAAAAATTTATAGAGATATTTTTTGTCTTCTTTGTTAAACCTGAGCAGTGCCTCACGAATTTTTGTTGAAGACAAGCCTTCAAAAACTTTTTGACGGTTTAAAAAACAAAATGATATATATTTTTTCACTTCGTCGTCAAACCAACGGGTTGCAATTTCTGGGTTGTCAGAATAATAGAGTGTGAAGTTTTTTTGATTGATTCTAGACACGATATTGTAATAAAGATAGTGTCCCCAAACAGCATCGTCGGTTATTAGGTTTTCTTCTGACCAGTCAGGGAATTGATAGATTTGAATCTTGGTCATATCGTGTTCATTGCCCAGTGATTCAGAGAGCAGTTCTTTTCTTAGTCTAAAATTAAATGGGTTGCGTGGCATATTTTCTTTGTTGCTTGAACCAAGCATAATGACCACTTTGTCACACTCTTTGAGTGCTTTTTCAATGACATACATATGTGCCTTGTGAAGTGGTTGAAAACGTGCGATAAAAACTCCAATCTTTTGTGATTTTTCCATATTCAGCTCCCTTGTAATTTTATTGTAGCATTAAAAAATTAAATTTTCAAAACGATTATGGCGAGAAAATGTTGAAAATATTGAGATTTTATTTGATAAAGCAAATTAAAAGTAATACAATTAAAATAGGGAGAAGGGGTCTATGAACAGCTCACTTTCAAGTAAAAATAAAAACATTGTGGCGTTTGGGGAAATAATGCTTAGGCTTACTCCACCAGATTACACCACAATTTCACAAGCAAAAAACTTTGTGGCAAACTATGGTGGTGGTGAAGCTAACGTTTTGGTTTCACTTTCGCATCTTGGTCACAAAACTGAATTTTTAACAAAACTTCCAGATAATCAGTTGGGAGATTCTGCAATTAGTCATTTGAGAGAGCATGGTGTTAAAACCGATAATATCGCTCGTGGTTCAACAAACCTTGGAATGTATTTTGTTGAAACGGGTTTTGGTGGCAGACCATCAAAGGTGCTTTATAACAGAAAGCATTCAGCGGTTACTAGAATTGAATTAGATGAAATTGACTATGATGGTGTTTTCAAAAACGCGTCATGGTTCCATTTGTCAGGAATCACTCTTGCACTAGGCGAAAAGGTTAGGGCGGCGGCATTTAAGTGTTTGGAATATTGCAAGAAATATAATGTTATGGTTTCTTTTGATTTTAACTATCGCTCTAAACTTTGGACAATTGAAGAATCTAAACCACATTACAAAAAAGTGATTCCGTATGTTGATGTTTTGTTTGCAAATCACTTTGACTTGAACACGATTTTGGAGATTCCGCTTGATGACGACTCGGTTGATGTGAAAACCAAAAAGATAGAGCTTTCAAAGAAACTTATTGCATCATCAAAAGTGGAATATGTTTTTGGAACAGAACGAACTGTGCACACTGCAAGTGAAAACTCATTGTCGTCGTATTGTGTTTGCAAAAATGGGGAATATAAAAACGAACAGCCTATTAGATTTGCAATCTATGACCGCATTGGTGCCGGTGATGCTTTTGCATCAGGTGTTATTCATGGGCTGATTAAAGATTTTAACAATCCTGAATATGCACTTAAGTTTGGTTTGGCAACTTCAATTTTGGCGCACACACTTTATGGTGATGTGTCAACATTGTCAGAAAGTGAAGTTCAAGAATTTATTAACACGAATGGAAATGCTTCAATTCAAAGATAAAGGAGAAAATTATGGAAATATTTGATTTGTTTGACGATGCAAGAAAACCACTTGGAAAAACTATCGAACGAGGCCAAAAACCAGGCAAAGGTGAAAACCGAATGGTTGTTCACATTTCTATTTTTAACAGCAAGGGCGAAATGCTTATTCAACAACGCCAAAGCACAAAACGAAACTGGGCAAACCTGTGGGATATCTCTGTTGGTGGTTGCGTTGTGGCTGGTGAAACAAGCCAAATGGGTGCACACAGAGAACTTCTTGAAGAACTTGGCATTGAATATAGTTTTGAAGGTGTGAGACCACATTTAACCATTAATTTCGACAATGGTTTTGATGACCATTATTTAATTGAAAAAGACATTGATTTAAAAGATATTGTGATGCAAGAAGCTGAAGTTCAAGATTTTAAATGGGCAAGCAAAGAAGAAATTGCAAAACTTTTCAAAGAGAACAAATTTGTGCCATACATAGAGCCATTTATCATGGCATTATTTGAACTAAAAAACATTCACGGCGCAATTAATGATTAATAAAAAAGAGAGAATTAAATTCTCTCTTTTTTTATGCTATCGCGCCTTGTGGCAGCGTTCGATTTGCCTTGAACCAGGCTGTGTCTTTGAGATAGGTTATGTTGTTTGAGCAATAAACTGAAACTGTTTCATCAAGGTTTGAACAAACAACAATGTTTCCGTTAAATGATTCAAATTTGTTTGATTTGTAGTCAATGCAAAGTGTGGTTACAAATATTTGTTTTGTGTGAACTGAAACCCTGTCAATGAATTGTTGTGTTGGAAATTGGTTTTCATTTTTTGAAGTGTATTCACTGCTACCTGCACAACAGCAAACGCAAACAACTTTTGGTTTAATCACATCTAAAAGTGCTTTTGAAGAAGAAGTTTTTGATCCGTGGTGTCCTGCTTTGTAAAGTTCGACTTGTGAAAGCATGCCAGCATTTTTTCTACCAGGTTCATTTTCTGCAACGAGTGATTCTTCGCCGTCTTTTTCAAGGTCGCCAGTGAAAAGATATTTCTTTGTTCCTTGAACAATTTGCAAGCATACTGAATAATCATTTTCAGTGTGTGCTGTGTTTGTTTTTCCTAAATATTTATGATAGAGCATTTGCACATAAACCCCAGAACCGGCTTTAAGTTCAAAGGTTTGTTCATGTGTGCCATTTGTGAAATCAACAGCCTCAAAATAGTTTGCCCCTGCAGTTTTTTCTGCTTCACGTTCACGAATGTAGTTGGCATACATTTTGTTTGATGTGGTTTTGTTTGTGCCGGCGCCAAAGTCAATAATGTTTGAAACATTATATAAGTCAAAAAGACTTTCAGTGGTTTCATTGGTTGCAAATCCTGCATAGTGGTCTTCATGAGCGTGGGTGACAACCACATAGTCAAGAGCTCCTACGACATAGGTGTCAAGATAAGCTTTGATTGCTGGAATGCTACTTGCTTTTGAACCAGCATCAATCAACATTTCAACGTCTCCAACTTTTATAAGAGAACAGTCGCCAGTGTATTTGTTTCCAAATTCTAAAAAGTGAATTGACAAGTCTTTAGATTTTACGATATCGACATCAATTTCACCAGCCACGGCAACACTTGTTTGTGATGAAGAAATGTTTTCTGGAATTTCATAAGAGTTTGGTAGTGCTAGATATATATTTAATACAAAACCTACAACAAGTCCTATTAAAAGTGAAAAGATTGAAAGGAAAGAGGTTTTTGCTTTGTTTATTTTTCGTTTAGCCATTAGTCTTCCTCCCTTAAAACCATAATATTTCTAATAAGGGTTACGGTTTTATATTTTGATGCATTTGTGGTGTAGACTGCATAATACATTCCGGCTTTTGTTTCATCAACCTTGTCAACTTCAACTTGAGATTCTGTTAGGTCAGCTCGGTAATAATATTTGACTGTGCACTCTTTTGAATAATCTTTTCCAAAAGCAACACACTTTACGCCGAGTTCAGTGTAGGTTTGATATTTTTCATCTGCACCGATGTAAACATCCGCTTCACCGTTGGCATAAGTGACCATTTGGTAGGTGTCGTTTGCAAAAGCAAATTTGTGAGCAAAAAATCCACCAGCAACACCCACGATTAAAAATAACAAAGCGACAATCCAAACGACCCCTGATTTTTTGGCAGAGCGTTTGATTTTGTTTTTTGTGCGTTTAGAAACATTAAAGTCAATGTCGAAGTTTTGTTTTTCTTTTTGTTTGGCTTTCATGCTTGAATAATCCATATTGCCCCCTTGAGTAATGTGATTTATATAAATATATGATAAAGTAAAATGTTTAAAATTCAAAATATTTGTGTCAAGAAAATCAAAAAAATGACATTCATCATAATTTTAGATAAAATCAAATATTATAAAAGCTGACATAAGAAAGAAAAAACCATCAAAAAAAATATTCGCAAAAATTAAAAAATAATGTTGACAAAGAAAGTTTTTTATATTATATTATTAGCGTTGATGCAATAGGTTGCAACAGCACATATGGCGGCATAGCTCAGTTGGCTAGAGCGATCGGTTCATACCCGGCAGGTCATAGGTTCAAATCCTATTGCCGCTACCATATATCATGGCCCCATCGTCAAGCGGTTAAGACATCACCCTTTCACGGTGAAGTCAGCGGTTCGAATCCGCTTGGGGTCACCAGCAAAAGACTCGAGAGAAATCTCGAGTCTTTTTATTTTTGTTTGGTTTAGAAAGGGGTATTGCAAGTTGAGATTTTTTTAATAGTTGCGGTTGAACCAGTCAGTGAGTGTGTTTAATAGTAGGTTGTATTTGCTGGTGTTTTTAGGGTTGTTGGTTATGTCACAATTTATTTCGATTTGAACTGCCCAAATATTAAAATTCTTGGCAAAATGGCCAGAAATGGTTTTTGGACCAGCGCAGAACGGCTCATCGACAAAGACGGTGAAGCCTGCGGTTTCTAGGGCTGATTTTAGGCTTGAAAAAAGTTTTTGATTTGGTTTTGTGTTTTGTGAAAAATTGCAACCAAGGTTTATGTCACAAGGTCTAAATTTTGCAAGCCCATGAAAATCAATTAGATATTTTATGTTTTGTGTTTTAATCATGGTTTCAATGGTTTTGCGATAGTCGCAATCTTCGTCATAGTTTGCATCGTCGTCGTTGTTTTGTGTTTTTATAATCAAGTTGCTATTTGTTGCTTTTGCAAATAATATGGCAGTTGAAACGGTTCCAATTTCGGCGACTTTTGGTTTGCCTAGTCTGCACTGTGAAACGGCATGCGGAGCTGAAACCAAAACGGAGTTGTTGGTTTGAATAGTGACATGGTCAACATTTGAATGTTCACTCAAGAATTCTTTGCGAAGATGTTGAGCTTCTTTAAATGAGATATTAAACAATTCTTTCATGGTTTTATGATATAAAATAAATTAACGATTGGCAACTTTATTTTGTTTCGTTTAACAAATTTTTTGGTTGTGGCATAAAAATAGATTATGAAAAGAATTGCTGTTGTTGGTTACAAAGGAAAAATGGGTGGGGCGGTGTTTAACCAATTAAAAGTCAAAGGTTTTGATGTTGTTGGAATTGACAAAGAAGATTCTTTAGAAGTCTTGACAAATATTGATTTAGTTATCGATTTTGGTGGGGCTGAAAGCTCTGCAATTAGCGCAAAGTGGTGTGCAAAAAATGGGGTGGCTATCATTATTGGTTCAACGGGGCAGAGTGATGAACAAAATGAGATTATTGCAAATGCCAGCAAGAATGTTGCAGTTTTGAAAGCTGGCAACTTTTCCGTTGGAATTTGTATGATGAAGAAAATGATAGGTGTGTTAAAAGATGCAAAATTATCGTCAATATGTGTGTTTGAAAAACATCATGCACAGAAGGTTGATTGCCCTAGTGGAACGGCAACAGAACTTGAAAAAGTGATTTATGAGAATTTTGGGGTTAAACCTCAAATGTTAAGTGAGCGTGGGGGTAAAGAAATTGGAACACATGTTATAGATTTTTATTTTGGTGACGAAGTGATTTCAGTTTCACACAAAGCGTTTTCAAGAGAGGCTTTTGTTTTTGGTGTGGTTAAAGCAGTTGAGTTTATGTTGAAACAAAATAAAGCCAAGATGTATTGCTTTGAAGATGTTTTTGATAAATAAAAAACACGGAAGATTTCCGTGCTTTTTTTGTTAATTAATTTCTGCAGATGGCAGTGCGCTGATTGTGTATGCCACAAATGTTGTTTTGCCTTGATAAGTGATTGTTAGTGAACCTGCACCAACACTTGAAGAATCAAAACCGGTTATCATATCTTTGGTGATGTTAATAACGTCAGGGGTTTTGCCGTCACCATATGTAACAGTGATTTGCCCGCCCGACACATCAAGGTCTTCGCCGATGACATAAGATGTTTTAAATTCGGTTGTTACTGCAATGCTAGCGTCAACAACGGTGTATTTGGTTGTTACTGTTTGACGTTTATATTTGATTGTAAGTGTTTTGTTTTCACCAGCAAGGTTTGTGCTGAAGCCCGTGTATGTAACACCACTATCGGTTGTTGAAACGGTTTCAGTTTTTCCATTGTTGTAGGTGAGTGTGAGGGAACCACCTGAAAGATCAATGCTTTCGCCAACATAATAGGTTGTTTTGGTTAATGGTGAAGAAAGTTCGATTGATTCAACTGTGATTGCTATGACGGTGTACTCAAATTCAATTGAGATGTTTTTGTAATTAATAAACATTACAAACTCGCCGTCGGTGTCTGTGTAGAACTCTGAAATCATATCAGTTGTCACTTGAATAGATTCAAAACTGCCGTCGCTATAGTTGATGTTTAAAATTCCACCAGAAACATCAATTTTGTCATTTACAAAATATTCATTTTTGAAAGGTGCTGAAATGCCATAGCTGGTGATTGTGATTTCACTAACAGTATATTTTACTTGAAGGGTGAAGCCTTCATATGAGAGTATCATTGTTTTTTCGTTTGCACTAGCCGAAGATGAGTTAAATCCAGAAATCATGTCTGGCGTGATGTCGATGGTTTGGGTTTTTTCGTTGTTATAAACGACATCAAGTTTTCCACCAGTTGTGTCAAGTGTTTCATTTTGATTGTATGTTGTTTTGAAAGGTGTTGCAATTGAAATTGAAGTAATTCCAACGGTGTTTACTTGATAAGCAATTTCAAGAATGGCATCACCGAAAGTGATAGACATAATTTTTGAGCCACTTGATTCGGTGTTGAATCCTGAAATCATTAGGGCTGAAACAGGCAATGTTGAAGAAGAATTGTCTTCATAGGTGACGGTGATTTTTCCACCAGAAACATCAATGGTGTCTCCAATAAAATAATTGGTTTTGAATGCACTGGCAATTGTGATTTTTGTGGCTCTTGGATCTGTGACCACATACTCAAAAGTTGTGGTGCATCCAAGATATGTGATTGTTAAAGTTTTTGTTCCGGCTGAAGTTGAGTCAAAGTTTGAAATCATATCTGCGGTGATAAACACTCTTTTTGTTGAGTTGTCGCTATATGTAACCAAAAGCTTTCCTTCAGCGACATCAACAGGATGGTTTGTGAAATAGTTTGATTTGAAAGGCGTGTCAACTTCAATGCTAGTTGCAACCGCTTCAACAACTGTGTAGTTATGAGTGTAAGTCTTTTTATTGTAGGTGACAGTTAATGTTTTTTCGCCAGTGGTTGAAGTGTCAAAGCCTGAAATCATATCAAATGTTAAATCAATGTTGGTTGTTGAATTATCTTTATAAGTCAACACAACATCAATTCCGTCAAGGTTCAACTCTTCGTTAATAAAAAAGGTGTCTTTTAAATTTTCGCTGAGTGAGATGCTTACAAGTGGGTTGTCTTTTGCTCCAGAATTGTTTTTGTCATCGTCATCTTTGTCTTTGCAGGCAGAAAGCGAAAGTGGACACAAAACAATCAAGAATGCAAGCATGAGTGTTAGCGTTTTCTTTAACATAAAGACTCCTTTTTTCATTAGTATTTGCAAATTAATTATAAACAATCATATATTTAAAGTCAAACAAGTGCAGAGTGAGAATGTGTGATTTTGCCATGTTTTTCTTTACAAAAAAATTTTGTTGTATTATTCTTGTGTTAAGGAGTTTACAAATGAAGAAATTAGAAGTTATTAGATGTTCGAGTTGTGGCTCAAGCACTGTTGAAAACATTGGCAACAATGTGGGCAAGTGTAAACATTGTGGTTCAACAATGTTGCTTCCAAGACAAGACGAAGAAATTGTTGCGCTTTTAAATGCAGCATATGTCTATCGTGAAAATTTCAACTATGATTTAGCTATAAAAAGTTATCAGTTTGTGCTGGAGAAAGATTCAAATGAACTTTCAGCCTATGAAGGAATCTTGCTTTCAAAATATGGTATTGAATATGTCAAAGATAGTTATTCAGGAAAGCTCATTCCAACATGTCACAGGGCACACTTTAAATCTATTTATGAAGACGATTATTACAAAACACTCATCACACTTGCAAATGATGAACAAAAGCAAGTGATTGAAGCAAAGGCAAAAGAAATTGATGTTTTGCAAAAAGCTATAGAGCGCCAGCTTAAAAACGAACAAGAATATGATGTGTTTATTTCATATAAAGCAACTGACAAAAATGGCGACAAAACAGAAGATGCTGTGATTGCTCGTGAAATTTATGAAGAACTTACAAAGAAAAACTATCGAGTGTTTTTGGCAGAAAAATCACTTGAAAACAGAATCGGCAGTGAATATGAACCAATTATTTTCAAAGCACTGCACACATCTCAAGTTTTCATTTTGGTTGGAACCAGCAAAGAAAATGTTGAAGCAAACTGGGTGAGAAATGAATGGTCAAGATTTATTGACCGAATCAAAAACAACGAAGATTTGCCAAGTGGTTGTTTTATTCCTGTGTTTAAAGGAATGAATCCATATGACATGCCAAAAATCAATAACACATTTGTTCAAGGTGTAGATGCATCAAAACTTGGATATGCCATTACTGTTGTTGATGGTGTGACAAAGATGCTCAAACCAGAAGCAGAGCAAAAAATAATCAATGTGCTTGATGATGTTGACAACTTCATGGAATTTGAAAAGATTCAAAAGAAGAGAACGGCAGAACTCAAAAAGAAACGTTGGGAAGAACTTAAAAAGAGCAAAGGTGCAAAAAAATATGCATACATGGCATTTTTGTTTTCACCATATCTTTTGGGAATCTTGACATTAATCTTTGCATTCTTGATTGAAACAAGATTTTTGACACGTCCTGAGTTTTGGCTTTTCATAGTTTTATTCTTTGCACTTTTAACAATGACAATTGTTACGTTCAAGATACAGTCGAAGAGATATGGAATAAACCCACTGGTTCAGGTTGTGATACCATTCATAACGCTTGCTGTTTCATTGATTTCATATTTAGTGTGCTTGTTCTTTGTTCCGCTTGATTCTGATGGAAGACCCGGTGCGTCTTGTGGTTTTGGTTATGCAAAATATAGCAATGGAATTATTTATGTAACACATGATTATGATAATTCAACCGTTACTATTTATGACATTCTACCAAGAAAACAAAAAGATTTTATAAAAGAAATTGATGGTAAAAAATATTTCTTTATTCCTGATACTTTTAAAGGTATGACTGTGACAATGTGTGACACAACATTTGCGGGATTTCCAGATGATGTTGATGCGATTGTATTTCCAAAACACTACCAATATGCATATGTTGGTTTTAAAGAAATGCCAAAAAGTGTTAAAGAAGTTTATGTTTATAGTCCAGAGCAGGTAAGTTTTAGTCTACATACGAAAGGTTCTTCAATGACTCTTGATGATACATATCACCCTGAATATTTTAAAAACATCAAATTGTATTATGAAAAATATCCATTCGGTGATTTGATGGGGAGTGCACCATGGGGTTTATATAAATTAAATTCTTATGGCAATATCATTCAAAAAGAAATTTCATTTTATCATTAAACAAAAACACTCCACTAAAAAGTGGAGTGTTTTTGTTTGTAGAGCATAGTAGAAAAATCAGATTTTATAAATTACTTTAAAACTCAAAAATATAATAATTATTATTTATCAACA
>JAZOTD010000033.1:0-42991 GCA_045657465.1 Clostridia bacterium | reverse complement strand
CAAACATGAAATTTTAATTAATTTATCTAAAAAATTTAATTTGTTGGCAAAATAAAAAACAAGAATTAATTTTCTTGTTTTTCATTTTCATTTAATTTTAAACCTTTCTTTTTTAAGCACACAATAACAATCACAATTGTTACACAAAGAACAAACCATGAACCTATAATAATTAACAAAATAGTTGTTTTTGACATAGGCTTTTTATCGTCTTCATTTTTTTGTTCGGCATTTTCAAATGTTAATTGTTGATTTTTAATAAATTGTTTTTCAAGATTAGTCATATTGTCGTCATCAAGTTGTTGTTTTCTAGTGCTTGAAACATATCTCACTTTTAGCACTCCACAACTATTCACATCATCATTTCTTATAGTTAGTTTATTGTCTGTTATTTTCTTTGTAACATCTGCCCCATCAAAAATCACAAAGTCTATTTCATGATTATTTTTTGAAACCATATCAATTGAAATTATTGATTGACTAAATTTAAAAATCTTATTCTTTCCATTTATTGAAGAAATTCCCAGACTATCAAGCGACTTAATATAAATCATTTTGTCTTGCGATTTTTCATTTTCGTCATATGCTATTTTAAAAATCCCACCGCTGTTCGCAGAGACAACAATTCCATATTCAGTTAACACAAAATTGCATTCAGTTTTGTTTTGAAGACTATCATCAAATTTAGAAACAACAATATTTTTTGATTTTAATGTCTCATAAGAACTTCCTTTAATAAATGGAAACACTATTTGAACATATGAATCATCCAACTCGACTTCTTTCGCATTTGCAAAAAATTTGATGCTATAAAACTCTTGAACTTTACCTTCGCCGCTAACACCATCAGCCTTGATAGTTGTCGATGTGAACATAAGGTTTTGTTTTTCTGCATCTGCCACACTTGTGTCATTTGCATATTTTAAACTCAATTCATTAATGTTTACAGCTTCAAAATATGGAGATCTGCTTTCATATTCGAAGATATGTTGATTTGATATGCTATGAAATTTCACACTCTCAGCTTCGCTTGAAATATAGCTTGTTCTTGGAAGCATATCAACATTAGCATCTGCACTCACAAGCCCAAAAACATCAAAACTATATCCATTAACCTGATGCATATAGTTTTTGCTTGGAACAAAATCAAATGACACAATTTTTGCATTATCATTTGACCATTGAATGTTTTCAACAACCACACTTTGAGAAATGGCAATTCCATTTGATTTAACTAAAATTTCAACATCATCTATTTTCTTTAGATTAGCATCAAAATTTAACGATATTTTAAACTTGTCGTTTAATGGCAATTTATTTTCACTCAAATTAATATTATTTTCAGTGGTTAAACTTTCAGCAGTTACAACGGCAAATGGTCTTGTGATATCTACAAGCTCAACTATGTCACTTTCAACTGCTCTCTCACAAATAATTTCACTCTCTGCAAGTGAAGTATAATAAACATCATCGTCAGGCGCTTTTGCAGTAACAGCAAACTTCACATAATCAGCATAGTTGTCGACCAACACTCTTGAATCAAGTGTCACATCGTCATACAACGCTTTATAAGTCGTTGTTAAACCATTTTTTACAATCTTTACGATATATAAATCATCTTCAAACAAAAGCCTGCTGGCATTTTTGCCATTGTATTTAACTTTTGCATATAAATTTTCTTTTGTGTAAACCTTTTCTATTTCAAAAGATTCAAGCTCTGGAACCTGAAATTCTTCTGTTGAATTCTGTTGGTTTTTTATAAAATGTGTGGCTTTTATTGTTTCTTTTTGTGTAAGTAAATAAGTGTTTGAATTAGTTACATCATTCATAAACACATCAACAGCAAGCCATCTGCCATTAAATTTCACATAATTGAAAGCATGTTCACACCACTCTCCATAACCATTAACCACATATCCATAAACTGTCAAACACTCTATACCAAGATTGTTCATGCACAGTTTAAAAAGATTTGCATACCCTTTTGCATTGGCACTGCCAAGAACTGCATCACATGCAGAGTTTTTTGTGCCGTTCCATAAACTGTCAATATTTGCAGTCATAGCATTCGACACATATTCAATTTTTTCAAATGTGTTTAAACCTGCGTTTTGTGGCAAAAACTTTTGATATCCATTCTCACCACAAAATGTTTCAATTTCTTCATCAACCGTCAAATAATTAATGCCATCAACAAAATAATCTTTATTGTTGCCTTGATCTAAGTATGCAACATATTGCCCACCTTTTTCATAAAAACTAATAGCAAGCTTATCAAAATCAATATAAAACAATTCTGGATGCTCAAACATATAAGCATCTTTTGCTTTCTCAAAAGCAATTAAAAGATCTTGATGTCCAGTCATATACTCTTTAACTTTTCCAGCAGAAACAACACCTGTTGATGTTAAATTATAAACACCACCACGTCTCAAGACTCCAGATGCATGATTTGTTCGAATGGCATTATAAAATCTTTTTTCAACGCTGTTTAATTGATTGTAATAATATTCACCATGACTCACATTTTCAGCCTGCACGCTTTTAACCCCATGAAAGCCAAATGATCCCACCAAGGCACCAAAAATCAATATTATTGCAAAGCACAAAGCCTTTAACTTTTGCTTAAAAATCTTAATCATAGTAACTCCTAACAACACTTAATTTATACCACAAACATACACTTTTAAGCAATTAAAATAAGCCACCCTTATGCTCTAAAAGAAATATAATATTTAACAAACAAGAATTATTCTATTGACAAAAAGTTAAAAAAGTTATATTATAATCACGTAATTCATGCAACTGTAGCTCAGCTGGATAGAGTACTCGGCTACGAACCGAGCGGTCAGGGGTTCGAATCCCTTCAGTTGCACCAACTCTGTGACACATTAATCGTCACAACAAAAACACTTGGAAAATTCCAAGTGTTTTTGTTTTTATAAAATTTTTATAAAAAACAAATCACACTTGCATTTTTTTTGACATATTATATAATATTAATATGGAAAACGAACTAATTCAATTATGCAGAGCCTTTGACATTAAAGGCGATTTCAAATCTATCGAAACAATCACCAATGGTCACATCAACACAACATTTGTTGTGACTTTTACACATGATAACAAAGAACAAAAATACCTTCTTCAAAAAATTAACGACTATGTTTTCAAACAACCAGATAAGGTTATGGAAAACATAATTGACGTCACAACTCATATTAACCATAAAACAAAAACTTCTAACCATGCTCCTAAAACACTGACTTTTAAATTTACGAAAGACGGAAGACCTTTTGTTGTTGATAATTATGGTGGGTATTGGAGAATTTGTGAATTTATTGAAAACTCCATCACTTTCAACGAAACACAAGACCTTTCAGTTATCAAAGAAACAGGAAAGGCCTTTGGTGAATTTCAAGGACTTCTCGCAGATTTTCCTGCTGAAAGATTAAATATCATCATCCCACACTTCCACAACACACCAAACAGATATGAAATTTTCAAAACCATACTTCAACAAAATCCAGTTCAAAGAGCAGAGTTTATAACTGAAGAAATTGAGGAATTTTTAAAACTTGAACCAATAGCAACACAAATGTATGCCATGCAAAAGAAAGGCGACCTAAAACTAAAAGTCACTCACAATGACACAAAGTGCAACAATGTTTTATATGATGCAGACACAAAAAAATTTTTGTGTGTGATTGACCTAGACACTGTTATGCCAGGGCTGTTAGGTTTTGATTTTGGTGACGCAATCAGATTCATTGCCAACACATCAGCTGAAGATGAAACCAACCTTTCAAAAGTTGAAGTTGACACAGAAAAGTTCAAGGCTTTCACATCAGGCTTCTTGTCAGAAGTTTCTGGAAAAATTTCAGAACAAGAAAAAAACACCCTTGTGCTTGGTGCAATCACTATGACAACCGAATGCGGACTCAGGTTTTTAACAGACTATTTGGATGGCGATAACTACTTTAAAACAGCCTATGCTGAACACAACCTTGACAGAGCAAGATGCCAATTAAAACTTGCTAAGTCAATGCTTGCAAATAAAAAAGAAATGGAAGACATCGTAAATGAATTGTTAGTAGCATCACAAAAATCATAAATCTAAACCTTCTTTTTTGAAGGTTTTTTTTATTTTATATAGTTGCGATATAAAAAATATTGAAATTATACTCATAATACCTTATAATGATATCAATAAGGAGATTTTAATATGGCAAAAGAAGATTACATGAAAAAAGTCCTTGGTGAAATATCAACGATTTTTAAAACAAACAACCCAGCTGAAATTATTGATGAAATTGCAAAAAGACATCAGGATTTACAAACATTATCTGTTGAAGAACAATACTTGCTTGGTGCGATTTTAGGTTCTCTTTTACATGAGGCTTATTGCGAATCAAGAAAGTTAGATCAACCAAATGAACAAGGATTACCAAATAATCCAAGAATTAAAAAATTAACCGAAACCATTGATCAAGACTTTGTAGCATCAGTTATTGCAAGTGGTAGAACGAATGGCACAACTTTATTTATTCAAGATGGTGTTTTATGCATGGATATTGCAAATACTCCATTTGCATCACTGTCACCATATTGGCAAAAAGATAACTTTATGGCAGGATGTGCTGCAACTCGCTCTGTTATTAATTTCTGGCAACAAATAAACAGCAATAATCCAGCTATTAAAGAATTTGTTACTGTTGCAATTGCAAATGCAATCCATGAATCATGGATCGCCAGAGAAAATGTTTATTATGATCAAGACGGCGACACTGTTTACACAAACGAACAACTTGCAACATCTTACATCAACCTACCACAAGATGAAAAAGATAAAGACCTTGTTCATTACAAAATGGCACTTGACTTAATCAATATGCTAATGGAAAAAATGAAAGAAAAGAATGGACCAACCAGTGGCGGACCATCAACACCTGGTCAACCAGGCGACAATTAATATTATCAAGGAGTCAAAATGGAAACTCAAAAAGCTGGATGTTTTTTAGTTGATTTAAAAACAAAACAAATCTGCTTGATTTATCGTGACCATCATAATGATTACACTTTTCCAAAAGGACATATTGAAGCCGGTGAAGATGCAAAAACTGCAGCTCTTCGTGAAACCGCTGAAGAAACAAAACGTGACGCAATCATTGTTGAAGACATTGCACCATATGAAGAGCACTACACCACCCCAAAAGGTGAAAATTGCGTGTGCTATATGTTCGTTGCTATCGATAATGGAAAAAGTGACAACGACAGCACCGACACCCATGACGTGGTTTGGACACCATTTGAAAAAGTTGAAGAAACCTTATCATACCCAAGCCTGAAAAAATCTTGGAATACTATCAAAGACAATATCTCAAAACTGTTCGATAAAGAAAGCGATTTGGGTTAGTGTATTTTAAAATTAGTGTCATAATTAAGAGAATTAGAATATAGATCTAGTTCTCTTTTTTTGATGCAATTAACGTACGTTTATGTTATAATAATTTTATAAGGAGCTATTATGAAAACTTGGAAAGGATATAATTTTGTTGATTTAACACTTATAGGCTTGGGTGTTAGTGTTGTTACAATTTCTGGAATAATATTTAGCTCCCAATGGTATATCATTGTAAGCACTCTATTAGGTTTATTATGTGTTTTTACCCAAGCAAAAGGCAAGATAGCAACTCAATTTATTGGGATTATATATTTTTGTTTTTATATATTTATTTCCTATTCTCAAAAATACTATGGAGAAGCGTTATTATATCTAATAATTATGTTACCAATGTATATTTATGGTGTAATTCATTGGCTTTCAAACCGAGATAAAACAGATAATGTTGTTATTGTTAGAAGTAATTTATCTTTAAAAGAATGGTTCTTTTCTGGATGTGCTTTTTTGATTGTGGCCGTTGGAGTTTATTTTATATTAAAACTTTTGAACACTGCTCAATTAATTATAAGTTGTTTGTCATTTTTATCAATGCTCCCAGCGGTTTATCTGCTTATCAGAAGATGTAAATGGAATCAAGTTGCTTTCCTAGTTAATGACTTTATTGTTCCAGTTTTATGGATATTTTTAGTTATACAAGGTGATTTATCATTTTTGCCAATGTGCATATACCACATATTTCAAATAACATATGATATTTATGGGTTAATAGAATGGATTAAATTAGAAAAAAAACAACAAAACAAAAATACAGCAAATTAAATGCTGTATTTTTTATATTTACACTAATTTTAAATAGGTTAGACCTAATTCTCACCTTTTTGTTTTTTCTCTTTTGGTTTTTCTTCGTATATTGGATCTGTTAAATACTTGTCTAAAAGCATATCCATGCCTGCCTCAATATATTCTGAAAACACTTCTTCAGCATATGCTCTTCCAAAAACCTCATCATAATCAGCTTGATTATAATATTCTGGAAATAACTCTGCCATATTCTTGGCGTTTTGTCTATCCATATCAAGTTTTCTGCTTGCTTGAGTCATCATTGTGTCATAAATTGAAGTGAACGACCTTTTATCTTGTTCTGTCAAAACAAAACTTCTGCAAACAAAATCTGCCGCTTCGATGCTTCTATAATCTCTTAAAAGCTTTTTATAGCATTCAATCATAGACTTCCAAATAGGAGCCGCTTTGTTGCCAACACTTTTATAATCTGTTCTGGTTTCAGCAACTTCAGATTGATTAAGTTTATAGCCATGAATTTCATAAAATTCTTTTCTTACTGCATCAGCAGCATCTGTTATCATATCAGAAAGCGATCCTGTTTTAGGATGTTTTTTTAGTTCTTCAATCACCTTAAATTGCATATTTGCATAAGCCACCATAACAGGCAAATCAACTCTGTTTGCAATTCTTTCGCTTGGTCTTGTCGAAAAACATATTAACGCCATTTTTCTTTCAAAACTGTTGTAATGTGAATTTAAATGTGCATTAAATCTATCTTCAGACATATCCCTTAAATAGTTAGTGTGAATTTCATCATATTCAAGTTCTTTGATTAAATCAGCACCAATAAATGCACTGTTAAAAGCATTAAAACAGCGAGCATATTCACGTGGATCATTCGTCCCCAAATAGATTCCAAATCGCTTTGACAGCGCCTTGTTGTTTTCAGCAATCTGCTTTCTAACATTATACAAATTAAACAAACCATACACATAAGCCTGAGTATCTGCATCAAGCTGTTCATATGGAATTTTCTTAGCTTCTTTAAGTGTCAACATAACCCCTTTCTCCCTTTAAAAGTTATCTTCACACCCCTATTTTACCACACCCGCTCCCACATTTCAATACCCAATTTAAATATAAAAAGCACGCATTCCCGCGCGCTTTCCAGTTAAATATTATTTTTTTAATAATCCTTTTAATTTAAATATGAAGAACAAGCCATAATGTGCACAAAAACATTTAACTTTACTCTTAAGGTTCTTTTTTATTCTTTTAGCAGCCAAATAATTTTCTCTTTTGTTTAAATCACGTACTTCTTTTAAATCAATATCGTACTTGAGTCGATACTTACTATTAACACAATCAAAATAACAAAAGAATATTTTAGCCTTCGCCAGCTCAATGTATTTTGTATTTGTAAATATTTCTAATAGTTTTTTTGATATGTTTTTGCTATTATTAATTAGATATGACCCTTTAATATTGGTAGCTGAAGTTTCCCTGTGTAAATAATAATATAAATAGTCATCAACAAAACCACTCTTTAATTGATTTTGTAAAAAAGTTTCATAAACAAAAATACAATCTTCCATGTATCTAATGCTTGTATCAAACCTTATATTTGATACGCATACTTTTCTAAATAACATTCTCCAAATAGAACACATAACATAGTCATAATTATATCGAACGTTGTCTATTATCTTAAATTTTGTAAAATGATTTAGCATATAACTTAAATCATTTGTTTTACAAAAATCATCTAATTGTTCCTCTTTTATATCTACAATTAATCCATCTCTTACAGATTTATATCTAGCAAAAATTAAATCTAAATTCTCTTCTTTTTGTTTTGCCATCATTTTTTCATACATAGTTTCATCAAGCCAGTCATCACTATCTACAAAAGTAACAAATTCACCTTTTGAAACATCTAATCCTAAATTTCTAGCTGATGATACCCCACCATTTTCTTTGTGAATAACTTTTATGCGATTATCTTTTTTTGCATATTCATCGCAAATTTGGGGACATTTATCAGGGCTTCCATCATCCACTAAAATTATTTCGAGATTTTTATATGTTTGGTTAATGATAGAATCTAAACATTTTGATAAATATTCTTCAACTTTATAAATCGGCACAATAACTGAAAGCAATGGATCTTTTTTCATAATATTCTCCTAATTCTTTTTTATCGCTTCATAAACCCTTTCACAATTTTTCGCGTCATTTAAAGGGAAAAATTCATCTATCTTTTTACATTGTTCTTTTGATAACATGTAGTCTTCTTTGTTAAATGCTTCTAATTGATTTAATGTTTGCTCTAATGTTTTAGTTTGAACTGCAAGCAAATTATCTTCATAATGTAAATAACCTTCTTTATGCTGTCCTTTTCTAAATGTTTCATAGTCAAACTGATAACAAATAACTGGTTTCTTTTGATAAGCCACATCAAACATTACTGAAGAATAATCAGTGATTAACATAACGCATCTTTTCAATAAATCTTGAATATCATTTGTTTTTGCATTAGCAATTTGAATGTTTTTAGATTTCACATTAAACTCATCCATATATTTCTGCATATTTCTATGCGGATAAAAATATAATGTCTTTTTATTTTTTTCCAAAAACTTATTCAATTCATTAGATTCTAAAAAAGCTTTCCAGCATTTATAAAAATCACTTTCTACAAAATCTTGATCATCAACCTGATTCTTGTCTAATTTTGTAATGGAATTTTTAATATAATTTCTCCAGGTCGGCATTACTAAAATCATATTCTCATCTATCACATTTTCATGCAACCCGTCAAGACGTGGAATTCCTAGTAATTGCACAACTCCTTCAGGATATCCATATCTTTCTTTGATAAATTCATATTCTTTTCTTGCAGATGTAACAAAGAGTTTAAATTTATTATTATTTCCATAAAGCCATGGCATATCATTGGCAATTATTCCATGCTGCAAAAAGTATGTTTTGGTTTTAAATATACCTTTCTTTTCCATGGTTTTTGTAAATGCGGCACATGGTCTTCCAGCAGTTTGACTCACTATATTTTTTGTTGCAACAATATACCAAAACCAATGTGAAAAACCATTTGGTTTTATCACCTTACCTAGTTTTGCAACTTTTTCATAATCTGGTGACTTTTTGTTTAAAACATAAAAACACTTTTGTTTTGGATGATTCTCCCTAATATATTTAAACATCCAAAATCCATTATCTCTTGCCTCATTTCCATCTTCTTCAATAAGCCAAACATTTTTTAAAAATGGTTTTGCCAAATATGCAGGAATTAACGTTAACCCCCACTTAAGAATACCTGAAATATGTTTCCATTTTAATCTTTTTTTTGCCATTTTAACTTTCCTTAATCATTTGATATGTTCTTTCACAATTATTTGAATCGTTATATTTAAACACCTTATCAGCAGCATCAACATCTGATTTCTTCATGTTATTTTTAATTACTTTTTCAACTTCTTTTAGCAAATCATTTTGATTGTCTGTCCAAACTGAAAGTTCATTATTTTTATAATCAAAATAACCTTCTTTGTATTGATATTCCCTAAATGCTTTTTCGTCAAACTGATAAAATATTATTGGTTTTTTCATATATGCAAAGTCAAAAAATATACTCGAGTAATCAGTCAATAATAACGCCGACTCTTTTAACAATTGTTGAACATCATAATCTTTTGCATTAGCAATTGTAATATTGTCAGATGTTGTTGAAAATTTATCAATATACTTTTGCATGTTTCTATGTGGATAGAATATTAATTTTTTGTTGTATTTTTTTAAAAGGTTATCTAATTTTTCATTTTTTAATAAACTGTCATATGCTTTAAAATAATTACTCTCTACAAAATTAGTTGTTCCTTCTATCTTTTTCATCTCAACATCTCTAGCAATCCATTGTCTCCATGTTGGCATTAACAAAATTTGGTTTTCATCAACTTTCGAATTTAATAAATTATCAAATCTACATAGCCCCGTCAACACTATATTTCCTTCTGGATACCCAAAGTTTTGAGTTAAAAAATCATACTCTTGCTTCGTTGAAACCACAAAACGATGCATAGTTGTGTTTTTGTAATACAACCACTTTAAATCACTCGCAATTATTCCATGTTGCAAAAAGATTCTATTTTTCTTTCTTGATTTTAAAACTACTTCTAGAACATAACAAATTGCAGCATTTGGTTTTCCACCTTTTTGCGAGCTTATATTTTTATCAGCAACGAAATACCAGAACCAATGTGAGAAACCACCATACTGAATCACCTTACCCAAATCCTTCACTTTGTTATAATCAACAGATTTTTTGTTTATTGCATAAGCAACCTTTTGCTTTGGATATTTTTCTCTTATATGTTTAAACAACCAATAGCCATTGTCTCTAGCTTCGTTTTTATCTTCACATATAAGCCAAAAATCTCTTATAAATATTTTAGCAATCATAGCTGGTATAAATGCCAATAGCATTACAAAACCAGACATAATGTCTTTTATTTTTACAAACTTAAACTTGTCTTTTATTCTGTTATTATCATATTTTTGTTGCTTCATGTTAAATCCCTCAAGTTTATTATTATCTTCCGTTAACTGCATTAATGCTAAAACATAGATAATGAATGGAACATATATTTGCACCATTGATTCAATAAGTGCCAATGCTAAAAACGGCACAAACAATATTAACCATGATGCTGCCTGCTTTAATTTTTTCAATTTTGTATAATTGATTGCTGTCAAAATAAACACTATATAAAATGCAATTCCAAACAAGCCATACATCCACATTTCAGTGATAAAGAAATTGTGGGCATTCATATTTCCAATTCTAGGTGCATCTATCCCCCTTCCAAACAAAAAGTTGTTAGGAGAGGCAAATATATCATCAATATATTCTTGTCTTAATTCCGATCTTCCCGGATCGTAAGTTATTTCACCAGCATAAACTTGACTCCACCAATCTTCATAATCGTCAGGATCGCTAGGTGCCTGTCCTTTATCAAATTTTTGATAATCTAAAACCGCTGGTTTAAATTCAACAAACTCTATTTTTGTTGCATCTAAAATTTTAAATCTTACTAGATACACTTTTGTTTGAACAAAACAAACACCGACAACAATCACTAAACTTAAACAAAATGACAATATTGTTTTTATTGATTTCTTTTTATACCTAATCAAATATAATAGAAGAAATACAAATATTCCCAAACCTGCCGATAAAATAAATTGTCTAGACAATGTTAGATAGCCAAGTGTAAACAATGATAAATATAATACAAAGAAAGTTATTTTTGATAGTTGGTTATGATAAAACAAAAATAATAACGAGCTTAATCCAACCGAAACATAAATAGCAAATTGATTGGGATGATTAAATATTCCCGAAAATCTCCAACAATTGCGAATAACATCTGTTGAAACTATACCTTGCAGCTTTGTAGACCAGTTCAAAAATAATACAAAACACGATCCAATTAACAATCCATAAACAAGTGATAATATTATATTTTTAAGATCTAATTCTTTTCTATATTCATAAATTATAAAAAACAACATATAAACTATCGCATATTTAATCAGATTGTAAATATGAGTCCAATGAACAGGATAAAAAATATAAGCCAAATAAAAAATTATTGGCACTAATAATTTTAAATTTATTTGTTTTTTCTTTCTATAAACATCAATTCCATAAAGAACACATAACTCTACTACTAAAACAAATCTCATTGTGCTATAATCTTCCAATCGAGTAAAGTATCCACAAAACAAACTATTAAAGACAAACGTAAACACTAATAGCTGAATTATTTTTTGAACATCTTTTAAATAAATACCCGAACAAATGATTATAAGCATTGTAATCCAAATAAATGGCGTGCAAAAAATAGATATAAATAAAGATAAGACTATTGCCACATAGCAAAAAACATCTTTTGTTTTGCTAGGAGTTAACAGCCTTTGAATTTTTGTTTTGATTTCTTTTTCTATTACTTCTTCCATTGTTTACTTTTCATCTCTCTTTTTTCTCATAAGCTTCATATACAATTTATTTCTAAGAGTGTTTGGCACCATAACATGACCAATAAATCTCTTTATTTTTTCTTTTGTGTATCTTGCAAAGCCAATAACTTTGTTGTCTTTCAAATATTTCAACAACCCCTTAATACTCTTATAATACTTAAGACCACCACGTCTTTTATATGTGTTGAGATTTATTCTAAAATACACCAAATTTTCTTGAATATTATAAAATTTTGCACCAGCCAAATACATTCTAACCCATAAATAATAATCTTCTGCATAATACCAGTGTTGATATCCGCCTGCTTTTTCAAGAATTTCTTTTTTCATTATGATAGAAGGGTGACCAAATGGACATCTCCCCTTTAAAAACTCAACAATTTCTTCGTGCGTTTCAGGAACTGCCTTTATATTTGCCAGGTTTTCAAGTTCATCATAAAACTCTTGACCATTTGAACCAACCATTGACAATTCAGGGTCTTTTTTAAAACAATCCATTTGTTTTTCAAATCTTTCAGGTACTGAAATGTCATCACTATCCATTCTTGCAATAAACTCATATTTGCAATACTGAGTTCCAATATTAAGTGCAGTGCCAAGCCCAACATTTTTTTCTAGTGGATAAACTTCTAAAATTTTAATTTCTTTTTTCAGTTTTTCTAACTCATTCATAATGTCTTCAGGCACCGGTCCATCAACAACCATAACAATTTGTTTTGGTTTTAATGTTTGATTTGCAACACTTTCAACAGCAACTCTTACGTTTTTTGCAATGTCGTTTTTATACACAGACATCAATACTGATATATTTTTTTCCATACTATTCTCCTACTGGCTATAATCCATTTAAATAATACCATATAAACACCATATTTTCAAACTGTTTCTATGAAAACATGCACAATATTATATTTATAAATATAATAAATCCAAATAATAATTAATCTTGATTTTTTCAAAATAAATATTGACATATATCGTTTTGGTGGTATGATAGATGTATAAGTACAAAAGGACAAATGATGATGACAAAATTATTTAATGCATTTTCATATTATTACTACTGCTCATAATTGGTGTGCAGAGTTTTGTGCTATTTAAAATAAACACTTATCTGTCACACCAAATCTGTGGCAGATTTTTTATTTTCTGCCATGAACATGTGGCAGATTTTTTTATACAAAATAAACTTTATTTTTGGAGAAATTTATGATAGAATCATTTATAGTTATAAAAACCTACGCCCTGTTGGGCGAGTCAAAGAAATATTAATCAAATCAACTAAAAATATATTTTTAAGGAAGTTAGACTTATGACAAATAAAAATTTATATAACGAACTAAAAGAACGTGGACTTCTCTATCAATGCACTGATGAAGAAGCCCTTAAAAAAATGCTTGAAAGTGGCGAACCAATCACACTTTATGAAGGAACAGACCCAACAGCAGACAGTTTGCATATTGGTCACTGCGTGCCATACACAATCTTGAGACGTTTTCAACAAGCTGGTCACAAAGTTCTTGTTTTGATGGGCGGAGCAACCGCATCAATCGGCGACCCTTCAGGAAAGTCTGAAATGCGCAAAATGCTTTCATACGAAGAAGTTCAAAACAATATCGAAAAAATCAAGAAAACACTTTCTATCTTCTTAAACTTTGAAGGTGAAAACCCAGCAATCATTGTTAACAACGCTGACTGGTTCAAAAATCTTAACTACATTGACTTCATGAGAGACATTGGTGTGCACTTCAATATCAACAAAATGCTCTCAAATGACATCTATGCAAACAGAATCAAAGAAGGCGGATTGACACTTTTCGAACTTGGATATATGCCAATGCAAGCATATGACTTTGTTCACTTAAACAGAAAATATGGCTGCACTCTTCAATATGGTGGTGCTGACCAATGGGGCAACATTGCAGCAGGAACCGAACTTCAAAGAAAACTCAACTTTGCAAACGGAACTAACATCAATCTAATCGGTGCAACCAACCCACTTTTATTGACACCAGAAGGCAAAAAAATGGGTAAGACTGAAAAAGGTGCAATTTGGCTTGATGCGGACAAAATTTCTGCATATGACTTCTACCAAGGAATCTACCAAACACCAGACGCTTGTGTTAGAATGATGTTTGCACTCTTCACAGACATTCCAATGACTGAAATCGATGCGTTAATCGCTGAAGATATTGTCAAAGCTAAAAAACGTTTGTGCTTTGAAATCACAAAGTTTGTTCGTGGTGAAGCTGACGCTATTCAAGCACAACAAATGAGTGAAAATCTTTTTACTGATGGTGGAAATGATGCTCCAGAATTCGAAATTTCAAAAGCAACTGCAGATGCTGGCATTTCACTTCTTGACTTGCTTGTTCAAACAAAACTCTGTTCAAGCAAAGGCGAAGCTAGAAAAATGATTGAAGGTGGCGGAATTTCAGTGAAAGGCAACAAGGTTTCAAACACAGCTCTTGTTGTTACAACGGCTGATTTTGAAGAGGGTTCACTCCTTCTTAAGAAAGGCAAAAAGTCATTTATTAAAGTGGTAATAAAATAAAAAACAAAACACGAGTCATCTCGTGTTTTTTTCTTGCAAAATATATCTATCTCTTTTAGCAATTATTTCTCAAAAATTCAAATTTCGTGTATAATAATAATATGAAAATTAATATCTATCTTGCATTTACACTTGCATTCGTGTTTATGATTTTGCTTCCAACAATCTTGGTGTTTTCCTTAAAAAACAAACCCAAAACAATAAAAATCATTAGCATTGTCTTGTTTGTTTTTTATTTATGTGCATTGTTTTTAGGCACACTCACTTTGTTTGATATGAATGGCAAAACCGTTGTTTTAACATTAAATCTATCAACTGGAGAATGGTTTTCTAGTTATTTTATATGGTATGGTCTTGGCAAGTTAAACATTTTAATCAACCTTGCAATGTTTTTACCAGTAGGCTTTTTTGTTTTTACACTCACAAACAAACACCCATTTTTAAAAACCATACTGCTATCTTTTTCGTTAAGTTCGTTGATTGAATTTCTGCAGTTTGCGTTGCCAATATATCGAAACACTGAAGTTTTAGACATATTCTTAAACACATTAAGTGGACTGCTTTCAGCCACATACTGCTTGATTCTTTCAAAACTTTCTAAAAATACAATTTTTAAACAATAAAAAATCACTGCTTAATTGCAGTGATTTTTATTAATCTTCTTTATTGTCTTTTTCGTTGATTTCACGTCTAGAAACTTCTAAAAGCACTTTTTGAATACGGTTATCTTCAACTTTTTCAACTGTAAATGTCAAATCAGCAATCATTGAAACATAATCATTCTTTTCATTCAAAACATCATCAATTGCTGTCACCTTAACAACGGTTCCCTTTTCTGGCAATGTTTCAGAAAGTTCATAAATCATTCCACCAACTGAAGGATATGTTGTTTCTGGAAGGTGTTCAATTTTAAGATATTCAAACAAATCTTCAACAGCCACATCTGGGTCAACTCTAAATTTATTTTCAGCAAGCTCTGCAATTGGAGCTTCTTCAAACTCGTCATGTTCGTCATAAATTTCGCCGACCATTTCTTCAAGGGCATCTTCCATGGTCACAAGACCACTAGTGCCACCATATTCGTCATAAACAATGGCAATGTGTTTCTTCTCTTTTTGCATAACACGCATAAGTTCGTCAACCTTCATGGTTTTTGTAACTTTAAGCGGTTTTGTGATAAGTTTCTTTAAATCATACTTTTGTCCAGCATATTCAGCCATCATAAAGTCTTTATAGTTTAAGATACCCAAAATATCATCTTTGTCTTCTGCATAAACAGGAACTCTCGAAAATTGGCTATCAGTGAAAATCTTTTTAACTTCATCAATAGTTGCTGTCACAGGAATTGCCACCATGTCAACTCTAGGAACAAATATGTCATAAACGGTTTTTTCAGAGATGTCTAACGCACCATGGATAATGCTTGCATTGTCACTTTCAATAACGCCCTGTTCTTCCATGGTGTCAACAATTGTTTCAAACTCATCTTCAGTGATTTTGTGAACTTCTTTGTTTTTAAGCACAAGTTTTTGAAGCCAGAAGAATGGAACTGCAACAATATAAATAAATTTCATGAACGCATAAATTGCACCACTAAATCTCAAAACATACTTTTCTGAATTGTGTTTTGCATAAGCCTTTGGCAAGATTTCACCAAAAATCAAAATAACAATAGTCAAAACAACTGTGTTTAAAATGTTTGCAACTGTTGGGTTAAAAATAAACTTTCCAAACATATATGCACAGATTGTTGTGTTTGCAATGTTAACAAGGTTGTTTCCAACCAAAAAGCACACAAGAGCCATATCAAAATGGTCACAGATGTATTGTGCACGCCTTGCACCTTTCACCTTGTCTTCTGCATATGTTTTGATGTGCAACGTGTTCACTGACGAAAATGCAGTTTCACTTGCCGAAAAGAATGCTGAAAGCACTAAAAGAAGCACTATCGCTACTACGCTGAGTGCATCGGTCATTTCAAAAGTTTTTGCCAAAATTAAACTGGACGGGTCCATATATTTCAAAATCTCCTAAAAAATTATATTATATTGCATATTATATATCAATTCTATGCTTTTGTAAATAGATTTATTTTCAGTTTTTACGCTAACCTATATTTATCACAAAGACTTTGCAGCTTTCTTAAACAAATTGACAAAGAAAATTATTTGCTATACACTAGAACTTGGAGAATATAATTTATGACAAATACTGAAAATTTGAAACAGCAAATCAAACTTAATTCACAAATTTGTGGCATTTCATCACCTGAAGTTGCATTCGCAAAAAGCCTTGTGGAAAACAAGTGCAAAGACAAAACACTCTTTGTTTGTGAAGGGCTTTGGGCTGTTGAAAAACTTATTGAGAAAAACATCAAAGTTACACAATTTTTCTATAACGCAGACAAATTAGAAAATGACAAAATATCTGCAGAAAATCTCGAAAAAATCGCAAAAATGTCAAAATACAGCCAAAAAACCTATGCTATTTCTGAAAAAGCCTGCAAAAAAATCAGTGACCGTGATGGCTATGATGAATATTTTATTGTTGCTGAAATGCAAACTTTTTCACTTAAAGACATTGAAAAACTTATTGAAAAAAATAATAATGTTTTGGCAATTGTAATGGACGGACTTGAACAACCAGGAAATATTGGTGCAATCTTGCGTTCGTTTGACAGTGCTGGTGGCGACTTTGCAATCGTCACAAATAAACAAGCCAGACTTTCAAACAGCAGACTTGTTAGAAGCAGTCTTGGTGCAAGCTTTATGCTTCCAGTTTTAGAAGCAGAGATTGACGAAGTTCAAGTGTGGCTTGAAAATCATGGTTTTAAATGTGTTGTCACTGACCTTCAAGCAAAAAAGAGCTATCGTGAAATTGACTACTCGGGCAGAATTGCAATAATTTCAGGAAATGAACACACTGGCATTTCTGATTCATGGCGCAAACTTCCACATGCTCAAAGCATCATTATTCCAATGCTTGGTTCTGTTGAAAGCTTGAATGTTGGTTTTGCGTCGACACTTGTGTCATATGAAGCAGGTCTTCAAAAATTTGGAAACTCAAAAAATAAATAGGAGAATTTATGGAACAAATTCAAAAATCTATTAACTATCTAAAATCACTCACAGCTGAAACCATTTCAAATGCAAAATCTGGACACACCGGATCTGCCCTAGGTGCAAGCACAATGATGTTTTCACTTTTTAAAGACCACTTAAAATTTAATCCAAAAGACCCAAAATTTCTTGGCCGTGACAGACTTGTGTTGTCTGCAGGTCACACCAGTGCAATGTATTATTCACTCTTGCACATGTTTGGCTATGACCTTTCAATGGACGATTTGAAAAAATTTAGAACCTATGGTTCAAAAACCCCTGGTCACCCAGAATATGGCATTGTTCCTGGAGCAGAAACAACCACTGGTCCACTCGGTCAAGGCATTGCAAATGCAGTTGGTATGGCAATTGCCGAAACAATGTTTGCAGAAAAATTCAACACCAAAGACATTGCCCTTTTTGATAACCACACATATTGCTACACCGGAGACGGTTGCATTATGGAAGGCGTTGGAATTGAAGCTTGTGCAATTGCAGGAACTCTTGGTTTAAACAAATTAATTCTTCTTTATGACGACAACGAAATCACAATTGACGGAGCACGTGAACTTTCAAACAAAGAAGACACTGCTTTAAAATTTAAATCAATGGGTTGGAATGTTGTTCATGTTAAAAACGGACACGATTACAAATCTTGCACAAAGGCCCTTGCTGAAGCTAAAAAGTCAAATAAGCCAACTATTGTAATTTTTGAAACAGTAATCGGAGTTGGCACAACAAAAGCAGGCTCACCAAAAGCACATGCTTATCCACTTCCAGAAGACGAACTCAAAACATTTAAAGAAAGTCTTGACGCAAGTGAAAGTTTCTTTATTCCAGAAGATGTGTATGACTTGTGCAACCAATCTGTTTCAGTCAATACGAAAAAATATCAAGCATGGCAAGACAAGCTTTCTGCTTATAAATCAAAATATCCTGAAAAATTTAAACAATTAAAAGCTGTTTTTGAACCAAAGAAATTTAACTATGAAAAACTATTAAAAACCCTTGAAAAAGAACCTGAACTTGCAGGCAGAGATGTCGCTAGTATGATTTTAAATGCCGTTGCAAGTGTCTTTGCAGAACTTGTTGGCGGAACTGCCGATGTTGCAGCATCAACCAAGGCATTCATAACTGATGGCGGAAGTTACTCTTCACAAAACCGTGGTGGCAGAAACATTCATTTTGGAATCCGTGAACATGCCATGGGCACAATTTGTAACGGAATCACACTCTACCTTAACACTCCAACATTTGACAGCACATTCTTGGCTTTTTCTAACTACATGACACCATCACTAAAAATGCGTTCACTTATGAACATTCCAGTGCTTTCAATTTTCACACACGACTCAGTTGATGTTGGTGAAGACGGACCAACTCATCAACCAATCGAACAAATTGGACAACTTAGAAGATTTATTGGTTTAAACGTGTTTAGACCAGCAACCAAAGCTGAATTTATTGCAAGCTTCAAACACTTCTTAGAAACAAAAACACCAACAACAATCATTGCATCAAAAGCAAAGTTAAAAGATATTGAAGGTCCAACCATTGAAGATGCTCAAAATGGCGGTTATGTGATTTTTGAAACAAAAACAAAACCAACCATTGAAATCATTGCTACCGGCCGTGAAGTTTCACTTGCAATTGATGTTGCAAAAGAACTAGAAACCTACGGCGCAAGAGTCATCTCAATGCCATGCGAGAGCTTGTTTGATTCAATGCCAAAAACTTATAAAAATAAAGTCCGCTTAAAAGATGCAAACTTAAGAGTTGTAATTGAAGCTTCAAATGACCCAATCTGGTATAAATATGTTGGTGTAGATGGCTTAATTTTGGGGGTTAACAGCTATAAATCAAGCGGAAAAAGCGCTGATGTTTATGAAAAATCAGGCTACACAGTTTCAAACCTCAAAACCCAAATTGAAAAGAATTTAAAATAAAAGCATATTATATGCTTTTATTTTTTTGACATTTTTTTAAGATTATTTGTATATTTTAATGCATTTTGGTTTACAATTTTAGTAAAAATATTTACTATTAAAATATATAATTTTATATATTTTTTAAGGAGCTTTTCATGAAGAAAAAGTTAAGCATATTTTTTGGATTTTTTATTGCACTAACCGCAGTCTTTGCCGTGGGTTTTTCACCACGCATAAGCGATTCTCTTGCTAGTGCCGCACAAGTTTCAATAAACTATAACACCAAAGGCGGAACCATTGTTTCAAACGGTGACACGCAAACCGATGAAAATGGATTTGTTTCAAATTTTGCCACTGCAAAACTTGATGGATATGTCTTTCTTGGTTGGGCTATAAGTGAAGAAGCAGAATCTTTGGTTGACACAACAACAGAATTTACAACAGACACAACACTTTATGCAAGATGGTCTCCAAAAAGTTACGCTTACACAATCACTCAAAATGGTGACACAACACTTACAATTGAAAGCACTTCAGTTAGCGGAAAAACCTACACCATTTCAGCAAATGCGGCTTCACTTAATGATGCTGTTAGATTGATTGAACTTGACAACATTTCTTCAACTCCAAGCACTCTTAACTTTACAAATTATGTGTTGCATGAAAACGAAAGCATAATTTTAACAAAATCAGCAATCATTTCAGGAACTCTTTCTTCAACAAACGAACTCCCAATATTCAACATTATTCCTGCAACATCAAATCAAGTTTTCACCTTCAAAAACATCTCACTCACAAACAACAACTATCACACATTAATCAACATTTCAAGTGAAACAACTTATGCAGCAAGCATAAAAATTGATTCCGCTGAATTTAACACCACTGCAACAAATAGTGTGGCTCTTGATGTTCCAAACATTGAAGGAACAACCTTAACCCTTGCTGGAACAGTCTCTCACACTTCAACCTACTTGTTTAAATACGTTGAAAACATGACTTTCAATCTTAACGACCAAACATTAGCGGTTTCATCGCCTCTTAAAATTGGCGTTAATTATATTCATGACAATGCGCAGATCTCAACCGAAGTTTACGACCTCAATTTTAGCAAGATTCAACCTGTTGCACTAAACAATTGGTATACAGTAACTTCATCGCTAGCAGGAAAGGTTTTTATTGTAAACACATCAATTAATGTTGATTATGATTTAAATGGTGGTTCTTTTGTTCAAGAATACAAAACCCCATCTATTTATTACAAAAATAATTCACACATCACACTTGCAACAGATGCAAATATTTCAAAACAATATTCAAGTTTTGATGGCTGGTTTGGAAAGATTACTTTAACAACAGAAGAAATGACAACACTTGGTGTTGATTCAAATGTATGGTATTTTAACACCACGGCCCTTGAAACCTGCTTGGGTGAAGAATTAACATTAGCAAACATTATCAAATATTCAAAAACATCGCTTAATTATTTTTCAATCGATACTTCAATCAAAACTTATCAATATAACTCCCCACAAACAACCTCAAATGCATGGCTTGACTTGTTTTTAAACGAAAACAAACAACCATCACTCGTTGCAAAATGGAATGCTATCAAATACACACTTTCATTTGTAACAAATGGCGGCAGCCCTGTTAATGATATCGTTAAGGATTATGGTGAAGAAATTTCTTTGCCGACCACAACAAAAACTGGTTATTCATTTGATGCTTGGTTTATTGACGAACAATTAAACACCGAATTTGAATTTACCACAATGCCTGCGGTTGACTTAACACTTTACGCTAAATGGACCATCAATCAATACACCGTAACATTTGTTCACAACAATGGCGATGCTGATTCATCAACAACCAATGACTATCAAACTGAAATTATTTTCCCAAACATCAGTCTTGAGGGTCATGGTGAACTTGTTTGGTGCACAGACGAAGAATTAACAACACCAATCACTGCAACAACAATTCCGGCAGAAGATATCACGCTTTATGCTCGCTGGACAAAATTGAAATATCTTATTTACTTAAACTTCTCTGGTCAAAAACCAGGTGAAACAATTGAAACACTTTATGGAGAAGTTCCAACAACTCCAGCTGATCCAGAAACAATAGGCTACACATTCATCGGTTGGTATACCACACAAACCTTCACAACAGAATTTGATTTTAGTGCACCAACTCCAGCACAAAACAGAACCGCATTTGCAAGATGGGCTGTTAAGCAATATGAATTAACATTTGTATTTAACAATGGCAACAGAGACCAAACATCAACCAAGGCGTTTGGCTCACAAATTTATATGCCACAAGCACCAAATCGAAAAGGTTATATATTTGAAGGTTGGTTCGATCAAACGCTTCAAACACAATTCTTGGCGGGTCAACCAATGCCAGCACATGATTTGACACTCTATGCAAAATGGAAAGAAAAAACACAAATCGTTTTGAATTTAGAAAAACAATCTGTTGAAGTCGATGGTCATGGGTATTATGACACAAATTCTTCCCTTTCTGGCTTTATAATAGAATATAAGGTTGGGGAAAATTGGCAAACAGAAGTTCCAAACAAAATTGGCGTTTATGACGTTAGAATCTACAGAGCTGAAGATTATAACTATGCAGAATATATTCAAATAATTGAAGCCGCCTTTGAAGTAAAACAAAAAACACTTGATATTAACTGGCTCCCAATAACACTTATCATCATCTTTATTATCGAGATTTGTATGGTAATTGTTATTAAACTTTTAAGAAGGAAAAAACGCACTCAATCAATCACACTTTCAACTATTGCTCTTCCATTTGGAATTATTTCTAAATCGCAAGCAATCTTTTCTCTAGTAACCGCCGCACTTGCATTGTTTGGATTTATTTATATGGTTGTAGAACTCGTAAAACTCCATCGTACAGTTCCACAAGAAGACAAACCAAATGACAGATATGACAACCGTGCACTTCTTGAAAAGCGTGGTGACAAGAGTGAAAATGCATCAATTTCTTCAAATGTTGACGCACTTTTGAAACGTGAAGGATTCACTAATGAATTCTCAAAAGATGATTCATACAAAATCGAAGACGACATCATCGCAAGAGCAGATGATGCATACACCGGCAAAAGAAAATTTGAAGACGACGACGAATAAAAAAAGAAAGGGTTTAAACCCTTTCTTTTTTTGTGCTCAGAGCAATAAAACATTAATATTCTTTCCCTGAAATAATACCGGCCAAATCAGCCCCATATTTATAGACGTCAAGTTGTTTTTGATTTGGTCTAATTCCAAGTTCTTCATAAATTTCTTGACCAATTTTGTTAAAATCAACACCGGCAATTTCTTCTAAAAACTTAACATATCTTTTTTCAAGTTTTCCATTTAAAATTAATCTAGTTATTCCATACATACGCATCATTGATGTTTCATTTGAAGATATAATAGGAATGCTATTATAATTTTTAAAAAACTGAACTTCTTGCTCAACTCGATAAAGTTCCATATCATAATTTTGTGCTATAATTGGATTAAACGCAGTTGACTCTTTGTCAAATATAAATATTGATTCATACTTGTCGCTTGTTTTGTTTTTGCAAAGCTTTACATTGTGAAAGTGATCATCATCTCCAAAGTCAAAAATTGACGCTATCACCAACTTTATATATTGATCATAACACTCTTCAGTCATAAATTTTAAATAGTATTCTTTGCAGTCAAGAACAGCCTCTAAACTGTCATACATAGTTTGTTCAAGCTTGTTGCCTTTTGTGAGCTGAAGACCAATTGTTGCAATGTCACCGAGCGAAATAGTGTCAATTTTTTCGTTTGAAATTGCTGGAGAAATTAAAAGATAAATACCCTTTTTATACATTTCTTCAAAATTATAAATATGTCTATTTTTCCACAAAATATCATCAGATAAACCTTTAGACATTGCATCAATATTATCTCTCAAAAGAGGTCTGTGATTTGCATACATAAACCTAAATTGTTTATATCTTTTTTTTGAAATAAGTTCACTCGAAGTTGCGAGTTTATTGTCTCTCTCTTCTAAACACAAATTTAAATAACCAAATTTATAAAATCTACTATGCGGTGTTTTTATGCAATAATCAACATCTTCATAAGTTATAATTCCTTTGGTAATCTTAGAAATTCCGCTCACAAAAAAAGTATTAGACGACAAGTCTAATGAATCAAACCTTTTGTTTGTATCACAATTTTCATACCATTCGAAAAAATCTCTTATCATAGCCTTACAATTATAGCACCGCTTTTTTTAAATTTCAAGAGTAATATATAATAAATTTATATTAGTTTTATACTTCTTCTTAAAAAACGCAAATCACCATTCAAAACCCACCAAAACTATGTCATTTCTTTAAAAATGTAAAAATTTAACAAAATTAACCAAAATTATACAATTTAAAAATAAATCAAATAAACCGCCTTTTTCTTGTTAAAATTGTATAATTTTCAAACAATATTCTATTTTTATACATTTTTAAATATTATTTTAATTGCAAAATCATTATCTACAACATTTCTTGACTTTTCTCTTTTTGCGGGCTATAATAGTCTCGCTTAAACAAAATAAACACGAGGATCTTTCATGAAAGAAATTTTACACATTCTTTTGCATGCATTAAAAGACACTGCCATTTTATTGCCAGTGCTTTTTGTTGTGTATTTTTTGATAGAACTTCTTGAATATAAAAATGTTTTTAAGTTTCACAAATCAAAATTGTTAAAAGGAAGGGCTAGCCCTTGCATGGGAGCATTGTTTGGTTCGGTTCCGCAATGTGGATTTTCAGTAATCTCTTCTGAACTTTTTGCAGAACACAAAATTTCAATCGGCGCACTGATTGCAGTTTATATCGCAACCAGCGACGAATCAATTCCAATTATGCTTGCAAACTATAAATACATTCCATCAATGTTATTGCTGATTGCAACAAAAATTATTTTTGCAATTGCAATAGGTTATCTTGCAATGTTCCTTTATGGCAAACTATTCAAGCACAACCAAGTTAAAACTACGAAACACCACCATGAAGACCACGAAGATGATGATCATGAACACGACGAGCATGATGAACACGATGAACATGAAGTCGATCATGAAGAACATATTCATGCATGTTGTCACCACGACACTGAAAGTTCAAAGTTCAATTGGAAACATCCACTAATTCACTGCATTAAAATTTTTGTTTACATTTTCATCATAAATGCAATCATGGGAACAATCATTCATTTTGTTGGCGAAGCCAACATGACAGCATTCTTAAAATCAAGTCACGCACTTCAACCACTACTCGCTCTACTTATCGGACTTATTCCAAACTGTGCATCGTCTGTTATTTTGACCGAACTTTATCTCATGGGCGGACTAAGCTTCGGCGCAATAATCACAGGGCTTTCAGTCAACGCCGGCATCGGTATATTAATTTTGCTAAAACAAAACAAAAACATTAAAGAAAATTTATTTATCATTGCAATGTTAATCATTCCAAGTTTGATAATTGGATACGCTTTACATTTTATTTCATTTAATTTTCTTTTATTTTAAACACCTTTTTTAGGTGTTTTTCTTTTATTTATTTTAAAATTATTTACATTTTTACTCTAAAAGAGTAAAATGTAGCCATGAAATCAATTTTTGTATACAATCCAGAAAGCGGAAAAAGTAAAGTTGTTAAGATGAAAGACTACATCTTAAAAAAACTTAGTAAAAAATATGGGGATATTGACTGCGTTGCAACAACGCATGCTGGACATGCCAAAGAACTCGCAAAAGAAGCAATTGGCAAATATGATTATTTCTTTGTTGCCGGAGGAGACGGCACTTTAAACGAAGTTGTTAATGGCATGGGTGGTGCAGAAGACAAACCAATCATTGGATATATTCCATCAGGAACCGTCAACGACATAGCTAGATCTCTGGGCATAAGCAGAAACATTAAAAAAGCTGTGAGCAATATCTTAACTGGAACCCCTTTCGAACACGACATTTTTAGATTAAACAGAAGATACGGCATTTATGTTTGTTGCACTGGCCTATTCACAAAATCAAGTTATGACACCGAAAGATACAACAAGAAAAAATATGGAAAAATTGCTTATATCAAAAAAGGACTTGAAGAAATCAAAGGAGCAAAACCTGTTGCCATCGAACTCACCATTGGAGACGAAGTAATAACCAAAAATTGCGGACTAGTTTTAATTTTAAATTCTCGCAGTGTTGCAGGTTGCAAAATCAATAGAACTGCCAAATTAAACGACGGTGAAGTTGAAATTGTATTGTTTCACTCATCAAAAAAGAATATTGACATCAACCAAATTTCAACCATAATAAAAGCGTTTTTGTTTGGAATTGACAAGGTTAAAAATAGCACACATGTAACATATCGCAAAGCTTCAACCTTTAAAATCAACACTGAAGACGGAACAATCATTAATCTTGACGGAGAAAAAAGCGACGAGGGCTCATTTAACTTTACTGTCTTTCCAAAAGCAGTAAAAATTATCGCACCAAAAAAATCACACAAAAAGAATGCTTAATACACTTTAGCGGAGATTGCCATGCGCCAACTTAAAGAAAAAAAGAAAAAACTTTCAAAAGAAGAAAAAAAGGCTTTGAAAAAAGCTTTAAAAATAGAAAATGAAAACAAAATCGGCATCAACCAATTTGTTAAGGTTGGTGTGTTTTTGTTGTTTTCACTTGCAATTGAAATAACTGGCTTTGCTTTAATTGGCCTTAAAAATCCGCTCACTGGAAACTCTCAATTTTTGCCAACATACATATTCTTTGATGTTGGTATCTGGTTGCTTCTTTGTGGTTTAATGTTAACCTGTTCGTTAAAATGGATTCAAAACACAGTTTTTTGTGTATCTATACTTGCACAAATGATAATCATGATGGGAAATGTCACACTTTATGAAGGCTTTGGTTATCTCTTCACTTGGGATATGCTTTTACTCATAACCGCAGCTGCCGAATCATTTGATGCCAGCTTTGTTAATTCAACATTTTTGGCAATTGGATTTTCAATCACAGCAGTTTTAATGGCAGTGCCTTTCATTCTTGATTGGCTTCTTTCAAAATATAAAATCGTTTTAAACAAACTTTCAAAACCAATTTTTTATCTCATTTCATTCTTTATTTGTTTTGTGCTTGGTGTAACAAGTTATGGCATTCAATCAAACACTTTGCATCTTGCAAAAGACAACAAATACACCGCCGTTGCGAGCGACCAATATTTATATGAGAATATGCACATAAAAGAAGAGGCTTATAGAAAATTTGGTTCAGGCGGGTTTTATCTAAAAAATCTCTATGACCTAACACTCGCAAAACTCGACAACTCAAAACAAAACGAACTTGAAAAATGGGTAAACAGCCAAAAAGTTGGTGAAAATCAAGACGCAACACTTTATGGCGACAACTTAATTATTGTCATGCTTGAAAGTTTTGAATGGTTCGCTATCGACCCATACACAACCCCAAATCTATACAAACTTAAAACAGGCTATTCAATCAATGAAATTGAATCTATTCCACAATCTGCCACCATTATGACAGGTTATCACGCAAACAACAAAACCAATGTTAGTGAAACATCTGCAATCTTGGGATATATGCCAAACATAAACACAGCATTCTTTAAAAAAGACAGCTTGGCAACCGCCTACTCTCTTCCAAATGCATTTAACAAACTTGAATATCAAACAACATTCTTCCACAGTTGGGACGAAGCTTTCTATGACAGACGCGAAAACAGCGATGCAATGGGATTTGATGATTTCTATGCATTAAAAGACTACAAATCTTCAAACAAAAGCACCACATTTGGTCAATTTAACAAAGAACCAGATTTTGCATCATATTTCATGAACAAGATTGCACCAACAAACAAAAAGTTTATGACATTCTACACCACCGTCTCAACACATGGTGGCTATAACATCACAAACGAAAATTTTAAAGAATATTATGAAAAATATGACGAAAAGAAAAATGATGTGAAATCTTGGCTTGAAGAAAACGGATATCATTATCCAACAGACGCATATAATCAACAACTTCTTCGCCACTATAAATGCGCAGCAATGGACACCGATGCATTCATTGGCAAGCTTTTTGAACACCTTCACACCAACAACATGCTAGACACAACAACTGTAATGATGTATTCAGACCACAATGCATATTATCACAACCTTTCACAAACAATCAAAAACACTGACCCAGCAGATGCAAGTGTTCTTGAAACTCACAATATTCCATTTATGATTTATAGCAAAAAACTTGGCTCAAGAATTATAACAGATTTCTGCAACAGCTATGACTTATATCCAACCATTTGCAATTTGTTTGGACTATCTTATTCAAAAGCATTTGCTCTTGGCGTTGATATTTTTTCAGAAAATATTGGCGACAGCATGTTTATGTCATACCTAACAGGTTTTTACAGCTCAACATGCTATTCAAAAAATGCTATTAACTACAAAAAATACACTGGCTCAAACGATGATGATGTTGAAGATTTTAAACTCTTGATTTGCAAGTTCTATGAAAAACTAAACAATCTCAACATCATATATTCAAGAGGTTGGTCAGCATAACTAATCACACAATAAAAACACAGAAAATTTTCTGTGTTTTTTTATTTCGCTTGCTAATTTAACCATTTTTGCATATCATAATTATACGGAGAGACTTATGGCAAGGAATATATTTAAAATCCTCTTTAGACTGTTGATTGTCGCTTGTGTCATAACAGGCATATCAATCACACCGCAAACTAGAATTTATGAACAATTCTGGTTTTTTACCATTCAAACAAATATATTCATTGCCATTATTGAATTAATTTTAGCCATCGTTCAAATCTTAAACCTTTGCAAAATTGAAACACCATTTGTTAAATCAAAAACATTTTCATTCTTTAGAATCTTAACCGCTTTTTTCATCACAATAACTGGTCTCATATATTGCTTTGTGCTAGCACCTGCAGGAATTATTTTTGACAAAACACCATTCTGGCAAATGTTTGATTTTAGAAACATACTTTTGCACGTGACAGTTCCAGCAATGGCAATTATTGATTATTTGCTCTATTGCACCAAGGGAGGCTTAAAATATAGCCATGCGCCAATATTCTTGATTTATCCGCTCATTTATTTCTTCTTGGTAAACATTCGCGTTTGGTGTGGCGGAAAACCTTTTTCTGGCGGTTCATATTATCCATATTTCTTCTTAGATCCATTCCTTGACGGGCAGGGCTGGGGCATGGTTGCAATCTATCTTGCAGTTGTTTGTTTGATTTTTTATTCACTTGCCTCTCTTTATATTTTCATCGACAAAAAGCTTGCAAAAAAGAAACAATATCATGATTAATTCATATACTAATTAGACACGAAAAAAGACCCCTTAAAGGGGTCTTTTTTATTTGTCTTTAAAGAGTTTCGCACAAACTGGTTTAAGCAGTTCAATAACCAAAAATCCAATCAATGTAATGCCCATTACACTAACAAATTGAAGCACTGTAACTGGCACAAGTCCAAATACACTTCCAATAGATGTAAAGAATACTGGAATTTGAATCAAGAAGATTGCAAGTGTTGACCAGTTCATAACCTTATTGTCAAATAAGCCTTTCTTAAATGAAAAATCTTTAAGTTCTTTGCAGTTATATGTAAATGTCAACTCTGTAAGCACCACTGATAAAAGTGCAAGTGTCATTGCTACTTCATAGCCAAAATATGATTCAGCAACAAAGAAGGTTGCAAGTGAAACAGCGGCTTCAACAATCGCTGTCATAACAACCATCGAAATCATGAACGGTGTAAACACTTTTCGCTTTAAACCAAATGGCCTTTGTTTCATAGCATCTTTGTTGTTCTTTTCAAACGCTAATGCAATCGACGGAATTGAGTCAGCCACAATATCAATATACAAAATATGAAGCGGTGAAATGATATCTTTAAGCATAATCATTCCCACAATAATCAAAAAGATTTCTGCAAAGTTTGAAGACAAGTTATAAAGTATTGTTCTAAGCACATTGTTGTAGATTCTTCTGCCTTCTTCAACAGCTGTAACAATTGTTGCAAAACTGTCGTCCATTAAAATAATATCTGCGACGTTTTTAGTGACATCGGTTCCTGCCCTGCCCATACCGACACCAACATGCGAAAGCTTGAGTGCAGGAGCATCATTAACACCATCACCAGTCATAGCAACAACCTTGCCAGCAGCTTGGAACGCTCTAACAATTCGAACCTTATGCTCAGGAGTAACCCTTGCATAAACAGTGTATTTCTTAACAAAACTAACAAGTTGGTCGTCAGTGAGTCCATCAATCGCACGACCTTCAACGCCCTGTGTGTCATCTTTTGCAATGCCAACTTCTTTAGCCACCGCCATTGCAGTTGCTAAACTGTCTCCAGTAATCATTATTGGACGCATCTTTGCTTCTTTACATTTTTTAACAGCTTCAGCCACGCCATCTTTTGGTGGGTCAACCAAACCAACAATGCCGACCAAAACAAAACCGTTTTCGTCTGCTGAAGAATAGCTCTTCTTTTTATCAATATCTTTGTAAGCAAATGCCAAAACCTTGTAAGCCTTTTTGCTCATAGCTCTTTCACGGGCCAAAAATTTATTTGCCACAAGCTTGGTCATTTTGTAGGTTTTTCCGTTTTTGTAATAACTTGTGCATCTGCCAATAATTTCACCAAGACTGCCCTTTGTGAGCATCATTGTTTCGCCATTAAAATCGTTAACTGTGCTCATCATTTTTCTGCTTGAGTCAAAAGGAATCTCACCAACTCGAGGATACATTGTTCTGTATTGATCTAAACTCAAGCCTAGGTTATAGAGATATTTGCTGAGCGCAATTTCAACAGGGTCACCCAAGAACTCACCTTGCTTTTTAACATCTACTTCATTGTCATTGCAAAGTGCCAAAATGTTTTGCATCACAACAAGGTCTTGTGAATTTTTCTTAACATCAACATACTTCTTTTCGTTTGCAAAAATTTCAACCAATGTCATTTGATTTGTAGTAATTGTTCCGGTTTTATCAGAACAAATAATCTGTGTTGCACCAAGTGTTTCAATTGCAGCAAGTTGTTTAACAATTGTCTTTCTTTTTGACATTTGTTCAACACCAATCGTAAGAGTTGCCGTGATTGAAACCGGCAGAACTTCAGGAACAGCCGCAAGCACCATTGAAATACAAAGCATAATCACAGAAAGCACGTCTTTTTGCATAACCAATCCATAGCAAAGAGTGAGTGCTACGAGCACGCATGCAACAACAGTGATAAATCCACTAACCTTTTTTATCTTCACTTGAAGTGGTGTGAGTTCATCTTCTTTTTTGTCAAGACTACCCGCAATCTTGCCAAGCTCTGTATCCATACCTGTAGCAACAACCACTGCTTCAATCTTTCCGTTTACAAGACTGGTTCCAGAAAAAATAATATTCGTTTGTTCTTGAAGAAGCTTGTCACCTTTTAAAACAACATCTTCTTTTTCAACAGACAAACTCTCACCTGTTAAAATTGATTCATCAACTTGAGCATTAACAACCTTAACAACCCTTGCATCTGCAGGAATTTTGTCACCAGCTTCAAGCATTATTATGTCACCAACAACAACGTCTTTAGTGTCAATCTCAATCCACACACCATCACGCTTAACCTGTGTTTTTGATGCGGTCATAGTCTTTAATGCATCAATTGCATTTTCAGACTTCATTTCTTGCGAAAATCCCATAACTGCATTGATGAGCACACAAGAAAAAATAACAATTGCTTCAATTGGGCTTTCTTTGTTTACAATTGAATATACAAGCGAAACTGCACCAACCAAAATCAAAAGCAAAATCATCATATTTGCAAATTGACTAAAAAATATTTTAACAGGACTTTTTTTGTTTTTCTCTTTCAAAATATTTTCGCCATGGTCAGCGAGTCTTTCAGCCGCTTCTTTTGAAGTCAACCCTTCTTCACTGCTTTGAACAGATGAGTAAACTTCATCAAGAGGCATTTGATAATATTTTTTCATTTTCTATCCCCTTCTTATTAAATATACTAAAATTTTAGCACATATTATTCATTAAAGTCAAAAATCAATAGTCTCAAATCTTTAAAACTTGCACAAAAAAAGACGATGAAATTCATCGCCTTTTTGTTTATCTGTTGTTGATTGCATCAATAGGTTTCTTTCTAGAAATCTTAAGTGATGGCAACAAGCTCGCAAGGAATGCTGAACCCCAACTCACAGCCAATATCAACAACATTTGTCTAATGCCAACATTAAGCAGTGCAATTTCTAAACCAAGCTTTGAAATTACAACCGAGTTAATAACGCCACAACCAACAAATGTCGCAATTGTAGCAAGTGCAAAGTTGATAAGCGCAATAATTGAACTTTCGTTAAAGAAAATTCCAAAGATGTCACTGCCCCTTGCACCAAGTGCTCTAAGCACACCAATCTCTCTCTTTTTGTAGTTAATTGATGTTGAAATAAAGTTCATAAGAAGAAGTGCTGCAAACACTGCAAATCCAACCGCAATCCAAACAAACACAGAAGTCATCATAATCAAAATTTCTTCCATCATGTCAAGCATTGCTGTGCTTGAGTTTTGAACAGACATTCTAAAGCCTCTGTCATTCCAAGTTTCAAGATATTGAATAAATTCAGCATCAGTGCTGGTTCCGTTAAGTCTTGTTACAGCGAGTTGATAACCACCATAAAGCTCATCACGAATTTCTTTTGCTTGACTGTCAGCAAAAATCATTTGCTCACTAGAAACATTCATTACACCAACAATAGTAAGGTCTAACACTGAACTGTCAAGATTTTCATAATCTGTGCAGAATTGCATTTTCAAACCATTGTCAATCATTGATTGCCAGTCTTCAAATCTTCCACTCAAATAGCTTTCAGAAACAAGCACTTCGTTTTTGCCGAGCTTAAACTCACCATCTTGATATCTTGATTCAAATCCACCTTTAACATAAGTGATGTTGCTGGCATAAACATTTTTTCTTTCACTTGCGCTTATTTCTTGATATGGCTGATAATTTCCAGAACCATATATAGAAATCATTTGAGATTCTGTGTATTTTTGATATCTCCAGCCGTCATACCAAAACCATTTGCTGTTTTCACTTAAGTAATATTCTGTGTCGAAAATATATTCGTCAAGTCTTTCATTTACGCCATACATATAGTCTTTGCTTGAATACATATAATCATTTGTTTTGCCACCAATATAAATATAATAATATTCGTCAACATAACTCTCACCCAATTTGTCATTATAAACATCTTTGTGAATATACATAAATCTAACGAGTGAATTTTTGAAATATTCTTCAATTTTCCAATCATTAACAAGGTCGTCTTGGTTCATGTTTTCATATTTTGAAAGGTCGGTTTTGTCATCAACAACACCAACAACTCTTAACTTGCCACCATATTTGTTTGCACCTTTCAAATCAATACCAAAATCGTTATCAATTAACAGTGGTTTTGCATCACTAAACATATCAAACCCTGTAATTGTTGAATCGTCATCATATTTTACTGCACGCTTAACAATGGCTTTCATCATTTGATTTGAAATGCACACTTCATCTCTTGTCTCTGGAAGTCTGCTATTTGAACCAACAAACTCAAATTTCATTTTAGCAAACTCCGCTTCATCAAAAGAAACAAGTCCTGAAACATATGTTTGATAAAGTGGGTTTCTTGATTCTGTAAAGTTATAACCATCAATCCACAATGAGTATCCATTTGTTCCAATAACTGGCTTAACAACATATTCAGGGAATTTTGCTTTTAAATCATCAAGATCACTTTGTTTAATGGCGGCACTTGAAGGCAAAGCCATCATTCCTTCACCCTTTTTCATACCTTTCATGACAACGTTTTGTTGCCCTGTCATTTCCATTGCTTGATAAACAGATTCACCCCTGTTCCAGCAAGAAAGTGCATCAACAACACCAAATACTGTGAACGCCAAGAATGACAAAATGATTGTGAAAATTAACTTTCCAACCTTGTTTTTAAGTGAGCTTGCACCCATCTTAAGTGAGTCAGAAAACTTGAGCCTAGATTTAATAAGTTTTAAGCTGTTAGGGTTATATTGTTTAAGCTTAACATCTTCTGTTTGAGTCTGTTCAAATTTTTCACGATTTCCGTCATCATTGATTGATGCACCTTTTTTCAACTCAGCATTTGCCTTGTCATCAAATGAAATGAATGTGTCATTTTCTTTAGACTGCTCATTAATCATTATAATAAGCTTTTTCATTTCTTCTTGTGAAATTTGTTGACCTTTTTTGATATACAAAATATTGTTATCAATAATCTTCATTCCGCTTGAAGTTTCTTGAGCTTCAATCTCTTTCTTTGTTACGTCAGAAATAATCTTTCCGTCTTTAAGTTCAATGATTCTGTCACCATAAAACTCTGCAAATTCTCTGTCATGTGAAACAATAATAACAAGTTTTTCTTTTGAAAGTTTTTTGAGCGTTTCCATAACCTGCTTGCCAGTGTTGCTATCAAGCGCACCAGTAGGTTCGTCCGCCATAATGATTTCTGGGTGTTTAATAAGAGCACGAGCAATGGCCACTCTTTGCTTTTGACCACCAGAAAGTTGATTTGGCTTTCTCTTTGCATATTGAATCATGTCAACCTGTTCAAGCAATTCATGAATTTCTTGCTTGTTAGGTTTCTTGCCTTGAAGTTCAATTGCAAGTGCCAAGTTCTTTTCAACTGAAAAGTTTTCCAAAATGTTGTATTCTTGGAAAATAAAACCAATAAATGTGTTTCTATAGCTGTCAAAATCACTTTGTGAAAAATCTTTTGATGACTTGCCTTTGATTATGATTTCACCTTCATCGAAAGTATCAAGACCACCAATAGCGTTCAAAAGTGTAGATTTTCCGCTACCAGATTTACCAAGCAAAAACACAAGACCGGTGTCAGCAAAATCAATTGAAACACCATCAAGCGCACGAACAGGCTCAGCCTTTTTCTGCTTATAAATCTTAACTAGATTTTTTACACTTAACATAAATTCGTTCCTTTTTCTAAATTTATTTAACCAAAAATAAATATTGTTTAAATAGTACTTTAACTATACAATTTATGCCATATTTTTGTCAATTTATCACACCCATTAAAATTTATTTCCACAAAAAACACACAATATAAAAGGCGATGTTTTAAACACCGCCTTCTTTTTTATTTAACTTTTAATTTATGCTAGGACCATCATCATCGTCCATCATTCCCTTAACAATCATTCCAGCTACAGGACTTCCCGTTAAAATTGTGGCACCAATTGCAGCAATTGTTGAGTCTTCTTCTCTTTGAGCCCTACGTTCTGCTTCAGCTCTTCTTTTTTCTTCCGCTTGTTGTTTTGCCTGCATACTTGCTTTTCTTTCTCTATCTCTCTTTACCGACTCTGCAAGTTCTGTGTAATAAGCTTCAACATCTTTCATTTCTTGAGCAGACGCAATAATGTTTGGTTGACTGATGTTTATATAACACTTTTTGTCATTTTTATCTCTAATTTCAAATTCATCAATCATGCTTCTATTATAATCATAGTTACCATTACCATCTTTTTGACGCCTAAATGTACGAACCCTATATGATGTGCTATGTTTATACTCAAATGGAACTTCAACCTTGCCTTTTTCGTTAACAACACCCCAATAATTGCCATCACTAACAAAAAATTTCATAAAACCATCAGCACCAACACCAGACACGTCAAAATCAATTTCATCATATTCTGGAGCCACAATTTCTTTTTGTTTACCCATTGAATAAACACCTTTTTTTGTTGCATCATAACCATGAACATCTTTTTTGCCTGTCTTTTGTTTTGTACAAAGCAAGACATCATCTGCACTTGCCATTCTAATCAACTCAATTCCGTCATATTTGTGTTCAACAATAGTTTTTCCATCTTTTGAAACAACACCCATCTTATTTTTTATCTTAGATTGATAAACAATTTCGCCATCAACATTTTCAAAACTATACACAACTTGACCATTAAGCATTGTGGTCTTTTCAAGATTTCCACTTTCAACATCGAAATTATAAATGGTTGATTTATCGTTTTCTTTATCATAAACAACAAATCTTTCTTGATTTTTTGTTCCACCTATTGACTGATATGAACCGACAAACGACTTATCTTCAATAATCTTTCCATCATTATCAACCACTACTTCTTTGCCATCACATGCAAAGCTAATTATCTGTCTGCCATCTTCTGCTTCAAAAACCATTTCAATATCAATTTCTTGTGAATCGAAAACAAATGGACAAATAACTTTTCCTTCTTTAAGCATACCAAATTTACCAGAAGCGTCTTTTGCAACTACAGCAGATCCGTGAAGATTAATATCATATATAGAATGCAACACGTCATGGTCTGCATATCTGCTTGGTCCAGTAACTGCCATATATCCAGTGTCTTTAACATTTAATTTTTCATCAACTGTTTTAAGCTTCCCATCTAAAGTAGCCATGAAACCGCGATTATAATCAATAAACGGTTCTGTGATTTTTCCTGTTTGAATATCAACCAAACAACCAGTTTTGTCAAAAGCCACACCCCTAAAGAGCGTTTTTCCCTCTTGTTCAAGCATTTTAAGTTCTTGACTTCTTGATGTTTTTGATTCAAAAACAAACCCATCACCTGAAGATTTTGCTTTGATTTCTCTTCTATTTAATTCAATGGCCTTACCTTTTTCGTCAACAATCTTGCCTCCAAAAAGACCTCTTTGAAAAATATATCTCATATCTTACCTCACTATCTTAATAATAGGCTTTTTTCTAAACTTTGTCAATAAAGACCTCTTTTATAAATTCTTTTTGTTTAACCATTTCTTCGGCTTCATAGTCATTTCGCTCTTGGGTTGTCATTTCACTCATATATTTTCCAGACATTTCATCATATGAAAGCGATGAGAGCGGCACACCTTTTTTAATAACACTGCTTGGTTTGTTGATAAAATAACGCTTTGGCTTAAACTCACGTGTAAACAACTTTCCAGACTCGTCAATAAGTGCAAGTGCAACGTTGTAGTGCCCAGTGCTTGAGCCACCAACTTCGTTTAACTTTTCAACGTATATTTCAATCATTTCTTCATCAGTTAATTCTCTGCCGTTATATCTTCTAACAAGCACACCTGGTTGATCTTCTGGTTTAAACTTATCAATAACAAGTCCGCTGTCATTTGCAAGCACTGGCATTCCTGTGGCTTCATGATACGCCTTTGCTTTTATAATTGCATTTTCAACTTCATTCTTGCCATTTTCTTCAACATCAAGATTAATGTGCATTTCTTTTATGTTGGTGCATTCAATTTCAAGTTCATCAAAAATCGCTTTATAAATATTAAACTTCCCCAAGTTGCTAGTCGCAATTAAAACTTTTGCCTTAATTTCTCCTTTCAAAAAAATGCAGATTGCTCTGCATCTTTTTTATTCTGTTGCATAGTTGTCAAAATAACCAGTAATAAGCACAATTGGTGTGCCTTTGTCACCACTACCAGACACAAGGTCAGAAAGTGATCCAACAAGGTCGGTTATTCTTCTTGGGGTTGTTCCAAGTGAAATCTTTTGATTTTTAAGGTCAGCTTCTTTGTGTTTAATAATTTCTTTCATTTCAGCAACCGCTTCGTCACCTGTCAAGTTTTCAATGTTGTTGTCTGCAACATATTTAAGCTTGATTTCATTTGGAGTGCCTTCAAGTCCGCTTGTGTATGCTGGGCTAACAACAGGGTCAGCAAGTTCCCAGATTCCACCAACTGGATCTTTAAAAGCACCATCACCATAAACCATACATTCGATAGTTTTGCCAGTTCTTTTCTTCATTTCAACTTGAAGTTTTTCAACAAACTCAGCCCCACCACGTGGAAATAACTTAAGTTGTCCGTCTTTTGATTTGTTTGAACCAAGCACACCATATGCTTCATGATAACCATGTTTGTCATTCTTTTCGTTTAAAATATCAGTGAGCGACAAAACCTTTTCAGCGCCATTTGCTTGAAGAAGTTTTTTGTTTCTAAAACGACTGTGAATGTCAGCATTTATAACTTTTTTTGTATACTTCAAAATTTCAAGTGGATCATTGCTTAAAATAATGCTTGCTTTTCCACCACAAATTTCAAGATATGATTTGATGTAATCAACACCGGTAAATGGGTGTTCAACTGAACCCACAAGTTTATAAAATTCGTCTGGAGTAAATGTTCTGTCAAAAGTATACACCCCAAGTTCATACAACTTGTCGATTGAAACTAATGGATTGCCCACTTCATCAAATGGATATGAAAGTTGAATCACAAGTTCATCAACACCATCACTAATACCTTTCAAAATTTCAGAAAAACGGTTTCTTGACAAAATAGGAAAAATTAAACCAACCTTGCCGCCACCAAGTTTTCTTCTAACATCATTTGCAATATCATCTGTTGATGCAAAGTTGCCTTGGCTTTTTGCAACAATAGCTTCAGTCACAGCAATAATGTCTCTATCTCTAAGAGCCACATTTTTTTCTTTTGCAGAAGCTTCAACACAATCTGCAACAATTTTAACTAAATCATCTCCCGCTCTAATAATTGGAGCTCTAACCCCAATCGCACAAGTACCAACAGTTCTCATACCTTTCCTCCCCTAACAATCAAACTACACAAATATGGTATAAAAATCTTAAACCCTTTGTCAAATAAATTAAAACCTAAAGTTGTCAACAAAAAATATTTTCATTTTTACATAACATATGCAATTTTACATATTTTTGCTTTTAACATTAAATTGATTCATAATTGTTTTTTACCCATTCAGATGCATTCTTTAAATCTTCGGGAGTATCAATTTCTTTTGTTCTTATATATAAAAACGGCTTAGGTAAAAGTGGTTTTACCATTTGATAAATATTTTTAGTTCCTGCAACTATTTCAGATGCATTTAAACAACACACTCCCACCCATTCATAATCACCAAATTCTCTATCTATTGATACGACGCTATCTCTTTGCATAGTAAGCTTTATTGGCATTTCAGAACAAATTGTTGTTCCACATATAAATTCTTCATCCATATTTATTATCTTTTGCATATCGTCAGGATGGATAATTATATCTCCAACCATTATTAAAACTTTTTCTTTTGTATTTTCCATTGCTAAAGAAATACTTGCAGCAGCTCCGGTATTCATATAATTTTCATTATATACAAAAGTAACATCTTTTCTAAAATTTTTTACCACGTCAACAACTTTTTGAGCCTGAAACCCCACAACAATTCTTACATCTTTTACATCTTTCAACATTTCTAGCGTTTTTATAATTAATGGTTTTCCACAAACTTCAACAAGCGCCTTCGGCATACCAGCACCAAGTCTATTGCCCATCCCTGCACAACTTATTATAACAGTTTTATCAATAATCATATTTACTTCTCCTCGTACTTCTAAATATCATCTATTTCTAAAAATTCCTTGATTTTTTTTGAGGAATCTTGATTATCAAATATTCCATAACTATCATGAAATTTATCAATATTATTAACATATTGAGCCATATTATTGTTTTTTATATTTTGAACAAGTTGCTCAAATGTTTCTGCAAAAGGAATTCCGCATTCTTTTAAATTTATATATAATCTTCTATCATTTTTAACATACTCTTCATAATCAGGTGCATATATTAAAGCGAGATTTTTTGTCAACGTAAAATCTAATAACATATTTGAATAATCGGATATAACAACATCACTAGCTGCCAATACAACTTGGGAATCTGATTCTTGTGTCAAATCAACATACTCGGCATTATTAAATTTACTTTTTATCATAGAATCATTTGGATGTAACCTATAACAAAAAATAAAATCTTTGTTAAATTTTTTATTTAATTCGCCTATTAATTCATCAACTGAAAATTCTAATAAACTATAAAAGTTTTTATTTTTTCTAAAGGATGGTGCATATAATACAATACTCTTATTTTCTATATAATATCTTTTCTTAAAATCAACAATTTTTTCATTATCTAAATTACATAAAACGTCATTCTTGGGAATCCCCATTTCCAACACACGACCATCATACCAAAAAGACTTTTTTATTAATTCCGTTCTTTGCCTGCAATTAGATAACATATAGTTAGCCATTTTACTATCCTTTTTAGCAAGTTTAATGTATTGTTGAGATAGAGATTCTTCTGCATCTTTTTCAATCGCCTTTAAACACAAACCACCATGCCAAGTTTGTAAATAAACCTGATTATGTCGCTTAAAAAGTGGTTTTGGATTATTTCTAATATTATCTATCCATAATTTAGCTGTAATTAAATGATAGTAGTGTTTTAAAGACCCATATTTAACCTTTTTAATTTTATTGGGTATACTATCGTCATTCAAATTTTTTACAAACCAAACAAGTTCATATTTTTCATCTTTTAAAAATTCTTCCGCTAAATATTTGGGGTTACAACCATATCCCTTTCCCATAAAATTACAAAATGTTATTTTATTCTTTTTTATAGGGCAAAAATAAAATAATAAAGTTATTCCCTTTTTGCATATACTTTTAATTTTTCTCAACATTTTTTTTATTCTATTCATAATCACCTTTTATCAAATATTCATAAAAACTATCTTCTTTTAACTTTTTAGGATCAAATTTATATGATAACTTGTGCAAGTTTGACATTTGTTTGATTTGATTGAAACGTTCTTGATTAAATGGTTCATAGAATGAATAAAACCACAACACATGTGGGTCAAGATTGGTAAAAAATGGAACTTTTTCCCACTCTTCTTTGAAGTGTTTCACACATATAGTAAATATTACATGAAATAAGAAATATTCTACAAGTGCATTATTTTTCTCCCAATATTTATATAAGATATCCCTTGTGTTAACAATAATTGGATTATTTGGTTTTGCGTATATAAACCAGCTAGATAGACAAATAGAATTTTTGCCCCTGTGCTCGTTTTTAAATACAAACAAATCAGTATCTTTATTGATGTATTTATCTATATTACCAGTGCAAAATACTGTTGCATCAATCCAAACACCACCATGTTTTGCAAGCAATTCCGCCCTAAGTAAATCTGAAAAATGTGTATTTGTAATTATTCCTTTTTTCCACTTATCTAAAATATGAGCTGGGAAATTGGTATACTGATCCAAATTTTTCTCAGTAATAACAACTAATTCTTTGTTTTTTAAACATTTTCTCATACTATTAAAACAAACTTTCACAAGTTCAGGAGCATTTTCTTCCCCTTGAAGCCAACATGTAAAAATGTAATTTGATGCGTTTCCTTCACATTTAAGATTTTTGTTTATCTGTTTTACATATTTTTTCTCCAATTTTACCATTTTATTATATTTTTGATTAAAATCTCTAAGTTCAGGATCTTTGATAATTTTTGGTAATTTATTATAAATTCGTCTTAAACATTTTTTAATTTTTCCCATAACACCACCTTTATTCTTTATAATACTATTAAAATCTTTATTTTTTAAATTAGCCAAGATAAATATAATATTTGGAACTACCAAACAAATTAATCCCTTATATATTAAACCAACTATTCCTTCAGTTTTAATTAAATTAGTTAATGTGTAGGTAATAAGTAAAGCAATGCAATTCACTATTAAATAAAAACTTTGTTTTAAATAATATTTATATGGTTTTTCATTCATATAATATTTGAAAAAGATATGAGTTTCCCATGGCACACCTACAAATAGATAAGCAGAGGCTGTAGCCAAAATAATTCCCTCAAACCATCCAAAATAAGCCGAGATTATAGTAACTATCAAATTAAAAACTGATATACATATTGGCTTAAATCGGTCTTGATACCACATTCCAAGTGCATCTTTATATACCCCCACTGTTCCACGTATTTCAGTGGTGAAAAACAAAACCACCAAGCAAATCACAACTGAAAATGGCAACATATTAACTTTTTTAACCCATATGTTCATAAATGGTTGATATAAACACAATAAGCATGTTGAACACCAACCGATAACCCAAGACATAATAAATAATGTTTTATAAAATTGTTTCTTGTTGTATTCTTTTGTTTCAACAATTAAACCATTTCCAATACCAGCTATCATTGACTGTTTGAATATTGTAATAAATGCCATTATTGAAGACATAACATAATAATAGTTGTTAAATTTTCCCAATAGTGTCAATCCCATAAAAGCACTAATACATATATTATCAATTGAAGATTGAACCACATATCCTATTCTGTGTAAAAACAATGCATAGATCTGTTTTTTTATTTTACTTTTACTTTCACTTGTAATAGTTCCGCGACATGTATATTGTGGAAACATTTTTTTTGTTACTATTAGCGTAGATAAATTAATCAAGATAGAACAAAATGGCAAAAATATAATATAAACATAATAGTTTTTAAATAAAAGCAAAACAGCTATTTGACATCCATAAATTATTAAATGAGCTATTGTACTTATCTTACTAGAAACATCGTTTCGTTGATGTGCTGCAAAAAGAGATGATCTATAAGCAAAAAAGAAATAACTTATACACGTATTACTCAAATAAACTAAATATAAGGTGTATAAATTAATATCACTTGGGTATGATCCTTTTATAAACTTGCTTAGAAAAGGTAAAAATAATAGCCCCCCAAATAAAACTATAACACCGATTATTCTATATATTTTTTTGTATAAATTTAAAAGCGCATTAACAGATTCCGTGTCGTCTTCTGCAATTGGTTTATACATGCTATATACTAATGCTGTTCCAAATCCCAGCTCTGCCAAGCTTAAAATATTTAAAATAGATGTAAACAGCGAACCTAAACCTAGATATTGAACACCCAAAACATTAATAATTATGGTTCTAATCGCAAAAGGAAAAATTATGGTTATAAATTTATTTATAAAACCAAAAATTACATTATTTATAGTATTTCGAGTTCTGTTTATTTTCATTTATCCGTCCGTTTTTTATTATCGATGTAATTATACCACAAAAATATAATTTGTGTATAAAATTTATACAACTTTGTTAAAAAACAAGACTTTTTATATTTTTTT
>JAZOTD010000032.1:0-10914 GCA_045657465.1 Clostridia bacterium | reverse complement strand
AAGCTTGTTCGTTTCAATCACCTTGATTATGATGAACTTGAAGCAAAACTTCAAGAACTCCCAGAAGATGCAGGTGCACTTATCGTAACTGACGGAATTTTCTCAATGACAGGTGACATTTGTGACCTTCCACGTCTTGTTGAAATCAAGAAAAAATATGGCGCAAGACTTATGGTTGATGATGCTCACGCTCTTGGTGTTTTGGGCAAAACTGGTGCAGGCACTGCTGAACACTTTGACCTTATTGACGAAGTTGATTTGATTTGTGGAACATTCTCAAAATCTCTTGCAAGTCTTGGTGGATATTGTGCATGTTCAAAAGAAGTTGCTGAATTTATTCGTCACAACTCAAGACCATTCATTTTCAGTGCGTCAATCACACCAGGTTGTCTTGCTGCAACACTTGAAGCTTTGAGAATCATCAAAGCAGAACCAGAAAGAGTTGCTCATCTCACTGAAGTTGCTGAATATATGAGAAAATGTCTTAGAGAAAGGGGAATCAAGTTTGCTGATAGCAAAGCTCCAATCATTGCGCTTTTCACATATGAACAAGATGTGACACTCACAGTTTGCAAACGTTTGTTTGAAGAAGGTGTTTATGCAAACCCAGTGTTGCCTCCAGCTACACCTCCAGGTCAATGCTTGGTTAGAACAACCTACACAGCAACACACACTCACGAAGCACTTGAAGAAGCTGCTGATGTTATCGCAAAAGTGTTTGCTGAATTTGGCTTAATCGAAAAATAAAAAGAAGTTTCAAAACTTCTTTTTTTAAACGAAAATAAATTAGGGTGATATATGAAATTAGTAGTTTTATGTGACAATAACACATATATTGACAACTATTTGCTTGGTGAACCAGCGTTGTCGTTTTATCTTAAAAATTTTGATGATGAAATTTTGTTTGACGTTGGCTATTCAAATGTGTTTCTAAAAAATGCTGAAAGCTTAAATATTGATATAAAAAACATCAAAAAGATTGTTTTGTCTCATGGTCATGATGACCACACAAAGGGATTGCTTGATATTAGTGATAAAAAACAGTTGTTTTATTGCAAGGGTTGTTTTGATGCAAAACGTGGTGAAACTGGCATTGATGCATCAGCACCATATTCATTGAATGAAATTCAAACAAAGTTTGATGCCATAGAAGTTAATTCAAAGTTATGCATTTCACAAAACCTTTATATTTTAGGTCCAATTCCACGACAAACCAATTTTGAGAAAGTTCCAAACACGCTTTTGAAACAAACCAAAGATGGTTGGGTGGTTGATGATATGCAAGAAGACACTGCACTTGTTTATGACGGACAAGAAGGTTTGACAATCATTACAGGTTGTTCGCATAGTGGAATTTGCAACATAATCTTATATGCAAAATCACTTTTCAACAAGCCTGTAAAAATGGTTATTGGTGGATTTCACCTGCTTAAATTTGATGACCAAGCTCAAAAAACCATTGATTTTTTGAAGCAAGAAAATATTGAAAAATTATATCCATGCCATTGCACATGCTTTGATGTTAAAGCAGAAATGAAAAATCAAGGACTAAATGTCATTGAAGTGGGTTCTGGCTTAACTTTAGAAATATAAAAAACAGCTCAAATTGAGCTGTTTTTTATTCTTCGTCATCATCTTCATCATCAAGCCCCATTGATTTATAGAAATCATCAAGGGTTGGATCGCCACCAGTCATATCAATTTTGTCGATAGGAATTTCAACAAAACCTTTTTCATTGGTGTTATAAACTTCAAGGCATGCACCACAGTTGTCGCAAATCTTGTTAGGGTCAAGGTCACATCTGTCACATTCGCCACAGTTTGTGCAGTCTAGTGTTTCATCTAAAACGCATTTTCCGTTTTCGTCGCCATGCATAAATTCTTTTTTCATAAGTCACTCCTTACATTTAAATCATTATAAACGATTTTTTAAGCTGTTTCAAGAGCAAATGAAAACTTATTGTTCATTTGCGTGCTTTGCGATTTCTCCAGTTGCAAGTTCGTCACAACGATTGTTGTATGGGTTATCGGCATGTCCTTTAACTTTATTAAAATTTACATTGTGAACATTTAGCAAATTGTCAAGACGTTGCCAAAGGTCAATGTTTTTAACAGGTTTTTTGTCAGCACCTTTCCAACCAGAAGACTTCCAGTTTTTAAGCCAGCCTTGGGTGAGTGCATTCACAACATATGCAGAGTCTGAATAAAGTTCAACATTGCAAGGTTGCTTGAGTGATTCAAGTGCAACAATAACTGCCAAAAGTTCCATTTTGTTGTTTGTTGTTGAAGGGTCAAAACCAGAAATTTCTTTGGTTTTGTTGTTTGACATTAAGATTGCACCCCAGCCACCAGCACCAGGATTTCCCGAACATGCACCATCTGTGTAAATTGTGATGTTGTTATCAAGTGGTTTTTTGCGTGCTTTGTTTTTATATTTTTCAATGCAAAGGGCGGTGGTTAAAAGTTCAAGGTCATTTGCTAAATTTTCGCCGTCAAATTCACCCAAAACATTAATATTAAACAATCCTTCGGTGGTTAATGAATTTAGCCAGTTTACGGCATATTTGGAGTCGTCAGTTTGTTTTGCAAGAACCACAACATCAACTTTTACTTGGTTGCTGTTTTGTTTGTCAAGGGTTTCTAATAATGCCAAAAAGTCTTTTGAAATATTGTTATATTTAAGCCCTAAAACTATTGTTAATTTTCCAGTGATTAATGGGGAATAGGTTAAGCTGTCGCTAACTGAAAGTGGAAACAAATCACAATCTTTTCCTTCAAATAATTCATTTAAAAGATTGATATCATTGCTTTTCAAATTTGGTTCGTCATAAAATAAATAATTCATAATATCTCCTAACAAAAATATATTATCACAAAATAATATTTCAAACAATTAAATTAATTATATTGACAACAAAATTTTGTTTGTGCTATAATTAGTCATGTTCATAGGGGTGTAGTTCATCGGTAGAATAAGAGTCTCCAAAACTCCTGAGGAGGGTTCGATTCCTTCCACCCCTGCCAACAAGACCACCAAATGGTGGTTTTTTTATTGCAAAAATTTTCAAAAACAAAAGCACTTGAATTTTCAAGTGCTTTTTTGTTAAACATTGAAGTTTTTAGAATAGAACAATGCAATATAAACAGCATTGCAAATGATTGGGGCAAAACTGATGATTGTTGGAATAATCCATAGCAAATGGTTGTATTGTTCTTGAACAAAGCTATAAAATCCGAATTGAAGATTCATACAATAGGTGATAAGCAATAGCTGAACTGTTATAATCAGTGAAATGAAAATCATGATCCTTGGGGCAAGTTTTGCAGGAATTTTTTTATAAGGATTGATTAAATACATCACGGTGTGATAACCCGCATAGATTCCAAAAGGAATAAATCCATACAAGAAATATTTAAACGAGAAACCAAATGAATCTTTAAATGATGTGTTATTTAGAATAATATAAACTGCCGAGAGCAAGAACACATATCCAAACAACAAAATCAAGCTATTGATAAACTTCATTTTATTTGAAAGAATATAGGTTTTTTCGCATTGTTCACAAGAATTATATTTTCTAAATTCTTTGATTTTAATGCCTTCTTTTTCAAATTCAGTTTTTAGTGATTCAATATCTTTTGCTTTTTTCAATGCTTCTTCGTTAACTGAAGCTTTTTCATCTTCATCAAGTGAAACTTTTGAATAAGCTGAAAGATCTGAAAGCTTTTGTTTATAATTTTTTCCAGTATATGTTGGTTTAAATGTTACAAATGAATCGTTGTTTGAAGATGTGTATTGTGATTGATAGTTGTTTGCATTTGAAGAAATTATTTCGTCTAAAGAAGAGTAGTCAAACACTTCAGGAACTTCTGTGATTTCAGCAGGAGCATCTTCTTCAGATAAATCTTCATCATTGTCGGCAGATGTTTCTTCAAATGATTCGAATGTAAATGAATCCTCAAATGAGTCATCTTCGCCGGTTTGCGAAAACTCAAACGAATCGCCGTCATCATATTCATATGATGCATCTGATGAATCGGTTTGATTGTAGTCATAGTTTTCTGTGTCTTTTGCAGGAGAACTTACTTTGTTTGCGACAACGTCATAGTCAGGATTGTCATAACTATTGAAAAAACCAGTGTTTTTGTTGCATTTTAAACAGCTGAGTTCTTTTGCAAATTCGTCATCAAATTCAACTTCAGGAGTTTCAATCAAAAGATTTTCGTCTTCAATTTCTTCATGAAGGCTTTCAAAGGTGTCGAATGTTGAAAGTTCATCATCGGTTTCACGTATTTCTTCTTTTTGAGCTGATTTGTTAAATAGTGAAAGACGTTTAATTGCATCATTGAAATCTTGAATAGACTTGTCAACTTCGTCGCCAGAGTTTTCATCGGTTCCGTCAAGCAAGTTTTGTTGAACAGTGTCATATTCGTCATTGATGTTTAAGTGATTAGTGTATGACTTTTGGTCGCCATAATATGTGTTGATTTCTTCATCGTCTTGATGACGTAGCATTGCTAAGATATTGTTTTCTTGCTCAGTTTGGTCAGCGTCTGGAACAACTTCTTGAACTTCGTCGTTTTCTTCAGTTAAAGAAGATTCAAAATAAAATCTTTCATCTTCTTCATTTTTAGGTTCTTCGTCCTCACTAGAATATTCAACTTCATCCACCATGTCTTCTTCAGGGGAGTCATCTTCATCAGTTTTAGCAGATGATTCAAACTCATCATATGTTTCATTTTCAGAAGAACTTTCTAGATTGTTGAAGTCTTCAATATCGCTGTCATCATTGGTTGATTCAAAATCCTCGTCAGGGGTTTCAACTTCTTCGTCCGTGGTTTCTTGAACGGTTTCAACTGGGGCAGGTGATTGTTTTTCATAAGAAAAAGTTTTGCCTTCAATGATTTTGTCATAGTCTTCTTTTTTTACAAGTCTATACTCGTCATAGTTATAACCACTTAAAAGGTTGTCGATTATGAACTTTGATTTAGCCCATTCTTCTTGCTTTTTGATGAGCATTTCACGACCTTTGTCAGTAAGTTTGTAATAGTGTCTTCTGCCACCGATGTCGCTGTCAAGCCAGTATGAAGAAATAAGCTCTTGGTTTTCAAGACGCTTCAAACAGCTATAAAGTGTTGGCTGTTTTAAAATATATGTTCCATTACTTCTTGTTTCGACTTCTTTGATGATGTCAAGGCCATACATATCATTTTCAAGCATGGTCTTCAAGATAATGGTGTCAATGTTTCCACGGATTAAATCACTATCAATATTTGGCATTAGCGTTGCTTCCTTATATTATTTTGCGCGTAAACTTATAATTATACTTAATATAATAATAGTATTAATATTTTTTTAAGTCAAATAAAATGGGCGTTTTGTGGGGCAAGTGACAAATAAATTGCATATATTTTTAAAAATAACAAACTATCAAAAATTTTGATGCAAAAAATCGGTTTAGTTTTTGAGAGAGTTGGTGTATAATTTTTTGTGTAGGGGGAAGTTTTTGTGATAGTTCCAGATTATATTGAAAGGTCGAATAGAAAAACATTGTCACTAACGGTTTTGAAAAATGGAAATGTGATTGTCAAAGCACCAATTTCAATGAAAGATGAAGTTATTGAAAGGTTTGTGTTTGAAAAGCAAGATTGGATAAGTTCAAAGCTTAGCATGATAAACAAAACACAATCAAAATTTGATGATATTATTCATTATCAAAAATTCATGCTCTATGGCAACAAATATTCACTCGTTTTTGACGATGTGAAGAACATTAAAGTGAACGATTCATTTGAAATAATTCTTCCGCAAAAATTAGAACATGAAAAGGTTTTAAAACTGCTAAAAACTTGGTATAAAAAAGTTGCAAAAAAAGTGCTTGGAGACAGACTTGCGTTTATTGAGAATAAACTTAATTTAAAATCAAAATCACTTCGAATTGGTGACAGCAAGGGAAAATGGGGTTCTTGCAATTCATTAAAACGCATTATGTTTAATTGGCGAGTAATAATGCTTCCACCAGAAATCATTGACTATGTCATTATTCATGAGCTTTGTCATTTGGTTGAAATGAATCATAGCAAAAAGTTTTGGACGCTCGTTGAACGTTTTATGCCAAAAGCACAGATTCATAAAAAATCAATCAAAGAATATGGTTTTCTTTTGGGGCTGTTTAGAGAAGTTTAACATGGTAAAAAATAATCATGTTATTTATTAAGGTAGAAAAAAAGACACTCAAGTGAGTGTCTTTTTTAATAGTTGTCATTTTCGATTCTGCCAGAAAGTTCACCGTGGTTTTTGAGTGACTCAAAGTTTTGTTGACGCATTGCTTCATATGCAATGATTGCAACCGAGTTGCTAAGGTTTAGGCTGCGTGCTTTTTCATTCATAGGAATGCGCACACATTTGTCATAATTGTGTTTTAAGATATTTTCACTAAGACCATAGCTTTCTTTTCCAAAAACAATAAAGCATCCGTCTGGATATGTCACATCAACATACGTTTTTTGCGACTTGGTGCTTGCATAGAAAAACGATGCGTTTGGGTTTGCGTCTAAAATTTCTTGAAAAGAATCAACAACTGAAACATTCGCAAAATCTTTATAATCCATTTGAGCACGTTTGAAATGTTTGTCGTCTAAAATAAACCCAAGTGGTTTGACCATATATAAATGAGCATCAATTGCAGAACATGTTCGAACAATATTTCCTGCATTTTGCGGAATTTCTGGTTCAACTAAAACAATATTAATCATAATAAAGCTCCTTTCAATATGAAAAAAGATAACAAAATAAACAAATTTTGTCAAATTTTATGCCTAGGGCTAACCAATTTTTAAGAATTATTGATATTTTTTAACAAATGTGCTATAATGTATGCAATTGGAGGCTATGATCTATGAATAATTATGTTGTAACAGACATTCATGGAAATGCAGAAAGATTTGAAATTCTTTTGCAGAGGCTAAAAAGCAAACACCCTGTTGGTGACTTTAAACTTTACATTATGGGTGACTTGTTTGATAGGGGAGACGAAAGTGCAAAAGTGCTTTCTCTTGTGCTCAAAAATCAAGGCAATGTTGAAGTTTTGAAGGGCAATCATGAGTCATTGTTTATGAACTTTATGCAGTCTCCATCAAAAAACTATATTTCATGGCAAATGAACTATTCATACCCAACAATCATGTCGTTTATTGATCATGAAAAAGAAGTTTTATTAAAAAACTATTACAACGCTGACGAAAAAAGGCTTGAAAACGACTGTTATATAGCATACATGCTTTTAAGCAAAAAATTAAAAACAATGTTTGGAGATTTTGATGGAAATCATTCTTGCGAAGATTATGTAAATCAAATTACAAAAACTGTTTCATCAAGAGATATTCGAAACATTGCACAAGATTACACATATTCACTTCGTTATCATTACTTAAAAGACCGTTCAAGCAAATATATTCAATTGTTTTCAGATTTAACATATTTGCATGTGGTTGACAAGTTTTGTGAAATTTATGAATATTTTAATCAACTTAAACCTTATGCACTTGTTGATGACAAATATTTGCTTGTGCACTCGGGCTTTGTTAATGTTAACAAAGATTCAAATGTTGAAGATACATTAAATTATGACCATTACAATTATTGCGAAAAGGTTGAAGATTTGCCTAGTCAAAAAGAATATCCAATGATTTGGGCACGTAGAAAGAATCTAAAAACAGGCAAAGCTGTGCCACCAGAAAGATTTGACGACAGAATCATTATTTATGGGCACACTATAACCGAATATTTCAATGGTGAAAGAAATAATTATAGACCACATTTCTATCACAAAAATGGTGAACTTCAAAGCGTTGGCATTGATGGTTGCAATGCAGAAAGATATAAGGGGCAACTAAACTGCTTATGTCTCAAAGATTTATCTCAAATTATTGTTAAGGGCACAAACTTTGCATATCTTAATCAACCAAACAGTATTGAGATTGAAGAAGTTGAATACTCTACAGAAAGTCAGTCACAACCACAATAACAAAATAAAAACAGCGAGAAATCCGCTGTTTTTTTATATGCAAAAAATTTAATGGGTGAGTGGCAATATAGAAAATTTATTTTGTTACGTCAGGTAGTTCGATTTTTTCAAAACGATATTTTTGAACCACATCAGGATATTTGTTTTTGTCAACTTCACTCAAGAACATGTCAAGTGGTCTAACATATAAAAGATTGTCACCATAAAGCCCTCTATAAACAACCATTTTTTCTTTTGTTTCTGAATGAATTGCAATGCCTTCAACTAAATATAGATTGCCTTTAAAGTGTCTATACACAGAATTAATTTCAAGTTTATTCATAAAAATCTCCTTTGATTTATCTAAAAAGAATATATCATTATTGCAAAAAACATGTCAAACTAATAACAAGAAGAAAAATTTTTTGAATGTTAATAAAATATGTAATGGGGAAAAGTGTTAAAAAGTCTGCAATTTATGATTTTTTCAAGATTTACGGTTAGTTTTTTATAGATAAAATGTTGACAAAAAACAAATAAAGTGTTAACATTCGAGACGTAATCTATTCGCAAAAGACAGCTTTTGCGAATAGATATAGGGGGTGTGGAAGGGGTTTTTGACACTTATTAACACACAGATTTTGACGTAGCCTTTAAAAATTTTTGATTACAAAAAGCAGATTGTGTTTTTGATATGTGCATTCAGTCAACGTTTGCTGATTTTGTTTTGTGGTCTTAATGTTAAATTTTTAAGGTGTTCTGTTTCACATAACACAGTATTATGTTTGGCATAGATTAGTTGTTGTGCTTTGTGACAAACCATCATGTTATTATTCCATGGTTTTTATTTAGACGCGCTGAGACAGAGTTTCTTATTTTGGCTGGGGTTTGTATTGGCATTTTTTATACGGCGTGATTGTTGTATTGAGATGTAATCTGCCAGAGCGTGCTGAGACAGAATGCGATATGTTTTTAAGCTTAAAATTTTAAATTAGCTATCACAGAACGTGTCAGTTTTTGCTTTAAAATTCTTGATCAAATCTGTCAAGCTACGTCTTGATTTATTCTGTGGTGCTGTTGCATGGTTGCGATAGTTTTAATGTTGAGTTGCGTGGTCAAAATGAGAAATTAAACTGGGAGAGTCATAACTTACAAAATTTATCACTCCCCCAATAAATTCACTTAATGTTGCTTTGGGGTTGACTTGAATGTGTTTATAGTTAAATTTTTTATAAAAACTTAAAATTTTTTTTAAAAATCGCTTAAAAATATTATTTATTATTTTTTTTCTGTGATATAATTATTTTGTAAAATAATTTTGAGAGGTTTTTATGATTAATAATTTTCTTTGTGCAAGTGCAATAATGATTGTTTGTTATGTTGTTGACATTTTGTTGGTTTTAGGTGCTATTGGATTGTTTGTTTGGTATTACGTTAAAACATCAAGAGCAAACAAACCTGCAAGACCAATTGATGAAAATGCAGAAAAAATTAATGATGACACATATGTTATTCCAACAGCTGATTCTTATGTTGCTATTGAAGAAGAACCTGCAAAACCTGACAATGCTGTTGAACATTTCGTAAATCAAATTTCTGGAATCAATGAAGCTGCAAACACAGAGCTTAACGAAAATGCAATTGTTGTTAAACATGAAGTTGAACCAGCAGTTAAAAAAGTTCCAAAGAAAGACGAAATTCAAAACTATGTAATGGTTGGTGGCGTTAAGAAAGAAAAAACTGAAGAGCAAATCATTGCTACACACAACCGTGGATCAAATGCTTTCAAAAATTCATCAGACTTTTTGACAAGACTTAAAGAAGCTAACTCTTCAAATGATGTTGCAAACTTCAAGAAAGAAGCTGAAAAAACTGCTGCTGCAAAAGCTGCAAAAACAACTACAACAACAAAGAAAACAACAAAATAAGAGATGCAAAAAAGCATCTCTTTTTTTATGTCTAATCACTCCCCCGATTATGCACATAGTTTAATGTGGTTTTAACAGTAAAAAAACAGCCAAGGTTTTGGCTGCTTTTTATCTTCTGGTTAAAATGTTAATTTGATTGACAAACTTGGTCATGTCAATGTCTTTGCTTCTATATTTAATATTGGCTTCTCGGGTGCAATATTCTTTGTTGATTTCAAAATAGAATGATTCTTTTTGGTTTAAATGAACATAAAAACTTGCGTTGTTTGCCCAGTGAAGTTTTTTGCTTGAAACTTTAATAAGTGACATTGCATTATCTGCAAAATAGTTTAAAAAACCGTCTTTGATTTTTTCAACATCTTGTGCTCTGCAAAGTATTGTGTAGCCGTTTTTGGCCTTAACTGCAAATGGCATTTTGTCTTCTTCAAACAAAAAGTTTGCTTTTTCTTTGAAATATTTTTGAATCTTGCCATCATAGTTTTCAATTTTAAGATTGATTTTCAAGGCTTCTTCAAGCCCGGCATAAGTGAGATTTGTGTTTTTGTTTCTTGCAAGTTGCTCATTATATTCGTTGTCATAGATTGGCAAATTGTGAAGTTTTGATAATTTCTTATTAATTGCTTTGTTATAACGATTGAGGGTTTTATTATTTTCATTTATAACCTTATCAAGCACAACAATTTGTTTAATCAGTTCATCAGTGCTTTTGTTTTTCTCTCTAAATCTGGCAACTTCTCCGCAGAGTTTATTGCAGAGCGCACGCATTTTTTCAGTTTCAAGTTGAAGTTTTTTTCTAGATTCTTCCATAATTACAAAATAGTCAAGGTTGACTTTTTGTCTTTTAAAAGCATAACCTGCTTTATATTTATCTATATTTTTTAATAAGTCGTTTAAATCTATCATAAGTTTTTCCCTATCAGTAGTTTATAATAAAACCGATGTTTTGTCAAATCTTAAAACTATTCGCAAAATATTTGCTT
>JAZOTD010000031.1:0-36919 GCA_045657465.1 Clostridia bacterium | reverse complement strand
GTTTATCAAGCTGAAGGTTTTGATATGTTTGATGAAATGATTGGTTCAGTTAGAAAAGATGTTGCAAACTTTTTGATGGGTGTGAACATTAGAATTGGTGTTTCTCCTGAACAAATCGTTAAGATGCGTCAAGCTGCCAGAATGAAAGATTTAAAAACCAACAATGCAGGTGGAGACACTCCAGCTCCTATAACAAAGAAGAAAGAAACTGGAAGAAATGAGCCATGTCCATGCGGAAGCGGAAAGAAATATAAAAACTGCTGTGGAAAGGAAAATTAAACCCAGCTTTGTTGTTTAAATTTTAATCAAATTTAAAAATCTAGATTTATAATCTAGGTTTTTTATTTTTTATTTATTTTTTTGGCTATTTAAAGCAATTTATTTGCGAAAAAAAATGTGGTGTGTTATCATTTAAATGAGATTATTTTGGAGAAATTTATGTTAATTGAAAATGTAAATGGCACACGTCGTGCTTCATCTATGATGAAAAATTCAAGTTTTTATATTGAGGTGGCAAAATTTGTTCAAGCATATAGAACTATTATTGCAAATCCAAATGAATTTTTAAAAGAAATCAAGGCGCCTTTAATTGATGAAGAAAATGATAAAATTTCTTGGGAACAATTTGTTCAAATTGTGCAAAAATGCGACCTTGGATTTAAAGTGGTTCCAACCAGAGAAGAGCTTGTTGCTTATTATAACTATGCGCTTGAAATTGGAACAATTAATGCAAATGAAAAAAGATTTGCAACCATTGATGACGTTGCTGATGCTCAAAAACATTATTATAATTTTGTTGATGAAGCAACTGACAAGGCAGAAGAGAAGTATTTGAGACAACACCGCACAGCAATGATGCGTCAACGTGAATATTCTGCAGTTGGTAGTCATATGGTTGCTCTTAGAACAAAAAACATTATTGCAGTTATTTTTATGTTTTTGGCTGGTTTTATGGGGGCGTTTGCGGTTGCTAGTTTAATTTTGAACAATGCAATTGTTGAAGCTATTGGCTATATTGTTCCTGTTTGGGAAAAACAATATGTTGGTGCAATTATTTTATTGATTTTGGCGGTGCTTATTTTCTGGATATTTGACAAACTTTATATTTCAACTAAACGTGAATATATAAAATTGCGTTCTGCAACAGCAACAATCTTTGCAAAAAACAGAGAAATTTATTTAATGGGTCAAGATTTAAAACGCAAATTTGAGGCACTTAAAAAAGATTTAAAAGTTGTTCAAGCTGAAATTCATGACAAAACAAAAAAACATGATGTTAAACACAATATTGAAGTTTTGAAACTTACAAATAAATATTATAAACGTCTTTGCGAGTTTGAAGAAGAGCTTTCTTCAACACTTGGCGGCAGTGAAATGAATATGAATGCAAGAAGTGCAGATGGAGAAAATGAATTTGCTCCAATTAAGCTTACAAAAGAACAAACTGAAAATCTTAAACGTGTTAGCAAAGAAGCGATTAGACTTGAAGGTCAATTTGACGTTGATGCATACAATGAAAAATTTGAAAAGAGCACTAGAAAACCTGCAAAAGAAGAAAAATCTGTTGAAGAAACAGAAAACGAAGCAGAAGTTAAAACAGGACAAGATATTGCTCAAGTGTTGCAAGATGCAACTGCTGAAAAGGTTTCAACTGATTTAGAAAGTGCTGAAAAAGCATTAACTGAACAAGTGGAAGAAGAACAAAAAGAACAAGAAGAAAAAGAAAATCAAGAAGAACTTGTAAATTCAATTGATTATATCAAATCTATTTTGGGTTTTGGTCTTGAAGAACCTCAAAATGACGCCGAAAAAGAAAAATAAAAAGTTATGATTTAATTATAAAAAGGGTCTTCCATTTTTTGAAAGAGTGTGGTATAATATGTCTAACTAGATAACGATGACCCCGAAATTAAACTTAGGAGGTATGATATGGCAGGTGAAGAAAGTTCAAAACCAAAAAATCCATTTTTAAGTGTTGTTGAACCGAACGCGATAGTTCCGCCAGAGATGTATGAAAAGGTTGCTTTTCATGGCTTGCTATATGATTCTATTGTAAACGACCTTAAAGCACAAGGTTTTAAAACTTCAATGGCGCTTGACGTCGCTGTTAATGACAAAATTAAACTTTACATGAAGATTGCCTATGCAATTTTAGATGGGGCTAGTCTTGCTGGTTTTGATGCTGATGATGTAAAAAATACTCGTCAATACATGAAATATTATTTGCCGGTTGAAGCATTTGACAGCGCTGGAAATCCTGTGGCTGACCCAGATAAGGTTAGTGCGGCAAAAAATTATATCAAAGATTTCACAAATGAATATCCTAGAGTTTTGAGTGTTCTTAACGGAATTAAGTCAAAATGTGCAACTAACGGTATAACACTTGAGGGTGGAAGACTTTCACATACTCAAGTTAGACAACTTTTAGATGCAAAACGTGAAAAATGTAGAGAGCCTTATGACTCTGTTCGTGCAAACACTGAAGGTGACTTTACAAAAGTTGATAAAAAAGGTGGCACTGCAACTGATGGTATCTTGCTCAGACAATACAAAAATGGTCTTGCAAAACTTAACAAGATGGATACCGACATTCGTGATGAAGCAAAACTTAATGTTGGCAGAGGTATTGGTGCAGCAATCTTTACTGGATTGTTTGCAGGGTCGTTGATTTTGGTTGCAGGTGCAATTAGTCCTGTCGCTGCTACAGCGTTTGGAATGCAAGCGTTGGGGTCTACAGCAACTATTGGTCAACTTGCGACTGGTGCAATTGGTTCGTTTTTCTCATGGAAAGGTGTGAAAAAGTTTTTCCCAGCCTTGATTGAAGGAATTAAGAAAAACATAAAAGCTAGAAGAGAAAGAAGAAAATTTATTGGGCCAAAAATTACAAAGCGAAATCTTTCAACACTTCTTATTACAAAAGGAAAAGAAGAAGAATATACGCTTAACGAATTAAAAGCTCGTTATTATAATGCAAAAGCAACTAAACTTTATTTTGAAAACTATGGCAAATGCGGTGGTGATCACAAAAAGATTTTTGCTGATAAAAAGGCTTATGTAGATGGTGAGTGGTTAGGAAATTATCTTCCAAAATCTTTAGCAGAACATGAAGATTATCCAAAAAAAGCACAACGTTTCCATATGGTAAGTGACAAGAATGCTCTTTATGACAACTTGTTTAAAAAGCTTCCAAACGAACCAACAGAAGTTGTGGGTGATGGTGAACTTGGAAAAACTGATGTAATTTCAAGCATTGAAAATGATTTACACGGCACAGCTTCATCTGGTCAAGATGCGTTGACAAGAATTAATACCCTTGCTAGAACAACGGGTGATATTGAGCACTACACATCAAAAATTGGAAAACCTAACGCAACAACGTACATGGAAGAAACTGGCAATCAAATGGCGCAAGCTTTTGACAGTGCAATTTTTGAAATGCCACACACTGGAACATCTTATGATACTGTTTCAAGCAAGGCAAAAGACGCAAAAGTTAAAAAGGCGTTAGAAGCTGCTAGTATTGATGATCCACAAGGGAAAATTGACAACTCATTGGCATTTTATAGTTCTGTTAAGGGTGGTGGAAGTTCTCCACTTAAAGAAAATGTGGGTGTCGGTGTTAAAAATCAATTAAAATTTGATCACGATTCAATGGTTGATGGTTGCAAAGGTGTTGACTCAACATGCGATGATACTGTTGTAGGATCTGTTGTTGATGAAATTTTGAATCTTTCATGCAAAGAAGATGTGGCTGCTGTTCAAGCAAATATTAATGCATTGCCAGCTAAGGTTCAGCCTTACTTGTCATTTATGCTTGAAAAGAAAAATGCTGCCGTTGCTTACAGCGAAAGTTTTGTTGCTTCAAAACTTACAGGTGGTGCAACATCTGCTGTAGTGGCTGCTGCCGTTGCACATGCAATTGATAGCCTTGAACTTGTTGATGGTGTGGTTAGTGTGGCTGATATTGAAGCAGTTAAAAATGATATAGCCACAAATATTACAGATCCAGCAAAACGTGTTCTTGCTGAAAAATATTTAATGGAAAAAGTTTCTGCTCTTGAACAATCACAAAAGATAACTGCTTATTCAGAAGCTGTTACATTGTTTACTGATGATTCAGGCAAAAAACCAACATCTTATGTCGCAACAAAAAGCAAGACTTCAAAAATTAATTTGAAAATTATTGAAGAAGATGGCGAAGTTGCTGAAGGTCAAAGCTTGTCTGATTTCTTTGACAAAGAAATCAAAAAGGGCGACCTTTCAAGTTTTGCAATGGTTAAATTCCAAAGCAGGGTTAATGATGTGCTTAAAAAAGAAGCTACACAAGACAAATATAAAAGTGTTGGTGCGAATGCTACTCAATCAATTCAAAACATCACAAAATATTTGCAAACACTTGAAAACTGTTTTGCAAAAGGATATATTTCACCAGGACAAAGAATGTCACTTGTTAAAAATATGGAAAAGAATATTGAAGTGGTTCTTGCTTCATTGCTTGACACTGCAAAAGAAAAGTTCTTGTTGCAAGAGTACGACGAAAACGTATTTGACAACATTTTGAAATATAGTTTTGACCAAGGTGGTTTGAAAGATTATTTGAATTCAAATACGCCAACTAGTCAAGCGCTTAAAGGCAAACTTGAATATATGATGACACTTGATTCTATTTATAAAATGCTTAATCAAGACGATAGTTTGCAAAGTGTAAAGATGAGCAACAGCGAGGCACGTATGTTCTCAAAAATTTATTTAATGGAAAAAGACGAAAGGGATGGAACTGATCCATTATACTTAACAATTGTAGATATGCAAAACGCTTGTCAAACACACAATCCAACAACAGATTATGAAGTTTCTGTGTATACTGGAACTAACAAAGGTAAATTCATTGAAGATATGGAACGCATTTTGAGCGATATTGAAACATCTTCTATGACTCCACAAGAAAAATATGCAGCATTGCTCATTGCAAAAAAGAGAAGTGTTGCTATGTATAAGAGCTATATCACAACATTGGTAAACGAAGTTGGTGGATATGAAGCTTTTGCTACAATTATGAGAAGTTCAGACGGAAGCGCAAAATTAAAAGAATGTTTAATTGACAGATGGCTTCCTTATATGCAAAAAATTGACGCTACATATAATAATTTGTGTGCTTCTGGTTTGGATAATCGCAAATATCCATTTGGTTCAGCTGCTCAAATTATTAACCAAGCAACTCAAACCCAAAAGGTTGCAAGTTATAGCACAAGTCCAACAATGGAAGCGTAACACCAAAAAACACAAGGCGAAAACCTTGTGTTTTTTATTGCAGAAATTTATATATTAGTTAGGTTTATTTTTGCCAAGATGTTTAACAATTGTTTTGGCTAGTCAATTGACAAAATGTGCAGATTGTGGTAAATTGTAGGCATTATTATGTTTAGGAGATATAGTTATGCATTGGAGTGAAAGAATTGCAGACAAGGTTATTGAAAGAAATCCAAATAAAGACGTTTATGTTTGTGCTGCCGGCACAAGTCCTTCAGGCAGTGTTCACATTGGAAATTTTAGAGATATTGCTGTGCCATATTTTGTGGCTAAAGCGTTGAAAAACAAGGGTAAAAAGGTTAGATTTTTGCTTTCTTGGGACGACTTTGACAGATTTAGAAAAGTTCCTGTAAATGTGGCAAAAGTTGTTGATGGATATGACAAATATGTTGGTTGCCCATACTCACTTATTCCAAACCCATACAATGATGGTTATGAAAGTTATGCTGAACATTTTGAAAAAGAATATGAAGCAGCACTTAAAGATCTTGGAATTGAAGTTGAATATATTTATCAATCAAAAGAATATATGTCAGGCAGATATGCTCAAAAGGTTGTTTATTCACTTGAGAAGAGAAAGGAAATCTATGACATTTTGATGAGCTTCAAAACTCAAGATGCAAATGATGAAGAAAGAGAAGCATATTATCCAGTTGCTGTTTATTGTGACAAGTGTTTGAAAGATTCAACAAAGGTTGTTTCTTACAACGAAGAAACACATGAACTTACATATGTTTGTAAGGCTTGTGGACATGAACACACTGTTAATGTTTTGGAATATTTCAAAATTAAACTTTCTTGGAAGATTGACTGGCCAATGCGTTGGCAAGAAGAAGGTGTTGACTTTGAACCAGGTGGCATTGACCACTCAACACCAGGTGGAAGCTATGATGTTTCTTCAAGAATTTCAAGAGAAATTTTTGGTTTTGAACCACCAATTTTCCAAGGCTATGGTTGGCTTGGTTTTGCAGGTGTTTCAAGCATGCACTCATCAAGTGGTGTAAACATTACTCCTGCAGGTGTTTTAAAGTTCTACACACCAGAAATTGTTAGATGGCTTTTTGCTAAATATGAACCAGAAGATGCATACAACTTCTATTTTGACGACACAATCATTCGTCATTATTCAGAATTTGACAAGGGTCTTGCTGCTTATCTTGATGGCACTGCTGATGAATTTACAAAGTCTCTTTTTGACCTTTGTTTAATTGAAGGAAGAGAATATCAAAATGAAACATCTTTCAACACTATTTCAAGTCTTGCTCCAATCGTAAACTTCAATCATGACAGCTTGGTTGGTGCAATTTCAAAACTTGATTTGCCATGGACTCCACGTGCAGATGAAAGATTTGAAAAAGCAACATATTTCATTAACACTTATCAACCAGAAAAACTCTTTAAGCTTTTAGAATCAAAAAATACAGAATTTGCTAACAATTTGCCTGACATAGACAAAGAAGTTGTTAGAAAACTTTATAACTACTTGAATGAAAGAGAAGAGATTAAAGATAAAGAAGTTCAACAATTTATTTATGATACTGTGAACAATCCAAACCTTTCGAAGAAAGAAAATATGGCTGTTCAACAAAAATATTTTAAAATATTCTACAATCTATTGTTTGGCACAGAAAGTGGTCCAAGACTATATTTGTTCTTCGCTGCTTGTGACAAAACAAACTATATTGAACTTTTAAATATTTAGTAAAAAAATTCTTACAGAAATGTAAGAATTTTTACTTTAAAGGAGAATATATGGCACAAAAATTTTTAGTTGCATCTGACTTTCATGGTTCAATGGTGGCACTTGACCGTATGCTTGAACTTGCAAATGAGCATATGGTAGACAAAATTGTTTTGCTTGGCGATATTTTTGGAACTGGTGCAAGTGAAATGGTTGAGAAACTTAATTTGGTGGCAAATAAATTGACTATTGTGAAAGGTAATAATGATTGGTATTTTGAGCCTGAAAATGCCCGTTTTAAGATTTTTAATGAAACATATGAGAATATGAACGGAAAGATTGCATATCTTTGTCACGGGCACAAATTAAACGACATGTATTTAGAAGGTTATGGTGCAAAAATTGTTATGATAGGGCATGTGCATCGTCCAATTTTGCAGAATAACAATGGAATAATTTTTATGTGTCCAGGTTCTCTGGCCGTGCCACGTTTTGGAAGTGATAAAACTTATGCGATTATCGATGAAAAAAAGATAGAAATTCTTAATGATTCTGGTGAAATTGTTGATGAACTGTATTTTGAAAAGTAATGTATTTATAAAAAATTTTAACTTTTTTTCAAAAACCATTCATTAAACGTTTACAAAAATAAAAAAGTTGGCTATAATTATTGTATAATAACAAACCATAAATAAAAGTAATGATTGGTATAAATAATTTTTATAAGGAGTGTTGGCTATGACAAAAAAACTGGTTGAAATTGAAGTTGATGATGAAAAATTGACTAAAACCGCGCAATCTAGACAATGTGGTGTTAAAAAATCAGTTGCTGAAACAGAAGTTGAGTCTTTTGGTGTTGTTGAAATCAACAATACTGCTTCAAAGAAAAAAGTTCAAAAACAAGCTGACGCTGGTTATGAAAAGAATGTGACGGTTGCTTCAAAGCGTCCTGTTAAAACAAAGGTTAGCGAAGTTGAAGACTACACTGATTTCTGTTTTAGAAAAACTGCAAAGTCTGTTGAAAAAGTTGAAGCTTTTGATGATTTTGATATCATTGATTTTGTTAAAGAAGTCTTAAATATAAACATTATTCAAAACAACGATGTTGTTAAGAAAATTATGAAACCTTCTAAAGAAGGAACCAATGAAGGTATTGCTGAATATATCTATAAATCAAACGTTGAAGAAGCTGAACAAAATTTGTCAAATGAAGAAATCATTGACTATATCAAAGCTATTTTAGATGTTGGATTTTCTGCAGATGATGAAGTTGAAACAAAAATCATGAAACCATCTAAAACTAGTGACAACACAGGTTTGGCTGAATATTATTATGAAACAAACATTGGTCCTGTTGAAGAAATGCAATTTAGCGATTATGAAATCATTGAATTTATTAAACAAATCTTAAACTATGCAGATGAAGATGCACGTGAATCATCTGTTCAAGCGGCTGAAGTTAAGACGGCAAAGAAAGCAAGAAAATGTGTAGCTAAAAAGGCAGTTAAAGCTGAAAAAGAAACTGCTGTTTATGAACACGCTGAAGTGGTTAAAGAAACATATAACCAAGAACTTTCTCAAGAAGTTGAAAACATTTTGTGTGTTGCTAGACTTGGTTCGCTCTTTGATCTTGAAAAATCAATGCTCTAATTAAAAACAAGGGTAATCCCTTGTTTTTTTTGTGTCTAAAATTTGAGAATAAACAAAATTTTGAGTTTGTTATGTAACTTGAATAATTTTCAAGCGACAAATGTTAAATTTTTCTATGTTATATCAATAATGTGTGTTATACTTTGACCATAAAGGAGATGTTTATGGAAAATAGTTTTGGCTGTTTTTTAAAACAAAAACGACAAGAAAAAAATTTAACGCAGAAAGAACTTGCGAAGTTGTTGTTTGTGTCTGAGTCAGCAGTTAGCAAGTGGGAGAAAGATGTTGCGCATCCTGACATTACATTGCTTCCTAAACTGGCGGAAATTTTTAAAGTGACCGAACATGAGCTTATTACGGCAAGCATAGACAACAAAACAAGAGAAGAAAAGGCTCAGGCGAAAAAATGGAGATCGTTTTCAATGACTTGGAGTTTGTTTTTTTATATAGCCTATTCAGTGGCGCTTATTCCTTGTTTTATTTGTGATTTGGCTATTAACAAGGGTTTAACTTGGTTCTGGATTGTTTTGTCGGCCTTGATTTTTGCATTTACTTTTACAAATCTGCCAAAACTTATAAAAAAACACAAATTGTTGATTGTTCCGCTCTCAATGTTTTTGGCATTCTGTTTGCTTATTGCAGTTTGTGCGATTTACACCAATGGTGCTTGGTTTTGGATTGTGGCATTATCTGTGCTTTTTGGATTAATGATAATTTTTATGCCTATCTACATTGCTAAATATAATATTTTTGCAAAAGTAAGAAAATTTAATGATTTTCTGTCAGTGTTTATTGACTTTGTTATGCTTAACATTCTTTTAATTGTGATTAATGCATACACAGTTGCTCAAAATGCTGATGTGTGGTGGTATTTTAAAATAGCATTGCCGATTGTGACAGTTGTTTATGTGATGTTAAACTTGTTTTTAAGTGTTAGGTTTTTAAAGATTAACAAACTGTTGAAAACTAGCATTATATTGTTTATGGTTGATATATTTGCTTATGTTATTCCATTGTTTTTTAAGTTTAAAAACCCTGATGTTCAGTTTGAAATTGATGGATTTAATGTGTTTAAAGCAAGTCTTTCAAATTGGGGAGGTGAACTTGCAATAGAGCGAAACGTTAATCTTATTGTTTGTTTAACCATATTGACGATTGCTGTGATATTTCTTGCATTTGGATTGATATCTTATTTAAAAAATAAAAACAAAAAAGCATAATAAAAATACACCTTGACGGTGTATTTTTTATTGTTTATTTTCTGTCTGTGAAAATCATTGCATAGCTTAAGAATCTTAAGAAATAAATAAGTTGTGTGAGTGATGCTGCAATATATGTTTGAGCGGCAGCACTCAACACTTCTTTTGCATATTGAAGTTCGGTGTTTGTAAATATTCCTGTTTCTCTAAGCATGTTTAATGCACGCTTTGATGCATTGAACTCAAGAGGAAGAGTGATTAAATAAAACAGCAAGCTTGCACCATATGCAATAACTGAAGCCCAGCAAATCCAATAACCAACTGTTGGAATCATGAGTGTGAATGACAAGATTGAACCAACTAAAATAAGTGGAATGTATGCTTTTGAAATAAGGTTCACAAATGGAACAATTGCGATTCGAAGTCTAAACAAAAATGACTTTTCATGGTCTTGCATTGCATGGCCAACTTCATGGGCTGCAACGCTGATTCCTGCAATTGAAGCATTGTTGAAATTTTGTTCTGAAATTTTGATAACTTTGTGGCGTGGGTCATAGCAATCGTCTAAAAGTTTTTTGATTGGAACCACTTCAACGTCATGCACGTTGCCTTTTTTTAACAAAGCAGTTGCAAGTTCAGCAGAACCGATGCCTGCACCTGTTGGGTATTTTGCATACTTTTTAAAAACTTTGAATGTGTTTGATTCTGCAAAAATTCCATACAAAAACATTGGCAATATTAGCAAACTTGCAATGATATATAATAATGTCCAGTTCATAATAACTCCTTTTAATGCTTTTAGTTTACAATAAAATCATATGCAAAGTCAATTTTATTTAACATGACAAAATTATTGTAGTTTGTTGAAATATGTCTTCAAATAATGTAAAATAGGGCTATAAGGAAGGCGTCAATGAAAATAAATTATATTTTATCTGACACAACCAAGTCGGCAACCACCGAAGCGTTAAAGTGTGTTATTCAAAAGGCAGAACAAAATGTGTTTTCTGACTTTGTTGTCATTGTGCCTGAAACAAAATCAATTATTATTGAAAAAGAATTGCTTGCACTTTCAAAAAGTGGGGCATTTGCAAATATTTTTGTTTATAGTTTTGTTCGTCTAATTAAAAGGTTGGGTTTTGTTTCAAATGAAAAAATTGTTACAAAACAGACCTGTGTGATGCTTTTAAGACAAATTATTTTTGATCACATAAAAGAGCTTAAATGCTATCAAAAAACGGCTAAAACCATTAGTTTTGCTGAAAAAGTTTATGACACAATTCAACAGTTTAAATCAAGCAATGTCACTCCAGTTGATTTAAGAGCAAATTTAGAAAAATGCTCAAAGTCTTTGAAAGCAAAACTTGAAGATCTTGTGTTTTTGTATGAACTTTATGAAGACGCGCTTTCTAATGATTTGTATGACGATTGTGATAAATTAAATTTGATTTCAAAATTCGCAAAAGACAGCAAGTTTATCAAAAATGCAGAATTGTTTGTTGTTGGTTTTGATAATGTGACTTATGAAATGACATCAGTGCTTAAAGACCTTGCAAAAAATGCAAAAGAAATCACATTTTCTAGTGTTTATTTTAATGAAAAACGTAAAGACGCATTTGTTCAAAATAACGAGCTTTTTAAAAAATTCAAGCATGTGGGTGATGAGCTAGGTTATGCTTATCAGCCAGTTTTTGTATCGTCAAAAAAACAAGGTGATTTTAAAGAAATTGCAGAGCAAATTTTTTCGGTTAATAGTGAAGTGAAGAGCAAAGGTCAGGTTCAAGTTTTTGAAGCAAAAAGCAGAAAGTTTGAGCTTGACTTTGTTGCAAACACAATCTTAAATGAGATTAATTCAGGAAAAAGGTTTAGAGATATTGGTGTGTTTGTATGCTCACTTGCTGAAAACAAAGAACTTGTTAAACGTTGCTTTGATAACTATGAAATTCCATATTTTATTAATGATGACCATGACATTTCAAATCATATGCTAATAGGGTTTATAAAAACTTGCTTTGAACTATATTTCAGCAATCTTGCTGAAGAAAAGGTGTTTAAGTTTTTGTCTAGTGAGTTTGTAAGAACTGATGGTTATGCCGAGTTTGAAAATTATGCTAAAGAAGTGGGGCTTAACCATGGTGCATTTTTAGATGAAATTCAAGAAAAAGACATTGAAGATGCAGAAAAACGAACAAGGCTAAATGCTGTTATTTTGCCGTTTTGTGAATTTTATGCGCAATTTATTTCAAAAATTAAGGCTGCAAAAACAGTGGCTGATTATTTGAAAATTATCGACTTTATTTTTGATTGGTATGACGTTAAAAACAAACTTGAAGCGGTTGCTGAGTTTGAAAAAAATAATGGTGATGTCATTGAAAGTGAAATCACATTGGCGATATTTGACAAGTGTCAAGAGTTCTCAAAATCTTTTGAAAACTTTATGGGTAAAATGGAAATGCCTGCAAATGAATTTTTGCAGATCTATCTTTCAGGATTTGGTTCAATGAAAGTCAATTTATCACCAGTGTCAATTGATGCTGTTATTGTTCAGGATAACACTGATGGTTTCTTTGGCATAAAAACCATGTTTATTGTGGGGGCTGAAGAAAATAAGTTTCCAGCAAAGTTGCAAGATAGTGGCATTATTTTAGATGGTGAGCTTGATGAAACAAAGCAGTTAATTTCAAAAGCTATTGAACCAACAGTTAAAGAAATTAACGACAGAGAATTGTTTAGAGCTTATGAAGCGTTTTTGGAACCAACTGAAAAGATTTTTGTGAGTTATGTAGCTAAAAACAAGCCTGCAAGAATGGTGCTTAGACTTCTTGCATTGTTTGGAAATGATATCAAATCAACTAAATATTCAAGGGTTCGTTTTGCCAGCAAAAAAGGAGCAGAACTAAAGTTTGCAAGACACATTAATGATTATTTAAATGGTGAATTAAATCTTGCCGATTTAAATTATGAATATAGCGTTTTAAAGAGTTCATTGTCTCAAAACTTTAAAAAGCATATAGACAGCAATGTTGTTATTGAAGAGAAAAATTATGTGCTTGAAAGTGCACGTGACTTATATTTTCCAAAGGGAACAACTAGCATTTCGCAACTTGAAAAATATTTTATGTGTCCATATTTGTTCTTTGTAAACTATGGGCTGAGATTGAAAGAAAATAAAGAAGCAAAATTGTCACACATTGACATTGGTTCTATTGTGCACAGAATTGCAGAAATTTTTGTTGATGAAATTTTGTCATTTGAAAACCTAACCGATGAAGAGTTTGAACAAAAAGTTGAAAAATTATGTGATGATATATTTGCAGAATTTAAGGTTAACAAAAAGCGAAATAATGCCATTTTAACATTCATTGTTGGTGAAACAAAAAGACTTTGCAAACACTTGTTTTTTGAACAACAAAATTCAAGTTTTAAGGCCGTGCAAAATGAGTATGAATTTAAAGGCGAAAATGCAATTAAATTAAAAACCGCAGATGGCACCATAATCTTAATTGAAGGAAAAATTGACCGCATTGACAAATGGGGCGATTATGTGAGAATTATTGATTATAAAACTGGCGACATCAAAAATGATTTGCCATCGGTTTATTATGGCAAAAAAATTCAGCTTGTGTCATATTTGTCAGCAATGACTGGTGCAAATGGTGAAAAAGTTGCAGGAATCTTTTATTTTCCAATTCATAGTGAATATGTAAAAAATGATAAGAAAATTAGAAATATTTACAAATTACAAGGTTTTTTGATTGACGATGCAAATGTGCTTAAGCATATGGATAATTCAGTTTCATTTGAAAATGCTGAAAGTGATTTGATTCAATTTAAACTTAAGACAAGCAAAGAAAATGTTAACACTAACACCTATGAAATCAGCAAAGGAAATTCAAAGGTTTATTTTTCAAGTGAAGAATTTGACATGATGAAAGACTATAACAAAAAGCTCTGTGAGGGTGCGGCAAGCGAGATTTTGTCTGGGTACATTGAACCATCTCCAATTATGCTTGGTGACAGTGATTCATTGCCATGTAAGTTCTGCGAGTTTGCAGGTTTTTGTGGGCTTGAAAAATCAAGATTTGATAAAGGCAGAAAGTGTCATGCAAAAGTTTCGGTTCAAAGCTTTGGTGAAGTGCCAGAAGGGGGAAGTGATGGAAATTAATTTGACAGAAGAAAAATCAAAACCTAAATTTTCATGGACCCCTGAGCAGTCATTAGCGATTAATGGTCGTGGCAAAAATATACTTGTTTCTGCTTCTGCTGGAAGTGGAAAAACAACGGTCATGATTCAACGTATTGTTGATTTGATGATTGAACAAAATTTGCCAATCTCAAAATTTTTAGTTGTTACATTCACAAAAGCTAGTGCGAGCGATATGAAGAAAAAGTTGGTTGACAAACTGCTTAAGCAAGAAGACAATTCTTTTGCGATCAGCCAAGTCGAAAGTGTTGAAACGAGTGACATTTCAAACTTGCATAGTTTTTGTTCAAGGATTATTTCAACATATTTTTATGAAGTTAATGTTGATCCAGCATTTCATGTTATTGATGAGATTGAAAGTGGTCACTTGAAAGATAAAGCGCTTTCAAAACTTTTTGATGCAAAAGAAAGAGATGGCGATTTGGAATATTTCTTGCTGTTTGATATTTTTCAAAAGAAAAGAAAAGACCGAGCGCTTCGTGAAATAATTAGGCGATTTGATAATTTTTTAAATTCACACATTGACGGGCAAAAATGGTTTGAAGAAACAATGCAGAGTGCATATGCATTGGACTTAGAGAAAAATGCTTGCGCTAAATTGATTAATTCACATGTTCCAAACGTGGTGCGTGATTTATGCAAAATGGCAGATGACTTTGCTAAAAAATGCAATGATTTTGGTGCAGAAAAAATGTATGCACATTTTGTGGATATTGTGTCTAAACTCAAAACTATAAATGGCAAGAATTCATTTATTGTCAATGCAAAAAATGTGTTTGATATTGAATTTGACAGAACCCCTAGTGTGTCTAAAGATTTAAAATTTTTAAGTGAGGAAGCAAAAGAGATTAAAGATGAAATAAAAGATCAAATCGAAAACTTTAAAGAAAACTATGTTTCAAATGATGAAAACTTCATTTTTGAAGGGTTGTCTAAAACAAGTGAGATTTTAAGGGCGCTTTATAAACTGGTTGTTGAATTTGGAGAGATTTATGCAGTTCTAAAAAAAGAAGCAAATGGTCTAGATTTTAATGACCTAGAAAGGTTTACTTTAAAAATTTTGGAAAATGATGCGATTTTAAGTGCGGTTAAGCAGAAATATGAATATGTTTTTGTTGATGAATATCAAGATATAAACAACGTGCAAGAAAGAATAATTTCATTAGTTTCAAAAGAAAATAACAGATTTATGGTTGGCGATGTCAAGCAAAGCATCTATCGTTTTAGACTTTGTGATCCTGATATCTTTTTGCAAAAATATAAGCTATATTCAAATGGCGAAGATTTAAGCACACTTATTAAACTTAACGCGAACTTTAGAAGTGATAAAAAAATATTGAAGTTTGTTGATGAAGTGTTTAGCGGAGTGATGACTCAAGAGTTCGGTGGCGTTGATTATTATCGTGACTCTAGATTTGTTGCGGGTGAGAATAATTTGGACAATCCTGCCAGCATGAACTTGTGTTTTATTGACACCACACAAGAAAAAGTTCAAAAACAAGATGCAGAAGGTGTTTATTCTGTTAAAAATCATGAGCAGGTTGAATCTGCTGAAATGCAAAGTGCAACTGCTGAAGCAAGGCTCGTTGCAAGCAAGATTGCGGAACTTGTTGACCCGCAAAATGAGAATCATATTGCATATGAAGATATTGCGATTTTAGTGGGTTCAAGAAATGAAGCTGTTGCAAAGTTTGTTGAAGTGCTTGAGCAGTTTGGAATTCCTGTTTCAACAGATGAAAAACATAATTTGATTGATAAGCCTTATGTTAAAGAACTTGTTAATTTTGTTAAGTTGTTGTGTAACCCGAGAAATGATTTTGTGTTATTTAATGTGTTAAAAAGCAGACTTTTTGGTTTTGATGATGCAGAACTTATTGAAATTAGAAAACTTAATCACAAACTTAGGTTCTTTGAATGTATTTATTTGTTTGAAAATCTTGAAAATGAAGCACTAAAAGAAAAGATTAGGGCTTATTTTGTGACGGTTGAAAAGTTTGAAAAAATATCACGAATTTGCAAACTTAAAGATTTGATGAAAAAGATTGTTGATGAGTTCGATTTAGAAAAAATTAACATGCTTAACAAAGATGGTGAAAAAATCAATGATGAAGTGGGGGTGTTTATTGAAGCGCTTCCAAATATTGATGCTGCTGAGTTTGTGAATGAGTTTGAAAACTTTGCACTAGAGATTGAAAATGAAACTGGTGGCAATGCCGTTAAACTTATGACAATCCACAAATCAAAAGGCATTGAATTTAAAGCGGTGTTTTTAATTAACACTGCAAATGGTTTTAATTTTAAGTCAACACAGGGTAATATTTTGTTCAATAAGAATTTTGGTGTTGGGCTTGATTATTTTGATGTGCATTCACGAACTCAAGCGGGAACTATTGCAATTTCTGCAATTAGAATGTTAGAGAGAAGAAGTTTGGTTGAAGAACAACAACGAGTGCTTTATGTTGCGCTCACAAGAGCCATTGAAAAGATGTTTGTGATTTGTTCAAAACCGATTGACAAGATAAAAAGAGATTTTGCGGACAGACCAACTGCTTTTATCAACTGGTTTGAACCTAAAATTTATGAAGAGTTTTATGGAAACCATGATGAAAATATCAATTTTGAAGCATATAAAATCAGTGAACTTTTAGACATAAAAACAATTGAAAAAAGGCAACTTATTTTGACAGAAATTGAACATAAAGAACCTGATTGGTTTGAATATAAACACAAAAAATCTTCACAGATTCCGCTTAAAAATTCGGTCTCAAAAATCATAAAAAATATGCAAGAAAATGATGAATATGAAAATACTGTAATTTTTGAAGGTCAAAACAATTCATCTGCAGACAGGGGAACGTTGTATCACAAAGTGTTGCAAAATATTGATTTGAAAAACCTAAGCGATATTGATGCGCAGTTTGAAAAAATAAAGCGTGCTTTTAGTGAAAGTGAGTGGAAGCAAATTAATCAAGATTTGATTAAAAATGTATTAAATATGTCAATTTTCAAAGAAATTCAACAAGATGACATAATTTTGCAAGAAAGAGAATTTTATGCAAAAGTCTCAGCAGGGCTTTTAGACGAAAAAATAAACAATGATGAATTTATTATGCAAGGTGTTATTGACCTTGTGGTTGCAAAGGCTGATGAAATCTGGATTTTGGATTATAAAACCGGAAAAATTAGCGATGAAAAGCTTAAAAATTATGCATTTCAATTAAAAACTTATGCGGAAATTGCACAGCGTGCTTTTGGAAAAAAAGTGACAAAAATGTTACTTTGTTTTGTTGATGAACAAAAAATCTTAGAAATTTAATTTTAGTGTCATTTTTCGTTGGTATTTTTTTATATATTATGTTATATTAAATTAGTAAAGATATCTAAAGAAAACGGAGGGGTTTTTCTGTGTCTAAACTTTATGATTATTTAATAACAGCATACAAAGTTTTGGTTGGTCTTGTTACAACCAAAAGATTGATTTTATTGGCAGTAGGTGCACTCGCATTTTATCTTCTTTGGATAAGTTTTTCTCTTATGACTTGCTTTCAAAAGAAGTTCAGCAAAAGATGTGGGAAGCTTTATAATTTCATTCGAAAGAATAAAATGAATCCAACAAATCTTCAAGTCGTTGACATGATGGCTGAAAAGATTTCTAGTGGGTTCTATTTTGGCTGGAAAAAATTTAAACAATCATCAGGCAAAAAACCTTCTGATTTTATTACCAGACGTGAAGCTCTTGATGTTGAAGTGAGTGGTGGTGTGCTTAACCAAGGAAAAACCTTGATGCGTTCATTTATTGCAATCACAACAGCTGTGCTTTTCATGTTTAACCTTGCATATTTGGGTGCAGATGAAACAATCACAAGTTTTATTATTGCAGAATCAATGATGTTGCCACTCATTTACTTTATTGTGATGAAGATGTTTTATTTCTTATACACTTCAATCAAACATCAACTCTACAAATATGATATTCAAAATTTCTATGAAGTGATTGGTATTTTAGATGAAACATTTGGCGAAAACGAAGTAGTTGTTCCAAGTGTTAATGTTAAAGCTGAAGAAGTTCAAGAAGACATAGTAGAAGAAGCTGCTTTGGAACAAACTGAAGAAGCTGAAGTGTTAGAAGCTGAAAAAGAAGAAGCTGTAATCGATGACAACCCACTTCGTTCACTTGACAGATATGATGTTTTCAAAAAGAAAAATATTGATGTAGATAAGATCATTAATGAAATTCCGCATAATGCAGGAACATCACTTCCTTATATCAACGTTGATAGCGATTATGTTATTAAAGATGAAGGAAATGTGGCTGCATCACTAGACAAGATTGTTACTGATGAAGACAACGCAACTTCAATTCTTGGTGGAATGATGCAAGATCGTGCTAGTTTAAAAAAGAACAATGCAAACTTTTTAGATGTTGACAAGAAAATTGCTGAAATTGATGCAGACAAACTTGAAGAAGCTAACAAGGTTGAAGAAGCAAAACAAGAAGAGTCAGTAGAAGAAAAACCTGCCGAAAGTGTAGAAGTTGCAGAAGGTGCTGCTCTTTCACTTGATCAATTTGAAGTTGCTGAAAATGCAACACCTGTAGAAACTGAAAACGTCACACCCATAGACGAATCAACAGAAGCAAATTCTGTTGAGGAAACTAAAGAAGAACCAACTCTACAGCCTGTTCAAGAAACGGAAATTGTAACACAAATTCCGGAAGAACCAGTGATTGAAGAAGTTGCCGCTCCTGTTGAAGAACCAGTGGTTGAAACTCCAGTTGAAAATGCTGAAGAAGTTGAAAGGGAAGCAATTGCAAATGTTGTTAGCGGATTTAAAACTAACAGATCAAAACTTGCGAGTGGTGGAGTTATTATTGAAAGAAATGAACCAATAGCTAGACGTGAAAGACCAGTGATTAAAGAAGAACCAGTGGTTGTGACTCCAAGTGTGATTGACGATTTTAACGATATGAACACTGCACAAAGCTATTATCAACCACAACCAGCTGTTCCAACAGTTCAAAACACTGTTAGACAACTTTCTGCAGATAACAATGCTGATAACATTTTAAACTCTCTCAAATCATCTGCTGGTGGCTATGATTATGGTTATCAAACACCAAGCTATGAGACTCCAACTTATGGTCAAGGCTATGGATATCAAAATAATGGTTATGTTGGTCAAAGCACTCCAAATTATGGTGCTGGCTTTGGAACTCAATCAAATTTTGGTGCATATCAAGGTGCATTTGTTGGTCAAAGTGCTCCAACTTATGGTCAAGTAAATCAAAATCCATATGGTGAAAGTTTTGATGCTTATGAACAAATTGAAGATATGGAAGAAATTGATGATGTTCAAGAAGACTTTGCTGAAGAAGAAGTTGTTTCAAAACCTGCAAAAAAGATTAGAACAAAAGAAAATGAACCAAGACCAAGAAATTTAAAGAAAAAGGTGGCTCCAAAAGTGGAAGAAAACGTAACCAATGCAAAGACTCGTGGCAGACCAAAAAAACAAGAAGTTAGCGAATCAATGACAATCAAGAATGACAAAGAGTTCAATGAAGTGTTGTCAAGAGCTGAAAAACTTATGAGAAAGAGTGAAGAAGGTTTGTCTTCAAGTCAATCAAAGAGAATTGAAAAAGAACTTAAAATGCTTATGGACGCAATGAGCAGATATAAGGAGAGCAAATAATGAGAAAAAAGAAAATTGAAGTAACAAAAGTTTCACAAATTGGTGAAGTTTTAAACATGAATCCAAACGTTAAAGATGTTTTGATGGGATTTGGTCTTCATTGTTTTGGCTGCCCAATGAGTCAAATGGAAACACTTGAAGAAGCTGCTGCTGTTCATGGTGTTGATGTTGATTTGATGGTTGAAAAAATCAATGAATTTTTAAACAAATAATAAAAAAAAACGACTCAAATTAGAGTCGTTTTTTATTGCAAGAAATTAAAAAAGTTAGGAAATTATCCTAACTTTTTTGCTACATATTCTTTAACAAATGTTGCATCTGCCTTGCCTCTGGTTTGTTTCATAACGCCGCCCACGACAAAGTTGGTGATTTTGTCTGGTTCAACTTTATATTGAGATGCAAGGTCTGGTTTTTCGGCTAAAATTCCATCAACAATTGACATTATGGTTTCAGGTGTGATTGTTTCAATTAGATTTTCTTTCTTTGCAATATCCATTGGATTTTGTTTGGTTTCAATAACCTTAACAAACAAATCTTTTGCAACTGGTCTTGAAATCTTTTTATCGTCTAAGAGTTTGATTATGGTGCAAAGATATTCTTCTGAAATGATATCATTTAATGTTTGATAAGCGCCGTCTTTCAAGATTTTTAAAAGGTCAGTCATAATCCAGTTTGACAAAGTTTTTGGAACATTGTAGAGCTTAACGCAATTATCAAAATAATCTGAAATGAACTTTTCAGAAATCAAGATATTTGCGTCATATTCAGGAAGGGCATATTCTTCAGTGTATTTTTTCAAACGCTCTGCTGGTGTCATTGGGAGTGAATCTCTAATTTTTGCTACGTCTTCAAGAGTAAGGCTTATTGAAAGGGTATCAGGTTCTGGCATGTAGCGATAGTCTTTGCTTTCTTCTTTTTGACGCATTGAGAAAGTCATGCCTTTAGTGTCGTCCCAACGACGAGTTTCTTGAACGATTTTTCCACCTTTTTCAAGTTCTTCAATTTGTCTATTTGATTCATATTCAATAGCTCTGTGAACTGCTTTGAAACTGTTAAGGTTTTTCATTTCAACCTTTGTTCCAAACCAAGGAGACCCCTTCTTTTTTACAGACAAGTTTACGTCACAACGCATTCCGCCTTGTTCCATTCTGCAATCTGCAGCGCCTGCAAAAATCAATGTTTGACGAAGCTTGGTTAAAAATTCAACTGCTTCTTCTGCTGATGAAAGGTCAACTTCGGTTACGTGCTCGATAAGTGGAACGCCTCCACGGTTATAATCAATATATGATTGATCAGTGAGTGGGTCATGAATGAGTTTTCCAGCATCTTCTTCAAGGTGAATATGGTTGAATCTTACAAATTTTCCACTATCAAGTGTGATGCCACCGCCTATACAAATAGGGTATTCATTTTGGCTGATTTGATATGCTTTTGAAAGGTCAGGATAGAAATAGTGTTTTCTATCAAAAGTGATGATTGGTGCAATCTTACAGCCAAGTGCAAGACCTGCTTTAATTGCAAGAATTACAGCTTGCTTGTTGATTACTGGAAGGGCTCCAGGGAGTCCAATACAAACAGGGCAAACGTTTGTGTTTGGGGCATCGCCAAAACTATTTTTGCAACCACAAAAAACCTTGGTTGCAGTTTTTAGTTCGGCATGAATTTCAAGACCAATGTTTATTTCATAATCTGATTTCATTATGCATTCTCCTTAAAGTGATTTTCAATGAAGTGCGCAAAGGCGATAATTGAAGGTTCATCAAAGTGTTTGCCCAAAATTTGAAGACCTAAAGGAAGTCCGTTTTCTCCAGTTGCGAAAGGAACGCTGATTGCTGGGGTTTCAGTAAGGTTTGCAAAGATTGTGAACATATCTTCTGCATACATGCTTACTGGGTCAACTGATTTTTCACCAATCTTGAATGCTTCACCAAATGTGGTTGGCATCAATATTGCGTCAACAGTTGAAAGGGCTTCTGTTACTTCATTTTTAAGTAATTGTTTAATTTTTTTAGATTTGGTGTAATATGCATCAAAGTAGCCACTTGAAAGCACGAAGTTTCCAAGCATGATTCGACGTTTTACTTCTGGACCAAAGAATTTTGTTCGGCTACCGTTATAAATTTCGTCAATTTTGTAGGCTTCTTCGTCACGTTTAGTGTATTTGATTCCGTCAAAACGTCCAAGGTTGCTTGATGCTTCAGCTGGTGCCAAAACATAATATACTGGCAAGCTCATTTCGTAGTGAGGAATTGTAACTTCTTTGATTTTTGCGCCATGTTCATGCAAGAATGTGAAGAGTTTTGAATATTTATCTTCATATTTTGTTTGTTTGATTAAATTTAATATTTCAGTAGGGATTCCAAACACTTTGCCTTTAATGTTTGTTCCAATAAGTTTGGTGAAATCAGGAACTTCGTGAGTGCTTGATGTTTGGTCTTTTTCGTCATTGCCTGCGATTATGTTCATAAGAAGGGCAGTGTCTTCAACATTTTTAGAAATTGGACCGATTTGGTCAAGGCTGCTTGCAAAAGCAACTAAACCATATCTTGAAACTCTGCCATAAGTAGGTTTTAAGCCAACGACACCATTGAATGATGCTGGTTGTCTAATTGAACCGCCGGTGTCACTTCCAAGAGTAATTGCTGCAAGACCCAAAGCCATTGCACATGCACTTCCGCCAGATGAACCACCAGAAACTCTACTGTCATCAAGGGCGTTTTTTGTAACGCCAAAAGCACTATTTTCTGTTGAACCGCCCATGGCAAATTCGTCCATATTGGTTCTTCCGATCATGATTGCACCTGCGTCAATGAGTTTTTGAGTTACGGTTGCATTATATGCAGAGACATAATCTTCCATAAACTTTGAAGAACATGAAAGCTTGTGGCCTTTATATGCAATATTGTCTTTTAAAAGAACAGGAATACCGTGCAAAATAGGCAATTGTTTGTGTGATTTCGCGTATTCGTCTTTTTCTCTTGCAATTTCAAGTGCGTCTTCAAAAACTTCTAAAACGGCGTTTTTTCCGGCGAATTTTTTGATGCGTGCAAAATAATATTTAACAAGTTCTTCACTTGAAACTTGTCTTGTTTGAACAAGTTCAATAATTTCTTTTAACGATAAAGTAGAATATTCCATTAGTCCACCACCTTTGAAACAACATATGCACCATTTTCTGCTTTTGGAGCGTTTTGAAGGGCCTCTTCTTGTGAAAGACTTTCTTTAACGATGTCTTCACGTAGTGAATCGAGAGACACAGCCCCATCAAAAGAAAGGTCACTTGTTTGGTCGCAGTTTTCGATTTTGTCGACAAATGTTAAAATTTGTTCAAGGTCAGTTTTCATTTTTGCTTTTTCTTTGTCAGAAAGGGCAAGTGATGAAAGTTCAGCCAAATGCTCAATTTGTTTGTCAGTAATTTTTTCCATGAAATCTCCTTTAATAAAAAAAGTAAACACCTCTTGTTTTCAGTGTTTACTTAGATTTAGTGCATCAACAAAAAACAAGAGTAATAAATTTCTCAAGCTACATTATTATTACCATTGTTATTGTTTGCTCTTTTCATAACATAATTCCTTTTATAGGCTGATTATATTACAAAAGGTGAGACAAAGTCAATGCTTTTTGGCTAAATAAAAAATTCAGCACTTGGCTGAATTTTTGTTTTCTATTAGTTAATAGAATCTTTGAAGCTCTTGCCGAATTTCAAAGCTGGAACGTTGCATGCAGCAACTTTGATTGTTTCGCCTGGTTTTTGTGGGTTTGGACGAACACAAGCAGCTTTGTGTTTAGCAACGAAAGTACCAAAACCAACAAGTGTGATTTTGTCATCAGCTTTCATAGCTTCTTGAACTGTGCCAACAAATGCTTCATAGAATGCGTTTGCATCTTTGATTGTTGATTCTGTTTTGTCAGCGATTGCTCTTAAAAATTCGTTTTTATTCATAAGTAATTCCTCCTAATTTTGCTTTGTTTAAAGCTTACTTATTACAACCACTATAGCATAAACGAAAAAATTGTCAAAACAAATTTTGGGTTTTTTGAAAAAATTTTTAAAAATTTCGATAATTTCACGCTTTATAGCGATTAATAGTAATACTTTTATGACTTTTAATAAATTTTAAACAAAAAATCATATAAAAACATATCATGTAACATATGAGTTTTTTGTTTTGGGGGTTTTGTTTTGGATTATGTTTTGTTAGATAAGAAAACAACGTTTATTGATAAAAAGGCAAGGATTGGAAAAAATGTTATAATTTATGAAAATAACCGCATTGAGGGCACTTGCAGCATTGCTGACAATGTTACGATTTATCCAAACTGCTTTATATCTAACACAATTATTGGCAAGGGTTCAAAAATTTATTCAGCAATTATTGATAAATCTAAAATTGGCACATGTGTGTCGATTGGACCATTTTCAATAATTAGAAGGTGTGAAGTTGGAGATTTTTCAAAGGTTGGGGCATTTAGTGAACTTAAAAATTCAAATTTTAAAGAAAATACAACAATTTCGACAGGTTCGGTTGTTTATGACGATGCTCATTTAAAAAAATAAAGCAGATGGTTAAAAATTTTTAAAAAGGCAGGGCAATCTGTCTTTTTTTATTGAAATTGTCAAAAATTAGTGATAGAATGATGTCATGTTATCAAAGGAGGAATTTATATGATTGACATAAATTTAATCAGGACAAACCCTGAACTAGTAAAAGAAAATATTAAAAAGAAATTTCAAGATGAAAAACTTCCTCTTGTTGATGAAGTGGTAAATCTTGACAAGGAGAATCGCTCGCTTAAGCAAGAAGGCGATGAACTTAGAGCGTCAAGAAACAAACTTTCTGCTGAAGTTGGAAAGTTTATGAAAGAAAAGAACTTTGAAGAAGCTGAAAAAATCAAAGCTCAAGTTAAGAAAAATGCTGAAAGAATTGTTGAAATTGAAGCAAAACAAGCTGAAATTGAAGCTGAAATCAAAAAACGCATGATGGTTATTCCAAACATTTTAGATGCAAGTGTTCCTGTGGGAAAAGATGACAGCGAAAATGTTGAAGTTGAAAGATTTGGCGAAGCAGTTGTTCCTAGTTATGAAATTCCATACAATGCAGATATTTTAGAGTCTATTTGTGGACTTGACAAAGATGCTGCTGGCAGAACTTCTGGAAACGGTTTCTATTATCTTTTGGGTGATGCAGCAAGACTTCATGAAGCAATGATTGCTTATGGCAGAGATTATATGATTGACCATGGGTTCACATATGCAATTCCACCATTTATGATTAGAAGTGATGTTGTTACTGGTGTTATGAGTTTTGCTGAAATGGACGCTATGATGTATAAGATTGAAGGCGAAGACCTTTATTTGATTGGAACAAGCGAGCACTCAATGATTGGAAAGTTTAAAGATCAAATGATGAAAGAATCTGAACTTCCAACAACAATGACATCTTATTCTCCATGTTTTAGAAAAGAAACTGGTGCACATGGTTTGGAAGAAAGGGGAATATATAGAGTTCACCAATTTGAAAAGCAAGAAATGATTGTTATCAGCAAGCCAGAAGATTCTATGAATTGGTATGAAAAAATGTGGAGATTCACTGTTGAAATCTTTAGAAATTTAAACATTCCTGTTCGTCAACTTGAATGCTGCAGTGGTGATCTTGCAGATCTTAAAGTTAAGTCTTGCGACATTGAAGCTTGGAGCCCAAGACAACAAAAATTCTTTGAAGTTGCATCTTGTTCAAACCTTGGTGATGCACAAGCAAGAAGACTTGGAATTCGTGTTAAGGGTGAAAATGGAAACTATTATCCACACACACTTAACAACACAGTTCTTGCTAGCCCTCGTGGACTTATTGCACTCTTAGAAAACAACTATAATGAAGATGGTTCAATCACTGTTCCTGAAGTTTTGCGTCCATACATGGGTGGAAAGGCAAAAATTGAACCAAAGAAATAATTTTTATATTATGAAATTAAGATTCTAGACATTAAGTGTGTCTAGAATTTTTTTGTAAAATTTTTGATAAAAAAAAGAAAGGGGAGACCTTTCTTTTTTGTTTTGTTATTTTGAATAAGTGCGGTGTTCTGCATAGAATTTTAAGTCATAGATAATCCATTTAAATCCAATGTCTTCACCTTTTTCATTAAAGAAAACCTCAGGTGAATTTAGAATGTCAAATGTGACAGTTGAACCGGTTGCGGTTGCAATAACTTTTTTAACCTTAACTTCGCAAACAAATTCGCCGTCTTTGGTTGGAATGAGTGAACATTCAGCAACAAAGTCATCATTTGCATTTTCGAAATCATTTTCATTTGCAAGGTTGGTGATTGAAACATTAATTATCATTTCAGAAGATGCAATGTTTGTGTATACTTTGAAATAAATGTAGTCGATATAAAGTTTATAAACCCAAGCAGCATTGGCTTTTAAAGAAAATTCAGTGTATGATGCCAAGATGTTTTTGTTAGGTTTTTTTGATGTTAAATCGTCAATTGCGACAGAAATCTTGTCAGATTTTCCATAAACTGAACAAGCAACCTTTTCATTGTAATAAACCGGCAAATAGATTGTGTCAAGTTTTGATTTAACTTTAACCTTTGAACATCCGCACAAGGCTAGTGGAATGCACAACATTAGTGTTAATAATTTTAGTATCGACTTTTTCATAAATAGTTTCCTTTGTTAAGCTAAATTTAAGCAAATATTTTTTTGAAAACGGCAGACCATAAATTGGTTCCGTATGGCACATGAAGTTTAACTTCTCCTGAAATGTCTTCATAACTCACAGCACCAAAATAGCGACTGTCTTCTGAAGTGTTTCGGTTGTCTCCCATAACAAAATATGTGTTTTCTTTTATGGTTATGGTTGATTTGCGCTCACTGTCTGGCAATGTGTCATCAAATATATTTTTGAAGATTTTTTCAAATTCAGGTCTATGTTTGTTTAATTCATAGTCATATCTTGAAAAACGCATATCATTTTTTAAAAATGAGTCATCAATATTGATGGTTTTTCCGTTTGAATCTTTCACTATTATATCATAATAATAGACATCTGCAAAGAGTCCATCTTCAAGTTTTTCATGTTTTTTGTCTGTCAAAAAGAATGTGACAGTCTGACCAGGGCAGGCGATGACACGTTTGATGAAATATTGCACGTCTTTGTTTTTATCTTTTATGTAGTTTTGCTCTAGGTTTGAAACAATGACAATGTCGTCGTTTTGATAAGCCTTGTCTTTGTTGTAATAAACAATGTCAATATGTGTTTCATCTGTGTCACTTTCGGCTGATGCATTTATCGTTGGATACATGCTGAGCCCGACAACTTTGATTGGTGTTAAAAGAATTTGAAAAATTAATGTTGAACACAAAAAAACAATTCCAAAAACAAGCATGAAAATGTGCAAAGTGCTTCCAATATAGCCAGATGCACGTTTTTGTTTGCTGGCAGCTGGGTCTACAAGAACTTCACTTTCACTGTCTGGTGATTGTTCGTTTTGATTTTCTGGGTTTTGAATTTCTAATTCTTCCATACAATATTATATTATACCATTTTCGTTGTTTAATCAATGTTTTTTTTGAATTATGAAGGAAAGTTATGTCAAAAATTATTTAAAATATGTGGCAAATCATGGGTGTATGTGTTATAATGGTGGCACTATGAAAAAATTATATTATGCAACATTTGAAAAAAACTTCGATGAAGTGGTTAAATCAATTATAAAGAAACAAGACAAAAATGCACAAATTAAAAAGCTTTATAGCGATGCAGTCTTGTTTTTTGCCGATGAACATTTTTCTTTTGAAAACTCTTGTTTTAAAAATTCTTATCTTGTTATTGACAACATGCAAAAAGAAGGCGTTGGTGCTCTCAATGCAGAAATGAAACATTTGCTTGAAAAGAAAGGTTTAAAAATATTCTTTCCTAGAGAAGTCTCAAATTTTAAACTTTCTTTTTTGAAAGAAAACAAAAATGTTGTTATTGATGGCAATTTGAAAAATGCGGTTGAAATCATGCTAAAAAAAGCAACAAAAAAATCAATTAGTTATCTTTCAACTCAAGCAGAGCTTGTGTTTTTGGCAAAAGCTGATGGAACAAACTTGTTTATGAAAAAACTTGTTCGTAGTTCTGAGTTTTCAAAAATTGAAAGCAAATATGAAATGAGTCCAGACGTGGCATATATGTTGAATTTTTTGACAGAACCTGCAAGCAGCGAAGTTGTGCTTGATCCATACGCTGGCAAAGGCATGATTGCATATGTTAGGTCAATATGTTTCAAAAAGGCAAATGTGATTGCTGCTAGCACTGACAAAAATCAAGTTCAAGATTTAAAAAAGAGAGCCAAATCACTTAAAGACAAGACCTTTTCTGTTTTAAATTATGACTTTATGGCTGAAAACTTTCCAATTAAGTTTATCGACAAAATCGTGACAGATTTAACAGAGCTTGCTTATGAAAAAACATTTAGACCACATGAATTTTATGCGGAATTTATTGAAAAATTGTATCAATTAAAAATCAAGGTTGCAGTTTTGGTTGTTAGCAAAAGTCATGATATATCACGTTTTGTTCAAGGAAAGTTTAACATTGACAGGCAAGTGGTTGCAACAAACTTTAATGTTTACAAATTAAAGTTAAAAGGATAATGATTAAATATTGAAAAAACAAAAGAGTTAGATTTTCTGTCTAACTCTTTTTTGTTGTGATTTTTAGATATAAAAATGACAAGGGCTTATTTTTATTGTATAATGAATTTAAGAAAGGATAAAAAATATGATTTATTTTGTTAGGCACGGGCAAACCGAGTGGAATAAAATTGGAAGAATGCAGGGTCGTATTGATATTGAACTAAACAATGAAGGCAAAGAGCAGGCGAATATTGTCAAAGAAAAATTGAAAGGTGTCAAGTTTGACAAAGTTTTTTCAAGTCCACTAAAAAGAGCAGTGGAAACAGCAAAAATAATTTGTGGTCAAGAAATTACTGTTGATGACAGGTTAATAGAAAGATGCAATGGTGAGCTTGAAGGAAAACTCAAAACAGAAATTGAGGAATTTCCAGATTTTAATAATCAAAATGACACACGATTTGGCATTGAATCACTAAATAATTTTAAAGCTAGAATCAACAATTTTTTAGATGAAACACTGAAAAAATATAAAGATAAAAACGTTTTGGTTGTGACTCATGCGGGTGTTTGTTTATATGTTAGGTGCTATTTTGAAGGAGAGCCTAATGGCAATCTTTATGAAAAGTATAAATTAAAAAATGGTGAAGTTTTAACTTATAAAAATTAAAAGGAGTTAATCTAAAGCCTTATTTGAAACCGATAAATTCAGGTTCAAAGGCTTTAGATTAACCCCTTATTTTTTTGTTATTTTTCAGTATTTTCTTTTGATTTATTTTCCATTTTTTCTTGACGTTTTTTCATGTCGATAAATTTTTTGTACATCAGTCTTGATTGGTGAGTGATAATGACAATATCAACTGTGATGGCCACTACAAATATTGCTAATGGAATATATGCTAATCGCACAAATAAAAACACAATATTGATAAGAAATAAAATGACGCCAGTTGCGAAAAATACGTCTTTTGCAACGAAATGAGTATGTTTCCAAATAAACTCGTCGGCTCTGGTGTATTTTGTTCTAATTCCAACAAATTTTGACTTGTATGGAACGTGTTTTATTTTAAATGAAAGCACTGCAATGAGAACTGATATTGGCATAAAAACACTTGCTGCAAGTGGTATTTGACAAAGCGTGCCGATTTCAAAATTTGTTTCAAGACACACATAGCAATAGGTCAGCATGTTTTCATAGAGCATAAGCACAATGAGTGATTTGAAGAAAAATGAAAGAGATTCATTTTTATGTAAAATCAAGATTAATATTGATAGCACAAGTGGCAAAAAAATGTTGATTGAAAGCAACCATTTTGAGCCAAGTTCTATTATTTTTTCATTGAAATCTACCGATGTCGCAATTTGGTCTGGAACAATCGTGATAGTTAAAAACAAGCAAAGTCCCAGGTTTAAGATAGCGAGTGATAAAAACATGATGTTTTGTTTGTTAAATATTTTTGTGTTCATAAGCACCTTTAATTTAATGAAGATTGAATTAGTGTGAATGTTTTGTTTATTGGGTCAAGCAAAGCTTCGGTTCCATAAGGAATGATCGTTCGTGGATAGCTGTGCCCAAAGTTGAAGTTAAACATTACAGGAATGTCATATTCTGCGAGTTCTTGTTTTAAGATTTGTTTGTATTCTTCATAATAAACTTCGTCGATTGGCTTGCCAACAACAAGTCCGTTTATTACGCCAAAGATTCCACGTTGTTTGAAAACTTTGATTATTTTTTCGAAGTGTGATGGTGGCATTTTTTCTTCGCTGGTTTCAAAGAACATAATTTTGCCTGCCCATTCATCAAGGCTAGGGAAGATATTGTATTTTTCATTAATTGCATTTTGTTCACCTATTAATTCAATATTTTCTTCATGCGCTGGGCTGAAAATTCCAATCAAATGAGCCATAACATCAATACAACCGCCCAAGAGTTTTCCTTGAGCAGATTTTGTGCCTTGCAAAACTTCATAACCTTTGGTTTCGGCAAAACATTCGCGTTTTGTTCCAACTGCATTAGGAGAGTAGTCAGTGCGGTCTTTATACCACACATCACTGCACTTGATTTCATAAGTGTTGTTTGAATTAAATAAATATTTAATGCTTTCTTTTGTATATGGAAGCATTTCATCTTCAAATTCTGCAAAGTCTGTTAAAAACGCAGGACCGTAGAATGTGTTTAAGCCTAGTTTTTGAAACATCAAGTGGTTGGCGGTTGTGTCAGAAAAGCCCATAAAGATTTTTGGGTTGTTTTTCACGTTTTGCTTGAAGGTTTCATCTTCAAGAAGATATGGATATGTTCTAAAAGTGTCAATTCCACCGATTGCACAAATGATTCCCTTGATTTCTGGGTCAGCAAATGCATGCTTTAGGTCGTCAGCACGAGCTTCTGGGTGGTTTTTAAGAAAGTTCATTCCTTTAAGTGCATTGTTCATATAAACTGGCACAAGCCCCCATTCTTTAACACGTTTTTCACCAAGTTCGAGTTCGTGTTTTGCAAAGGCTTCGCCTAAAATTCCGCTAGAAAGACTTATGATTGCGACTTTGTCGCCAACTGATAAATGTTTTGGTTTGTTCATAAATGTTCTCCTATAGGTTAATTTTAGCATATTGGTGGGTGAATGCAAATTGATTTTGGTGATTTGTTTGACTTGAAAGCGTGTTTTTTTTACAATTAGGGCATAGGAGATTTTTTATGAAAATTTTAGTGGCTTCAGATTTGCATGGTTCTTGGACATGGACTGAAAAATTATTGAAAAAATTCAAAGAAGAAAAAGCAGACAAATTGTTGCTTTTGGGTGATTTATATTATCATGGTCCACGAAATCCACTCCCTGATGGATATGACCCTAAAAAAGTGTGCGAAGAACTTAATTTATTAAAAGATAGGCTAATTGTCATAAAAGGTAATTGTGACGCAGAAGTTGATGAGATGATTTCAGAATTTGACTTTAAAGGCGTTTATTCTTTTGAAATGTTTGGCAAAAAAATATTTGCTTCACATGGGCATAAATTTAATCCTGACAACTTTCCAGACGAAGACTTTGATGTTATGCTCTATGGACATTTTCATATTCCAACAATAACTGAAAAAGACAAAAAATTGTTGGTGAATGTGGGGTCTGTGTCGCTTCCAAAAAACGACAGCGAACATTCTTATGTTATTCTTGACGAAACGGGCATTATTTTAAAAAGTTTAGAAGATTAGGTGAGAAATGAGAAAAAAATTAATTAGCAAAACATATCTTCGCGATGTTGAAAAATATACACAAACACTTTTTATGGATAAAAGTGATTATTATGCATCTGTGAAGCATATCTTAAAAACCAGACCTTTTGTTAGTGGTCACGGAATTAAACTTATTGCTGACGGATATTATATTGTTGAAGTTGTTCCAAAAAATGAAAACTATAGCATGAGAGCATTTTTGAATGATAAAAAGGAAGTGCTTGAATATTATTTTGACATTTCTCTTGGAAATGGCGTTGATGAAGAAACAAAAGTTCCATATTATGATGACTTGTTCACTGATATTATAGTTGCAGAAGACAAAATTTATATTGTTGATGAAAATGAACTTTCTGGTGCGCTTGAGTGCAAACTCATCACGCAAGAGCAATATAACCTTGCAAAAGCGGTGACTGATAAGTTATATAAAGAGATTGTTGACGGAACAAATGTTTATAAAAACATGGATTTAAAAGAATTTATAAAATAAAAGACCACATTAAGTGGTCTTTTTTATGTTTTGTTTTAAGTTAGCAATTTTTGCCCATGTTATAGGCTTGATTAAGATATTCAGGGTTGTTTTTTGCATCTCCAACATCATTTAAATCAGCACCATAAAGCACGCCTTTTTCAGTGCAGTTTTCAAAACAGTCTCTTGTGCAACCACGAATGGCTTCAAAAGTTGCGTCCATCATTGACTTGTCAGGGTCCCACTGAGATGCAATTAAATAGATGTCAGCTCTAACTTTTTCATAGATAGGGGTGAGGCGGTCGATAAAAACTTTTAATTGTCCACTCATTGAATAATAATAAACTGGGGTTGCAAAAACAATTACGTTTGCATTTAAAAGTTTTTCATGAATTTCGTTCATGCCGTCATTAAAAACACATTTTTCTGTTTTGTGACAAGCATAACAACCCGTGCAATATTTGAAGTTATATTCACGAACATTGATAATTTCAACATTGTGACCAGCGTCACGAGCGCCTTTTGCAAATTCATTTGCTAAAATTTCAGAATTTCCACCTACTCGTGGGGTTGAAGAAATAACAATAACATTTTTCATGAGTATCTCCTAAATGATTCAAAAACGATATGTTAGAACCATGTCTTTAACTTTTCTGCATCGCATTCGATTAAAAATAAGTCAGTGACTTTTTTGAATCCAATTTTTTTGTATATTTTAAATGGTGCACCATTTTCGTCTTCATATGTTGTGCCTTCAACTTTTGTTATTTTATATTTTTTAATTGCGGTTTCAAATACTTTTGAAATTAGTTTTAAAGCAGTTCCTGAAGATCTAAAGTTTGGGTCAACAGAGATTTCTTCAACCATTAAGTGATTTCCATCAGCCCATGGTTTTATATATGAAAAGCTGAATCCAACAACCTTTCCTTCTTTTTTGGCAATGTAAAATAAATCTGGTTGGCGTTTGTAATGGAATGTGCAAAGGTCAAGAGAACTTTTATCAGTCCAACCTTCTGAAAGTACGTTTGAATTGTATATATCTTTTAAAATTTTAGCACAGCCTTTAAGGTCATTAGTGTTTGCCAAAACAATTTCACCGTTAATTTCATTAAAGTCAAGTTCTGAATGTGTCTGCAAAATAATGATTCTTGAATTGGTTTTATTTAAAAAAGCACCTTCATGTTCAATTTCAAAAATTTCTGAATCTGTTTTGAGAGAATATTTTACTGTTATATGTGAGTTGTAGATATATTCGATATTGTCATAATGACCAAACTTGCTTTCATCTTCAGTGTAATTTCCTTTTAGCATTTGTTCTAGAAGGGAATTTCGGTCACAAGAGCCAACATCAATTTCAATTTTTCCACTTAAGTTATATTCATTAAAAACAGGTTCTTCATTTAAGTCAACAATGGTTTCTTGAATGTTGTTTTGTTTGTATAAATCAGAGAGATATCCGCCGTGAGTTTTTTGAGTTAATGCATTTTGCACGCAAAATTCAAGATTTGTGTCTTTAAATGTGACGAGAAGTCTAACTATTTTATTTTGTTTATAAAATACAATTGCATTGTGCTTGTTGCTAATATTTAGTTCTTTTGAATTTGAAGAAATGATACAGTTGCAATTTTTAACAATTTTATATTTATCAAATGGAATGTTGTTTTCGTAAAAACCATCAACAAAGCATGCGTTGAAAAGTTCGTATTGATTTCGATGTTGTTCTGTCCATAAATCTAAAGTTTTTATTGTTTGCATAATATCTCCTTGAATTGAATATTGATATTTTTGAGCTTAAAATTTATTTAGGCGATTGGTGCTTCCGGCAGGAGTCGTAAGGAGCAAGTTTTGACTTGCGACGGAATAGCGGGAACGAAGTGGAGCGTCACATATTTCGAGCGGTCCTGCACGGATGCTTTTGAGCTTAAAATTTATTTAAGCGATTGGTGCTTCCGGCAGGAGTTGAACCCGCAACCTTCCGGTTCGAAGCCGGCGACTCTATCCAGTTGAGCTACGGAAGCATGTGTCGTGTTTTTAGTGTAGCATAAATATTTTTAAAAATAAATAAATTGAATTTAATTTATTCCTTAAATATAATATTTTTTTTGAAGTTTGGGGTTGAAATAATGTCTTTTATAGTGTATAATAATTATGTTATTTGAAGCGGAAGTATTTCCGCTTTTGTTATTCTTTGGAGAAATTTTATGAAATTAGATAAAGTTAAAGGGTTTTTAGAAAATCAACCACAAAAAGAACAGGCTTTTATTGATGCCTTTGTTAATGATGAACAACTTTCACCACTTGGTGAGATTGCTTTTTTAGTGTATGAATTTTGCTCAGTGAAAAATGATGAAGATATGACACACTTTGGTGCTGAAGTTGTGAGAAAAACACAAGAAAATAAACTTCACTTTGTTGAAGGTCAAGACAGGTTTTTTAAGTTTGTTACGCACCATGGAGTGTTTAGAGTTAAAAGAATGAGTGACAACTATAAAAAGGGGCTTGATAGAATTTATTTTGAAGGTGTTTCAAACAAGCCACACACAACACTTATAAACTCTATGGCAAAAAACCAAAACTTGGGTCAATATGACTATGTTACTGGCACCATTGATATGTTGCACTATTTAGACACTGACAAAAGCACAGGTATTTGGACTTCTTGGATGGAAACTGAAAATTTTGTTATAAACCCATATATAAACATGATTATGCCAAAAAAAGAATATTATTATTTGTTTGATGCACATGCACTAAATAGAATTAAAGGTCAAGATTTAAAACAAGATTTGGCAGACGAAAAACTGAGAAAAATCATGTTGTCTAAAAACAATGAAGAATATTTGCTTGCTAGAAAAGATTTTGTTGCAAAGTTTAAAGCAGAGCAAATGGGTGAATAAAAAAAACGACTCACAATTTGAGTCGTTTTTGTTTGCAAAAAATTAAAATTAATTATGCATTAAATTAAAGCATCTTTTTAAGAAGCATGTAAATATCGGTCATTGTGGCTTCTCTAGGGTTGCTAGCTGTGCATGCATCTTCAAATGCATTGAGAGCCAAGATGTCTAAATCTTCTTCTTTAACACCATATTCAGACAATTTTTTTGGAATGTTAAATTCGTTTTTCAATTTTTCCATTTCTTTACATGCAAGGCGAGCAATTTCATCAACCTTTTTTCCAGAAACGTCAATTCCAAAAGCTTCAGCAATGTGTTTGTATTCAACTGCTTTTGAACTATACATATTAAACTTTAAAACGGTTGGCAAAACCATTGAAAGGGCAATGCCATGTTGAATGTGATATTTTCCGCTAAGGGCGTGGGCGATTGAGTGAGCAATGCCAAGGCCTGAATTTGAATATGCGAGACCAGCCATATACTGGGCATATGCCATTTTGTCACGTGCGTCAAGATTGTCTGGGTCGTCATAGCAAAGTGGAAGGTTTTGAATGATGAGTTTAACAGCTTCACGAGCAAGTGTTAATGTGAAGATGTTTGCATTTTTTGACACCAAACTTTCAACAGCGTGAGAGAGTGCATCAAAGCCAGAACTTAATGTGATGATGTCTGGCATAGTTGTCATTAAAACTGGGTCAATGAATGTTTCAACTGGCAAAACTTTGTCGTTAAAACATACAATTTTTTTGTTTGAAACTTCGTCGGTTATTACAAAACTTTTTGAAACTTCACTTGCACTGCCTGCAGTTGTTGGCACTGCATAGAGTGGAAGTGGGGCATTTAGGTCGTCTTTGTGACCACGAAGTGAAACAACGTCAGCAAATTTTGGGTTTGTTGCAATTACTGAAACTGCTTTTGCCGTGTCGATTGGACTTCCGCCACCGATTGCTAAAATGAAGTCAGCACCTGAACGTTTAAATTCGTTGTATGCATTTTTAACATCTCTAACAGTTGGTTCTGGGGTTACGTCAGAAAACATAACTGAAGGGATTTTGTTTTTAACCAAAACCTCTGAAACTTTTTGATATAATCCGCATTCAACAAGGCCGTTGTCTGTGATTATGAAGCCTTTTTTGTAGTGTCTGTTTTTGATTTCTTCATCAAGTTCGTTGATGCAGTCTGTGCCAAAAAAACAAGTTCTATTAAATACGATTTTGTCCATATTTTACTCCTATACAAATATATTTTAAAAAATAATAATATTATAGTCAAATAATTTTAGTGGCTAAAACCAAAAATAAAAAATAGGAGGAAAATAAAGTGAAAAATAATCAAAAAAATATAAAAAATAATTCAAAAAGTGTTATTAAAATTGAAAAAAGGGTTTCAAAATTTGACCCATTTGGAAGTTATACTGGGCTGTCAATTGATGGTGAAAAGCCGGTGCAAGATCAAGATGATTTGTGAAAAAACCACCAATAAGGTGGTTTTTTGTTGCAATTGAGGGTTAAAAAACATTTACAACAGTGGTAAAAATTTATATAATATGCGTAGGAGTTATTATGAAGAAAGAACAACTGATTTTTGGTCAACGTTATGTGGGCTCACTTTCACTTCGAAACGTGTCAAAGTTTTATGGCGAAAACAACGAAATCAAAGCACTTGATGATGTGACTTTGCAACTTTTTACAGGTCAATTCGTTGTTATTTTGGGCGCCAGCGGAAGCGGGAAAAGCACACTTTTAAATATTATTGGTGGAATGGATAGTGTCAGCCAAGGCAGTGTTAATTTTGCAGGCGTTGACATTACTAGACTTTCTGAAAAAATGTTTGCTGAATATCGTCGTGAAGTTGTTGGGTTTATTTTTCAATTTTACAACTTAATGCCAAATTTGACAGCACTTGAAAATGTGGAAATTGCAGAACTTCCTGGTCAAATGCTTGCGACAACCGCAATTAAATCAGTTGGGCTTGA
>JAZOTD010000030.1:0-22106 GCA_045657465.1 Clostridia bacterium | reverse complement strand
AACCCCACATCGCCACAAACCAAACGGTCCATAACTTTGCTTGATTCCATGTCTTTTTTGATTTCTTCAATCGACAAAAGTTGATCTTCTGTTTCAGTGTATGGAAAAGAGTTTTCAAACTCTCTTTGCAAATCATTGTCTTCTGAAAACGCAAATCCTTTGATTTGTTCACGTTTTGCATAAAGTTCAATCAAGTCAAACGCAAGTTTTTTAACAGATTCACGAACCTTGTTTTTAACAGCAGAAAAGTCTTGTCCACCAATCTTGCTTAATTTTTTTGGAGTTTCAGCACCAGAAAACCTGTCAAGCAAATCCATTTGCGTTGTTGGAACATACAAGGTGTCACCACCATAATACTTAATCACCACATAGTCTTTTGTTCCAAACGAGCCAGTTAATTGAGTAACCCCTTCACAAAGACCAATGCCATGAATATGATGCACAACATAGTCACCCACTTTTGGCACACTAAACACATTTTCTTTTGAAATTTTCAGCTTGCTTGCCTGTCTCTTTTTTGGAAAAATATCATAAGTCCCAAAAACCACAATTTTTTCTTCCGGCAACACAAACCCAGAATAATACCCACATGACAAAACTGAAGACTCATCAAAAATTGTCTTCGCCTTATTTTTTGAAATTGCTATATCATGTGAAATGAGCACATTCGATGCAGATTCAGCTTGCTCGACATTTCCTGCAAACACAAAGATTTTAAACCCTTTAATCTTATATGCCTTCACATCAACAGAAAACTCTTTAAGATTGTGTGTATATCTTTGAACAGGAATTGTTTTAAAATTAAACACAGCCTTTGACCTAAAGAACTTGTTTGAGTTTGTGATTTTCAAAAACGCCAAACAGGTTTTGTTTTCAAACATATTCATCACATCAGCAAACGAAAAACCGCAAGGTCTTTTGCCCGCAAGAAGTGTTTTTGAATCACGCAAAGTCTTGAGTCTTTCATCAAGCTCTTTTGCATAATTTGTCATTTGGTCATAGATTTGTTTGCATTCATCAAACACAATCACATAATCACCGACCGCAAAATTTAGATAATCAAAAATCGAACACCTAAAATCATCTAAAAAACTAGATAACGGATCCAGTGAATAACTTCTGTCTTTAAGGTCAAGTCTAGAAATTATTTCGTCTAGCATTGAATTAAAAAGCGTGTTTTCATCAACTTCTTCACCTGTTACTTTTCTCAGTTTGTCAACTTCGGTTTTTAGATATTCAAGTTCGTCATTTGTTAAAAACAAATCAGAATATGGGCATATTTTTAATGTTTTAACTTCTTTTGTACCCTTTTGAGTAACAACATCAAAAACTTTGATTGTTTCAATTTCAGTGTCAAAAAAATCAATTCTAAATGGGTGCTTTGCCCCTATAGGAAACACATCCAAAACTTCACCACGACGTGAAAATTGTCCTTGTTCTGAAATAAGTTCTTCTTTTTTGTAACCAGACTCAACAAGCAAAAGTTCAAGTTTTAAAACATCAATATTTTGACCAACAGAAAGCTTTATCACATGCGAAGAAAAATCTTTAATGCTAGGCAAAAAATTAAACAATGAATCAATTGGTGCAACAACCACATCAAAGTTTTTGCACAAAATGTCATACAATGCTTTTGTCCTTTTGACATATGTTTCATTAGATTGAGCTTTTTTATACAAAAATGAATCTTGCACTGATGGAAACAATATGGCATTTAACCCCATAAGTTCAAACTGTTCGGTGGCAAAGTTTGCTGTTGTCAAATCAGCTGTCAAAAACAAACATTTTTTTCCAATGTTTGAAACCATGGCAGGACGCATTGAATTTTGCACACCAAAAACAGAGCAGGAATTTCCTGCCCCAAGCTCTGCATAAAGTTTGGCAAAATTTTCGCTCAAACTTTCAAATTTAAAAAAATTAATGTCTGCCATTTTTTCCAGAATCACCATTATATGATGCCATTAAATTTTCTATTGTTTTGCCTTCAATATAATCACAAACAGCAAAAAATGCTTTTTCAAGCCCAGCCACTTGCTCATCACTCATATGCATTTTTGAAAGCACAAAGTTTGCAAGGTCTTGATGTGGTTTTTGTTTTCCAATACCAACTCTAACCCTTGCAAAATCTGCAGTTCCAGTTTCTGCAATAATGCTTTTGAGTCCATTATGTGTGCCAGCAGAACCTGTTTTTCTAATTCTAACAAGCCCTGGTTCTTGATCGATATCATCAACCACCACAAGCACATCTTGAATGTCGATACCAAATTTTTTCATAAGGCTTTTAACAGCCTTTCCACTGTCATTCATATAAGTTCTAGGCTTCGCGATTATGTATTTGTCGCTTAAATTTTTAAACTCGGCATAATCTGCATCACAACCACGATTTTTAAAAGAAAAACCATATTTTTCTGCCACCCTGTCAAGCACCATAAACCCAGCGTTATGGTTGGTTTTTGCATACTCACTGCCAATATTTCCAAGCCCTACAATAAGTTTCATTAATCTACCCTCTTGTTTTCAATCACAGTTTTGTTTGATTCAAGTTCACTAGACTCTGCAATCTTTGAATCAACAATCACAGAATTTGCACCAATAATTGTATTTTTCATAATAATTGTTGAAATTTTATCACCAACAATCTTCGCACATTTTCCAATATGAACATTTTCACCAAGTCTAACATTTAAAAGCTTAACCATTTCACCAACACTAGACTCATCTTTAATTCCAGAACCTGACACAATTGAACCAGTTTCAACAACAACATTGTTTCCAATAACGCTATTTTTGAGAATAACGCCGTCACCAATTTTTACGCCGCCTTTCACCACACAGCCATCAATAACAACATTAAGACCAATTTCAACATCTTCACCAATTTTTGAGTTTGAAATCACAGAGTTTGCGCCAATCTTAACATTGTTTTCAATGCTTGAATGATTCAACACCTTAGCCCCAGCCCCAAGAACTGAAGAATAACCAACTTCTGTTGTTGCGTCAACCACAACATGTGATTCATTTTCAAAATAAACTCCGTTTTTCTTGTGATATGCAAGAACTTTTTTCTCTAAAATATCTTGCACCAATGAAATATCCGCCTGATTTTTTATTTCAAAAAAATCATTAGACGCAAAATCATATGTATCAATCGAATACATATCATCAACGTTTACAATATAATCATTTTTAAACACAAACCCTTTTTTGAGTTTGCAAGCATTCATTCTCTTTCGTGCAACAAAACCCAACAAATCTTTGATGTGTCCTTTGTTTAAAAGAGGAGTGCTCGCATACAAAACCACAGAATAATCAGTATTTTCAAGATACGGTCTGATGGTTTCAATAACATTGTCTCCTTCTGACACTTTTAAAATAACCGGTTCTTTGTCACAAGCTCTTATAACCCAATTCAAAATTGACATTCCTGCAACTTTGTAGTCATAGATATTTTGACTAAAATTTGAATCGTCATTTTCCTCACAAAGCACAAAAAAACTTGCAGATACATTTTCTTGTTCTGCTGTGCTAAATTCAGGTTGTTCATTAAGCACAACCACATTGCTTTCTGTTTCAATCATTTCCATAAGAAAAGTGTATAATTTTACTGAATTTTTGTCAAGCACGCATCAAACTTTAATCTTATTATGCACAAAAAAAGAGTAAATTTTCATTTACTCTTAAACTATGCCTTTCTCTTTTGCTTAAAATACTCACTCACCAGTTTTGAACAATCTTCTGCAAAATACCCACCTTCAAAGTTTGTTTTGTGATTAAGCTGAGCTCTTTCACAAAGCTCTGTGCATGAAATCGAACCATTTGTGATTGACGCGCCAAAATAAACATTTTTGATTCTAGCATTCAAAATTGCTCCCGTACACATCACACAAGGCTCTAATGACACATACAAATCACAATCAATAAGCCTAAAATCTTCAAGTTTTCTACATGCTTTTTTTATTGCCAAAATTTCAGCATGGGCGGTCGCATCTTGACAAAACTCACGCTTGTTATATGCCGAAGATACAATCTTTCCATCTTTAACAATCACTGCACCAACTGGAACTTCATCAAGTTCATATGCCTTTTTTGCAAGTGCGATTGCTTTTTTCATAAACTTTTCATCATATGTCATAACTTTTCTCCAAACCTAACAAACACATTATACGCAACCTGCAAATCTTTTGCAACTGACTTGTGATGTAAATATATTTCATCTAAATGCTTAGCCGAGACTGGGTGAGATAACTTGTCACTCCCCAACTCGATAGTGAGTGCAGGAATCTTAAGCTTTTGCACACACCAATCTTTATATCCACCCGAACTTAACTTTTCAACATTTCTAATTTTATATCCAGTAGACCGAGCAAATCTTTTTGCGATAAGTGTGTCCCTTTTTAGCCTACGTCCACTTTGAAAAAAATTAAAATAAATTTCTTCGCCTTTCAAATGATACGAAATTGCAATAAACGCATTCTTTTTCAAGGTATAATCAGCCAAAATCTTGGTCTCTTTAACACTTTCAGCAAACTCTCCAATAAACCCCGATGATGACGGCTTTAATGAATGAACATTTGTTCCAAAATTTGCATCAAAATTGTTGTTTATGTCTTCTCCAAGCCCATTAGCCTTCCACATAGAAAAATCAAGACTTTTTCTATTAATATTTATCAACGAATCTCTATATTTTTCAGGCACACTTAAAGCCCCATTCAAGCACAACTCAACCCCGTCAGGGTTTAACATTAACACAAATGCAAGGTTAAAATCTTTTATTTCATCAAACAACCCATCATCAATCATTCTGCATAAAAGGTCTGTTGAAAGATGTTCTCTGCCATGAGTTGCTCCAACAAAAATTGCAGTGGCAAAATTTTCATTTAAAATTTTTTCCACTGCAAAAATTCTTCTTCCAAAATTTGTATATCCCAAACACTTAACACTAAATGTTTTTTCATAACACTTTATCTTTTGCAAAAGTGTTTCATAATGCATTAAACAATCCCCAACCCTTGCAAAAGTGAATCTATCCACTCAAATGCCAAATAACAAGCCGAAAGTGAAAATAACAACACAGTAAATGTCGAAATAGGTTTCTTTTCTCCAAAGGTGTTGTTTTTAGCCGCTTCTGCCATATCACTGCTTGCAGCATTTTCTCCACCATCAACAATAATTTGAGTTTCAATCTCTTCTCCGTCAACTTTGATTGTTTCAGTTGATTCAAGTGCTTCTTTATTTAAAAGTGCATTTTCTTTGAGAATCACTTGCATCAATTTTTTCACAATAATATAACCAGCAACAGCAAATGCAGCAGCTATAACAATATTAATCAAAAAACCTACAAGCTCAAAACTATAAGGTTCTGATGTAGCCTCAACACCCGCAAGTGAAAGTGCAAACAGTTGCGTAACCGCAATAAAGTTATTGAAGAAATGAATAATAATGCCAATCCATAAATTGCCAGATTTAAAGAATAAATAACCAGTAATCACACCAACAATCATTTGATGAATTGTTTGGTCTGGACTGCCATGCATAAAAGTGAATATGAGTGACGAAACAAGAACTGCAACCTTAATTCCATAAGACTTAAGCCCTGACAAAATTGTTCCCCTAAAAAGCAATTCTTCACAAATTGCAGGGGTTACGCAAAGTGCGATAATATATCCAATATATTGCCAAACATTTGTAATGGCGGTATCACCACGTGACTGATAACCAAGTGCATACAAAACTTCCATAAACACGTTTGTGAGATTGCCAAAACCAATCATACTCACAAAAGCAATCAAACATCCATAAACCACCATTTTGTAATTAAAACGTTTGTTTATGCCAGTCGCCTTAACAAAATCAACACTGCAACCAAGAGCAACTGTTATTGAAGCCACACCAAAAAGTGCTTCAACAACAAATTGAATCACGAACATAACAAAGCTGTTTTCTTGTATACCTTTTGGGAATGCAAACGAGTAAATTAAACTAAACAAAAAGCTATAAACAATAAACAGCATTGACGCCAATGCGGCTTCGCCTATTCCAAATCTAGGTTTCTTTGCATTAAGTAATTTATTTTCCATCAAATTCCTCTTTTAAATTAAAATTATTTCCATGTTTTTCTTGAAATGATAATCTAATAAAAACATCTTTGTCAAGAATATATCCTTTATCCAAAAAATAATCTGCATAATTTGCAAACGCAAGTTCTGGTGTGTTGTTATTTTGTGAAATATGTGACAACACAAAACACTTTGTTCCCCTATCAAACAAATACTTTGCAAGCTCTAAAGACTGCTCATTTGACAAATGCCCTTTTTCACTTTGTATACGTTTTTTTGTTAAATAAGGATATTTTCCATTTAACAGCATTTTTTCATCATAGTTTGATTCCAAAAACGCCATTTTGACATTATCAAAGTTTTGTTTAAGCGATTCTGCAACCATTCCAGTATCTGTCAAAAACAATGCTTTTGACTTGCTTGAAAAAACATTCACAATAAACCCAATAGGAGCAATCGCATCATGCGACACTTCAAACGGTAAAATTTCAAGCTCACCAATACTAAATTTCATATTGTCAATTTTGTGAAGTTTTCCTTCTTTAAAAATCACATCACTAAAAAACTGACTTTCTGCAAGCTCTTTTTTGATATAAAAATCAAACTCATATTTTTTAGCAAGTGCACCAAGTGCTCTTATGTGGTCAACATGTTCATGCGTAATGCAAACCGCAAGCACTTTGTAAATGCTTGAGCCAATTTCTTGCAGGGCTTTTTTTAAAGCTTTTTCATTAAGCCCCACATCAATAAGCACAACTGTTTCACCATATTCAATATATGTGCAATTTGCCTTGCTTCCCGACGCCAAATTTACAATACGCATAATTTCTCCTAGCAAGTCAAGTTTAACACAGATTATCAAAAAACAAAAACATTTTGTGACAATATTAAACTAATTAATTGCCGAAATCACCACACTTCCGTTTAGATAACCGTTAAAGAATGTTTCAAGGTCTTTGTGACATGCTGATTTAAATGCATCAAAAAAATCTTGTTTTGTTGCAAACTTAAACTTATTTTCTGCATAATATTTTTTAAGCCCTTGCACAACTTTTTTCTCGCCCACCATTTGTGAAAGCGAATCAAACATAATCACACCCTTAACATAAACCATGTATGAATATTCATAATCGTTTTGATATTTGTATACAGGAAGATTCATTTTAGTGTTAACATCTCCACGAATAGTTTCAATCACATCAACATAAAGCATATAACTCGACAGTGCTGTGCCAACAAAATCATCATATGTTATTCCATATTTTTTATTATTCTTAAAAAACAACGCTGTTGAATATTCAGCAAGTGACTCATCAAGCCATGCTTCTTTAATTTGATTATTTCCAACAACTCCGTACCACCATTGATGTGCAATCTCATGAACAATCACTTTAAGCATTTCATCTTCGTCATCAATCGAGTCTGAAACAATCACTATGTTTGGATATTCCATTCCACCATAAATAAATGATGATTTTGCAACCGTGAGTGTGCTATAAGGATATCCCCCAAATATCTCACTAAAATATTCAACTGCTTTTTTTGCAATTTCTAAATACTTTTCGATATTTTTATCACCCGCATAACCCATATAAAACACCGTGGTTTTGTCAACAACCCCAGACTTGATTGTCGCATTTGATGACAAACACATTGCGAAATCTCGCACTGCTTTTGCTGTTATTTTTGACTCTATTTTTTTGTTATTTTTTGTCGATTTAATTTCACCTGTTGAACACAATTTAAATCTTGCAGGATACTTGAAGTTGACATCATAATTTGCAATATCTGAAACAAATGGGTCGCCTGTTGAATAATATGGTGACGTTTCAAACTTGCCGTCTTCATAATTGCAAACAATAGGATACCAGTTGCCAAGATTTACATTAGACTCAAACCACCCCAGTCTGTGCGTTGAGTTTGGAATAACAAGCTCAAATGCAATTAAAAGTTCAATAGTCTTTTTGGGGTCTAACTTTTTTCCAAGTTCAACCTTTAAAATATCTTCATCTTCTCCAACCAGTTCAACATCTTTTGTCTTTCCATCAACCTTTACAGACCTAATGACAATGTCTCCATAAGAAACCCCCTTAGGAAAGCATGATGCTTCAGTGAGTGTCGTGTATGGCTTAATCGTCGCCCCTTCTCTAAACGCCCTTGCATAAAGATGCAAACACAAAAAATCAAGTTCTTTGCCAGTGTTGTTGTGATAAACAATTTTTTCATTTGCAGAAATTTTCATGTCATCACCAAGCTCTGCATCAATGGCATAACTCGTCAAATTTTTCGACACTTTCTCAACTTCGTTTTTTTTACAACCTGAAAGTGAAAATGTAGAAAAAACTAAAAATATAACAGAAAAACACAAATAAAAAAACTTTTTCATTTTTAACCTCTTTAAAATTTATGCTTAATGCATGGGTTATATGAAAAAGTTTAATCATTAAATATAATAAGACAAATTTTTTAAAATTTTCTCTTTGCCAGCTGGTTCGTAATGCCCTGGAAGTGCCGTTTCAAACTTTAGTTTTGAAATTTTTTCTAGACTTTCTTTTAGTTCAAAAGGGTTACTGTCTTTCAAATCAGTTCTGCCAACTCCATCAGCAAAAACAGTGTCACCAGTAAACAAATTTCCATCGCACAAAATACACACGCCATCAGCAGTGTGCCCAGGAGTTGATATTATTTCAAAATCAAATTCGCCAATTTTTAATTTTTCTGCGTAATATTTTATGAATTTTTTGTCGACATTTTTTGTAATGTTTTGCCTAACCATATATGATGCATTTAAATCAACATCAGCAAATCTGTTTTCTTGATTTTCCACCACATAAACATCACAACCAAACTCACTAATATATTTTTCAATGTTCCAAGTATGGTCAAAATGCAAATGTGTAAAAAGCACCGCCAAAACCTTGCGGTTTCCAACCACTTCCTTCACATCTTCAATTTCAGCCCCTGCATCAATAATAACTGCATGTTTTTTTGACAATAAAACATATGTGTTGTGGTCAAAAAGATTCTTCATAAATTTAGATTTAATCGTTACAATTTCAATCATAATATCTCCAAGTATTTTTCTGCGTAATTAAATTATAAAAACTGCACATATTTTTGTCAAAATTTTCAAATATATTTTTATTTGTATATTGAAAATGTCTATTTTGGATGTTATAATACATTTCGAAAAGGAAGTTATTTTATGAAAAAATATATCGAAAATTATCACTATATGTCACTCATTTTTGCTCTTGCAAGCATTTCTCCAGAAATTCATATCATTCGTGACAAAAACGGATTTGGTTTTACACAAAAAACAGACTACCACATTTATTCAAATGACTTAATGGTTGACTACACAATCAATTTCTACACTTATTCAACTGATGAAAAACCATATCAAAAAGAGCTTTATGGGCTTGCAAATTATGTTAGAACAAACAACCCATATCAAAAATTAAACACCCCAGTCACAAATGACAAAGAGTTGTTTTCCACACTTGTATCACTTTCAAATGCCTATAATCATTGGACAAGAGCAAAATTAAAACTCTGCTCTGAACCTGAACAAAATGAAATATTAGCTGAGACAATGGCTCCATTATCAACAACCTGCGACTGGATTGACAACATCAACGACACATTTATTCCTAGATGCAGAGAGCACATCGCTCTTTTGGTTGCAACACAACTTATGTATAAAGAGTTTTTATCACTTGGAAAAACAAGTGAACGAAAAATTAAACAATGTATCAATCAGTCATTGTTTGCTTTAAATTTTGCACCAGAAGAAGTCATGAATATGTATCTTGCAAGCGACAATCACCCAACCATTGATGATTATGGTTCAAACCTTCCAAATTAAGCAAAACAAAAAAATAGAGAGTTCTCACTCTCTATTTTTTATTTCCATTCAAAATTTTCTTTTTTTGCACCAACTTCAAAATGATATTTCACAATACCCAAATCAACCTTTGCATAAAATCCAACACCGGCGGAAATTGAAACTTTGTTGCCTTCTCTTTCAATATAATATTTTTGCTGATTGATTGCTGTTGGAGCAAGCCTTGCAAGTTCAATTCCTGCTCGATACCATTCAGGATCATCGGCAGACAGCTTTGCAACTTTTTCAATCGGTCTAAATCTGTGTTGCACACCTTGATTTTCACCATATCCCAGCGAAATAACACAAACCAATTTTTCATTATTTTTAACAACTGCTTTTGTGTGCGATTTGCTATAAGACAACGCAACCCAACAGGTGTTAAGCCCCAACTGCCCCGCTTTAATCACTATTCTTTCGCCATAATATCCAATTTGCTCATCTAACTCTTTTGATTTTTTTCCAATAAGAGCAATATAATTTTTTACATTTACAAACTTTCCATAAGACATTATGCCACTAAAACACTTTTCTTCATTTGTTACAAGCTGAAAGTTAAGTCCGCTTTCTTTGTTGATTTCATCAATTTCTTTTTGCAACTCAAAAATAACATCTTCTGGCAATGGTTTGTCTTTATATTTTCTCACTGAGTGACGTTCTTTTATAGCTTGAATTTTATCCATAACAACTCCTATTTTCATTATATCAAATTATCGCCTGCATATGCAAACAAAAAGAAAAAACCACAACTGTGGTTTTATTTTTCTTCTGGTTTATATTTTCCAAGACCATTAACTATATTACGCATTTTTTCGGCAATTTGTTCTTTTGTTTCGCCAGTGCTAACAAGCTCTGAATATTTAACTTTTTCTCCAACAATAAACAATCTTTCTTTTTTGTTTAAATATGTTGGATAAATCGAAATATCAATTCCTTTTTGATAAAGTTTGCTTCCAAGAAGCACAAATCCAGAAAAGAATTTTGTAAGTTCATCATAATATCCATTTGAAGAATCTTCTGGGAATATAATCAAACTCTGCCCCTCATCGATTGTTTTCATTGCTTCTTTGATTGTGATTTTACAACGTGCATCAGGATATGTTGAAATTAGATTTAACCCCTTATAAAACATATTTGTAAGTGGCGCAGCAATTAAACAAAACAATCGTGACAATGTCAAATTCCAATGCTTTTTTTGATGATAATAGGTTTTTGACAAATATGTGTAAACCGAACGCAATCCGCCATTCATTTCATAAGTGCCCAAAAATCTAAATGGTTGATCTTTAAAATACAACTCTAACGAAAGCGGACCACTAGCACCTTTATGATTGCTTAAAATCATTGATTGTTGCTCAATTTTTTCGCCCAAATAAACAATTTTGGGTCTCTTTATAAATGGTCTTAAAATACACTTAAATGGCTTCAAAAACCATCTTCTATTTTTAATCTTTTTAGTTTGATTTTCTTTTTTCACAAATACATTTCCTTGTTTGTTTATTTTTTCATTCCGTCTGCAAACATTGCAAGTGCAAGTGCTCCAGGTCCAATGTGACACGCTACACTAAGCGACAATGCATCAACATATCTAACTTCCATATTAGGAAACTCTTGCAAAACTTCTTTTTTAAATGATTCCGCTTCTGCATGGTTTTGAGTGTGAGCAACTGACAAAACCATCTTTCCTGCTTCATATTCTTCTTTAAAATCTGTTTCAAGTTCAAGTTTAATTTGTTGAATCATCTTCTTTTTAGCTTGAGCAAGTGTCATGGTCATTGCAAATTTTTCAAACTTGTCACCCCTGCTTGAAAGAATTGGTTTAAGCTTAAGCATTGAACCAACCGCAGCAGCTGCGGCAGAAATTCTTCCACCTTTCTTGAGATATTTAAGAGTTGACACCATGATGTAAATTGAATGTCTATCTTTTCTTCTTTCCAAATAAACCTTGATTTCTTTTGCTGTTTTGCCTTGCTTTAAAAGTTCAATAGCTTCAAACACAGAACCTTTTTGTGTTACTGAAATTCTTTGGTTGTCAACAACAAAAACTTTTCCGTCAAAGTTTTCTGCATATCTTTTTGCATTTTCACAAGTTGCAGATAGCCCGCTAGACATAGGAATATACACAATCTCATCATACTTTTTCAAAAGGCCTGTCCACAATTCTTCTAAATAGAATTGAGAAGGTTGAGATGTGGTCACATCTGCGTCTGCCTGCAAAAACTCATAAAACTTCTCTTGCGAGATTGAAATTTCTTCAAAATATTCTTCTTCGCTAATAGTAAAAGGCATTGGGATAACTGAAATACCCAACTCTTTCGCTTCTCTTTGCAAAATACCCGAATTCGAGTCTGTCACAATAATTGTTTTCATTAGTTGCTTTCTCCATTTATTTCTTTTTCAATAACATCAAAAAATTGCTTTTAACACCAATTCTTTGGTTGGTTTTCCGTCATCTTTTTCACTATTGCCAAACATAATCACTTCATACAGCTCAAGCTTAACATTTCATAAATATATGACAAAACACCACTATATCATTTTGTAGTATATCAAAAATAAACGCCAACTCAAAATCAAAGTTGCACATATTTTATTTTTCTGCAAAAATAAAAAGACACACATTACGTGTATCTCTTATTTTATTTTAAAATGATAAACAATTCATCATTTTTTGCATCAACAACAAGCATTGTGTTTGGCTTTATGTCATTTGTCAAAATTGCCTTTGCAAGCATTGTTTCAATATTGTGTTGAATAAATCTTTTAAGTGGTCTTGCACCAAATGAAACATCATATCCCTGCTCAACAATAACTTCTTTTGCCTTGCTAGTCACTTCAAACTTTAATTGCTTGTCTGCAAGACGTTTTTCAACATTTTTAAGCAACAAATCAACAATCTTGATTGTATCATTCTTTGTAAGCGGTGAAAACATTATAATTTCATCAAGTCTGTTTAAAAACTCAGGTCTAAACGATTGTTTTAACAAACCATGCACTTCATTTGTCGCTTCTGCTGAAATCATTCCATTTGCTTGAATAGAATCAAGAAGCACTCCCGCACCAATATTTGAAGTTAAAATAATTATAGTATTTTTAAAATCAACCAATCTTCCCTGCGAGTCAGTAATTCTTCCGTCATCAAGCACTTGAAGCAAAATGTTAAACACATCTGGGTGAGCCTTTTCAATTTCATCAAAAAGCACAACTGAATAAGGTTTTCTTCTCACTGCTTCAGTGAGTTCTCCACCTTCATCATAACCAACATATCCAGGAGGCGCACCAATGAGCCTTGACACTGAAAACTTTTCCATATATTCACTCATGTCAATGCGAACCATATTCTTTTCATCATCAAACAAACTTTCTGCAAGCGTTTTTGAAAGTTCAGTTTTTCCCACACCGGTTGGGCCTAAAAACAAAAATGAACCAATTGGTCTGTTTGGGTCTGCAATGCCAGCCCTTGACCTTAAAATCGCTTCTGCAACTTTTGTCACTGCCTCATTTTGCCCAATAACTCTCTTGTGTAAAATTTCTTCAAGTCCAATCAATTTTTCACGGTCACTCTCTGCAAGTTTTGAAACAGGAATGCCCGTCCACCTAGACACAATCTTTGAAATTTCTTCGTCTGTAACTTTATTTCTTAAAAGGTTGTTTGACTTGGTTTTTTCATAAACTTTTTCTTGTTCTGCAAGCTCTTTTTCAAGACTTGGCAATGTGCTGTATTGAAGCTCTGCTGCCTTATTTAAGTCATATTCTTTTTTTGCATGTTCAATGTCTGCTTTTGCCTGTTCAAGTTTCTCTTTCAACTTGTTTATTTTCTCAATAGCATTCTTTTCATTTTGCCATTTTGCAGTCATTTGGTCATACATAGACTTAAATTTTGAAAGCTCTTGTTGAATTTTTGAAAGCCTTGATTTTGAAAGTTCATCAGTCTCTTTTTTTAAAGCTGTTTCTTCAATTTGAAGTTGAATTATTTTTCGATTAATTTCATCCATTTCCGTTGGCATTGAATCAATCTCTGTTTTTATACTTGCACACGCTTCATCAACAAGGTCAATTGCCTTGTCTGGCAAAAACCTGTCAGTTATATACCTATTAGACAAAGTCGCAGCTGAAACAAGCGCACTATCAGCAATTTTAACACCATGATAAACTTCATAACGTTCTTTTAATCCACGCAAAATCGTGATTGTGTCTTCAACTGTTGGCTCATTAACCATAACCGGTTGAAATCTGCGTTCAAGTGCAGGGTCTTTTTCAATATATTTTCTATATTCATCAAGGGTTGTTGCGCCTATGCAGTGAAGCTCACCACGTGCCAAAAGTGGCTTTAAAATATTGCCAGCATCCATTGCCCCGTCAGTTTTTCCTGCTCCAACAATAAGATGAAGTTCATCAATAAACAAAATAATTTTCCCTTCACTCTTTTTAACTTCTGCAAGCACTGCCTTGAGCCTTTCTTCAAACTCCCCACGATATTTTGCACCCGCAACCAAACTGCCCATATCAAGCGAAAATAACTCACGGTTTTTGAGCGAACTTGGAACATCGCCTTTAAATATTCTAATTGCAAGCCCTTCAGCAATTGCGGTTTTACCCACACCTGCTTCACCAATCAAAACAGGATTGTTCTTTGTTTTTCTAGACAATATTCGAATCACGTTTCGAATTTCATCATCTCTTCCAATAACAGGGTCAAGCTTGTTTTTTCGTGCCATTTCAACTAAATTTGTTCCATATTTTTTTAACACATCATATGTGTTTTCTGGGTTTTCACTGGTCACTCTTTGATTTCCCCTAACCGACATAAGTTGCTTTAAAAACGCATCTTTTGTCAACGAAAATTCTTTAAAAATTTCCGCAACAGCCCTATCTGCCTTCAAAATAAGCCCCAGCATCAAGTGTTCAACAGACACAAAATCATCATGCATCATATTTGCTTGTTTTTCTGCTTCAACAAGTGCCTTGTTTAAGCTTTCTGCAACATATACTCTTGCACCGCCAGATACTTTTGCAAATTTTTCAATACGGTTCATCACAGCAGATGCAATGCCGGCATCATCAATGCCCATACCTTTAACAATTTCAGCAATAAGCCCTTCATCTTGCGTGAGAAGCGCATATAACAAATGTTCTTGAGAAATTTCCGCATTTCCACGTTCACTGGCTAAATTTTGAGCACTGTTAATTGCTTCAAGTGATTTTTGCGTAAACTTTTGCAAATCCATAACAATTCCTCCAATAAAAAAATCTTGCCTTACAAAAACAAATTGTTTCCATAAAACAAGATTAATATACTACTATTTTTTAGCACTGTCAAGTGAAGAGTGCTAATTTACATTGAGTTTTATTGCAGATTCTTTGCCTTTTACAAGTTTGATTTTAAAAGCAACAACGCCATATTTTTTCTGTTCTTCTTCGCTATAAAATTTTGAATATTCCGCAAACATTTCATCTTTGTTCGTAAATCCCACATCACGTGGTTTTAACTTTTCACAAAGTTCTTTAAAATTCCTAAAATAAAGTTTGTCAACAACTTGAGTTTTTACAGTCAAATCTCTTTGTGGTTCTAGTGCGAAAATGTAATAATCACCAACATTAATTTGTCTGCGTTTTTCGTCATTAACTCTGCCCTCATAGATTTTTCTACCAGCACAAACCATATCAAAAAACTGTTTTTGAAGCCCAGACACCGTCACTTTTGATATAGGATTATGAAGCAAGAACTTGCCCCTTAAAATCTCTTCAACCTCATCATCAACAGACAAATTGTCAGTGTCTAAAATATACTTTTCTTCATATCCGTCTTTTTTATAATTTTTTAAATGTTCAGCAGTTCTGCCAACTTGACAGTCAGGTGCACGCATACCATCACGAGCAACAATCGTTTCTTTGCTAGCCATCATCAAAATGAAATGTATTTCATAATTTTCAAACGCTTTTTGAAGCATTTTTAGCGTATCTTTATGCACAATATAATTTAAAATAACGTCAATTTTTGCATCTAAATAGTTTTTTGTTATGGCAATAACATTTTTCCACATCAAAGGCACGTGGTTACCTTCAAGCCATGGTTTAACAGCCCCACTCACCACTTGATTATAAATATCATCTCCCTCAACAATAGCACACTTTGCAAGTTTTGATGCGAGTGCATTTGAAACGGTCGATTTTCCAATTCCACTTGGGCCAGTAATTATAAAAAGTTTTGCCATAATCTTTTCCAACCTTAAAAAAAGTTAGTGTTTCCACTAACTTTATTTTATCATTTATCCAAACAATCATCAAGCGATTTGATGATTTGTTCTTTGTCCATTTTTTGACCAATGAACACGAGTTTAACCATACGGTCACCAACATCATCTCTCCAGTCTTTCTTGATGTCAGGATTTTCTGCAATATATGCCTTTTTATGTTCTTCTGGAAGGGCATCAATCCAATAATCAGCCTTAAATGACGATTTTTGTGGACCCGCCTGTTCAAATATATACATAAAGTCATTGTCATTTGAAAACCACATCAAACCCTTTGCACGAATAATACTTGCAGGCATGTTGTTCACAAAGTTTCTAAACTTGCTTTTCACAATCGGTTTTCTGCGATAATACACAAATGAACCAATTCCATAAGCATCTTCATCATGGTGATGATGACAAGAACAATTTGGATCATGACATTCATGTCCTTCATGGTGATGATGTTCATGATCATGACCACATTCATGACAGTGTTCTTTGCCGTGTTTTTCACACTTTTCATGGTGGTGATGTTCACCATGTTCATGGTGATGTTCATGATGACACTCATCACAATGCTCTTTTCCATGTTTTTCGCATTTTTCGTGATGATGTTCATCGTGGTCGTGATGGTGCTCATGTTCATGATGATGTTCACCATCATCTGCCTCTTTTTCAAGCTCTTTCATCCAACCAGCTGATGTGCAAGCTTTGTCAAAATCAAATGCGTTTGTATCCATAATTTTTGAAACTGGAACCACACCAAACTCTGATTCAATAAGCTCTGCAACTGGTTGCAATTTTTTAATCACAGACACAACTCTACCCTTTTCTTCGCTAGAGACTTGGTCTATTTTGTTGATAATGATTTTGTTGCAAAACTCAATCTGTTGAATAATCAAATTAACAATGTTGTGGTCTTCATTTTCGTCTTTAACAAGCCCTTCACCACAGCCAAATTCTTTTGCTAAACGAAGTGCATCAACCACACACGCAACGTTGTCGAGTTTGCAAACTGCAGGAAGGTCATATTCTTCACTCATGTCGCACACCATAGCAATTGATTGAACAACCGCCATAGGCTCACTTGCACCAGATGCCTCAATCAAAATATAATCAAACTTGTCCATTGTAACAAGTTCTGCAATTTGACGCATCAAATCTTCTTGAAGAGTGCAACAAATGCAACCATTTTGAAGTGCAACCAAGCTGTCATCTTTTGTAGAAACAACATTGCCTGCGCCAATAAGCTCAGCATCAATATTAACTTCGCCAATATCATTTACAATAACCGCAACTCTATAGTTTTCTTTATTGTTCAACACGTGGTTTAAAAGCGTGGTTTTTCCCGCACCTAAATACCCCGTCAAGAGTGTAATTGGAATAACTTTTTTCATAATATCTCCTTTAACAAATATATTATAGTCCACTTTTTTCAAATTTCAATCAATATTTTACTAAAAATAAAAAATAACAATTTTAGCACATTGACACATCTTATCTCTGGGTATAAAATAAAGCCATGAACAAATTTGATAAAATTATAAAACAAATCAAACAATATAACGACAAAGCACTTTGCATTGTGGTTGAAGACAAACAATTTAACCAACCATTTTTGCTTGTTTCAACATCTGGAATGAAACAAAAAATCATGCTTTTTGACGGCGAACATGGTCTTGATGAGTTTGCTGAAATTTCTTATTCTCGACCAACAAAAGGCATTGTTTTATCATCATTTAAAGTTAACGAAAACATGCAACAACAAGGCTATGGCAGATTCTTGTTTGAACTTGCAACCACCCACGCAGATGTTATGGGTGGCACTCACCTTGCAGGAACAGCCAACCCTATAGCCCCAATTAAAGACGTTTCCACATTAGACCGCAGCAACTTTGACCAAGAACAACAAACACTCATCACTATCTATAAAAAACTCGGTTGTGAGTTTGTTGAAAATGACAACTTCTTTAAACAAACCTGGAATAATGGTGACAAAATAAAAAATGCAAGTCCACTTGTTTTAGAACTTGCATATAAAATTGCTGAAACTTATGGTTTTGAGCCACCAAGTCAAATGTCTTAAATTAATAAAACAAAAAAAACAAACGCAATTATTTTGCGTTTGTTTTTCTTTTCTTTTGTGAAGCAGATTTATTTTCCAACTTTCTAAGCTCTTCAACAGCTCTTATTATAATATTTGTAACCTTCTTTGTGTCTCCCTCACAAACGGTATCAATATTATCAAGTTTCTCTTGAAGCATTTCTTTTCCCGTTTCAGTAATATTATAATAAATTTCTCTCTTGTTAGACTTGTCTTTGTGACTTTCAATGAGTTTGTCATTGATCATCTTCTTAGCCAAAATAGCAAGATTACTCTTTGCCATGTTGAGCTCAGCAATAAGTTCTTTTGGAGTAACTCTTTCTTTTCTGTCTAAAATGTAGAGAATTTGATAGGTGTTGCTGAAGATGCCAGCTTTTTCACCCTTTCCTTCTGCAATACGGTCAGAAATGAGTTTTAGTTCAATAATGTTTCTTGAAAATAAGTTGCTTACTTGTGTTTCTATCTGTTTCATAGCCTTAATTATAATTATATAACACTTTTTGTCAACCCTATTTTAAAAAAAATTATGAAAGCATATCAAAAATTTCTTTTTGATTGTGCCTTAGCATAGATTTTTCCAGAGTTTACAGCCATAAACCTTTTTGAAAATGGCTTGCTTATACCAACCAATATCTTATTAAAAAATCCAGGAACAACATTTGTTTTCTTCTTTTTCAGTGCCTTAAGTGCAACTTTTGCAACCTTGTCAGTTGAAACTGTTGAGAGCTTTCCGCCAAGCCCCATTGCCTTGATAGATTCTTTCATTGCATCATTAGTTGCCATGCCACCAGGATTTACTGTTGTAAACACAACATTTTTCTTTTTTAACTCTATAGCAAGTGCTGTCATCATTGAAGTCAAAAACGCCTTTGTTGCAGCATAAACCGCCATATGCGGAATTGGATATGTCGATGCAACACTTGAAACCGTCAACACTTCAAATCTTTCACTTTCATCTCTAACCTTTAAAAACTTTTGAGTCAGGTCAAGGGTTCCTTCACAATTAACTCTTATTGCATTTAAAATTTCTTCATCTTCAAATCTTAAAAGGTCACCTTCAATAATCACCCCTGCATTATTAATAAGTCTTGAAACAACCAACTCTTGACTTTTAACAAACTCAACCAAATTTTGTCTATCTTCTTTTTTTGCGAGATTGCAAATCGCAGTCAAAACTTTAACACCTTCAAGTTCTTGTTTTAACTCTTCAAGCAAAGCCTTCAATTTCTTTTCACTAGTGCCTGTCAAAACCATTGCCATTTTTTCTTTTGCACATGCTTTAACAAAAGACTTTCCAAGTCCCCCACAAGCCCCAGTAATAAGTATACATTTTTCCATTAAACTCTCAGCCCCTTTGGATATAAATTTTTTAATCTTCCGCCAACAATCTTAACACCGCCAAGTGGATATCCGTCTTTAACAACAACACCATACCCTTTTGCACCAGTCGAAACCATTAGTTCTTCTCCATGCAAATATTTCTTCATTTCTGTATCATTGATTTCTATTTTATTTTTAAACTCATCAGCATATGCCATGAAAAAATTATGATTCGGTTCAAAACGTTCTTTTTCAATGACACCCATCTTTACACCAATACTAACAAATTTAAGTTCGTCAAGTGCGGTTTGAACTTCTGTTTCTAGATTTTCAGGAACCAAATAAACATTGTTTCCAACAACAAACGGGCGTCTTGTGATTTTAAAATCTGTGTTTTCATCTAAAAATGCATCAACATAGTTTCGCCATGTTCTGCCAATTTCATTAACCGCTCTGAAGTGTTTTTTCTTATAAAGCTTTGTTGGTTTTTCTTCTCCAATATTTTCAAAAACAGCAACAAACTGACCTTCTCCCTTTCCAGAAAATGGATAAAATTTTCTCGCAAAGTCAGTATATTCTGCATTTGATGTCATTGCAACCGTTGAATTTTTGATTGCTTGTGGAACATCGACAAGCTTGTAATCAAAATTTTCTAACACCCATTCAACAATATTTTCATCTTCTTCACGGGCAAATGTGCAAGTTGAATAAACCAACTTTCCGCCAGCCTTCACAAGCCCAAGTGCGATGCTTAAAATATCTTTTTGACGATTTGCACACATCAAAACATTTTCTTTGCTCCACTCTGCTATTGTTTCAGGATTTTTTCTAAACATTCCTTCACCAGAGCATGGTGCGTCAACAAACACATAATCAAAATAATTTTCAAAAACCATCAGGTTTTCTGGTTTCTCATTCAAAACCACAACATTTTTAAGCCCCAATCTTTCAACATTTGAATGCAAAATGCCCGCTCTTGATGAAATTATTTCATTTGAAAACAAAACCGAATCACTTGAAATGCGACTGGCAATTTGACCAGTTTTTCCGCCAGGTGAAGCACACAAGTCAAGCACTTTAAGTGATCTGTCTTCTCTTTCAATCTCGCTTGCACAAACCGCTAACATGCTAGACGGCTCTTGCAAATAAACAAGCCCTGACAAATGTTCGGCAGAAGAACCAATTTTGTCATCATCATTAAAAACAAAACCATCTCTCGCATATTCTATAGCTTCAAGGTTTTTGTTATACTTTTTCAAATATTCATCAACTGAAATTCTAGTGGTGTTTACCCTAAGCCCCCTAACAGGAACCTCGTCAACCGCTAGCATATATTTATCAAAATTTTCGCCAAGATTTTCTTTCATTCTTTCCAAAAATTCTTTTGGCAATTTTGTGGTGATTTTTTCCATAATAAAATAATACAACAAATATGGACATTTCGTCTATATTTTTGATTAAAATTTTAAAAATTTCTTTCTCTGGTGTAGACAAAATCAAACCCGAGTGATATACTAGGAGCATGTTTTTTTTACATGCGAACTTTGTTTGCTTGTAATTTTTTTTGTGAAAAATTAGGAGAAACCAATGAATAAAATCGATATTAGAAATATTGCGATTATTGCACACGTTGACCACGGAAAAACAACACTGGTTAACGCCATTTTAAAAGAAGGTGGCGTGTTTAGAGAAAACCAAGCAGTTCAAGACAGAGTTATGGACTCAAATGCGCTTGAACGTGAACGTGGAATCACCATTTTCAGCAAGAACGCATCACTTGTTTATAACGGAACAAAAATCAACGTTGTTGACACCCCAGGTCACGCTGACTTTGGTGGCGAAGTTGAACGTATCTTAAAAATGGTTGACGGCGTTTTGCTTGTTGTTGACTCTTTTGAAGGTACAATGCCACAAACTCGCTTTGTTCTTGAAAAAGCACTTGCTTTAAATCACAAAGTTATCGTTGTAGTCAACAAAATCGACAGAAAAGACGCAAGGGTTAAAGAAGTTATTGACGAAGTTTTAGACCTTCTTTTAGACCTTGATGCAAGTGAAGAACAACTTGATTCTCCATTTGTTTTCTGTTCTGCAAGAAATGGCATCTGCTCACTTGATGCAGACACCATTGGAACAGACATGAAACCTCTCCTTGACACAATTGTGAAATACATCCCTGCTCCAACAAGTGAACAAAACAAACCTTTCAAGATGCTCGTTTCATCTTGTGAACAAAATGATTACCTTGGAAAACTTGCCATCGGAAAGGTCGAACAAGGATTTGCAAAAGTTAATGAATCTTTAAACATTGTTAACTATCACGATGAAACAAAGCAAACATCTTTCAAGGTGACAAACATCTTTGAATTCCAAGGTCTCAAAAAGGTTCCTATTTCATCAGCAATTCCTGGAGACATCGTTTGTTTGTCAGGAACTGATGATGTCACAATTGGCGACACCGTTTTAAACAAAGAAGACATGACTCCAATTCCTTTTGTAAAAATCAG
>JAZOTD010000029.1:0-47254 GCA_045657465.1 Clostridia bacterium | reverse complement strand
TTTTCTATTGTTAAATTGTAAAATTTAACATTTTTTATTTCGTTTAATACATTTTTAACAATAAAATTAATTTTTGATATATCGCTAAAAACGATTGATATTTCACAAAGGTCTTCTTTGGTTGAAATTGAAATAAAATTGTCTTCTATACTTGAAATTAGAGTTCCAGAAAGAAGTGGAGATGAAGATGATTTGCAAAAAATGTCAATATTGAATTTTTTTGCAAGTAAGGCTGCACGCACATCTAAAACTTTTGCGCCGCTTTTTGCAAGGGTGAGCATGTGTGAATGACTCAGCTTTTTTATTTTTTTATATTTTGCCATTCTTGGGTCTCCACAAAACACTCCGTTAAAGTCAGAATAAATTTCAACATTGTGATTAAAAATTGCACCAATTGCACAAGCGGTGGTGTCTGAACCGCCACGACCAAGTGTGGTGATTTCGTTATTTTTGTTTACACCTTGAAATCCTGAAACCACAGCGACGATGCCATGGCTCAAACATTTTTCAAGAGGTGTTTTGTTTATATATGAAACCTTGCTGTTTTGAAAATCTCCAAATGTTGAAATTTGAAGTTGAAAAGCCTGAAAGCTTTTTGCCGGCACTCCAACTGAATTTAATGCCATTGCAAAAAGAGCAGAACTTTTTGTTTCTCCAGTTGAAAGAAGCACGTCAAGTTCTCTTGTTGGCGGTTGGTTTGTTAAACAATAGTCTCGAGATTCTAAAATTAAAGAATCAGTATTTTTGCCCATAGCACTGACAACGATTATTATTTCATAGTCTTTTTTATATATTTTTTTGATATATTTACATATATTTTGCACTTTTTCTGGAGTAGCTAAACTCTTTCCACCAAACTTTAATATTCTCATAAATTATTTTATGCCAAAAAGTTTTTGTGTGAGCATAAGATTTTCGAGAATAGAATGTAGAGGAGGAGTTTATGAGAAAATTTAAATTGGCGATAGTTGGCGTGACTGGTCTTGTAGGGCAAACAATAATAGATGTTTTAAAAGAAGAGGGAATGATGGCGTTTGTTGAGTTGCATCTTTTTGCATCTAACAAAAGTGCGGGTAAACGTATTTTGTTTATGGATAATGAGTATGAAATAAAAAAGCTTGACGATGCGGCTCTAAAAGAAAATTTTGATTATGCAATATTCTCTGCTGGTTCGGTGGTTAGCAAAACCTGGGTTAAAAAATTTGCTAGTAGGGGCACAGTTGTTATTGATAACACGAGCTGTTTTAGAAGAAAAAACAACATTCCGTTAATTGTGCCTGAAATCAATCAGTTTAGAATAAATAAAACACATAAAATAATTTCGAATCCAAACTGTTCAACAATTCAACTTGCACTTGTGCTTGATAGGTTAAGAACCTTGTCAAGAATCAAGCAGGTGGTGGTGTCTACTTATCAATCTGTTAGTGGTGCTGGGCGAAGAGCGGTTTCAGACCTTACAAACCACACAAAAAACGTGTTTGAAAGAGGCATAAACAACAATGTTATTGCGGGTATTGGAAAACAGGACAAAAATGGTTTTTTTGAAGAAGAAAAAAAGCTTATGTTTGAGACCAATAAAATTTTAGAAGATGATTCAATTCAAATACAAGCCACCGCAGTGAGAGTTCCAATATCGCATTGTCATGCAGAAAGTGTTTATGTTCGATTTGAAAACGGTGTTGAGAAAAAGCGATTTTTCAAAGCGTTATACTGTGATTATATTGTGACAAACAAAAACGACATTTTTTATCCAACTGAAGTTTTTAAGTCAAACAAAACTTATGTGTGTAGAGTTCGAAAAGTTTCTAGAAAAGAATTCTTGTTTTTTGTTATTGCTGATAATTTAAGGCGTGGTGCAGCGTATAATGCTGTTGAAATTTTAAAATATTTGATTGAAATCAATGGCAACTAACATTTTTTTTGATTAATGGACAAAATGTCACCATAAAATCACTTTTTAGCAATAGTGTAATGCGTGATGGTTGATTTAATATGTTTATGTGAAAAATCAAAAATTTGGATTGTTTATTAAAGAAGTTGTTTATTTTTTGATTCAAATTCTGCTATCAAAAATAAGCCTTGGTGAAAGATTGTGTCCTGTGGGATTTCCTTTTGCTATGGTTAGAATTTTTGTTGGGCATAATATTTTCTTGGTGGAGGCTGAATATATTATATCCAAAATATGGTTTTTTGCTGATCTGTTCATGATTTTTAGTGTTATCTTTGAATGCGTGGTCATGGGATTATATTATTTTTGTCTTGAATATGTTGAGACAAAAAAACAGCAAGTGATGATGGTTGTTTTTATTGCTATTTCAAAAACACTGCTATTGTATTTTAGTTTTGACAATCTTGGTGTCTTGTTATTATTTTTGACAGGTTTCATTTTAGAAATTTTGTTGGGATTGTATTTCTTTAAGTTTTTTGAAGTTTATAAAAAGAAGTTTGTATTTTTTAAGTTTAGCAATCTAGATTATTTTTTATTTTCAGTCATGATTTATCTGCTTGCATTTGGGCTTTTTAGTTTTGATATTATCGAAAAACATTTGGGGCTATTTGTGCTTGCACTTACCGTTATTTTTTCGCTTAGAATTTTTCCGATTGAAAAAACTTATATTGTCACTAGCATGGTTGCGGTTGGAGCGTTTAGTGTAACTTTTGAATATTTATATTTGCTATTTATGATTTTATCAAGTGTGAGTTTGATTAATTTTAAAGATGTTGGCAAGTATTGGTTTGTGTGTTTTTCAAGCGTTGTTTTTGCAATAATGGTCTTTATTTTTAAATTATTCACATTTTTTGAGTATTTTTCTTTAATTTTTGCAGTTTTTTGTTTTGTGTGTATGCCACAAAAACTTGTTTCAAAATGGCAAAATCTATTTGAGCAAGATGCAATGCAAATTATTTTATCAAAAGCTCAAACAAATAAGATTGAAAGCGTATCACATAAATTGGAGATAATGTCGCAGACTCTTTTAAGTATGCATCAAAATTTTAAGATGCTTTTGGTTGGAAAGATTGACAGAAAGTGTGCAAGTGCAGAACTGGTTCAAGATGTGATTAATAGATGTTGTAAAGATTGTGAAAACTACAGGTTTTGCTTTATGCAAAACATCAACAAAAAACAAATGCTCGGTGAGTTTTTGTTAACTGCAATTGATAGTGGTGGTGTTGATGAAAATCGATTAAACAATGGAATGCAAACATATTGCATGAAAAAGTCAATATTAATTAATGAAGTGAATCAAATTGCTTCGTGGTATTTGTCTTATGAAAAGGCAATGAAGACAGAAGATGAAAGCAAATTGATTGTTGCTAGTGAACTGAACAATTTTTCTAACATATTTTCAAATTTTGCAAAAATAGCAAAAAAAGATGTGAAAATTAATAAAAATTCATCAAAAATATTAAAAGAAAGTCTTTTAAATGGATTGATTGATGCTAAAGAAGTGTTGATTTTTGAAAATGAAAACGGATTAGACTCAGTGTGTGTTGTGGCGTCAAATGAAACATTGATTAAAACTGACTTGTTGGAAGTTATAGAAAAAAATATTAGAAATAAAATGAAATTAAAAGAAATTAATCATTTGGAATTTAGTGGGCTTGGTTTAGCAACATTTATTCCTACTGGAAGGTTTAGGCTTGATGTTGCGGTTTCTTCAAAAGCAAAAGATAAGAGAAATGGTGACAATGTGGTTGTTAGTAAAATTGGAGATAACAAATATTTTGTTGCAATAGCTGACGGTATGGGACATGGCGAAGGTGCCAGCAAAACATCGTCAATGGTGTTGTCTTTAATTAAATCAATGTTTGAAGTTGGCATTGATGATGAACTTGTGGTTGAATCGGTTAACAAATTGTTGGTTCCTGCGGGGCTTGATGGATTTTCTACTTTAGATGCCTGTGTTGTTGATATTGAAAAAGAAACAGCGACGTTTATAAAAATGGGGGCAAGTGTTTCAGTTATTAAACATAAAAACACCAGTGATATTGTTGTTTCAAAGAGTTTGCCGATTGGTGTAATTCAAAACATCAAACCAACAATAACAAAAGTTCCATTAATTTTGGGTGATGTTTTATTTTTGGCTAGTGATGGTGTTGTTGACTCATTTGCTTCAATTGAGGAGTTTAAAGCATTTATTAATGACACAAAAATTTATAATCTTCAAAAGCATTTAGACAATATCATTTTTGACGCGGAGTATCAAAGCAAACATCTTGATGATATGACGATTATAGGTATAAATTTATTGAAAAATTCGTGAAAATGAGTTAATATAATCTTAGGTGAGATTATGTTAGAGTATTTAATTGATGATAAATTTGTTTCAAAAGAAGACAAAATTGCTGTTGGGGTTAGCGGTGGTGCTGATTCTATGGTTTTGTTGTGGGGTCTTTTAGATAAGCAAAAAGAAATTGGTTTTGATTTGCATGTTATAAACATCAATCATCACATTCGTGGAAAAGAAAGTGATGATGATTCATTGTTTGTTGAAAAGTTTTGCAAAGACAAAAAAATTAAACACACTATTGTTGATGTTGATGTGAAAAAATTAAAAGCTGATCAAAAAATGACATTGGAAGAATCTGCAAGAAAGGCAAGATATGATGCTTTTTATAAGATTATGAAAAAGGAAAAATTAAACAAGTTGTTTTTGGCTCATCACAAAAATGATCAAGTTGAAACAATCTTGATGCATATTTTAAGAGGTTCTGGAATTTCTGGTGCATGTGGAATGAAAGATTCAAATGTTATTTTTAGACCACTTTTAAACTTTGACAAAAAACAAATTTTGAAAATTGCTGACGAACACGGAATCAAATTTGTTAACGATGAGACAAATGATTGTAATGAATATTCTAGAAATTATTTAAGAAATGTGGTGATTCCTGCAATTGAGCAAAAATATCCAAAAGCTGTTGATGCTATTTTTGAGTTTGGAAAAAAGTGCAAAAATGTGCAAAAATACATTGAAAATAATGTAAAAAATGAAAATATAGAGATTAACGACGGATTTATTTTGTTGAAAGACGTGGTTTTTCAAGAAGATTCTGTTTTGATTCGTGAATATATAAAGCGAATTTTTGAGATGTTTCAAGTGTTTGCGGATGTTGAAGCAAAGCATTATGAAATGATTGTGAAACTCTCTAATGCAAAGGTGAACACATGCATTGATTTGCCACATGATATTTGTGCAGGAAAAACATATGCGGGTATTAAGTTTTTTAAGAAAACCATGAAAACATTAGTGGCAGATGCATTTGATTTTTCCATCGGCGAAATAAAGGTTGGTGAAAATAAGAAAATTATTTGTGAGTTTGTTGAAGCAGATGATGTTGTTTATGGCGAAGGTGTGCTTTATGCCGACTACGGAAAAATTTCAACAGACGCTGTTTGGAGAACAAGACGTGTAGGTGATGTGTTTGCAAAACTTGGAACTGGTTCGAAAAAACTTAATGATTATTTTACTGATAAGAAAATCGAAAATCTAACACGTGATGATGTGTTTGTTTTGGCCACATCAAATCAAGTTTTGGTTGTTGCTGGGCATGATGTTAGTGAAAAAGTTAAAATTGATGGAGAAACCGAACAAATTGTTGCAATAAAGCTGGTTAATGGCTAATTTTGTTGACTTTTTTTGGTGTTTTTACTTATACTAATTACATAGGAGAAAGATAGATGTTCAAAAAGAAATTTAGCCTGGTTAGACTTCTTGTGACAGGTGTCGTTGTTGCTGTGGCTCTTTTCATGGTTTTTAAAGCATCTATTTCAGGGAATATTGTTTAATGGAAAAGAAAAAGCCTAGGATTTTAGGAAGAATTTTGGTTGTGTTATTTTTAGTGTTAAGCATCTTTGTGGGTGGTTACTTTTTTCTTGATCTTTCAATTATTCCTAAATATTTCGGTCAATATGGCATTAACAATGTTCCTGATCTTATTGGGGTTGTTACTTCACTTTATAAGAGTCCAAATGAGAAAAAACTTGTTCAAAACCCTTACACAACTCAAGATTTGACTTCAGCTATTTCAACACTTCAATCAGCAAACTACAAAATTGCTGATGATGGAACAATTACTGAAGATGGGTTTAAGGGTGATGTATCTGTAAATCTCACTGACAGGGAACTTGCAGCACTTTGTAATAAATTGATTGATAATGGCATTTTGCTTGATGCACTTCCTGATTTAAATTATCTTAACGTGCTTAACATTTCAATTTTGGAAATTATTTTAACGATTGACGAAAAGTCAAAAGTTGATGACCATTATGAGAAAGCAAACATAAGCTTTATTACAAAAATTAACACAATTGACATTCGTGAGCAAATTGCAGAACATATGGACACTCCATTGTTTTTACTTAATATGATTGTTCCAGATAACTTATATTTGTCTGTTTCATATGATATCGACTTAACAAAAGCAGAAACAGAACGTGTTTCAAATGCGACAATTGCAATTAATGGACGAACTGCAAAACAAAGCAAGATCTTGATGAATTTGCTTATTGATTTTATCTTCCCAGAAGAAGATGATATGGATTTAGAAAAATTTACGACCACATTTGGCGATATTATTTTGCAAGGTATTGACGTGTTTGGTGAGTTTAAATTTGTAAAAAATATTGGCAAGAGAGGAACTCAAAGTGGAATATATGTAAATCCTGTCGAAGGACAAGTTTAACAAGAATAAGTTAGAATAAAAAAAGAGATAGAATTTCTATCTCTTTTTATTTTATTAAAATTTTTCCAAATTCGACTATTGGCACAATACTTAAACTTGTGATAACAACAATAAGCCACATAACGGGTGTGATTGATATTAGAGAAAATAAGGTTTGTAGTGGTGATATTAAATAGACAAGCAAGGTTAAAACTAAAAGGGAAATAAAGCTGAAGTTGAAAAACTTATTTTTCAATATATTAATTTTAAAAATTGAACTTTCAGTTTTGCAGTTTATGGCATGAATGAGTTGCATAAGACAAATTGTTAAAAAACACATTGTATTTGCGGTTTTTGATCCGAATTTATAAGTGCAGATGATGAACATTGTCAAAACAATGACTGTTTGTGCAACACCCTGATATAAAATTGTCCAAGCAGTTTTTCCAGAAAGAAGTGATTTTTTAGGGTCTCGTGGTGGTGATTTCATCACGTTTTTTTCTGGTGGTTCAATGCCTAATGCGAAAGCGGGAAGACTGTCAGATACTAGGTTTATAAATAACACTTGTGTAGCAGAAAGAAATATTGTGTTTGGCATGATTAATGATGTAATAAACAGCCCAAGAACTTCAACAAGGTTGGTTGAAAGTAGAAAGACAATGGTTTTAGTGATGTTTTGATAGATTGTTCGACCTTGTTTGATTGCTAGCACAATTGTCGAAAAATTGTCATCTGCAACAATTATGTCGGCGACTTCTTTTGTGACGTCGGTACCAGTTTTGCCCATGCATACGCCAATGTTTGCATTTTTTACACTGGGCGCGTCATTAATTCCATCACCGGTCATTGAAACAATATTTCCATTCCTTTTTAGTGCTTTGACAATCATGAGTTTATGTTCGGGGGTTACTCTTGCAAAAACTGAATAGTTCATAATTATTTTTTCAAGGTCACGCAAGGTTAGTTTATTTAAATCTGAACCAGTCAAAACCTCTTTTGTTGTTTTTGCAATGCCGAGTTTTTTGGCGATTGCAAAAGCTGTGGTGTGGTGGTCGCCGGTTATCATTATGGTTTTAAGCCCTGCAGACTTACATTGTTTGATTGCAGAAAAGGTTTCTTGTCGTGGCGGGTCGATTATTCCAAAGAACCCCACAAAAATTAAGTTTGATTCGCTGGTATCTGTTTCTGTGGTTTTATATGCAACGGCAATTATTCGTTCGCCGAGAAGACCAATATTTTCATTTTCTTTTAAAATTTTATGTTTTATTGATGCCGACAATGGAATAATTTTTTCATCTATTTGAACATGTGTGCATTTTGGCAAAATGTAATCAATTGCACCTTTGACATACAGAAGATTTTGATTTTGAAATGAGCAAAGAGTGCTCATCATTTTTCTTGATGATGAAAATTCATTAATTTTAAAAACTTTGTGGAGGTTTTTGATTTTTTCGATATTGATATTTTTTTGTATTAATAATTTTGTAATGGCTGATTCAGTTGCATCTCCTGAAAGGCTACCTTTTTCATCAATTTGAACAGATGAACAGACTGAACTAATGGTGGCAAGTTTAGAGTCTTTTGAAAAAGTATAGTCTTGCGAAGTAAATGTTTTTAGAGATGTATAAACATGGTTAACCACCATATTGTTTTGGGTTAGAGTGCCTGTTTTGTCAGTGCAAATTACATTACAACAACCAAGCGTTTCAACTGCACTGAGTTTTTTAATTATTGCATTTTTTCGGGCTAGTTTTTGAACACCGAGAGCCATAATAATGGTGATAACTGCAGGAAGGCTTTCGGGAATAGCTGCAACTGCTAAGGCAACGGCGGTTAAAAGGGCGTCAAGAATCATAATACTTTTGTTAAAGATTACTTGAAGAGCAAAAACAATAAAAACAATGGCTAAAACCACATATGTTATAACTTTTCCAATAAGGTCAATATTTTTTTCAAGGGGAGTTTTTTCTTTAATGGTATTTGCTAAATTGTTTGCAATTTTTCCAAGCTCTGTGTTTTTGCCAACTGCAACAACAATTCCTTTGGCTCGTCCTGAAGTTATTATTGTGCCTGAAAAACACATATTTGATTGGTCTGAAATATTTGTGTTTTTATTTAAAACAACACCACTTTGTTTTTGAACAGAACTGCTTTCGCCGGTAAGTGAACTTTCGTCACTGGTTAAATTTTGAGAATCGATAAGTCTTATGTCAGCTGGCACGCGGTCGCCAGTTTTAAGATATATAATATCACCGGCAACGAGACTAGAGGTGTTTATTTTTTGAATATGGTTATTTCTGCAAACTGTTGCAAATGGTTGTGCTGATTTTGCAAGCATTAGCAGGGCATTTTCAGCTTTTTGTTCTTGAATGACGCCAACTATTGCATTGATGATGACAATTGCAAAAATCAAGAGTCCCTCAAACAAACTTTCATAATCTCTATTGGTTATAGCAAGTGTTGTTGAAATAACTGCAGATACTAGCAAAATTATTATCATAATATTTTTGAATTGCAAAAAGAAACGCGTAAAAAATCCTAATGACCTTTGCTTATCAAGTTCATTTTTTCCAAACAGTTTTTGATTTTTTTCTGCCTGAGATGAAGTGAGTCCGTCTTCACTTGAGTTTAAGGTTTTATAAATTGATGACAAAGATTCATTGTGAAATGCCAAAGTTATACTCCTTTTATTAAAGAGTATTATTCGTGCATAAAAAAAATGCCACAAATGGGCATTTTAATCTTCTGGTGTGTCAACAATATAGTTTGCAGAAAGAGATGACAAAAACAATTGTTTATCTTTTGGAAGTTGAATAGTGTTCATTGCACGTTGTTTAATTTTTGGCAAGATGTTTTGTTCTTGAAGTGAAATGGTTTTGTCGGTGCCAACGATGATGTGATCTACAACATCGATTGAGTTTAACATGCAACTGCAAATGATTGAATAGGTGAATGCACAATCTTCGTCTGACATTTGTGCTTTTCCATTTGGGTGATTGTGACTAATGATGATTTTGTTGCACTTGCAGTCAAGAGCAACTTCGGTTACAGTTCTAATTTGAACATCAACTTCATCAGCAGTTCCAGACTTTATCATGAAAGACTTGATCACTTCATTTGATTTTGTTAAACATATAACATAGAATTGTTCGACAGCAACATTGACATAGAACTTGCTTGCAAAATCTTTTGCGAGTGATGTTGATGTGATGTTTGTTTTGTCAGTTGGTTTTCCAGCATAGTTTAACAATTGACCAATAAGTGAAATTAGAGTGGCTGTGTTGTCTTTTACGCCTTTGATTTTTGTGAGTGATTTGTGGTCAGCTTTGAGAATGTTTTTTAGTGAACCAAACTCGGCAATTAGTTCATGTGCTATTGGATTTGTGTCTTTTTGTGGAATGGCGTAAAACAACAATAGTTCAAGCTTTTGAATGTCCGTTAAACTTTCAAGACCATTTTCTAAAAATTGAGATTTTAGTCTGCTTCTATGATCTTTGTGAATGTTTGTTGGTTTTTCTTTTTTAGTCTTAAGTTTCTCAAGTTCTGTTATGGCAATTTTTGAATAATCGTCGTTTTTGTCTTGAGATGTGTTATATTTTCTTAGTTCCATATTTATTCACCCGTTACAATTATGGTTTTATTATATCATAGCATATTTGTTTTTGTGTAATAAAATTTATTAATATTCTTTTTTTCTAAATAATTGCATATTTTGTTAAATGTAATTATAATAAATAAATGATATAGGAGGACATATGCTAAAACAACTAAAAAACTTACGTAAAATAGATTGGCTATATGTGTTTATCGCATTTGCATTGATATTTGGCAACTGCTGGTTTGAACTTGAAATTTTTGATTATATGGCAGAAATTACAAGCATGATAACCACCGCTGGAACAACCGTTGCTCAGGTTGTTGAAAAGGGGCTTTATATGCTCTTGTTTGCGGTGCTTAGTATGTCTATGCTTGTTATTTCAAAATATTTTATTTCAAATGTGGCGTCTAGTCTTGGAAAGACTTTGCGTTCAAGAGTGTTTGACAAAGTTATTAATTTTCCAAGTGGTGAAATTAAACATTTTTCAACAGCAAGCTTGATTACTCGAACAACAAATGATATTACACAAGTTCAAAACTTAATTTCAATGGGCATGCAAATTATTTTTAAAGCTCCAATCATGGCAGTGCTTGCAGTGCTTAAGATTGTTGAAAGCAATCTTTCATGGACGCTTGCCACAGTGCTTGCAGTTGTGTTTATTGTGCTTACAATAATTATAATTGTTTGTGTTGTTATGCCTAGATTTAAACGTATTCAAATTTTAACTGATAACCTTAACAGAGTTACACGTGAAGGACTTACAGGAACAAGAGTCGTTAGAGCTTTCAATGCAGAAGATTATCAAGAAGAAAAATTTGAAAAAGCAAATAAAGACATTACTGACAATCACTTGTTTATCAATAAATGGTTGTCGCTCATGGACCCTGTGATGAACTTTGTTATGAGTGGGCTTCCACTTGCAATCTATATTATTGGTGCAATGCTTATTGGTGGAGCCGAACTTATTAATGAAAAACGCATTTTGCTTGGTCAAATGATGACTTTTAGTGGTTATGCGATTCAAGTGGTCATGAGTTTTGTTATGCTTATCATGATTTCAATAATGCTTCCAAGAGCACAGGTTTCTGCAAGACGTATTAATGAAGTTTTAGAAACTAAAAATTCTGTGCCTGATGGTGCGGGGATTGATGCTCCAATAAAGACAGGTGAAGTTCAATTTGTAAATGTTGGATTCAAGTATCCAGATGCAGAAGAATATGTGCTTCACGACATTAGTTTTAAAGCTAAAAAGGGTGATGTTGTGGCGTTTATTGGTTCTACTGGAAGTGGAAAAAGCACACTTATCAACCTTGTTCCAAGATTATATGATGCGACTGAAGGACAAGTTATTGTTGACGGTGTTAATGTTAAAGATTACACAATTGAACAACTCAATGACAAGATTGGTTATATTTCTCAAAAAGCAATTTTGTTTTCTGGAACAGTAAAAGATAATATTGTGATGGGCGAAAAGGGTGGTTTGAAACCAACTGCTGAAGAAGTTGAAGAAGCTGTTGAAATTTCACAATCAAAGTTTGTTTATGATTTAGAAGGTGGTCTTGATGCTCACATTGACCAAGGTGGAAAAAATGTTTCTGGTGGTCAAAAACAAAGAATTTCAATTGCAAGAGCACTTGCTAGAAAACCAGAAATTTTGATTTTTGACGACAGCTTTTCAGCACTTGATTATAAAACAGACAAGGCACTTCGAATGGCGCTTAAAGAAAAAGCAGGTGAAACAACTTGTTTGATTGTTGCTCAACGTATTGGAACGATTAAAGATGCTGACAAAATAATCGTGCTTGACAAAGGTTCAATTGTTGGCGAAGGTAAGCATGATGAACTGATGAAGACATGTTCGGTGTATAAAGAAATTGCATTGTCACAGCTTTCAAAGGAGGAATTGGAAAATGCCTAGAATGAACAACAACACACGAGCTCCTCAAAAAGCAAAAGACATGAAAAAATCGCTCGGCAGATTATTTAAATATTTAAAAGCATTTGCTCCTTTGATTTTTATTTCAATATTTTTAATTATTGCTAGCACAGTGTTTAGACTTATTGGTCCAAACAAAATTGGTGACATTACTACAATTGTTGGAAAGTCAATATTTGGCATTCCTTATGAAATGTCACAGATTTGGGAGATTGCAATCTTCTTGATTTCAATTTATGTTTTGGGTGCAGCGTTCACTTATATAGCAAACATTTTGATTGGAAAAGTTTGCTTTAAGATGAGCCAAAAACTTAGAAGTGATATTCAAAAAAAGATTAACAAACTTCCACTTTCATACCTAGACAGAAAACCTTATGGTGAAGTGCTTAGCACAGTAACCAACGATGTTGATATTATTGGTCAAACCCTTCACTCTAGTGTGTCTAGTATGGTGGGTGCTATTGTCTTGTTTTTAGGTTCACTCATCATGATGTTTGTGACTAACTGGATTATGGCACTTGCGGCAATAGCTTCAACAATTATTGGTTTTTCACTTATGTTTTTGATTGTTTCAAAATCACAAAAATATTTCATTGAACAACAAAACAAACTTGCCGAGCTTAATGGCGTTATTGAAGAATCTTATTCTGGCCAACTCGTAATCAAGACCTATAACGCTGGCTTTGAAGTTAAAGATAAGTTTGAAAAGGTAAACAAAAAACTTTTTAACGCTGGTTGGAAGGCTCAATTTATATCAGGTGCAATGCACCCAATAATGGCATTTATTGGCAACCTTGGTTATGTTGTGGTTTGCATATTGGGGGCTGTGCTATTTATTAACGGAAAAATTGAACTTGGTGTTATCAGCTCGTTCATGATTTATATTAGACTATTCACAAACCCACTTTCACAGATTGCGCAAGCAATGACTAGTGTGCAAACAGCCGCTGCTGCAAGCGAAAGAGTGTTTGACTTTTTGGAACAAGAAGAAGTTTTTGATGAATCACAAAAATCAGTGCAGATACCTGAAAAAATTAAAGGTGATGTTGTGATTTCAAATGTTAAGTTTGGTTATGACAAAGACAAAACAATCATTCATGATTTTTCAATTAATGTTAAGGCTGGTCAAAAAGTTGCCATTGTTGGGCCAACGGGAGCCGGAAAAACAACAATTGTTAATCTGCTTATGAGATTCTATGAAGTGAATTCTGGAAAAATTTCGATTGACGGAATTTCTATTCACGATATGACCAGAGCACAACTTCGTGACATTTTTTCAATGGTGTTGCAAGACACATGGCTTTTCGAAGGAACTATTCGTGAAAATTTGATTTATAACAAAACAGGAATCACAAACGATGACCTTGACAGAGCGTGTGAAGCTTGTGGCCTCACTCACTTTATCAAAACCTTGCCACATGGTTATGACACAGTTTTGTCAGACGAAACAGCGGTGTCTGTTGGTCAAAAACAACTCTTGACTATTGCAAGGGCGATGTTGCAAAATTCTCCAATGTTAATTTTGGACGAGGCTACTAGCAATGTTGACACAAGAACAGAAGAACTTATTCAAAAAGCAATGGATAAGCTTACAAAAAATCGCACAAGTTTTGTTATTGCACACAGACTTTCAACAATTAAAAATGCTGACATTATTTTGGTGCTTAAAGATGGAGATGTTATTGAGTCTGGAAATCACAAAGAACTCATTGAAAAGAATGGGTTTTATGCAGAGCTATACAATAGTCAATTTTCACTTTCAGGGCTTGATGGCGAAGAAATTTAAAAAATACTCTCACTTAAAAAGTGGGAGTTTTTTTATTTATCACATATATTTTGTTGCTGAAATTTTTAAAATAATATAAAATGTATTTATGGAAAAAGTTACATCAAAATGTAAAAATTGTGGCAGCGAACTTTGGTTTAATCCGCAGAAAGGAACTCTTGACTGCAGGTATTGTCAAACCAATTATTTTTTGCCGACAAAAAATGATAAAGCAGTGCTTGTTAGACAATATGATGCTGGGTTTCATCCAAATCAGCTAAACAAAACATTGTTTGCTTATCAGTGTGACACATGCAAAAACATCTATTATATGTCTAGCGAAGAAAAATCAAAAAAATGTCCAAACTGTGGCAACACATCGTCAACTGCTGTTCAAGATTCAGGTTATTGTGCTGACGGAATTATTCCTTTCAAGATTTCAAAAGAAGAAGCTTCAAAAAAACTTGATGCTTATTTAAAATCAAGAAGAAACATTCCAGCAGACCTTAAGAAAATGGGTGTAAATAAAAAACTTATGGGATTATTTATCCCAGTTTGGAACTTTTCGTTCAACGTTGAAACAACTTATAGTGCAAATGCTGTTGAACTTAGAAAAGATTATAACGGAATGTATTATTCAGTAAACAAACCTATTTTTGGTGATGAAATAAAGAGAGTTGATTCACTTGATGAATCAGCAAACTCAAATGAAGATAGCTGTTTCTTGTCGCTTTTTGGAGAAGAAGACTACAACCACATTATTCCATATACTCCAGAATACACTTATGGTTATAGGGTGGCTTCAATTAACAAAGATATTCACGATTATTATTACAAAATCACAAGCGATGCAGAGCATGAAATAGAAGCAAAAATTACAAAAAAGATAAATTCAAAATATAAAGAAGTTTATGACATTGTGGTTGATGCTGACGCAAAAGATGTGTTTTTTAACTTTACTTATGTGCCAGTTTATGTCAACACTTACACATATAAGGGCAAGACATACAAAACATATATTAGTGGTTTGAGTGGAAAGGTTGTGGGAGACACTCCTGTTTGTGCGAAAAAGATTATTAAGAAAATTTTGACAGGACTTGCCATTACTGCAGCCGTTGCAGCACTTGGATATTTCTTATTTTTAAAATAAAAAGAAGGTTGATTTAACCTTCTTTTTTTGCGTCTTTTATTAATATCTTGTGTTTTACATTCTTGTTTAATAGTTTTAAAAACTCTTTTTCGTTTTGTTTTGAACCAACGATTGTTCCATAGTGTGTTGGAATAACTAGATTTGGTGTGATTGCGTTTGCAAGAGCGGCAGCTTCAGTTGGGTCCATAGTGTATGTTCCGCCAATAGGAACAAACAAAACATCACAAGTCAGGGTTTGAAGTTCTGGAATGTTGTCTGTGTCACCCAAGACTGCATATGTGGTTCCGTCTTTAGTAATTTTGTATCCAACCCAGCCATTTTTCTTTTTGTGAAAGTCTTTGCCAAGATTGTATGCTGGCAGCACTTCTACTTGCAAGTCTCCAAGAAATAGTTCTTCATGTGGTTTCACATAAATGATTTTATTTTCAAAGTTTGTTTCAAGCGTTTGCTTGGCGTCTTTTGTTGCAATGAAAATTGTGTTATCGTTGGTTAGTCTTTTTATTGATTCAACACTTAAATGGTCATAGTGGGTGTGGGTGATAAAGATGTATTTTGCATCATTTTTGTTTTTAATGATGCCATATGGGTCAAAATAAATGTCGTCAATTTGAATTGAACTGTGTGTGTTTATTTTAATCATTATTGAGCTCCTGAAGTTTATTAATAATTTTGATTTTTAATGTTTCAAGTTCTTCTTTCATTGTTGATGCACCGGCGGTTAAGCCAATTTTTATATCTTTATGCAAGGTTACATTATTTTCTGCCAGTGTTTGTTCAAAATTGTTTATGTCTTCTAAAAACAATGTATTTGTGATCGTTTTTAATCCATTGAAAAGCTCTGTTGTATTGCTTGAGTTTTTTCCACCCACAACAATCATTAAATCACATTCTTTTGCTAGTTGTTGTGATGAGATGTTAATTTGTCTTTGAGCAAGGCAAATTGACTTGTTGATTTCAACTAGGTTATTGTTTTTTGTTAATGTTTGAACAATTAAATCAATGAGTTTGTCAGCTTTGTTGATATTAAAGGTTGTTTGGCACACGAGATAGAACTTTGTGTTTGAAAAAGCTTCAAGTTTAGAAATGTCTTCTTCATCTTCAATTAAAACAGGTTCATTAGTGCACCAGCCAATAGTTCCCAAAATTTCAGGGTGCACAATTCCAGATTTTTTGCCATATTTGCCAATAATGATAATTTTTTCACCAGCCATGCTATGAGTTAAAACTTGTTCATGAATTTTTTTAACATTAACGCAAGTGCAGTCAATAAAATCATATTTTTCATTTATTAAATATTCAATCGTTGATTTTGGTTCTCCATGAGCTCTTAAAATTATGATATTGTCTTTAGGAAGTTTTTCAAGCTCATCACAAAAGTTTACTCCTTGGGTTTTAAGCATGTTGTTTACATTTTTATTGTGAACAATTTCTTTAAAAAGAGTAACATTTTTATTATTTTTAAGAGCATCCTTTGTGCTATTGATTGCAAGTTTGCAACCAGCACAAAGTCCGCAAACTGATGCTATTTTTACATTGTTTTCCATACAATAACAATGATATCAAATTTATGCGTAATATTCAAATGAAATTGCATAAGCACAAATAATAAATTGCAAAGACAAAATATTAATGTTATAATTTGATTGGACAAAATTAAAGGAGGCATGAATATGGAACTTGAACAATGTTTTGTTGAACTTATTAATAATGTTTACGGCAAAGAGAATTTTGCTGTTATTGAAAAAGCCTTTCGTTTTGCTGAGAAAAAACACAAAGGTCAAAAGAGAGATACTGGTGAAGAATATATTGTGCATCCATATCGCGTTGCAAAATTCTTGGCAGAAATGCATGCTGACGTTGAAACGGTTGTGAGTGGATTGTTGCATGACTGCATTGAAGACACAGACTGCAAGCCAGAAGAAATCAAAAAAGAGTTTGGTGATATTGTTTTCAATATTTGTGTTGGTGCATCAAAAATTGAACCTATCAAAATTGCACTTAGAGAACATCAAGAAGAAAATGAAAATTTGAGAAAGATGTTTTTGACGCTCAACAAAGATGCTAGAGTTGCATTTGTAAAGCTTGCTGACAGACTTCATAACATGCAAACACTTGATGTTAAAACCAGACAAACTCAAGTGAAGATTGCCAAAGAAACCCTTGACATTTATGTTGCACTTGCAGAGCGTATGGGTATGAACAGTTTGAAACATACTCTTGAAGATTTATGTTTTAAATATTTGCTTCCTGAAGAATTTAATGAGATAAGTGCATACTTAAATGAATATTACACACGTAGCCAAAACATCATTGCAGACATTCGCAGCGACCTTCAAAAGATTGCAGATGAAAACAATGTTGATGCACGAATTCAAAGCCGTGTGAAAAGCACTTTTGGTGTATACAAAAAAACACTCACAAGAAGCAAAGAAAAAATTTATGATATCATAGCGCACAGAATTATTGTTAAAGATGTGAAAAATTGCTACACAATGCTTGGTGCGGTTCACAATTTGTGGAAGCCTGTTGAAGGCAGAATTAAAGACTATATCGCAAACCCAAAACCAAACGGATATAAGTCGCTGCACACAACTGTTATGTATCCAACTGAAAACGGAACCATTCCTGTTGAAATTCAAATTAGAACAGAAGACATGCACATCTTCTGTGAATATGGTATGGCTGCACACTGGATGTATAAAGAACATGGCTCAAAGGCGACTAAACTTAGCGGAAACTCAACGCTTTATAATTTGAAAAAGTCTCAAAGTGATGCTTCTGAAAAAATTGTGCAAGAAGATGAAACTGATGAGTTTATGCAAATTATTAAAACGGGGTTCTATTCAAACAAGATTTTTGTGTTCACTCCAACCCACAACGTTATTGAACTTCCAGATGGTGCAATCACTCTCGACTTTGCTTATGCTGTGCACACCAATGTTGGAAACAAGTGTGTGGGGGCAAAGGTTAATGGAAAGATTGTTCCAATAACAACTAGACTGAGCACTGGTGATGAAGTTGAAATTTTAACCAGCTCTTCAAAAGAACCTTCTCGTGATTGGCTCAAAATTTGCAAGAGCAGTGGTGCTATTTCAAAAATTAGAAACTTCTTTAAAAAAGAAAGAAAAGAAGAAAACATAAAAATCGGCAAAGAAATGCTTGAAGAAACTGCAAAGCGTAAAAACTGTGTAATTTCAAAAGTGTTAGACGACAAGGAAACAATCAATGAAATATTATTAAAAAAATCATTTTTGAACATTGATGAACTTTTCGCTGCGATTGGTTATGGTGGTCTTTCGTCAGAAGTTGTTGTTAACAGATATTTGTCGAATCAACAAAAACTTAAAAAACAAGAATCAAAATCAAGACTTCCAGCAAAATCAGATCAAAAAGACAGTCAAGGAATATTGGTTGACGGACACACAGATCTTTTGAAAAATCTTGCAAAATGTTGCAACCCAATTCCAGGAGATGATATCGTTGCATATGTTTCAAACGGAAGGGGAATCATTATTCACAGATGTGACTGTGAAAATCTTGAAAATCTTGACGAATCTAGATTTTTGGCGGCAGATTGGAACTTGCCAAAAGATGAAGAATACACGTTTATGTCATACATAGACATTTTTGCAAAAAATAAAAACAATATTTACATTGAAATTGCAAACGCAATGAGCGAACTTGGAATTAAGGTTATGTCGCTAAATTCAAGCGAAAGCAAAAATGACGAGATCGCAATCAAGATTGGTGTGCAAATCAAAAACAAAACTCAACTTCAACAAGCCAAAAACAAATTAGCATCACTTGCACTTGTTTATGAGGTGTTGTAGTAAACAATATTATGAATAGAAAAAACACGGCAATGCCGTGTTTTTTTGATGATTAATTAACCATAAAATTCGGTTAGATTTTCTCTGTCAAAAAGTTTTTTGATACCTTTTTCTTTAGTGATGTTTCCGTGAATAAGGTCATAAATGATTTGAGTTATTGGAAGTTCAACACCAACTTTTTCTGCTAATATAAGCATAGCTGAAGATGTGGCAACACCTTCTGCAAGTTTTTCGAATGGTTTGTTTTGAGCAAATGTTTCACCCCACATTCTGTTGTGTGAAAATTGTGAGAACAAGGTGGCTTCATAATCGCCAAGATGGCAAAGACCATAGGCTGAAAGTTCTTGTCCACCACACGCTTTGATTAATCTTGCAACTTCGCGTGCACCTCTTGCCATAAGTCCGCCCTTGAGTGTTGAATAACCCATGCCGTCAAGAATGCCCGCAGCAACGCCAACAACGTTTTTAGCAGCAGCGCCGATTTCAGAACCGATGATGTCTTGACCTTGATAGAATTTAATCAAATCACTTTTAAGGTGTTTTGCCAAAAATTTTGAAAGTTCAGGGTTATAAGAATCGATAACCATTACACTTGGAACGCCGCCAACGAATGATTGAATGTGTCCCGGACCGATCCAAACAGCAATGTTTTGTGGGTCGATGTTGTATTCGATTAAAATTTCAGACAAACGCTTTCCGGTTTTATCTTCAATACCTTTCATGCAAAGAATATATTTTTTATCTTTATAACATTCGATTTTACTGATGTTATCCATTAAATTTCTAACAGCTTGAGCGCTGATTGAAATGATTATGTAGTCGCTTTTTTTGATGGTGCTTTCTAAATCATATGAAAGTTCAATTGATTCAGGAAGTGTTACATATTCATTTGTGCGTGTTAAAAATAAATTGTCGGTTCTATGATTGTTTGGTCTGCCCCACAAGGTGACATCGTTTTTATTTTTATCTAAATACCAAGCAATAAATGAACCCCAACGGCCGCAGCCGAGAACTGAAAATTTCATAAAAATCTCCTTTTGTATAAAATCATTTTAGCACAATCTTTTTGAAAATAAAATAGTTATTGCTAGCTTTTTGTAAAATTATATGAAATGCATAGAAAGAATATTTTATTATTGTTTTTTTGCGGCGAATTTGGTATGATTGTATCATGGATAGTGTTAATCAAAAATTTTATGATATTTTCACTGCGCTTGAAGCAGAATATGATGAACTTTCAAGGTTTATAGAGTCTGTTGAAGTTATGTCTGACAACAAGCTCTTTAAGCACTATTTAAGCAAGCGAAAAAAGATTGAAGATGTTGTGATAGGATTTAAGAAATATAAAAATTTAAAACAAAATCAAGCAGATTTGACCATACTTGCAAAACTTGAAAATGATGAAAATTTAAAACATGAAATAAGATTGCAGATTGAAGGTTTAGAAAATGAAATTGAAGAGCTATTTAATGAAATTAAATCAAGCTATTTAAAAAATAAAAACACTACCGAGCAAAAAGTTAAAGTTGAGATTAATGCCAAAGGTTCAATAGAAATCGTTGAATCTGTTATTAAAAACTTTTTAGAAAGCAAAGAAGCAAAAATTGAGATTCAAAAACAGACTGAAAATAGTTTGATTTTGAATGCTTTTGGTGAAGATATATATGACGGGCTCATGGTGCTTTGCGGAAATTTGAAAATAATTCAAAAGGCCAAAGCAGAAGAAGTTAAAGTTGTTGTTTTAAATGAACAAATTTATGAGACCGAAATAAGCTTTGATGATATCGAAATAAAAACTTCAAAGTCAAGTGGTGCTGGCGGTCAACACATAAACAAAACAGAAAGTGCTGTTAAGCTTGTGCATTTGCCAACGGGGATTTCTGTTGAGTGTCAAGATGATCGTTCGCAAACAAAAAACAAAGAACGAGCATTTGAACTCTTGAAAGAAAAAATATCGCAAAAATTAAAAGAAAATAACGAAAAAAGCATAAAAAATCAACGAAACAATATTAAAAATGCGATTTTTTCAAACTCAATTTCAATAATTTTTGACTATGATAAACACATTGTGACGGTGAACAAATTAAGAAAAGATTATGACCTAAAGCAGATTGAACAGGGAGAGCTAGATTTAATTTTAAACGATTTGAGTGTATAGAAATGGAACAAAGAGAAAGTTTTAATGTTGAGATAAATACAAATAAACAGGTTCTTTCAAGTGAAACAAAAATTTATAAAACTGAAAGGTTTTTTTATCAAACAAAAAAACTTGCAAGCATTGACAAGTTTGTTTTGAAAATTGCTGAAAACCTACTTTCTCTTTCAAAAACCATTTATGAAAAATATAAAAACAATGCAGAAGTTAATTGTTTTAAGATTGATGTGTTTGATAAAAACTTTAGTTTTTTAATCAAATTTGGGTTTCAATTAAATCAAGAAAATATTGAGGCAGAAGACATTGTGTTTTTTAGTCTTCAAAATGAATTTGAAAATTTAAAAATGAACGACCAACGTGTGAATCAGTATTTAAAAGAGCACAGGCTTTTCAGCGTTGTGGTTAAGCCAATTTTCTTTGAAGAAAATGAGAGTGATTTTAAAAAGCTTTACCTTTTGTCAAATTCTGAATATGTAAACTTTCCAATGCTTAACGAAAAACAGCAAGCACTTGTTGAAATTGAAAAAGAGAATGTTTTGGTTCAAGGCGTTGCTGGAAGCGGAAAAACAAATGTTTGCTTGAGCAAAATTATTTGGGTTGCTTGTAGAAATTATTCAGGCAAAATTCTATACACAACATTTTCAAGAGGGTTGTTGATTGACACAAAGAGCAAGATTGAGGTTTTCAAAAACAATATTAAAAACTTTATCAATGACTATAAAAACAATCGTATTGTCTTTTTAGATAGAAATCATAAAAAGGCAATTGAAAATAGACTAGGGTTGCATCTTGTTGCAGACAATGAAACAAATGTAGTTCGCAAGCTTGAACAGATTGTTGAATTTTTAGAAACACATGTTGATTATCTGTTGATTGAAGATATTTATAAAAACACTTTTGACGAAGATGTTGAGATTTGCACAGAATCAACATTTTTGAATGTGTTTTTAAAAAACATGGCAAACCATCAACTTCGAAACAGACTTGAAAAAATTAAAAATATTTCATATTCAATTATTTACAAAGAAATCTATGGCATGATTTTTGGTTGTGCCACAAATGGTGAAATGATTGATTTTGAAACCTATAAAAAGCGTCGCGAAAACAGTTTTTCAACTTTTGAGTGTGAAACAATTTATGCGATTGCAAAGTTGTTTGATGAATTTCAAAAAACGCAAAATTTAACCGACAATAATAAAATATCGCAAAAATTATTGAAAAATACGTCAAAAATGCAAAAATATTCATTGTCAATCATTGACGAAGTTCAAGACTTTACTGAGATTAACTTGAATTTATTTAAAGAAATTTCAATCAAGTTGTTCTGTGTTGGTGATGCGCTTCAAATGATAAACCCATCATATTTTAGTTTTGCATATCTAAAGAAATTGATGTATAACGAAGATGTGACGAATGTTTCAGAACTTGAATGCAACTATCGAAACAACAAAAAGATTGTTGATATTTTAGACTCACTTAGTCAAATTAATATCAAGCAGTTTGGAACCCACAGCTTTGTGCTTTCTGGTGAAAGCATTGACCAAAGTGCAGACACGACAGCGGTTTACACCTGTGATGAATCATTCTTTAAAAATTTAAAATCACAAAAGTTTGAAAACTTCACGATTTTAGTTACTGATTTTAAGCAAAAAGAAAAGCTTAGAGAAAGTTTCAAAAAACAAGAGATTTTAACAATTTCCGAAATTAAGGGGCTTGAAAGAGACACTGTGCTTTTATATAACATTCTCTCTGACAATGCCGATAAGCTCAAAAAACTTGAAGAATTTAACATAAATCACAAACAAGCTGATGAAAATTCGGTTTACAGATATTATTTCAATTTGTTTTATGTTGGGGTTTCAAGAGCGAAACATAATATATTTGTTTATGAAAATCAACAAATAAACATTTTTAATGAGTTTTTCAAACAAAACTTCGAGTCGCTTGGCGGAAATGAAACGTATGCAAGATTTTCTGATATTGTCAGCAAGATTGAAATTGACGATGAAGAAATTTTTGAAAGAATCAATGAGTTTATAAAACTAGGACAATTTGACAACGCTAGATTTTATGCAAATAAATTTGAAGATGATTATATTTCAAATCAACAACTTGCAAAAATTGAAGCGTTTGAAAAATATGTGTTTAAAGGAAAACATAAAGAAGCTGGCATAAAACTTTGGAAGGCAGGGCTTGCTCAAGAAGCAAAAGAGCAGTTTGCGATTTCTGGCGACACCAAACTTATTGAATTTGTTGACCAACTTGATGGACGTGCTGGCGTTAATCTTGATGCTAGTATTGTTAAGTTTTTTGTGGACTTTGATGAAAATGATGATGCTCAGCAATTAATTTTAGAAGTTTTGAAACAAGACCTTGAAAATGTGAGAAATATGCACAGAGACACAAAGAAAAAATTGAAAGAATTTAAGGAGAAATATCATGGATAATAATGAAGTAAATGCCCTTATTGATGCGTTCGTTGGATATCGTGAAATGCTGGTTCCAATACAAGCCGACATGCATGAGTTTTTGGAAACTTATGGTGCACTTAAAAATGATGTTGACAAACTCAATGTTGCTTTTTCGGGAGATGTTCAGGGTAAACTTTCTGAGATATACAAAAATTTGGCAAGCCAAGCAGAAAAGAGTGAAGAGCTTACAAGAAAGGTTGACCAATTTTTGAAGAGTTCAGAAAAATACACTGAAGAAGTTGATAGTTTGATTGGCATGTTTAAAAGTATTCAAGACAGAATTTCTGCGGTTAATGAGATTGAAGCTAAGGCAGAAGAACAAATTGGTCGTCTTGACACAATCATTGAAGAAAAACGCAGAAACTATGATTTGAAAGATTTGAAAAAGAGTCTTGATGCATATAACTCAAACTTGCAAACTGTTGGTGATTTCATCAACAAAGATGTTGCTGAAAACATTATTGAAAACACCAATTCAATCAAAGAAATAAAAGAAGGCAATCAAAGCATTGCAAAACATCTTGAAGAAGAAAAACAAACAATTGAAGGATTGGTTGAAACATACAAGTCTTCAAATGAACTTCTAAAAAAGATTGTTGAAAAAGAAGACGTTAACGAAGCTTATATCTATGATATTTTAGATAAGTGGGCGGAAGACAGAAGAGTAAAAATAAAAAAATAACAAAGGACGATAATGGAAAAAGTTGAATTAAATCAATTGTTTGAAGCGATTAAGAAAGATGACTTAAAGTCATTTTCTTCTCTCATGCTTTCAAAATCTGATTTAAATATCTGCTTTGGAAGATTTCCTATATTGTCGCTGTTGTATTTATATGGTAGCTATAAGATTTTAGATAAGTTTGAAAAATGGCTTTTGCCGATTCATAACTACAATGTTGTTGAAGAAAATTATGATGCATACTTGAAGTTTAAAAAGCATGCGAAAAAATCACTCAAATTATTTGTGCTAAATGACAAAATAATTTATCCAATTGAAATGTTGGCTATTTTAGATGAACGATATCTGCTTGATAAATATTTTAAAAAGTTATACAAAAATGAAGAAATTATTGAAAATTTACGCAAAATTTACATTTTAAATCAAAAAATCGAAATTGATATTTCAATAAATGGCATTGAACTTCCAAAAAAGAAATTGTTAGCCAAGCAAAAATGGTTTGTTGCACTTATGGTTTCTATTTTTGCATTTGTCATTGCCATTTCATCAATTTCTGTTGTGTTTATAAAAAGCACATCAGGCATTGGAACAATGGCATCACCAATTAAAATCACATCTGCAAGCGGACTTCAGTCAGCCATTAAAAAAGGTAAGCGATATTATTCATTAGAAAAAGATATTGTGCTCACTGAAACGTTTGTGCCTTATGATTTTTCTGGAACAATTTTTGGCAATGGGTATGAAGTTGATGCTGGCGAATTTATGAGTGATGGATTTGTGAAAACACTTAGTGGAAATATTGAGAATCTTACAATTTCCACTGAAATAAAAAATGAAAATATTTCGCAAAATTATGCAATAATTGCTAAAAAATCTAGCGGAAATATTAAAAAATGCGAAATTTTTGCTGAAGTAGATTTGAAAACCTTTAATGAAGAAGATGTTTATTTAGCTGGAATGGTTGCTGATAACAGTGGTATAATTGAAGATTCAAAAGTTGTGGTTAATGGAAAAATTTCAAACAACCGCAGTTCAAATGTATTTTTTGCCGGAATCGCGGGGATTAACACAGGAACTATAAAAAACTCAAAAACCAACACTTCTAAAGTTGAAGCAGATACTGTTGATTTAGGTGGCATTGTTGCTGAAAACAAAGGTATGATTGAAAACTGTGAAAACAATCTTTCACTCATTCAAACATCAGACAAAGAATGGAATCCAAACACTGCGGGTGTGTGTATTTCAAACCATGGTAAAATTAAAAATTGCAGAAACTTTGCACTTGTTTCTGCAGAGTCAACAATGGCTGAAAAGAATGAAGAGTATGAGTTTGCTACTATTGTTGGTGGTGTTGTTTGTGACAATTATGGCAGTGTGTCAAATTCAATCAACAAGGGAAAAGTTGTCGGTAAGGGTGATGTGACAATATGTTATGTTGGTGGCGTTGTTGCTCGAAATATTTTTACAGAAGAAAAAACGGCTATTGTTGAAAAGTCAAAGTGTCAACTTTCAGAGGTTGGCGACGTGATGGTTGAAGGTTATAGCAAGTCAAATCTGATTTGTGTTGGTGGTGTTGTTGGACACAATTCTAGTGAAATTGTTAGTTGTGGTTTTGTGGGAACAATTAATGCAACAACTGATATTGAAACAAAAGGATTTGCTGCATATGTTGGTGGTGTTGTTGGTTATAACAATTCCGCTAAATTAGAATCAAGTTATGCAAATGTTGAATATCTTGGAATATCTGAGCTATCAACTCTGGGGCTGAATCATTTATATGGTTTGGTTGCTGGTTGTTTGGGGGTGGTTCAGTATGCACCTGCTGGGCTTGCTACTGCTCATGGACTAACATATGTTAAAGATAATCATTATGTCGTTGTTGCAAACAAGTGCGGTGCGGCTTATGGTGTGTCTTCAGTGCTTAGCCCTATTCCAGTTTATAATCAATCAACAGGCAGATATGAATATCAAATTATTTCACAATCTCCAGTTGAAATTAAGTCTGAAGAGATTTTTGTGGCTCACGAAAAATTAGAAGATATTGCAAGCGAGGTGATTTTGAATGGTTAGTAGTTTTTTTAAGTTAAAGAAAAACAAATGGCTTTTTGCGCTTGCAATTATTTTGTTTGTTGTGATGCTACTTGATGTGGCTGCAGTGATTCTAAACGTTGTTCAAATCATTCAAACAAGAACATCGCCAACAAAACTCATAGATGGGTTTGCTGTTTTCAATATGGCTATTGTGTTGTTGAATGTGTTGGCAATTTTGTTGATTGTGGTTTATATTGTTTTGAAAAGGTTTACAAAGTTGAAATTGTAATAAAATAATTTTGAAAAAATATAATGTATCAGGGTTATCTTGATACATTTTTTGATTGACGAAAAACCTTAAAATCATATATAATCATTTTAGGAGATATTATGAAAGGTTACGATTTTGACAAGACAATTTATAAAACTGATAGTTCAACAGATTTTTTTGTGTATATGATTTTTCATAGACCATATCTTTTGTTGTTTGCACCTTGGTTTTTGATTGTGCTTGCGCTCTATGGAATGAAAATTTTGAGCAAGAAAAAAACCAAAGAATGTTTATTTTTCTTTGTTCCATGGCATTCAAACATCGAAAAAATCGTCGACAAGTTTTGGGAAAAACATGCCAACAAAATTAAAGATTGGTATACACTTCAAAAACAAGATGATGACGTGATTATCTCTGCATCTCTTGCATTTATCATTAAGCCGGTTATGGACATGCTTCATATTCAAAATTGGATTGCAACAAATTATAGTGTGAAGACGGGCAAGATTTACGGCGAAAATTGTTATGGTGAAGTGAAGAAGCGTGAGTTTAAGCGTAGGTTTAAAACTTCAAAACTCGATGCGTTTTATTCAGATTCGCTCAGTGATTTGCCAATGATGAGAATTTCAAATCAGGCTTTTTTGGTTGATGGCGATAATGTAAAAGAAATTGATGTTAAAGATTATAAATAAAGGAGAACATTTATGAAAGAATTGAAAGGAACACAAACAGAAAAAAATTTAATGGCTGCTTTTGCTGGTGAATCTCAAGCGAGAAACAAATATTCTTATTATGCTAGCAAGGCAAAAAAAGAAGGATATGAACAAATTGCAGCAATTTTTACAGAAACAGCTGACAATGAAAAAGAACATGCTAAAATGTGGTTTAAATATTTGGAAGGTGGCGAAATTGGTTCAACCCTTCAAAATTTAAAAGATGCAGCTGCTGGTGAAAATTACGAATGGACAGATATGTATAGAGAATTTGCAGAAGTTGCTGAAAAAGAAGGATTTGTTGAAATCGCTGCAAAATTTAGACTTGTTGGTGAAGTTGAAAAACACCATGAAGAAAGATATAGAAAACTTGTTGAAAATATTGAACAAAACCAAGTTTTCACAAAAGATACAGGCATTCACATTTGGAAATGCAGAAATTGTGGACACATTCACATTGGTGAAAAAGCTCCAGAACTTTGCCCAACCTGTGCTCATCCAAAAGCTTATTTTGAACTTGAAGCAAAAAACTACTAAACATCAAAATCAAAATTAATTTAGAAGATAAAAAATCTAGGTGTAATGCCTAGATTTTTTTTAGATTTTTTAAAAGAATGGCTTATAATTATTGAAAAATTAAGTATTTACATAACTTTTTATAGTTTTAAAACTTTTTTATTTGACAATGTTTGAAAATTAAGGGTATGATTTAATTGAGATGAGGAAGGAGAATTTTAAAATGAATATTAGCGAACAATTTAAGCAACACATGTTAGATAGTGCATACGAGTATGATATTTATGATTTATATGAAGGTAAGGGTGAACCTGTTGAGAAAATATTTAAGAAGCTGCTTCAATTTGGAAAGAAGGGTGAATTGGTTAAATGTTCAATTAACGGAAAAAACTATTATTCATGCATGACTGAAGATGAAATGTATAGACAATTCTCTGGCGGATTATCAAGGGGACAATTTGAGTCTAAAGAAAATTTTGATATGCGTGATGATATGCTTTATGAAGTTGAAAAAGAAATTGGATCAATAAAGTATTCTGCAGATAAAGAAAGAATAAAACTTCTTGAAGAAAGAAGAAAAAGACTTTGTGAAAGAGCTTTAGATGAAAAATTACCATATTGGACTTTTATTATAGAAGCTTTGGCACCAGATGCACAATTGGTTTTGCAAGGAGCTTATCAGAGTTTGAAAAAAGGTGATTTTTCTGTTTATTGTGAATTAGACAAATATACTAAATTTTTAAAAGAAACAACAAAGGATTGGGAAAAAATAGTTGAAGAAAAACAAACACAAAAAAAACAATCTCAAAAATCAAGCAATGATTTAGATGCTATTTTGGGCAGTGAAGAATCTGAAAAGGGAAAGTCTTCTCAAAAGGGTTCAATAAAAGAATAGGAGATTGAATTATGGAAATAAGTAATGATTTTATTGAAGATTTAAAAAGAAGAGCAAAGCAACTTCCTGACAAAGAAGTTGTTAAATTTGCTAACGTGTCAGATGCTTTTCCTGTATTGTTAGAAAAAGGAAGAAAGGGTGAAAATGCCAAAGTAACACTTAATGGCAAGGAATATTATTCATTTATGTCAGAAGATGAAATGTATAGAACAATGTCTGGCAAATCAAAAAGTGAATATTTGGAACAACGCAAAAAAGAAATGCTTGAAATGGAAAAAGAGCAAGAAATGGAAACAAAAATTTGCCAAGATGCCATGAAGGTTAAGCTTCCTCGTTGGAAAAAGGTGATTGAACAAGCATTTCCTCCAAAAATGGCCAGCACTATTATCCAAGGCACGTGTCGTGATCTTGAAATGGGATATGTTGCACGTATTAATAAGATGGATAAAATGGTTGCTTTGATTGAATCTGCTAAAACAAAACCAACAAGTGAAGTTCAAAGAGAATATCTCGAATCTTATGGAGATAGTGACACAAGATTTTTTAATCTCTCTGATTTAAGCAATAGTTATTATGGTGATATTTTCATGGAACCTATCATTAATGACTTAAAGGTGTCATACAAAGGAAATGAATCAACTATTCAAAAAGGGATAGAAACGATTGTGAATAACGTGTTAAAAGCAAAAGCTGAAAAAAGAGAAAAGTCAGGTGATGATTTAGATTCAGTTTTAGGCGGAGATGGGTCAGAAAAAGGAAAGTCATCACAAATGGGCTCAAAAAAAGACTAAGTTGGTGAAAAATGGTTATTGAAAATGTGTTTAATGCTCATGGTTTTGACCGAATAGTGGCATTTACTGGTGCAGACATTACTGAATCAATGATTGACGAGTGTTTGGCAATTGATCGTGAATTTTATGAAGACGAATTTAGTTGGGAACAATCTGACATTAAAAGTGTTGTAAAAAGCTTTGGACAATTTTGTTTTGTGTTTTTTGATAAAGATGACAAAAAAGTGATGGGATATAGTTTTTGGTTTCCAATAAAAACGCAGGTGTTTTTTGATTTTATCAAAAATCAAAAGATGCTTTTATTGTTAAAAAAAGAGTATTGCACAGGATTTAAAGGAAATGAGTCTATAAACTTATTTTGTGGCGGAGAAGCCTTTGTAAAAGGCTACAATATTCGCGAACTTCATGGGGCAATTGAAGACTTGTTTCAAAAACGTGTGCTAGACCTTGCAAATGTTGGTGTGAAAGTTAAGTATATTGCACTTGAGGCATGTTGCAAGTATGATGAACAATTTTTGGTGCCACTATTAGGGCTTGAAAAATCAGTAAAAAAAGAAAATTCAACCTTTTATTATGGCGAGTATTCTCCAAATACTGTATTTAAAAATTCAAAAATTTCTCAAGAATTGAAGAAAATTTATCACTAAAAAAGACGTGAGTTATTCACGTCTTTTTATTTGATAATTATTGTGGTTGTGGGGCGTCTTGAGATTGAGAACCAAGACCCGGAATTAGTTTCATGCCAGCATATGGACAATATGCGTAGTGATGATTTTTGAATTTGCTTTTGTCTCTCATCTTGTCGAATGACGTGATGATTGGGTTGTTTTTATCAAAGGCAGATTCTTCTGCCACATCACCGGTCTTATAGAACAAGTTTTTATTAGTATATCGTTGTTGGATTTTGTTTAAGAAATTTTTATATTCATTTTCATGTGTTTTGTAATGCGCAAGTGTTTGGTCATTGTTAAAAAATGCATTAGACACAATGTAACTAAAGATGTAAGGAAATTCATCTTCTGCAACTATATAAGATAAAATTTTGACATGATTTTTTTCTTCAAGCTTTTCTAAGTAAGTTTGCAAATCAAAGCTTTTGTTTTTTTTATATTCTATGGCGACCAGCATTTTAAATTCTTCAATTAAAAAGTGTGCAGCTTGCATTTTTTGATAGATGCATTCTGCTTCTTCGACGGTGTAGCCCCTTAAAAGTTTAAGCCCGTTTAGTTGCTGCTTTGTTAGGTGAGTTCCTTTTTCGGCAGGGTGGTTTTTGTCTGGATATTTTGTAGCAATGCTCTTGCCTGATGGATGTGCAAAAACCTTGACCTTTTTTGGTGGGGTTGGGAAATTGCTGTTATAAATTGAACCATATTGTGCAAACTTTGGAACATTTCCAATGCTATCAACAAAACACCACTTATCTTTAAATGGTCCAATATATTTAATTCCTATTTCTGGATTGATTGTTGAATAATACTCAATGTCAAATGTTGTTTCAGGTTTGTAAAGTTCTTTAATTCCAACAATTGATTTGTCTTCAATTTTTTTTACCATTTAAAACTCCTTTTTTATTTCCCTTAGTTTTCTTTGTTTAATTTTAAAAACGCAACTGCAATGTCCATAATTTCTTTGTGAATATCTTCAATGTGTTTGATGTTTCCTTCTTCATCAACACAGTGAATGATGTTCCAGCCAAGTTCTTTTGCTAGGGTTAAGCCGTTGTTATATGATTTTTTCATATATTCGGTGTCTTCTTCAAGAATATCTTTGCTTTCGCCATTTTTGTATTCAGCCCTTGCTCTTGCAAGTTCAAGACTTTTTTCGACTGGCATTTCAATAAAGAAAATAAGGTCTGGTTTTGGAAGGCCCAGTGTGTTATATTCGAATTCTTCTTCCCATTTAATAAATTCTAATTTTTCATCAAGATTTTCAATTTTTGAACATTGATGAATGAAATTTGATTGAACATATCTATCAAAGAGAATGATTTCGCCATTGTTGTAATGTGGCTCGATTGTTTTTTTGAATGTGCACATTCTGTCAACTGCATAAAGTGAAGATGCTTGATATGCGTTTAGAGTGTTTGTGTTAGTGCCAAATTCGCCAGCAAGATACATTTTTACTGGGGCAGAAGATGGACTGTCATAGTTTGGAAATGATTGGTCAAAAACTTCATAGCCAAGTTCTTTCAAATCATTTAATAATAATTGTTGTTGTGTGTGTTTTCCAGCACCGTCGGTGCCTTCAATTGAAATAATTAATCCTTTCATAATTGTCTCCTAAACTCATTTTAACATATTGATGAAAAATTGTGAAATTTGTTGAAAGGTTATTTTGGTTATTTCACACAAAAAAGAAGCCCATCGGCTTCTATTTTTGTTTTAGTTCATTATATATTTTTGATAGCGGCACGATTTCAACGCCAGCTTTTTTAATTTCTGGAAGCATGTCGGTGATTGCTTTTGCTGTGTTTATTCCGCCTTCAGCACCAACATGACCGATTGCAATTGCATAGCCTTCTTCTTTTGCGGTTTCAACAGCTTCGTTGATTCTAAATTTGACGCCAGCATACGAGCGATTTTTGTCGGCTTCTAAAAACACGTCTCGACCAAGATAGATTGAGTTTGTGTTTTTGCAAGCATTTTCAGTAACTTTTGTTTCAATGGTTCGACTGTCTAAAAAATAAAGGTTATTCTCTTTTGCAAATTCATAAATAGTTGCCATTAATTTTTCATTTTGGCTAACACCTGAGCCAATGTGAATGTTGAACCCCTTAACTTTTGGCATTTGATTTAAACATTGTTCTAATTTTTGACTAGCTTTTTCTGTAGTGTCAGTGTTTGAAATATAAACTGGACCATACCAATCTTTTGGTAAATTTACATGCGACTCCATTGGCATATGCAATATTATTTCAAAAGGAGTGTCGTTTAAAAGAGATAGATGTTTGCTTGTGTTATCTGTGTTTGGAAGCACTGCACAAGTGAGTGGGATTTTTAGATTTAAGAGTTCACTCACTCCTGACTCATCATAACTTCCAAAGTCGTCAATCACGATTGCAAGTTTTGGCTTTTTTGTTGAAGTTGCCAGTGTTTTTTGTGGGCATTTTAAAAATATCCCCGATGAGAAAAAAGTGCAAAAAATCGTGAAAAATGTCAAAAAATAATTAAAAAATCGTTTCATATTGATATTATGTGCAGAAAACGAGAGATTTATTTGCTGGTCAAGGGTGGTTTTAAAAATTGACTTTGAGCAAAAAGTGGTATACTATATCATTATGAAATTGATTGGAACTATCGACCATATTGTTTACCGAAACAGCGAGAATGGCTACACCGTTCTCGAGCTTTTGGTTGGCAGAAAAAGAGAAACAGTTTCTGGAAAGTTTCCAATTGTTGGCATTGGTGAAGTGCTTGAACTTGAAGGTGAGTTTAAGGTTAATGCTAGATATGGTGAACAGTTTGTTGCGGAGAGTGTGAGAGTTGATAGCCCAACAGACACAGCGGCGATTGAAAAATATTTGGCATGTGGGCTTATTTCTGGTGTTGGAGAAGCAACCGCTAGAAATATTGTTAAAGCGTTTGGTGAAAAGACGTTGGAAGTTATTGAGTTTGAGCCAATGAAGTTGTCGACTGTTAGGGGAATCAGTATTAAAAAGGCAAGTGAAATTCATGCGACATATCAAGACATAAAAAAGATGCAAGAAGCGGTTATGTTTTTGCAGAAATATGATATTTCGATAAACATGGCTGTTAAGATTTATAACAAATATAAACATAGAACCGAAGAAGTTTTGATGGATAACCCTTACAGGCTAATTGAAGATATTGAAGGTATTGGTTTTAAAACTGCTGACAAGATTGCAATGAAGCTGGGCATAGGTCATGACAGTGAAATTCGAATCAGGGCGGGGGTTATGTTTGCGCTTGGAGAGATTGCTGAAAAGCAAGGTTCAACGGTTGCTTATTTAGATGAAGTTAAATCAACTGCAATCATGGTGCTTGAACTTGACGAAAGTTATGTTGATTCAATTGAAAGTGCCATTGCTGATTTGGAGATAAGCGGAACAATTAGAAAAATTAAGCATTTTGATAACGATGCTTTGGCTATAACCAAATATTATTCCATGGAAGACTTTATCGCAAAAAAACTTGTCAATCTCGCAAGCTATGGAGAAACAGAAAGTTTTGGAAGCGAAGCTGAAATTGAGCAATATGAAAAACTAAACAACATTAGTCTTCATGAAAATCAAAAAGAAGCGATTTTGGCAGGGACTAGTGAAAAGGTTGTGGTGATCACTGGTGGTCCTGGAACAGGAAAGACTACTATTGTAAAGGGTATTATAAAGATTTTTAAAAATAAAAGGTTAAAGTGTATGCTTATGGCTCCTACTGGCAGGGCAGCAAAAAGGCTAGAAGAACAAACTGGAGAACAAGCAAGCACAATTCACCGAGCGTTAGAGGCAAACTTTGCAAAAAGTGGCAGGGGCTTTGTTAGAGATGAAAACAATCCACTTGAAGCAGATGTGATTATTGTTGACGAAGTTTCAATGCTTGATGTGTTTTTGATGAGCAGCCTTCTAAAAGCTACCAGTTATGGCACACGCCTTATTTTGGTTGGAGATAAAGACCAGTTGCCAAGCGTGGGTGCGGGTAATGTTTTGGCTGACATTATTGCAAGTGAAAGGTTTAGAGTTGTTGAGCTTACGCAAATTTTTAGGCAAAGTGAAGATTCGATGATTGCATATAATGCTCATAAAATTAACAACAGCGAAATGCCTGACCTATCCAAAAAATCAAGTGACTTTTTCTATAGTGCAACGCATGAGCCACAAGCTGTTGCAAATGAAATTGTGTCGCTGATAACAGACAGAATGCCGAAGTATTTTAATGATCTGTCAAGTGAAGACATTCAAGTTATTGCACCTATGAAAGCGGGAATTGCAGGAACTAACAATCTCAATGTTTTAATTCAAGAAAAACTAAATCCAAAGTCTGCCGACAAGAAAGAAATAGAGCTTCAAAAACGTGTGTTTAGAGTTGGTGATAAAGTTATGCAGATTGTCAACAACTATGACCGTGAGTGGGAGAAATTCACCGATTTTGGTTATCCTACATATGGTTCAGGTGTGTTTAATGGAGACATGGGATATATTGATGACATTTTAACTGAAATCAATGAAGTTTTTGTTACTTTTGATGACGGAAGGCGTGCTTGTTATTCATACGCCGAGCTTGATGAAATTGTGCTTTCGTATGCAATTACCATACACAAGAGTCAAGGCAGTGAATTTCCTGCGGTTATCATTCCAATCATGGGCGGAAGTCCACTTTTGATGAATAAAAATCTGCTCTACACGGCGGTTACTCGTGCAAAGCGCATGGTTGTGCTTATCGGCAAATCTTCAAACGTGTTTTATATGATAAACAACAAGTCATCAGCGGTTAGAAACACAATGCTGAAACAATTGATAGACCGCACAATTAATATTTTGGAATTAAACCCATAAGTGTTATGGGTTTTTCTTTTGCATAAAATCTTCCTGGGTTAAATATATTGTGTTAGGGAGTGTTTTATGGAAAATAAAAATCAAATCAGTCAAAATGTGAATATTTTCAATCGTGAAAAGGTTGAAATTTCAGGAGTGCTTGAAGTTTTAAGCAGTTCAGATAAAGAAGTTTATTTAAAACTTGATGGAGCTGTTGCATGTGTGACTGGCGACAAAATGACTATTACAAAGTTGTTGCCAGAAGAAAAACTATTGTCTGTTAGTGGAGTTATTTTTGGGGTTGTTTTCAAGAACAAACTTCAAAAAAAGTCACTACTTAAAAGGGTTTTTAAATAATGTTTTTCAATAATCATTTAATTTTTGTGGGGCTGAGATTTTTGTGGCTGGGCTTGTTTTTAGGGTGTGTTTATATCGCAATCAAGTTTGTGGTTTGGGTTTCAAAGAGAAATGTTTATGTTTATAATCTCGTGACATTCTGCTTTTATTTGTTTGCGGGGTTGTTGTATTCAAGGTTCTGCATATCGCTTTATGACTATAGATTTTGCTGGTTTGGACTGCTTTTAATGGTTTTTGGTATGTTTTTAGTTAAAATTAGTATCAATTTTTTCTTTACAAAATTTGCAAAGTTATTATATAATAAGTTCAATATTAGAAAAACTAAAGGAAATCGAGATGGAAAACTACAAACAAACGAAAAAGTTTGAGAGAATAATTGTTTCATGCATGTTGTGTTTGGTTGTGCTTGTTGTGGTTGCGGTCGTTTCATTTGTGTCATATGGCAAAACAAGAAAAGAAAATGCCAGATATGATGCGATGATTGCAAGTTTGAAAGAAGAACAAGCAAAACTTTCAAGCGACATTGATGAAGTTCAGTCTGAAGAATATCTTGAAGAAAAAATTAGAAACGAATTTGGAATGATTAAAGACGGAGAAACCTTGTTCATTTTTAAAGATTAAAAAATAACAATTAAATATAAAAAAATACAAAAAAATGTGCCAAGCTATTGACATATTTTTTTTTGTAGTGTAATATAATTGTGTTGTAAACGACAAAACCCATATCGCGGGGTAGAGCAGTTGGCAGCTCGTTGGGCTCATAACCCAAAGGTCGGAGGTTCGAGTCCTCCCCCCGCAACCAATCAAAAAGAGAACCGAACACGGTTCTCTTTTTTGTTTTACTTGAAGTTTATATGATATTATAAACTTATTTTTATTTGAAGCTTTTTGCCTTTACAAAATTAATTTTTCAGTTATATAATATAATTAGATTAAAATTTTAGAGATTTCTATTAATATTAAAGATTAAAAAGATATTTTATAATAAAATTTGCTTTTATTGAAGATGATAAAAGAATCTTAATCAAAAAAATAGAAAAAGGAGAAAATTTATGATAAAAAATAGAACAACTCAATTAATTTTCCAAACAATTTACTGCACACTCGGACTTGTTGGGTGTATTGCTTGCTTGGGGATTTTTGACAATATCAAAATGATCCGTTGGGATTTCTATGTTCATTTTACAAACATTAGTAATTTTCTTTGTATTGGTGTTATGTTGGCAGAATTAATTCAAACTGTAAAGAAAAAGGAAGATAGTTATGTATCAACAACCCCTATCTTTAAATTCATTGGAATGCTTGGAATTTTATTAACATTTCTTGTATTTAACATCTTACTTGCTGGGGCTGAAGGAAGAGATCCACAACTTAATTGGCGTGTAGGAAGTTTGGTTTTTCATGTTATCCTACCTATCATGTATATATTAGACTGGTTCTTATTCTATGAACGTAAAAAATGCAAGTGGTATTATCCTCTTGTTTCTATAGGATTACCTCTAGCTTATGTTATTTTTATTTTTATTCAGGCAGCAATATTGAATTTTAACACATCTATATTAATCCCAGGATCAACAACACCTCTTATTTATCCATATTTCTTTATAAATCTAGAAACACTTGGTTTTTGGGGTGTGATTAAGTGGGTTATGATTTTATTTGTTGCTTTTGTATCAATTGGATATATGTTCTTTGGTCTTGATAAATTAGGAAAAAAGGAAAATAAAAATATCTAATTTATAATCTAAGAGATTTTGAAAATTTAATTGATAATGTGAAAGTTGTTTGATAGGAAATAAAGGTTATATAAGTTATTTGATCAAAAATAAAAATTCAATATTATAATTTCGCCTAATAATTTATGGTAGTGCTTTTTTATTAGACAGGCTCAACCAATCAAAAAGAGAACCGAATTTCGGTTCTCTTTTTTGTTGATTTATTTAAAAATATTAATTAATAAGATTTTCTTTTTCGTTTTGAAAAACAAATTGCTCCAATGGTGATGGCTGTAACTGCCCCGAAAGAAGTTCCAACTGCAATGCCAATTTTTACATAGTTATTGTTTGATTTAGAGTTGTTGGTGTTTTTATTAGGAAATGTGTTTAAATTGTTATCATCATCAGTTATATTGGCTGTTTCAGTGTGGCCACAAGAGCACACTCTTTGTTTTTTGTTGCCACCAATATTTTGCCAGTTTCCAAAGTTATGAGATTCAAGTAATTCAACACGGGTGTCAGAAAGATAGGTTGTTCCATCAACATAGCTTACTGCATAATCACTAAGATAAAAATTAAAAGTTGAGTCACATGGAAGGTAAATCCTTTCAAAATGTGAGCCATTAAAAGTGTAATCTTTATCGATTGTTGTGATATTTTTTGGAAGAGTGAGACTTTTTAATGATGTGCAACCAAAAAATACATTACTACTAAATTCTTCAACGGTGTTTGGGATAGTTAAATTTGTTAAGTTAGTGCAATCTTTAAATAATGCACTGCCTAATGTTGTTATTCCATTTGGCAATTGTATACTTTCTAAACTTGTGCAATTAGAAAATGCACCACCTCTAATTACATTCATTGTGCTTGGAAAATTTATTTCTGTTAAACTTGTGCAATTAGCGAATGCGGATTGATCAATGCTCTGAACAGAATTTGCAAGAGTGATTTTTGTTAAGTTTGTGTAAGCAAAAAAAGACGAGTATCCAACGCCTGTTATTCCATTTTCAATCACAATGGAAGTTATATCATTTTTCCATTGAGCCCATTCCAATTCGGTTCCATCATAGTCATTTGGTATAACGCCGGTTCCACTTATAGTTAACAAACCATTTTCATCTAAACGGTAATTTATGTTTGTGTCTGGAAGTGTTCCACTGTGAATGATTGCTGGTGATGCAGCGTATGTATTTTTTGTCTTTATATTTGCAAATGAAAAGAATAATGTGAACACCAAAGCAAGTGATGCGATAACTGAAAAATATTTTTTCATATTGGGCTCCTTATGAAAAAAATTATACCACAGTAAAAACAAAAAAGCATTGAAAAAAATGCACCAAGTAAAAAAAAATCATTTTTTGTTTTCATATGGCGAGCTTGGTTAATCAAAAAGAGAACCGAACACGGTTCTCTTTTTTGTTGTAAATTATCATCAAAAGGTTTAATATGTAAATGTATATTGCAAAGGAGTATGTATGAGATATGTTGTTTCAGATATTCATGGAAATTGTGATTTACTTGTAAAATATTTAAAAAAAGTAAATTTTAATTCTAACGATATACTTTATGTTTTAGGCGATGTTCTTGACAAAGGAAAAGATATTGTTAAATTGATTGATTTATTATTTCATAAATTGAAAAATAACTGTGTAGTAATCGCAGGAAATCATGAATATGATTTTTCAAAATATGTCAAAATATTGATAAGTGATAATTTGGATGATGAAACAATACTAAAAAAAGTTCAAGATTATTTGCAAATTGAAAAACCCATTTCATTTGAAGATATAGAAACAATTTTGAATCTTCCATTTTATGTAGAAGAAGAGGAATTTATCATGGTTCATTCTGGTGTTTCATTTGATATAAAAGGGCGTTTAAAAGCATTGAGTGAGACACCTATAGAAGAGTTGGTTTATAATAGAAGATTTAAAAACACAGATTTTTTGATAGATATTGGAAAGTGTGTGTTTTTTGGACATACTCCAACAAGTTATGTGTGTGGCGAACCTAAAATTTTAATTTATAAAAAAGATAAAACTATTGGAAAGTCATTAAAAGATTATTATAAAATTCATTTGGATACAGGAAATTATTTGTCAGGGGTACTAGGTGGTTTTTGCATCGACACCTTAAGTGTTGATTATGTTTGCCTATAATACAATAGTGTTTTTCATTAAACAGGCGCAACTAATCAATTTTAGATGGTTGCTTATATATTGCTAGTGTGATACAATAATTTTAAGGAGATACATTATGAATTTATTTGAAATTTTGTTATTAGTTCTTTTAGTTTTGGTTGTTATTGCTATTTCTGCTGTGGTGTTTGCAATCTTGTATAAATTAAAAATCCAGAGAGATAGAGATGCTGTTTTATCTCATAGAGAATTGTGGTTGTATTATATGGACGATAAAGACTTGCAGGGAATATTGTCTAACAATAATGGAAAAGATGTAAAAAATGTGCCAAATCCAGACAACTTAACTGAAAAGCAATATAGATTTCTTGTGTTGTTTTTAAACCATATGGAAATGATGCTTCCTTCTTGGAAAAAGTATGAAAAAGATTGGTATGGTTTGTTTAGAAATGAGTGCCTACGTAAGGTTTATGAAAACACAAAATTGTATCGCTATAAGAAATTTTGTAAGTTGATAGATAAGATTTTGGCTAGTTATGAAAAATAAAAATTATTTTTAGATGACATAAAAAAGGAATCGGGATTATCTCGATTCCTTTTTTGGTTGTTAATAATAAAGAAACTAGTATTGAATAGTTGTTTCTTGGGTTTGTTTGAACTTTTTCTTTTTTGTATTTTCAATAAAACCTATGATTTGACCAGAGACAACCACTGTTAAAAGCGAGTATATGATTTTTGAAAATGGAATGTAGGTTAATGATAAGAGCAAAATGGTTAGGTCACTGATTAGATATATCCATTGGATTTTGATTTTGGTTTTGTGTGAGAGTGCCATTGCAAGTGAGTCGTCGCCACTCAACGCACAGTTTTCTTTAATACAAAATCCTGAACCAATACCGACAAAGATGGCTCCTATCAATGATGCAACGATTGGATAGTTTGCGATTTCTGGAAACACTGGACCGATAAATTCAAAAAGGGCATAGGCTGCAGAATAACAAACCGTGCCAATGGCTGAATAAAACAAAAATTCTTTGCCGAGAACCTTCCAGCCAACAAAATAGCAAATGACATTCAAGATAATTGTTGTGATTGCAGGGGTGATTGAAAACCAATTATAAAGCAGCAATGTTGCGCCCAAAACACCGCCTTCAGTGACTCCTGAAATAGAGTGAACGTTGAAGATGCCAAAAGCCATAAAAACACTGCTAACAAAGATGATTAAACAAGATTTTAAACTAACAAATTTAAACATAACACTCCTTAAATTTTCCTAAAAAATGATAACACAAAATTTTAGTTTTGGCAAGAAAACTTTTTAAATACTGAGATGTTAAGATATGCTTTATTTTAAATCGCTAATAAAAGTAATTAATCTTATATTCAATTGACAATGTGGTCGGGGGGGGGGGTATACTTTAGTTGTTTAAAATGAAATTTATAAACAATGACAAATATTGAAAAGAGCCTTTTGGGCTGGAGGGTTACATGAGAGAAGAAATTATTGAAATTTTAAAAGAATTATTGCCAGACGTTGATGTTGAAAACGCAACAAGTATGGCTGATGATGGACTTATTGATTCTATCAATGTTGTGAATATTGTTACTGAAGTTGCAATTAATTTTGATGTTCAAATTCCATTTGAAGCACTTGTGAATGAAAACTTTAATTCAGTGGACACAATTGTTGCATTGGTTAAAAAATTACAGGAAAATCAATAATGGTAAAAAATATATTAACTTATTTAGACGAGACCGCATCAAGATATGCAAACAAAGTGGCTTATAGAGACAGCGAAGGCGGGGCCATAACATTTAATGAATTAAAAAAAGAAGTGGAAATGACAGGCTCATATATCATTGAGCGTTTTTCTAACTACACAAAAAAACCAGTTGCTGTTTTAACAGAAAGAAATATCCGAAGCATACCAGCCTTTTTGGGGGTTGTATATTCGGGTAATTTTTATGTTCCAATCGATGCAACTTTGCCAGAAGACAGAATTTGTGCAATGCTTGAATTGGCAGAGCCTTTGATGATTATAAACTGTTCTGACAGAACTTTTAATTTGAAAGGCAACAAAGTTGTTGATTATAACGAGATTAAAAATAGTGCTGTTGCGGTAATTAAAAGAAGAAATGTTATAGACATCGATCCACTTTATGGAATTTTTACATCGGGTTCAACAGGGGTGCCTAAGTTGGTTGTTAAAAACCACTTGTCATTAATTTCATTTATTGATGAATATGTTGAAAATTTTAAGTTTTCGCCAGAAGATATTCAAGGCAATCAAATACCATTTTATTTTGATGCGTCAACTAAAGACTTGTTCACAACATTAAAAGTTGGTTGCACAACCAATATTATTAGAAAGGCTTATTTTTCTCAACCAGGAAAATTGGCTGAATATGTTGAAAATAATGGCATTACATCAATTTGTTGGGTTCCGTCTGCATTGTCGATGTTGAGCATGTTTAATGTGTTTTCAAAATATCCACTCAAAAACATCAAAAGAGTTTTGTTTGTTGGTGAACCAATGAATGTTAAACAGCTTAATATTTGGGTGAAGGCATTGCCATGGGCAGACTTTGTGAACTTGTATGGCTCCACAGAAAATGCTGGCAACTGCTTATATCACATTATCAAAGAAGAAATTCAAGAAGACAGAGTGCCTATAGGCAAACCATTTGCAAATGTTGATGTGTTTTTGTTAGACGATGAAGACAAGCCGGTTAAACAAACAGACACAGAAAGTTTAGGTGAGATTTGTTTAATTGGAAACACTCTTGCTTTGGGATATTATAAAAACTCTTGTCAATGCGACAAGTTTTGTCAAAACCCATTAAACGGGTTTTATTATGAAAGGATGTATAGAACAGGCGATTTGGCAAGATATGATAAAAATGGAAATATTGTTTATGTTTGCAGAAAAGATTGTCAGATTAAACTCAGTGGTTATCGAATTGAACTATGTGATATTGATATTATGGCCATGAAACTTGAAGGCGTGAAGTCTGCTTGTTCGATTTTTGATGAATCGAAAAATAAGATCGTTTTGTTTTATTCAGCTGGCGCTGAACTTCAAAAAGAACTTATTGAGCATTTAAAAAACAACTTGCCATCATATATGGTTCCTTCAAAATATATCTTTTTTGAAGACTTGCCACTTAATCAAAATGGTAAGATTCACAGAACAAAATTGAAAGAAATTTATAATCAAATGATGAATAAATAGATTATTGTTAAATAATTATTGGAGACACTAATGAATATAACATCATCGACGTTTATATTTTTATTTTTACCGCTATCTATTGCAATATATTATGCAATACCTGCAAAAAAAACATTGTTGTGGCGAAATATATATTTACTTTTGATTTCGCTTGTTTTTTATGCTTATGGCGAACCTGTGAGAATTTTGCTGATTATTGCTATGACAATTGCAACCTGGCTTTTGGGAATGATGGCTCATGGCAACAGAAACACAAAGAAGGGTAAGTGGGCTGTTGCACTTGCAGTTATTATGAACGTGGGTGCATTGTTTGTGTATAAATATTTAGAGATTTTATTGACTGGCGTTGGATATATCTTTAAATATGAATTGCCATCATTAAATCTTGCCCTGCCATTAGGTTTGTCATTCTTCTGCTTTTCATCAATATCTTTTGTTGTTGATGTTTATAGAGGAAAAATTAAGGACAATGAAAACCTGCTGCACACGGCACTTTATTTGTCAGTGTTTTTCAAAATCACACAAGGACCTATTTCTCAATATAATCAATTTGAAAAATATTTATATGAAAGAAAAACAACATCTGACCAATTTTATGATGGTGTTTGGAGATTTATTTTTGGTTTAGGAAAGAAGATTTTATTAGCTGGTGGACTAACTTATTTAGTTGATGCCGCATTTGGTGCGAATTATGCAACATTGCCTGTTGCAACTGCTTGGATTGGTGCATTTGCTTATATGTTGCAACTTTATTTCGACTTTTCTGGATATTCAGACATGGCGATTGGTATGGCTAAAATGTTAGGTTTTGACATTCCAGAAAACTTTAACTATCCATATGCGTCAACCTCTGTTACTGAATATTGGCAACGTTGGCACATGACGTTGGGGGATTGGTTTAGAGATTATATTTATTATCCTTTAACTTTGGGACCTGCGATTAAAATTAGGAAAAAAATGGCTGCAAAAAAATATAGCAAGGCAGCAGGAAAGTTTGTTGTTAATTTGTTTACCTTGTCAATCATTTGGTTGTGTTCTAGTGTTTGGCATGGAAAATCTGTGAATTATTTAATTTGGGGTTTGATTAATGGAGGAGTGTCATTGATTGAACTTTATAAAAAGCCGATGAAAAACAAAAAACTCGACAAAACAATAGGCTGGATGTATACGTTTTTTATTGCATTAATGGTTAAGACATTGACGAAAGTTGACACATTGGCTGCTGCGGGTTCTTATTATGGCGCCATGTTTGGCTTACATGGAAATTTGTTTGCCAATCTAGATTTTGTGTTCTTATTAAAAGAATTTGCAGTTGTGCTTGTTATTGCAACAATTGCGAGCTTCCCATTATTTAGAATGATAAACACAAAAATACAAAATTCAAACAATGAAAAATTGAAAACCGCTGCAAGTGTTACCGTTGCAGTGTTTGCTATGGTTGTTTTGATTTTATCTATTTCATTTATGCAACGTGGCGGAGTTACTTCGTTTATGTATCAGCAATTTTAACAAGGAATGACAAATATGAAAAGTAAAAGTAAAAAGATTGTTTGTATTATAGCAGCTGTTTTTATGTGTTGTTGCAGTTTGGCGACTTTGGTTATGTCAATGGTTATAAAAAATTTTGACAGGGCAATTGGCAAAGATCACCCATTTAATGCTTTATTTTATACAATGTTTGGAGTTAGCAACACAATCATGATGAAAGATTTTGTTTACAACTCTGAAAATTCGGTATATAAGTTAAAAAATGGTTATTTGGCATACAAAAAAAAATATGTTGATGTTTCAGTTTATGAAGATGAACTTAAAGAATTTGATCAATATTTAAGTGATTTAGGTGTGGAATTTTCTTATGTTATAACTGCAGAGGCTGGAGATGAGAGGTTGAATCAATTGCCATTTGGGGTTGAAACAAATTATTGTGAACAAGTTACAAATGAACTAATTTCTGTTTTGAAGAAAAACAATATTGAATATGTAGAAACATTTAAAACATTGAATGGTGGCAGCGGAGACTATTATGACTATTTTTATAAAACCGACCACCATTGGAATGACTATGCAGGTGTTTTGCTTGCACAAGAGATTAGTGAACACTTAAACAATGAATATGCTTTGGGGATTAATTCAAGTTTGTTTAACGAATCAAACTATAAAGTTAAAACATATAAAAACACATTTTTAGGGTCTGGTGGAAAGAAAACTGGAATAGGCTATGTTTTTCCAGAAGATTTTGACCTACTTATTCCAAAATATGGCACAAGCTTTAAAGTTGATTATGGTGATGAAATCGCTGAAGGGGAGTATTTCAAATCTATTCTTTATGAAGATTATTTGAAGAACAATCCTTATTATGTTAGTTGTTATGCAACATATTTAAGAGGTGACAAACCAATTATTTCAGTTAAGAACTTGAATTGCAACAATGGAAAAAGATTGTTGGTTTTAAAAGATTCAAAGGCAAATGTTATTAATGCACATCTTGCATCAGGGGTTGAATATTTAGATATTATTGATTTACGTTATTATAAAAAGAGTTTAAAAAAATATATTGAAAAAACAATACCAGATGTCGTTTTGATGATATATTCACCATTTAACACCGGAGCTTTTTATGATTTCGATTAAAAACAAACTGCCTGCGATTTATGTTGTGAATATTGAAAAACTAACAGGTCAAGAATGTTTATTTTTATCTCAATTTGCTGATAATTATATTAAGCAAAGAGTTGATAAAAATAAATTAAATAGAAATATTTGTGCAATGGTGGTTGCAAATGTTTTAAGGAAATTTTTGATTTATAGACATTTCAATATTGCATTTGACAAACAGGTTGTTGATTTTAACAAAAACGGCAAACCATTTTTGAAAGACTGTGATGCAAAGTTTAACGTAAGCCATTCAGGAAGTTTCGTTGTGTGTGCGATTTCTAACGATGAAATTGGAGTGGATATTCAAAAAATTACACCGTTCAAATCAAAAATAGCCGATTATATTTTTAATGAAAAAATAAAAAACAAAATCGTTCAAAGCAATGATGTTGATTTAGAATTTACAAAACAGTGGGCCAAATTGGAATCATATTTAAAGTTAAAAGGTACTGGTTTTACCAACTATGATAAAAACGAAAACAGGGTTGAAAAACATAAGTTTTTGTATGTTGATGATTATGTTGTTTCTGTTTCTTATCGTTAAAACAGCTTTTATCAAATTAAAAATAAGGGTGTATGCCCTTATTTTTTTATAGTTTATTTTATGAATTTTGCAAAATAAAAAATATTGTTATTTGAGTGCAAATATATTTGATAAAAATGGGGTTTATTGTTATTATTTGTATGTGAGGTTTTTATGAGTAGAAAAGAGAAAATTGTTAATTTTTTTAAATCATTCAATTTGTTTGAACTTATTTGGTTAGGTTCTGTTGTTGTGCTTTTAACTGTGTTTATGGCGTTGTTTCCTGACTTGGTTTTAGAAGATGACACAACTACATTTATTGTTGTTTGTTCGATAATTTCAATTGTTGCAAATCCAGTTTGCGAGTTAATGATTTCGAAACAGAACAAATATAACTTTATTGTGTCAATAGTGTTTATTGAAATCACAGAAATGGCAATCTATTTTTCGCTTGGTTATTATAGTTCTGCACTTGTGAGTCTTTTGTTCTGGGTGCCTATTGATATTGTTAGTTTCTTTAGATGGAAGAAAAACAAGGATGAAGTTGACGACAACATCACAAAAGTTAAGAGATTGAATTGGTGGCAAGATATTTTGATTATTGTTGGAATTGCCGCTTTTAGTGCTGTTGTTGGGTACGTGTTGAGCCTTATTCCTGAATGTGAAGATACATATTTAGATGCCTTTGTTAGTGCACTTGGAATGGCCAATGGTGTGTTGTTGTTGCTTAGATATAATGAGCAGTGGTATGCATGGTTCGCTTATTTAGTTTTTGATGCGGTGCTTTGGATTGTTTCTGGACATTATATTATGCTCATAACAGTTATTGCAATGATGATTAACACCATTTATGGTTTTGTAAAATGGCTGATTTACATCAAGAAGAAAAAAGGTGAAACAGAAGATAATGAACCATATGTTGAAATTGAAGTTGATATGACTAACACAGATTCACTTGAACATGCAGAAGTTGTAATCAAAAACAAAACAGTTAAACATGAAGAAATTGACGATTTAGAATTTGATGAAGTGAATGATATTCTTGATGAAGAAGAAACTGATGAAATTGAAGAGATTGATAAAGAAGTTGACGAATTAGATGAAATAGACACTTTTAATGAACTTAAATAATTTTAGGCAAAGAAAAAAGAGAGTAAATTTACTCTCTTTTTATTTTTTGTTTAATTAATTGTTTTCTGTGTAAATGTCGTAGCCATTAGCAGTAATTGTTGCAGTGTTTTCACCGTATGTATAATAACCAATGCCGTGACCATCAGAGTCTTGAGCTGTGAAGGTTCCGCCAGTGATTGTTACAACAGGGTTTCCACCTGGATAACCACAAGCGTCAATAATGAGTGCGTCACCAACAAAACTAGTTCCGTCACCGTCATATACATAGCCTTCATAGTCACCAGTTGCAACAAGAGAACCACCAGAAATGTTAAGGTTGCCACTCTTTACATAAAGAGCAGTTGTTCCAGTGATTTCACCACCAGAAATGTTAAGTGAGCCAGTTTGTGGAACATAGATTGCAAGGTAACTAGTGTGAGTGATGCTTCCGCCAGTGATTGAAATGCTTTCTACTTCGTTGCCTTCATTTCCGTTGCCTGAAAGGGCAGCAAATTCTCCGTTAGAGAACAATGTTGCAGAAGTTTCAAGTTTAGCGCCAGGTCCTTTAATA
>JAZOTD010000028.1:0-14150 GCA_045657465.1 Clostridia bacterium | reverse complement strand
GCCCCACTGTGGTCTTATGCGGTATTAGCAGTCGTTTCCAACTGTTGTTCCCCAGATATAGGCAGGTTGCTCACGCGTTACTCACCCGTCCGCCGCTAAATTAAGAAAGCAAGCTTTCTTAATTCCGCTCGACTTGCATGTCTTAAGCATACCGCCAGCGTTCGTCCTGAGCCAGAATCAAACTCTTAAGTTTTAAATTCTTAACTCTATAGACATTAATACTGACTATTAAAGTTTGTATTTTAGTATGTAATAATTTCTCAAGAAATTAACAAGAATCGTTTAAATTCAATTTAAAAAACCTTGTACATTTCAATATATTAATTTGTCAATTTGCGTCTGTTCCGTGCGGAACGATTACATAATATCAAATTTAAATTTTTTTGTCAACACCTTTTTTAAAAAAATTTAAAAAACTTTTTGACTTAACTTAAAAGATATTAAGGCCGGTCATTAAAATAGATATTTTAACGACGACCATTAGAAGATACAACATTTGTCACATTATGTCAATAGTTTTTTTCAAAATTTTCAAAAAACTTTAAACAATTTTTCAAACCTTAAAAAACACTACTTTTTTGCACAAAAAAAGCAGCCCATTTCAGAACTGCTCTATATAACTATATAATATATAATGTATTTTATAACACATTATTAAATAATGCCGACTGCTTTTTTAACACGTTCAATTGTTTCTTGTGCAATCACTTTAACTTTTGCTTCACCCTTTTCAAGCATTGCTTCCACTTCATCAAAGTGTGCCATATAATAATCATATTTGTCACGCATTGGCTTTAAATATGAATTGATTGTTTCAAACAATTCTTTTTTAGCATCAGCCCATGAAATACCTTCAGCAAAACGTTTTTCCATTTCAGCAAGCTTTTCTGCAGTCGCAAACACTTTGAAATATTCAAACACTGTGCAGTCGGTTGACTTTGGTTCTGTTGGAAGCGAACTATCTGTCTTGATGCTTGCAATAAGTTTTTGAAGTTTCTTTTCATCACAGAAAAGTGGAACTTGGTTTCCATAACTCTTACTCATCTTTCTTCCATCAAGTCCAATAAGAGTTGCTGTTTTTTCTTGAATACGTTCTTGTGGAATCACTAATGTATAACCATATTTTTTATTGAAATATTTAGCAATATCTCTAGCCATTTCAACATGTTGCTTTTGATCTGCGCCAACAGGAACAAATTTTGAGTTAAAAAGCAAAATATCAGCAGCCATCAAAATAGGATAATTATAAAGCCCCATATTGATGCCGTCATCAACATCTTTTCCAGCTTCTGCATTCGCTTGCACGCACGCTTTATAGGCATGCGCTCTATCCATCAATCCTTTTGGAGTAACATTCATTAAAATCCAACAAAGTTCTGTTGTTTCTGGCACCCTGCTTTGACGATAAAACATCACTTTTTCTGGATCCAGCCCACAAGCAAGCCATGTGCACGCTAACTCTCTATAATATTGATTAAGTTCTTCTTTTGTTTTTAATTGATTGAGAGCATGATAGTCTGCAATAAAATAATAATTGTCATACTCATCATTCTTACTCATCTCAATAGCTTGTTTTATAGCACCAAAATAATTTCCTATATGAGGAGTCCCCGTAGGTTTGATGCCTGTCAAAACCACCTGTTTCATAATCTTCTCCATTAAATATTTTTAATCACTGTGTCAATTTGTCCGCCACCAAGACATGCAAACACACCATTTTCAATAGGCATATACAAAACAGCATATTGTCCTGGAGTTATTGCACGCTGTCTTTCAGCGAATGTGATTAACACTGAACCGTCATCATTTGCTTCAACATCAACTTTTTGCATTGTTTGACGGTATCTAAATTTTGCATAACATTCAAATTTGTTTTCGGCTGGCTTTTCAGCTAGCCAATTAAACCTGTTTGTTTTTAACGCTTTAGAATAAAGTGCATCATCTGCACCCTGTGCAACAAACAAAGTGTTTGTTTTTATATCTTTGTCAACCACAAACCAACATTCACCTGATGAGCCATGCCCACCACCCACGCCAAGACCTTTGCGTTGACCAAGGGTGTATTTTGAAATGCCGGTATGTTTGCCAACAATCTTTTTTGTTGCAATATCAACAATATCTCCGCTTTTTTCTGGATAATGTTCATTCATAAAGTCTTTAAACTTTTGATTACCCACAAAGCACACGTCATAACTATCTTTTTTATTTGCAGAAACGAGCCCTGCGTCTTCTGCGATTTTTCTCACTTCTGGTTTTGTAAGTTCACCTAGTGGAAAAATTGCCTTTTCGATTTGAGATTGAGAAAGCTCACTTAAAAAATAGGTTTGGTCTTTGCCACTGTCGACTGCAGTATAAAGCACATGCTTTCCGTCTTCATGTTTTATTCTTGCATAATGACCAGTTGCAAAAAAATCTGCACCTAGTTTTTCTGCATATTCAACAAATGGCTTAAACTTCACTTCTTTGTTGCAAATCACACAAGGATTAGGTGTTCTGCCAGCAAGGTATTCTTTTATGAAATAATCTTTAACAATTTGCATTTGGCTTTTGTAATTAACCACTTCACATTTAATTTTTAAAGAGTCACAAAGACGTCTAACATTTGCCTCATCACTCTCTGCTTCAATGTCGTTTGCACTTTTCATGTGCAAACCAACAACATTATACCCTGCCCTTACAAGCAAAAGTGCCGCAACTGAAGAATCAACGCCACCACTCATGCCAACAACAACTGTCTTTGTTTGATTTTGAAGTTCTTCAGTCATCGGTTTCTCCTTGATTATTTTTTACCTGATTTTTTATTGTTTTTTTGTGTATTTTTTGTTTTTACACTAATCTTTGCTTTCTTAGGTGGTGTCTTTGTCTTTTTTGCCGGTTTTTCATCAACCACATCACCTTCAAAAGATTTGATGTCATCTAACACATTGTCTTTTTCAAGCTGTTCTTTAATTTTGTCAGCCTTGCTCTTTTTAATTTCAGCATTTTCTTTTTCTTCAAAAGCTGCAATTTCAGCATCAATTTTTGCTTGTTCTTCAGCTTTTGCAATTTTGCGTTTTTCACGTTCAATAGCTGCTTGGCGACGTTCATTCTTCCATTCAGCATAATTTCTCTTTTTCTTTTTCCACCAAACTCTAAGTCTATTCCACCATGGGCTTCTATATAAGTCCATATCAATATACTTTTCACCCAGTTTGGCACGTGTTTCAACATTCATGTGTTCAATAAATTCATCTTTTTGAATTCTATATTTGAATGTGTTGAACATGATATTGATAATATCGCCCCACCAAATATAGAAAATAATAAAGCCAGAACAGCCACCAATTGAAAGCTTGATGCCTGCAAAGAATGCAACCTTTGGAGCAAGCAAGAAAATTGTCATGCACACCGCAAGAGAGATAAGAGAGGTCCAACCTTTCTTTTTGTTTTTAACATAAAAGTTGTGGGCACCAAACCAACCAAAGAATATTGCAAGTGTCAAAAGTTTTGCTTTGCTGACAAAGTCTGGTTTAACTTTTGCCGCTTTTGAAACTTCTTTTTTTATTTTTCTTCTTGCAAATGCACGGTCGGCAATTTTATAAATTTCCCACCACTTAATTCTTTCTGGACGATAATCACCACGTGCCTTCTTAACAGAATAAGATTGTTTAAAACGCTCTTCAATGAGTTTTCCAGTTTCTTCACCAACAATTTCTACGTCGGTTGTGTCAATGTTAAATTCACCATTTTCATCAATATCAAAATTGAGGTTGTTCTTTTTCTTTTTTCTGCCAAACCTTCTTATTGGTTCATCATCTTCTTTGTTTGCATTTGTTGCAAATTTGCTAAAGTCTGTGTCACTCTTTTCACGAGCAAGTCTTTTTGCTTTCTTTTCAGCTTTTTTAGCTTCTTTTTTAAGCCTCTTTTTTTCTCTTTTTTCAGCAGAAGAATAAACCACCTTTGGTTCGTCTTGCTCAACTTCTTCTTCAAAATTCATTTTATCTACAGGGATACCGCATCTTGGACACACTTTGTCATTCACGTTTATTTCAGATGCACATCTTGGACATTGTCTCATAATTTCACCAAATCCTTACTATAATTCAATATAACTATAACACAATAAAGTTTAAATGTAAATTTATTTTGTTTTTTTTCTTCGCATAAATTGGGCTTTTTTCAATAAAAAAAGCAGATTTGACATCTGCTTTTTGTTTATTGTTTACTCTTTGGAGAAGTTCCTGTTTTATTCACTTGAGTTGAGTCTTGTTTGTTTAAACCAAGTCTGCGATATATTTTTAAGTTTTCATAAGGGTCAACTTCCGCAACACCACATTCTTTAAATCTTTCCATAATCTCTTCTTGAGAATCATATGCTGTGGCAAATCTATAATACAACAAGTCTCTTTCGCTTAAATAAATAATTCTGTCAGCTTTTGCATAAGCATTTGCTCTTGTAAAGCCATGTTTTGCTAAAAATTCATTAATTGAACCATAGCCAAATCTTTCAGTTAAAAGCTGCACATCGTCATAAAGCTTTTCATGTTTTGTTGCAAAATTGTCATCAATATTTTTGTCTGGATAAAGCGCTGAAAGTGATGAAACAACCACAATCTCTTTTCTTGCAAGGTCGGCTTTTGACATTGTTCTTGCTTCATGTGATGGGTTGTCATTTTCAATATGCAAATAATCAAACAATTCTTTTGTCGTGTGAATACCTGTTACGTTTTGAGCTGCTTCAATCTTACTTCTAAGATATTTGTCTTGAGTTGTGATACCTTGTGTTGTGTTTCTATAAAGTCTATAAGCTTCAACCATTTGCTTAACTGCAGGCACAATATCAGCTCTGTAGCAATGAGTATATCTTAAATCTGTGTGTTTTGTTACAAATTCTGCAAATGAAGAACCTGTTTCTTTAAGCCTTGCACAAAGAGCCATGAAATATTTTTCATTCTTTTCGTGAAAAATTTTGTCAATATTTTTATTTTCATCTGCAAATGAAGCAAGGGTTGCTTTTATGTTTTCAATTTCCTCTGCAGACAATTGCTGTCTAGATCTAGGAAGCATGTCATAGTCATGATTAACAATTTTAACCTCGGAAAGCTCTGGACGATAAACTTCAAGAAGCCATGTCATTCTCTCTTCAACAGGCACTCCGTTATTGTTTCTCATCAGCCACTTTCTATTTTCCGCACCCATAAGATTCATTGGAAATTCTGTTGGAGACGAAAGCTCGGCATAAAACCCATCAAACTCCGTTAACACGCTAACAACATGTCTAGCTTCAAGAACGTCATAGTTTACATAATAAGCATCATGAACCAGTTCATCAATTGCATTTTCGAAAGATACACCGTTCTTTTTTGCATAATACTTGATTTTGTCTTGGTCACTTGATGAAATATCTTCTCTTCTAATTTCACCCTTGGCAGTTTGAATAGCAACAAGCCTTGATGCCACTTCAACATATTTGTCAGGGCATTCATCTGAAACACATGGCTCGAATTTAAGACCATTTTTGATTACAATTTCTTTTTCAACAATTGGTTGAAGTGAATTTAATCTGTCCTGCCAAATCTTTTTTACTGCTTCTACGTTAAAGTTTTCTTTCATAAAAACTCCCCATATATTTGATGATATCATTGTAGCATAAAAAAGCACAAATATCAAGACCAAATAAAAAGGTGATTAAAATCACCTTTTTAAAACTTGTTTTATGCAACAACTTTTTTGATGTTTTTGCGTTGTATAATTTTAAACAATTCGCAAACCAAAATAACAATAAATGAAACTGCCAATATTAACAATAGTGTCAAATATGGCACAGTTGTAAGGTCTAAAAGTTTGCTGAGAGTTGGAATTTCCATAAACAATATCTGCAAGCCTATTGATCCAATAACTGACATCGCAAAGAATTTATTCGAACCAAGTGAAATCTTAAATATAGATTGCTTTTCACTTCTGCAGTTAAATGCATGCAAGTTTTGCAAGAACACCATGAGTGTCATAACCAAACTTCTAGCAACTGTTAGTTCAAAATTAAGACCCATAACAAGCACAATCCAAGTTCCAAACACAATCAAGCCAATTGTCATGCCCATAACCAAACATTGCACAACCATTGACTTGCTAAACAATGATTCATTTGTTGGTCTTGGTTTTTCAAACATAATGTTTGCTTCTGGTTTTTCAAGTGACAATGACAAGTCTTGCAACCCGTCTGTGATAACGTTAAGCCAAAGTAGTTGAATGGCCAAAAGCGGTGTTGCTGTTCCGCAAGCAATTGCTAACAAGAAGAATAACACTTCTGCAATTGAGCAAGAAAGCAAGAAGTATGTGATTTTTCTAATATTTGAATATGCACACCTTCCCTCTTTAACACCCTTCACAATCGACTTGAAGTTGTCATCCATAATAATCATGTCAGCAGTTTCTTTTGAAACATCGGTTCCGCTGCCCATAGCAATGCCAATGTGTGCAGACTTGATTGCCGGACTGTCATTCACACCGTCTCCAGTAACCGCCACAAATTCGCCTTGGCGTTTTAATGATTCAACAATGTGAAGTTTGTCAGTTGGCGTAACTCTTGAAAAGACAGTTTTGCCTTTAACAAACTCGTCAAATGAAGCTTCACCAAGCGAGAATTGATATTCAACATCAACACCCGTTGCAACCTGATTTTTATTGTCTGCAATGTTTATATCTTGTGCTATTTTAAAGGCTGTAAGCGGGTGATCTCCAGTTATCATAATAACTTTCACACCAGCTGTATGGCAGTCTGCAATGGCCTGTTTTGACTCTGGTCTAATAGGGTCAATAAACCCAACAAGACCAATAAATACAAGGTCTTTAACATCAAATTCGCTATACGATTTCTTTGCCCTAACCTTACCCATTGCAAGCGCAATAACACGATAACCACGCTTTGCAAGTTCTTCATTTTGTTTTAAAATATCTTCTGCTGCTAGCGGACACTCTTTTCCGTTAACCTTCATCATGGTTGAAACAGAAAGAACTTTTTCAACGCTACCTTTGATTGTGCAATAATCACTATTGCCGTCATTAAAGAACACCGCTGAATATTTGTTTTCTGACTCATAAGGAATTTGATGCACAATGTTATAATCATTTGTGCTGATTTTCATTTTTTTAGCAAACGCTCTAAACGCAATGTCCATTGAATCGCCAAAATACTCAAAACCTTTTCCTTTCTTTTTGAACGTTGATTCATTGTTAAGCTCACCCATTAAGGCAATTTCACTAACAATGTTTTTATACTTTTCATCATTACAAACAAGTTTTCCGTTGTCGTTATAACCACTTCCTGAAATTTCAAATTCAGCATTGTCTGGAAGCATTACAATCTTTGCGGTTTGTTCATTTAAAGTGATTGTTCCAGTTTTATCTGTTGCAATAACTGTGCAACTACCCAAACTTTCAACAGCATTCAAGTGCTTTACAACAACATTATTTTTGCCCATTCTGTTTGATGCAATTGTGAGCGCCATGGTAACTGCCAGTGGCAATCCTTCAGGCATTGCAGAAACCGCAAGTGCAATAACGCACAAAAAGATGTCTTTAAGTGGATTATTTCGTAGAAGCATTACAATAAAAATCACAACAGCAATTGCAACAATTGCAACGCTGATTTGTTTTGAAAACTTGTTAATTCTAATTGTAAGTGGAGATTTTTCATCTTTAACTTCGTTTAGATTTGTGGCAATATTTCCAATTTCAGTGTTGATTGCTGTTTCAACAACCACACACACTGCTCTTCCAGTAATTACTGAACTTCCAGAAAAAACCATACTCTTTCTGTCGCCCAAAGTAACACCCGATGCAACCTCTTCAACTTGTTTGGTGGCATTTATGCTTTCACCTGTGAGAAGCGCTTCATCGACAGTAAAGTTTGTGCATTCAACAATTCTCATATCAGCAGAGATTTTGTCACCGCTTTCAAGGAAGACAATATCGCCAACAACAAGATCGCAAGATTCAACCTCTTGTTTTGACCCGTCACGCAAAACCTTAGACTTCACTTTTATCATGTTTGACAGCGAACTCGCAATTCGCTCTGCTCTTTTTGATTGAATTGCACCAATAACTGCATCAACCATAACAATGCCAAGAATAACAAACGCATCTAAAAGCTCACCCACCACAAACGAAAACGCCATTGCAACAAGCAAGATGAGAACAATTGGATTGATAAGTTCTTCCAAAAAAATTAAGAAGATAGATTTTGGCTTTTTTTGTGGCAAAACATTTTTTCCATTTTTTTCAAGTCTTGCCTTTGCTTCTTCACTTGTTAAACCATCTTTTGATGATTGTGTTTTTTCAAAAGCAAACTGCGTGGAGTTTGCATACCACTCAGTTTTTTCTTTTAATTGCTCAATAGGCTTTTTACGCATAAAACGCTCCCTGTTAAAAAATAATTACTCTTCTATTATTAATATTTATTTATAAAAAGTCAAAAAAAATTGATTAATAACCGAAAATAAAAACAATTTTTATTTTCAAATAAAAAAATGTTACAATTTAGCAATATTTTTTTAAAAAATGGTTTATTTCACTTTGCATCTTTTCTGTTAATTTTGTTATACTAAACTTGTGAAGCTATCATTGCTTTAAATTAACAAAAAGGAGAAATTTATGGGATTTCTTAAAGGAAAAACTGCAATAATTACAGGTGCAGGTCGCGCAGTTCTTGCAGATGGAAGATGTGGTTCAATTGGTTACGGAATCGCAACAGCCTACGCAAAAGAAGGTGCAAACCTTGTGATTACAGGCAGAAACGAACAAAAATTATTAGACGCAAAAAAAGAACTTGAAAAGCTTTATAAGGTTAAAGTGTTAACCCTTGTTGCAGACATCAATGCAGGTGCTGACAATGAAGCGGTTGCAAACATGGTTGTGGCAGAAACAATCAAAAAGTTTGGCAGAATCGACGTGTTAATCAACAACGCCCAAGCATCAGCTTCAGGCATCACACTTGCCGACCACACAACCGACCAATTCAATCTTGCAATGTATTCTGGACTCTATGCATCATTCTATTACATGAAAGCATGCTATCCACACCTTGCAAAAACACAAGGCAGCGTTATCAACTTTGCTTCAGGTGCAGGGCTTTTTGGAAACTATGGTCAATGTGCATATGCCGCAGCAAAAGAAGGCATCAGGGGGCTCACACGTGTTGCTGCAACTGAATGGGCAAAAGACAACATCAACGTAAACGTTGTTTGTCCACTTGCTTGGACTGCCCAACTTGAAAAATTCGCAAATGAATATCCTGATGCATTCAAAGCAAATGTAAAAACTCCACCAGTTGGTCACTTTGGCGACTCTGAACTTGAAATCGGCAGAGTATGTGTTCAACTTGCATCACCAGACTTTAAGTTTATGACCGGTGAAACCGTCACTCTTGAAGGCGGACTTGGACTTCGTCCATAATCAAACACAACAAAAAAAGAAGAGTAAACAATTTACTCTTCTTTTTTTGTGTATTTTTTATTATTTTTTCTTTATTTTTTTAGTCAACATTGACACCTTTGTTGAGTTCTCTTTTGGTTAAGAAATAAAACAACACAATAACCGCCAAATACATCACAATGCCTGAAATAAGCACACTCACAAAAGCCGCGTTTGAAAGCACGAGTGATGATGCTGAAAGTTTAACATCATTAACAACCAAAACAATCACCAGCACAACTGCAAGTGCAATCAATGCAGCAAATGACATTGCCATTGTAATTAAAAAGGCTTTGAATGCTCTGCGTTCTTTTTGTTTATATGCCACAACAATTGAAAAATATATGATTGAAAGATACATCAAAAATTCAACAATAATCAAAAACACGATAAGTGTAATTGATAATCCAAGCGAAAATTCACCCACAACAATTGTTGAAATGAGCATTGTTAAAACATTTTTAAAGTCTGGAGATGCAAACATAATCACAAGTGAAATCACCAAAACTGCAAAGCTTGCAACCATTTCAATAAGTGCTGTTAAAAATTTTGAGTTTGCTATTTGATTTTTTGTAACAGGAAGCGTGTGAGTCAAATATGATTCATCACTATAAAGCGATTTTTGAAAATTTAAAAAGTTTCTTAAAAATGGTTGAATAATCACATTCGCAGCAAGTGAATAATAAACTGAATAAAAGAAAATTCCAAACACTCTAAAAAATGCAATGCTTTCACCCAGTTCTGAAAATGTTCTGGCAAGACACGCACAAACGATGGTTGCCGCAAATAAAATCCAAAGTAAACGCGTATTTTTTTTAAGGTCATTTTTCAAAAGCTTACTTAACATAAAATTTCCTCCTAAAGATTTCATCAATTGAGCCATGTTCTTTTTCACGAAGCTCGTCAGCATCACTTTGCAACACAATTTCTCCACCATCAATAAAGATTACTTCATCTAAAATCTTTTCAATATCTGCAATCATGTGAGTAGAAATCAAAAGCGTTGCTTCTTCGTTAAAGTTTTTCAAGATTGTCTGCAAAATATAATCTCTGCTTGCTGGGTCAACACCACCAAGTGGTTCATCTAAAATATAAATCTTGGCTCTTCTGCTCATAACCAAAACCAGTTGAACCTTTTCTTTCATACCCTTGCTCATTTTTGAAAGACGCATATTTTTGTCAAGTTCAAGGTCTATTAGCAATTTTTCAGCTTTTTCTTTGTCAAAATCTTGATAGAATGTTTCAAATAAATTTATTGCTTCACTCACTTTTAAGTTTGCTTCTAGATATGAACGTTCAGGAAGATATGAAACAATGTTTTTGCTTTCAACTGAAACACTCTTGCCATCAATCAAAACTTCACCGGTTGTTGGCGTAAGCAAATCATTTGCAAGTTTAAACAAGGTCGATTTTCCACTTCCATTCTTTCCAAGAAGACCCACAATTTTATTTGATTCAATTTTAAGGTTTATATTTTTTAAAACCTTTTTTTCACCAAAACTTTTGTTAATGTTCTTATATTCTAAAATTACACTCATTTTTTTGCTCCTTCAATCTCTACCATTTGAACAATATCTGTTTTTGATAACCCTAGTGTTTGCATTTCTTTAAAAAAATCACTTATTTTTTGATTAATTATATTTTGCTTGCCTTTCAAAATTGTGAGGCGATCTTCTGCAACAAACTTTCCGTTTGTTCTGTCTGTAAAAATCAACCCGTCATTTTCAAGTTCGGCAAGTGCTTTTTGAACCGTGTTTGGGTTTGCCCCAAATTCAGCCGAAAATTCCCTGACCGATTTAAGTTTTTGCCCCACTTCAATCTTACCGCTAACAATATCTGCTTTTATAATTTCAGCAATCTGCAAAAATATTGGTCTGTCACTAGAAAATTTATAACTCATAAGTCTCCTAAATTATATCCATTGTGTCACTTTACTAACACAATAATACAATATAATATTTTACTTGTCAATATTTTTTTAATACGCAACAAAAAAATCTAGGCATTCGCCTAGATTAATTATTTGTTTGCCATTTATTAAAGTTCAGCAAAATATTTGATTGTTCTAACCATTTGTGATGTGTATGAGTTTTCGTTGTCATACCAAGCAACAACTTGAACTTGATACAAGCCATCAGCAAGTTTTGTAACCATTGTTTGAGTAGCATCAAAGATTGAGCCATAGGTGCTTCCAATAACGTCACAAGAAACGATTGGATCAGTGTTGTAACCGAATGATTCAGAAGCTTGTGCTTTCATTGCAGCATTGATTGCTTCTGGAGTAACATCATTGCCTCTAACAACAGCAACCAAGATTGTTGTTGAACCTGTTGCAACTGGAACTCTTTGAGCAGAACCAATAAGTTTGCCATCAAGTTCAGGAATAACAAGACCAATTGCTTTTGCAGCACCTGTTGAGTTTGGAACAATGTTAACAGCAGCAGCTCTTGCACGACGAAGGTCGCCTTTTCTGTGTGGACCATCAAGAATCATTTGGTCACCAGTGTAAGCGTGAACTGTTGTCATGATACCTGACAAAATTGGGAATTTGTCATTAAGTGCTTTAGCCATTGGAGCCAAGCAGTTTGTTGTGCAGCTTGCAGCTGAGATAATTTGATCAGATTTTTTCAATGTTTTTTCATTTACTGAATAAACAATTGTTGGCAAATCTTTGCCTGCTGGAGCAGAAATGATAACTTTCTTTGCACCTGCATTGATGTGAGCCATTGATTTTTCTTTTGATGTATAGAAGCCTGTGCATTCCAAAACAACGTCTACACCAAGAGCTTTCCAAGGGCAGTTTGCAGCGTCTTTTTCTGCATAGATTCTAATTTTTTTGCCAGCAACAGAAATCCAGCCTTCTGCTTCGCCTTCTTCTGATGATGTAACTTGGCTTGCTAATGCATATGGTCCTTGAGCTGAATCATATTTAAGCAAATGAGCAAGCATCTTTGGACTTGTAAGGTCGTTAATTGCAACGATTTCATAACCCTTTGCACCAAACATTTGTCTAAATGCAAGTCTACCAATTCTTCCAAATCCGTTAATCGCAACTTTAATATTTGCCATAAAAAATCTCCTTATTTATTAATATTGACAATTTGATTTTACTCTAAACTAAAAAATAATGCAACTTTATGAGATATTAGTTTACAAATTTTCGTGCAAATTTTATAATAATAATAGATTTTATAAAGGATGGTGAAATATGGCACTCGTAAATACAAAAAAAATGTTAAAAGATGCGCTTGATAAAGGCTATGCAATTCCTGCATTCAATATCTGCAATATGGAATCTGCTCAAGCCGTTGCAGAAGTTGCAGCAGAAAAGAATGTTCCTGTAATCATTTCTGTTTCAGAAGGCGCTGGAAAATATGCAGGTTATGACTACATCAAAGCAATTGTTGAAACAGCAAGCAAAAAGTCAAGCAATGACATTGCACTTCACCTTGACCATGGCAAGAGTTTTGAAGCTTGCAAAGCTGCAATTGATGCAGGTTTCACAAGCGTAATGATTGATGCTTCACATCTTTCATATGAAGAAAATATTGCCGCAACAAAACAAGTTGTCGAATATGCTCACGCAAGAAACGTAACCGTTGAAGCAGAACTTGGAAAAATTATTGGAACTGAAGATATGGTTCACAGCGACACAGAAAGCTTTACTGACCCAGAAGAAGCAAAAGACTTTGTTTCAAGAACTGGTGTTGACAGCCTTGCAATTTCAATTGGAACCGCTCACGGCGTAAACAAATCAATCAAAACCCCTGTTATTCAATATGGTGTTATTGAAAACGTTCACAAGGCACTTCCAGACCTTCCACTTGTTGCTCACGGAAGTTCAACAGTTCCAGCAAAATGGGTTGAACTTATTATTAAATATGGTGGCGAAATCAAAAAGAGCCAAGGCATTAGTGAAGTAGACATCAAGAAAATGGCAAAATCAGCTATTTGCAAAATCAATATGGACACCGACCTTAGACTTGCTCACACTGCTGGTGTTCGTCAAGACCTTGCAGAAAATCCAGGACACTTCGACCAAAGAGATTATAACAAGGCTGGCAAGAAAAACGTTAAAGAACAAGTTGCACATGCAATCGAACTTGTTGAAGGTGTTTAATCTAAATTATCACAACAAAAAAGACACACAACCGTGTGTCATTTTTTATTTTAGTTTTGACCAAGTTGACTTGGAACTGCTGATAATTTATCTTCCATTTCCTTGCTCTTTTTTTGAGCCATCTTTTTAAGTGTTTCTGGATTGGTTTCACCAGTCACCGCTGCAAAATCTGCATAAATTAAATGATTGTAATATTCGCCTTTATTTGCCTTTGTCAAGAAATAGAATGCAGGATCTTTGATTCTATCTTCTGCACTTGATGCAAATCTGCGATAAAGTTCTTCTGCTTCATATGCTGGCTTTTCTTCAGTCGCTTTTAAAATATAATAAACCTTTGCAAGTGACACATATAAAGCCAATGTTTCTTCGCTAACTTCTTGATTTAAACATGTGTTGATGATTGAATCAACTTTTTTAAAATCAGCTGGTGTATAATGCTTTTTAAATTCGCCCTTCCAACTTCCTTCATAAGCAATAATAAATCTATTTTGTTCTGTGTTGTTGCTAGCCATTAAAACCTCTTGTTGCATTTCATAATTTGTTTTTGACATGCCAGTAATTCGTTTATAAAGTTCATCTT
>JAZOTD010000027.1:0-39926 GCA_045657465.1 Clostridia bacterium | reverse complement strand
AGGCATGTCATATGAAATGTATCTTGCATACACAGGCATGACAGATGAATCTCTTCGTGCATCTAGAGAAGCAGACACTGAAAAACAAATCAAAACAAGCCTTGTTTTGGGAGAAATTATAAAGGCTGAAAACATTAAAGCAGAAGCTGCTGATGTTGATGCAAAAGTTGAAGAACTTGCTGAAAAAATGGGTAAGACTGCAAAAGAACTTAAGAAGACAATGAATCCAAATCAAAAAGAAATCATTGAAAACAATATTATTACAGAAAAGGTTATAAAACTTTTAAAAGAGAAGAATAATATTAAGTAGTTTGTTAGGAGCAAAAATATGTTAGAAAAAGACATGTTAATTCCTATGGTTGTGGAACAAACCAACCGTGGAGAAAGGTCATATGACATCTATTCTAGGCTTTTAGAAGATAGAATTATATTTCTTAATGGAGAAATTAATGACCAAACAGCAAATCTTATAATTGCTCAACTTATTTATCTTGAAGGAAAAGATCCAGATAAGGATATTATGATGTATATCAATTCGCCAGGCGGAAGTGTTGTTGCTGGTATGGCAATCTATGACACAATGAACTACATCAAATGTGACGTGTGCACAGTTTGTGTGGGCATGGCTGCCAGCATGGCAGCAATCTTGCTTTCAAGTGGAGCAAAGGGCAAAAGATATGTGCTTCCAAATTCAGAAGTGATGATTCATCAGCCGCTTGGAGGTTTTCATGGTCAGGCTAGTGATATTAAGATTCACGCTGAACATATGATGAGAACAAAGAAACTTATAAATAAAATATTGTCACAAAACACTGGCATGCCAATTGAGACCATTGAAAAAGACACAGACAGAGATAACTTTATGTCTGCTGAAGAAGCTAAAAAATATGGTCTTATTGACAAAATTTACGCAAAAAGACAATAATTCGGTCAAGATATACAAAAGAATTTATGTTTTTTTGCATATCTTGATTTTTATTAAGGAGATTTTATGGAAGATAATCAAAAACCAACCCAACCAAGAAGTGGAAATTGTTCATTTTGCGGCAGACCACGTGGTGCGTTTAAAGAACTTGTAGAAAACCCAAATGGTTCAGTTGGCATTTGCAATGATTGTATAAAAATCTGCAGAGATATTTTAGATGCAGAAGCTAGAAAGCGTCAAAAAGAAGAGCCATTTGTTTTGCCAAGTCCTGAAAAAATCAAAAAAGAACTTGATTATTATATTGTAGGTCAAGACAAAGCAAAAGAAGTGCTTTCAGTGGCGGTTTATAACCATTACAAAAGAATCAACTATGTAATATCAAAACGTCAAAAGCAAGAAGAACTTGCAAAGCAAACTGGAGAAGCTAAAACAAAAGTTTTTGATGATGTTGACCTTGAAAAGAGCAATGTTTTGATGCTTGGACCAACGGGTTCAGGAAAAACATTGATTGCAAAAACTCTTGCAAAAATCTTGGATGTTCCATTTGCGTCTGCTGATGCAACGACTTTGACGGAAGCTGGATATGTTGGTGAAGATGTTGAAAATATTCTTTTGAAGCTTATTCAAGCAGCAGATTATAATATCAAAAAAGCTGAAAAGGGAATCATCTATATTGATGAAATTGATAAGATTGCAAAGAAAAGTGAAAATGTTTCAATAACAAGAGACGTTTCTGGTGAAGGTGTTCAACAATCACTCTTGAAGATTTTAGAAAGCACGGTTGCTTCAGTTCCACCACAAGGTGGCAGAAAACATCCAAACCAAGAATGCTTGCAAATCGACACAACAAACATTTTGTTTATTTTGGGTGGTGCTTTTGTAGGTCTTGATGATGTTATTAAAAAGAGAACTGAAAGTTCAACACTTGGCTTTGGTGGAAATGTTAAAACAAAAGCTCAACTTAAAGAATCAGACTTGCTTGAAAAAGTTGAACCACATGACCTTATTAAGTATGGACTCATTCCAGAATTTATTGGACGCGTTCCATTAACTGTAACGCTCAAAGAACTTGACGAAAAAGCACTCAAGAGAATTTTAACAGAACCAAGAAATGCACTTGTTAAGCAATACAAAAAGTTGTTTGATATGGATGGCATAAAACTTGAGTTTACGAATGAAGCTGTTATGGCATTTGCTAAAAAGGCAATCGAACTCAAGACTGGTGCAAGAGGTCTTAGAACAATCTTAGAAAATGCCATGATGCCTGTTATGTATACAGCGCCAAGCAATAACAATATTCATAAAATTATTATGGATGTAGATAAGAAAAATTCAACAAAAGTTGTTCCTGTTATTATTGAAAAAAAGAAAGAAGAAAATGCAGGTGACGAAACAAAAACCGCATAAAAAGTCTAAAATGGTTAAATTACCGCTAGTATTTTGCGAAAAATATTAGTGGTAATTTTTTATTAGTTGTTGATTTTTTTTAAGAGACGTGTTAAAATAGATATTGCAAATAATAGTGTTATAAAATAAAAACAATAAAGTCACTCGTGGTTTTATTGAAAAATGCAAATATTTTAAATAAAACACATAAAATGAAGGAGATTTTAACATGAAAGTGATAAAAAATGCGGTTTTTTTAAAATCTGAATCAGAACTTGAAAACTTTAAGGGGTTTGATTTACCAGAAATTATTTTGGTTGGACGAAGCAATGTTGGAAAGTCTAGCTTTATAAATATGCTTTCAAATAACTCAAAACTTGCAAAGGTTTCAGCTACTCAAGGCAAGACAAAACTTGTTAATTTCTTCTTAATCAATAAAGATTTTGTGCTCGTTGATTTGCCAGGATATGGTTATGCTGAAACAAGCAAACTTGAACAACAACGCTGGACAAAGATGATCAACACATACCTAGAAAATTCAAAAAATATTGCCAATGCAATTTTGCTTGTTGATATTCGTCACACTCCAACAGTTCAAGATGTTCAGATGCTAGATTACTTAACATTTCAAAATATTCCTGTTACAATAGTAGCAACAAAGTATGATAAGATTAAAAAGACAGAACGCACAAAACGTCTTCAAGATATTGCTAGCAAACTCAAAGTTGGCATTGAAAACATTTATTTGATTAGTTCTGAAACTGCTTACGGAAAAGATAATATCGTTGGCAGAATCTATCAATTTGTAGATGGAGAATAAAATGAAAATTTTTGCAATAAGTGATTTGCATTTGTCAAATAGCTGTGACAAGCCAATGGATGTTTTTGGTGGTCATTGGGAAAATTATGTTTCTAAAATTAGCGAGAATTGGAAAAACAAAATTTCACAAGATGACCTTGTGCTTGTGGCGGGTGATATTAGTTGGGCGATGAAGCTTGAAGAAGCTGTGGCTGACTTAAAATGGATTGATGATTTGCCAGGTCAAAAAATTATTATCAAGGGCAATCATGAATATTGGTGGAAATCTATTTCAGCTGTTCGAGAAATTTTGCCAGAATCAATTTCTGCGATTCAAAATGATGCAATAAAAATTGGTTCTTATGTCATTTGTGGAACTCGTGGTTGGAATGTTCCTGAAGAAGGAAAAGAGTTTTTAGAAGAAGATATGAAAATCTACAAAAGAGAAACTGAAAGATTGAAACTCACATTGATGTTTGCAAAGAACTTAAAAGAAGATGGTGACAAGCTTGTTGCAATGATGCACTTTCCGCCATTTGATGCAAAGGGTGGGGAAACAGAGTTCACAAAGCTTTTTGAAGAGTATGGAGTTGATAAGGTTGTTTTTGGACACATTCATGGTTACACAAATTGTCCACTTAAAACAAAAATAAACGGTGTTGAATATTACTTCACGTCATGTGACCATATTCAAAATGATCCGGTTTTAATTTATGAATAAAAAAAGACGCTAAAATTTAGCGTCTTTTTATTTTGATTTAATTATGGAATCTAAAAGATTTTGAATAATCTGCTTTTCTTTTTCATTTAGTTTTCTGTATTTGGAAATAATAGAAAATTCTTCATCTGAAAAATTTGTTGAATTAAAATTAAAAAATTGTGACAAAGAAATGTCAAAAGCTTCACAAAGCTGTGTTAGAGTTGAAATGCTAGGCATGGTTTTTCTAGAAAACATATTTGCCAAAGTTGATTGTGTTATTCCTGATTCTTCTGCTAGTTTGTAAATTGACCAACCGCGTTCTTTTCTTAATTCTTCAATTCTATTTAATACTTCCATGTAATTATAATACTATACAAATGTAAAGTATATATAACCCAAAAGCGTTGACAATTAATATACATTTGTATATTATTAAAATACACATATCAAATAGATTACAAAAGAGGTGAAGAGATGAATAAAGTTATAAAGGTGACCGATGATGAAATTTTTGTTGGAATGGAAGATGGCTCAGTTGTGAGAACTGAAAAAAGTAATGCTAGTTGGGATGTTCAGATTGGTGACAATGTTGAATTGTTTGCAAGTGGTGACATGATAATTTTGAATCTTGTTACAGCAACTAGAAAATCAGATAAATCAAAACTAACAAATGGAGTTTTTTGTAAAATTGCAAAACTTTGTCAAAAGGTTTTTCCGATTGCATTTTCTGTGTTGTTTGTGATGTTTTTAACGGCATTAATTGTGGTTTGCTCTCTTTCTAAAGGAGATAAATATACAGGCAAGATTTATGAAGACGGCGTTGAGTTTAATATTGTGATTGATTTTGAAGATGATAATTATTTATTATTAACTAGCGAATATGAAGAATGGGGTGATAAACCAGTAAGAATGTCAGAAACAGTTAGATATAGAATTGATGATGGCAAACTATATATGTATAGCACAGATAGTGAAGGGTTTATTTATGTTGGAAAAATTACTTCTACACAAATAGAAGCAAATGGTTTTATGGGTGGCAGTTATCCGTTGGAATTAAAAGAAAAAACAATGATTACACTTAGAACTTTATCTGCAGTGTTTATGAGCTTGTTTGCAGTTCTTGATTTAGCAAGCGTAACAGTTATGCTTTTAATTAAAAATGGAAAAATAAAAATTGAAGAATAGGTAAAATAAAAAGACGCTAAAATTTAGCGTCTTTTTATTTTGATTTAATTATTGTCGCCTGGTTGAGCTGGTGGCAATAGAGCATCAAACTTTTCTTTGTAGAGAGAAGTTACGTTGTTGATATGAGTTTGCAAATATGAAATGTTGTCACCAAAAATGTTTGCGGTGGTTGAGTCTCCTTCGAGCTGGCTTACAAATGTTTCATATTCATCAAGTCGCATTTGTGCCCATGACATAATGGTTGCAAGTTCTGTTACGTCATAAATGTTGTAGTCAATAAAGTCTAAGCCATTGTCTGCGTAATATACCGCGCCTTCAAACTCACTTGCTTTAAAATAAAATTCAATAGGCATAAGTTTTTCATCTAAAGCATTTTTTTGTCTCATGGCTTTATAAATGATTGGGTCTCTGTCTCTTAATAATCTTATTTGTTCGAGTGTTGAATGGGTTTCCCACACATCATATGTTGTTGGTTCTTTGAATGGAATTTTATCAATTTCTTTTTCATCTAACATATTTTTTACCTCACAGTTAATGTGAGTCCATTATAACATATGGGCAAATCAATTTCAATAGGGCAAAAGATGGTTTTTTGTTTATGTTTTTTAAGTCAAAATGACCAAATTTTAAAAAATCTTAAAAATTTTGGGAATTTTAACCACTTTCGAAATGTTGAAAAAATCAGCGTTTATGGAGTTTTTAACAAAATTGTTAATAACTTTGTTAAAAAAGTGGTCAAAAGTGGTCAAAATTTATTGCCTTTTAATTTTCAAATAAATATAATGTATTTATAAACTTTATAAAGGAGGAATATTCTATGCTTATCGGTACCTATAGACATGCTTTAGATGCGAAGAAGCGTATGCGTATGCCTTCAAAGTTTAAAAATGAACTGGGAAATGACTTTATTATTACAAAAGGCACAAACAAAAATCTTTTTGTGTTTTCAAAAGAACAGTTTGATTCGCTTTATGAAAAGTTGACAAACTTGCCACTTTTTGATGAAGAAGCTCAAAAACCAGTTAGAAAATTCTTGGCGTCTGCTTTTGAATCAGAAGAAGATGCACAAGGCCGTGTTCTCTTATCAAAAGAGCTCATTGCATTTGCGAACATCACAAAAAATCTTGTGTTTGTTGGTGTTGGCAATCGTGTTGAAATTTGGGCAGAAGAAGAATGGAACAAACTTTCAGACGATGATGAAGATGCTGACTTTAGCATTTTGGCAAAATTTGGAGTGTAGCAGATGACTGAATTTGCACATATTCCTGTTTTGAAAAAAGAAACAATTGAACTTTTGAATGTTAAAGATGGCGGAGTTTATTTTGATGGAACACTCGGAGGTGCTGGCCATTCAAAGGCAATTGAAGAGCAAGCGAAGATAAAAAAACTTATTGGTGTTGACCAAGATGAAGAAGCTTTGGCTTTTGCTAAAACAACGCTTTCTGGTTATGACAATGTTGTTTATGTTCATGATAATTTTAGAAACATTGACAATATTTTAGAAGTGCTTGGCGAAGACAAACTTGACGGAATTTTGGTTGATATAGGTGTAAGCTCATATCAAATTGACGCTGCTGAACGTGGGTTTTCATTTAGATATGATTCAAAGCTTGACATGAGAATGGACAAGTCAAAACCATTTTCTGCTTATAATCTTGTGAATGAATACTCAGAAGACGAACTTGTAAGAGTGATTCGTGACTATGGTGAAGAAAAATTTGCCAGAAGCATTGCAAGACACATTGTCAAAGCTAGGCTAGAAGTTCCAATAGAAACAACGAAACAACTTGAAAACATTGTGCTTTCATCAGTTCCAAGATATAAGGGACAAGACGGAAAAAGCAATGTTCAACGAACATTTCAAGCGATTAGAATTGAAGTTAATGGAGAGCTTGACGCACTTAGTGAATTTTTGCAAAAAGCAACCGACCATTTAAAACCCGGTGGAAGACTTGCGGTTATTTCATTCCATTCACTTGAAGATAGAATAACAAAGCAAAAATTTAAAGAACTTGCAACTGGATGCGTTTGTCCGCCAGATTTTCCAATCTGTGTGTGTGGACACAAAGCGTCAGTGAAAATAATAACAAAACACCCAGTTGAAGCAACTGATGAAGAAATTAAAATCAATTCAAGATCAGCTTGTGCAAAGCTTAGGGTTGTTGAAAAACTATAAACAAAGGAGGGGCAAAGAGTATGTATGAAAATGATGATTTTTATAGCATCTTAAATTCGTTGGCATCAACAACAACGACAACTCAGCCAGAAACTGAACAACAGACTACAACTCAATCATATTCAGCCCCAACTACGTCATATAGTCCATGGGCTAGTGATGATGACGATTATTCAGTAAACGCCAACTATGAAGAACAACAAAACTATAATTCAACAAACCAAAACTATGGCGTTGATACTAGTGACAACAGCAGAGAAATTTATCAAGTTAGACAAATGGAAACTCCAATCATTCAAAAAGAGGCTCCTGCGGTTAACTTAATCAAAAAACGTCAAAAAATTCAACTGCATGCAAGAATGAAAATTGTTGCTAGCATGTTTATGATTATTGTTTCTGCACTGATTTTTGCAATTGTGTGGAATTTTGCTAGTGCATCTAGCATGAGAGCAACATTTGCTGACAAGCAAATGGAAATAAACGCATTAAACGAAAGCATATTGGCACTTAAAGACGAATACAATAATGTTAGCAGTGAAGCAGTAGATGAATATATCACCAACGGAAACTATGAGGCTCCAACAGACGACAACACTGTTGTTGTTGATTTTGAAAGCTATTATGCAGAAGCTCCAGTTGAAGACTTGCCATCTAACTGGTTTAATGATGTTTGTGATTTTTTTGCTGGATTGTTTAGTTAAAGAAAAATCTCAAACTTATACAAAAGAAGTTTTGTTTAAGGTTTGAGGTGTAAATGGCAATAAAATATAGTTCATATTCGATTTTTAAAAGGTTATTAGCATTAACAATGCTGATAGCCTTTTTTGCATGCATAATTATTTCGAGATTGTTTTATTTGCAAGTGATTGGGGGATATTCAATTGTAAAAAAAGGACTAACCGAATGGCTTAGAGATTTGCCACTTGTGGCTTCACGTGGAACAATAACTGACAGAAATGGCATCACTTTGGCTGCTAGCCACACTACATATGATGTGTATGTTCGGCCTGCTGATGTAAAAAGTAGTGAAGATGTTGCAAAGGTTTTGGCTGAAAGTTTAGAACTGGAATATGACAAGATTTTTGAGAAAATAACATCTAAATCTTATAGTGAAATAAAAATAGAAACTGGAATTGAAAGAGACAAGGTTCAAGAGATTTTGAAAACTTATGAGTCAGGAATTATGTTTGCGTCAAACACATCGAGAGATTATTTATATGATTCAATGCTTTGTCAAATCTTGGGTTTTGTTGATAGTGATGGAAACGGACAGTCAGGTCTTGAAGCGTTTTATAACACATATTTAAGGGGTGTTGATGGAGTTAGTTTGGTTGAGTCTGATTTAAAAGGCTCAACACTTCATGATTCAATTACATATTATGAAAACGCTATTAACGGACTAAATTTATCATTGACGATTGATTTTCGAATTCAAAAAGTGGTTGAACAAATACTTGCTAGTGCAATGCTTGAAACGTCAGCAAAGTCGATTTCATGCATTGTGGAAAATCCCAAAACTGGCGAAATTTTAAGTGTTTGCACATTACCGTCTTATGACTTAAACAATATTCCAAGAGATGATATTTCTAAGCTTAACAAGTTGTCAAGGGCTTCAACAATTGTCGACACGTTTGAGCCGGGGTCAACTTTTAAGGCATTGGTGACAGCAATTGCACTTGAAGAAGGGTTGACGTCTAAACACAACCACTATTATTGCGGTGGGTTTAGAATAATAAATGGTGTTAAGATTCGATGTTCGAGACGTTCTGGACATGGTAGTCAGTCGCTTGAGCAAGGGCTTATGAATAGTTGCAACTGTGTTTTTATGGACCTTATTGCAAAGATTGGAACCAAAAAGTTTTATGAGTATTTAGATAAATTTGGATTTACTGGCGGGCTTGGAGTTGACTTTCCGGGAGAGGTTTTGGCGGTGCTTATGCCAATGCCGTCGGTGACTGCACCAGACCTTGCAAGAATGGGTTTTGGTCAAACAATTTCACTTTCAGCTCTGCATATGGTTTCAGGTTTCAGTGCCGTCATCAATGGTGGATATGTTGTGAAGCCGCATCTAATCAGTTCAATTTTTACAGAAAAAAATAAGGAGATTTATTCAAGAACAACCACAATCAAAGACCAGTTATTTAGTGAAAAAACAAGTTCTCTTATGCGTGAAATGTTATTTTCTGTCGTTGACAAAGGCGGTGGCCGTTATGCCAAAGTTGACGGTTTTTCGATTATTGGTGGAAAGACGGGCACTGCTCAAAAGTATGAAAACGGAGCAATTGCTGACGGAAAATATATTGCATCGTTTATTGGGTTTGCACCATATCAAGACCCTAAATATGTTGTGTATGTGTTAGTTGATGAACCAAAGGGGGCATATTATGGCGGAGTGGTTGCGGCTCCGCTTGCAGGTAAGATTTTTGAAGAGATTTTTAAAATTGACAAACTTAATAAAAATGATGAAGTGGCAGATGTTGAGACTTTTGATTTGTCGACATTTATCGGCATGACATTAACAGAAGCCGCTAGTGAAACATCTAAACTTGGTTTGCAATATTTGGTTCAAGGTGAAGGTGATTATGTCACTGGGCAGATTCCGGCACCGGGTTCTAGCGTGAAAAAAGGCGATATTGTTTTATTAATGTTTGAATAAGGGGTTTTTATGAAATTGTTTTCGTTGTTAAAAAACATACATTGCAGAGTTATAGGAAATTCTGTGATTGAGATTAAGGGGTTGTATCACAAAGATACTGAAGTGAAAGATAATGGTTTGTTTTTTTGTTTAAGAGGAACAAAGGTTGACGGAATTGACTTTGTGAGCAGTGCTATAAAAAATGGTGCAGTTGCTATTGTTGTTGAGCAAGAAATTCAAAGTTTGCACAAAATCACGCAGGTGGTTGTTAAAGATGCAAGAGAAGCAATGAGTTTGATCGCATGCAAATTCTATGGAAATCCTGCAAGTAAACTGAAAATTTTAGGAGTTACTGGAACAAACGGAAAAACCACCATAACAAATATGTTGTCATCAGTTTTAAATTGTGCAGGGTTTAAAACCGCACTTATTGGCACAAACGGAGTGATTTTAAAAAACATAGTTATAGATTCAGGAATGACCACTCCAGACCCAATTGAATTGCAAGGGTATTTAGCATTAATGGTTAGGCAAAAGGTTGATTATGTGTGCATGGAGATTTCAGCTCATGCCATAGACCTTAAGAAAATTTGCGGGATACATTTTGAAGGAGTGATTTTTACAAATCTAACAGAAGATCATTTAGATTATTTTAAAACCATGCAAAATTATTTTGTGGCAAAGAGTAAGCTTTTTTCAAAAAGATACACTGATTTAGCGATTTTAAACCTTGATGATGAATATGGTGTCAGACTTTCAAAAAGTATAAATATAAGTTTTAAAACATATGCTATAAACAATAACAGTGCTGATTTTGTGGCTAAAAACACAGCTCGAAATGGCAATGTTCAAACCTTTAAGGTTGACGACCAAGAATATGAAATTAACCTTGCGGGCAAGTTTAATGTGTCAAATGCATTGTCGGCGATTGCCTTGCTAAAAACATTAGGCGTTGATGAATTTGTTATCAAGAAAGGTTTAAAAAGTCTTGAAATGGTTGAAGGGCGTTTTAATGCGATTTGTATTGGTAAAAAATTGGTGATTGTTGATTATGCTCACACACCAGACGGTTTAAAGAATGTTTTGGTTGCATGCAAAGATATTGCAAATGAGAGCAGTGGAAAGGTGTTGTTGGTCTTTGGTTGTGGTGGAAATCGTGATGCACAAAAAAGGCCAATTATGGGAGAGATTGCGTCAAATCTGGCAGATTTTTCGATAGTGACAACAGATAATCCAAGATTTGAAAGACGTGAAGATATAGCGTTAGGTATTGAAAAAGGAATGATTAATGACAATCACATTATTGAATTAGATAGGGCGCTAGCTATCAAAAAAGCGATTGATATGGCGAGCGGGGGTGATGTGGTGTTGATTGCTGGAAAAGGTGCTGAAACATATATTGATGAAAATGGAACTAAAGTGCCATTTAGTGATTTAGAAGAAGTTGAAAAATATAGGAGACAATGTGGAATTTTATAGTTTGTTGATAAAGTGTGCGATGTATGGATTTTTGTTGACACTTGTGGTGTCTCCATTTGTGATATCATTTATAAAAAAAGAAAAAGTTAAACAGGTTATTTTAAATTATGTTGAAGCACACTCAGGCAAAGTTGGAACTCCCACTATGGGCGGAATTATTTTTCTTTTGACGATATCGGTGGTTTCATTTATTTGTTTTGATGGTGCCAGCACTCTCGCAAAAATGTCACTTGTTGTGTTTTTGGCATATGGATTTGTTGGTTTTTTAGATGATTTCATAAAGTTTAAATGCAAACGAAATTTGGGGCTCAGGGCATATCAAAAAATAGTGTTTCAGCTTGCGATTTCGCTTATTGTTGGGTTTTATGCATATGGCTCAAATCTTGTTTCTGGGGTGCTTGTTGTTCCGTTTACAACGATAACGATTGATATTGGTGCTTGGATAATTCCATTTATTGTGCTTATTTATTTGGGTGCGACAAATGCTGTGAATTTAACCGATGGGCTTGACGGTCTTGCAAGTTCAACAACAATGACTTATATGCTATCATTTGTGGTGCTATGTTTAGTTTTGATGCAGGGGGTTTTTGCGGGCGTTCCAGAAATAAAAATTCAAGAGATGCAAAACTTGATGGTTTTGTCAGCTGTAACCGTGGGGGCAATGTTATCATTTTTGGTGTTTAATTGTTTTCCAGCAAAAATTTTTATGGGAGACACCGGCTCGCTTGCACTTGGAAGTTTGGTGGCTAGTGTTTGTGTGTTTTCTAATTTGAGTCTATACATTCCAATTCTTGGTCTAATGTTTGTGCTTTCTGCGGTGTCAGTTGTTTTGCAAGTGGCATATTATAAACTAACGAAAAAACGAATATTCTTAATGGCGCCACTGCATCACCATTTTGAAAAGAAAGGGGTTCATGAAGTTAGAATCACAATGTGTTATATGATTGTGACTCTGCTTATTGGCGGCGTGGTTGTTGTGTTGAATATTTTTTAAGGAGAGTCATGATTATTGTTGCAGGAAATGGAAAAAGTGGCAGAAGTGCATATGATTTTTTAAAAAGAAAAGGAGAATCGGTCAGATTTTTATCTCAAGATGATTTAGATAAAAAATCTTTCAAAAAACAAGAATTAGACAGACTTTTTGAAGGTCTGTCTTTTATTGTGAAAAGCCCAGGAATTTCATTTGAAAATGAATTTATCAAACAGGCAAAAGTGAGAAAAATTAAAGTGATTGACGAGTTTGAACTGGGGGCTAAAAATATTAAATCTAACATTTTGGCAGTGACTGGAACTAATGGAAAAACAACCACAGTATCACTTATTAATTTTTTATTAAAAGGTTATAAAAACAAAACCTTTCTCGGTGGCAATATTGGGGTTCCAGTGACAAGTTTTTGTGACAAAGTTGAAAAAGAAGACTCTGTGATTTTAGAATGTTCGAGTTTTCAGCTAGAAAAATATTCTTCATTTAAGCCACATGTTTCGGCAATATTGAATGTGACTCCAGATCATTTGAATAGGCACAAAACATTCAAAAATTATGTTAAAGCAAAGTATAATATTTGCAAAAGTCAAACCGAAAATGACTTTTTGATTTTGAATGCAGATGATGAATTTTTATTAAAAAATCCACCAAAAACCAAAGCACAAGTCTTTTATTTCAGCACAAAAAAACAGGTTAAAGGTTGTTATGTGAAAAATGGATACATATACTTTAATGACAATCTTGTATGCAAAAAACTGGCAAGTGTAAAAATCATAAAACTTGTGGGTGACCATAATTTGTCAAATGTGCTTTGCGGGATATTGATGGTTTATTTAAAGACCAAAAATTTCGATTTTATAAGTGAGATTTCAAATTTTGTGTCGGTGCCTCATCGCATTGAGTTTGTTAAAAAAATTTCAGGAATAGAATTTTTTAATGATAGCAAGGCAACAAATATTAGCAGTGCTTTGTCGGCGATAAATAGTTTTAAAAGTGGCATAAATTTAATTTTAGGTGGAAGTGACAAGGGGTATGAATTTGACGAAATTTTCGCAAAAATTCCAAAAAATGTCAAAAATATAGCCGTTTTTGGTCAAACAAAACAAAAAATTGCACTTTCTGCAAAAAAGTTTGGTTTTGAAAATCTTTATGTTTGTGACTCGTTAAAGTCTGCAACGCTCTTGCTTTTTGAACTTGCAAGTATTGGTGAAGTTGTGTTGTTGTCACCAGCTTGTGCCAGTTTTGATTGTTTTTCAAATTATGAAGAACGTGGTGAATTTTTTAAAAAGATTGTCAAGGAGATTGATGATGAAAATTCTCTCTTTGATGCAAAAACAAAAACGTAAATTTAATTGGGCGCTTTTTGTCATTATGATGGTACTAGTGGCGTTAGGGTGTGTGTTTGTTTATAGTGCAAGTTTTTATGGTGCACAGCTTGTTTATGGAGACCCTTTCTTTTTTCTCAAAAAACAAATTTTTGGTGTGGCAGTAGGGATTGTTTGTTATGTTTTGTTTTCGTTATTAAATTATAACATACTTCAAAAGCTTAAGTGGCTGGTTTCTGTGCTTGCAATGATTTTGCTGGGGCTAGTGTTTGTGCCAAAAATTGGTGTGACAAATTATGGTGCAACAAGGTGGATTAATCTAGGGTTTGTTACGTTTCAGCCGTCTGAAATTGCCAAATTTGCTTTTATATTATTTTCTGCAAGCGTGCTTTCAAAAAGTGCTGAAAAAGTTAAATCATTTAAAGGAATTTTGCCGGTATTAGCTATTGGACTGATTTATTGCGTGCTTATAATTTTGGAACCTAATATGTCAATTGTTATTTGCATGGCACTTTTGATTGTTGTTATGTTGTTTGTTGGCGGGGCAAGGTTTAAGCATTTTTTAATCTTGTCTGTGCCAGCGGTGGCTTTGGTTGTTTTGCTTATATTGATTGAACCCTATAGACTTAAAAGATTGGTTGCATTTATTGATCCTTTTGCATCAAGTAAGAGTGAAGGGTTTCAAGTAGTGCAGTCGTTGCTTGGAATTTCGTTAGGTGGAATGTTTGGGGTTGGAATTTTTAATTCTAGACAGAAATATTTGTTTTTGCCATTTTCAGAATCTGATTTTATTTTTTCAATAATTGCAGAAGAGATTGGTTTTTTAGGCTCATTAGCGGTGATAGTTTTGTATGTTTTGTTGTTTTTGTGCATTATAAAGGTTGCGAGAAATGCAAAAGATAAATTTGGTTGTTTGCTTGCAACTGGAATTGGTGCACTTGTGCTGATTCAAGTGTTGCTTAACATGGGGGTTGTGACATCGCTTTTGCCACCAACTGGGTTGCCACTGCCGTTTATCTCAGCCGGCTCAACCTCAATCATGATTTTCATGTCAATGCTTGGCATTGTTCAAAACATACACAAAAACAGCGTAAGCACATTTTCAAATTAAAATTTTCTGCAAATTGTGATAATTTTCGCAAGAGATGAATATTTTGTAATATATAGAGTTGAGGTGTGTTATGAAATATGTTATAAATGGCGGAAACAAGTTGTTTGGAAAACTTTCTGTTGACTCTGCCAAAAATGCAATATTGCCGATTATTGCGGCGACAATTATGTGTGATGAAGAGTGTGTTATTGAAAAGATTCCGCTTTATCTTGACGTGATTGAAATGTCTGCCATACTAGAAAAACTTGGCAAGAAAGTTGAAATCAAAGATGGCAATTTGATTATTTCAGGGGCGATTAGCAGCACATCAGTGATTATGGCAGAAACAAAAACACTGCGCTCGAGCATATTTATGATGGGGTCAATTCTTGCAAAATATAAAAAGGCAATATTCACATATCCTGGGGGTTGTGATATTGGAAAGAGGCCCATTGATATTCATCTTGCAGGTTTAAAAAAACTTGGGGTTAAGTTCAACTTTACTGGAGACCTGATTTATGCTGATGCTAGCAAGATTAGTGGACAAGTGATTGATTTGTCATTTCCAAGCGTTGGGGCAACTGAAAATATAATGATGGCAAGCACGCTTTGTGAAGGAGAGATAACCGTCATCAACAATGCTGCAAGAGAACCAGAAATTGTTGACCTAGCAAGGTTTATCAATAGCATGGGCGGAAAGGTGTTTGGAGCGGGTTATGAAACAATTGTGATTTATGGCGTGGGAAAGCTTCATGGCACTAGCTATAAATGTATTGGAGATAGAATCGCCACCGGAACATATCTCATTGCAACTGCAATGTGTGGTGGCAGAGTTGAACTTGATGGAGTTGACCCGAATTTTTTGTTGCCACTTATTGTTTTTTTGCGTGATTCTGGTTGCAACATTGATTTGTTTAGTGATAGAATAATTTTAGAAAACTTTTCAAGGCTCAAATCTATTCAAAAAATAGAAACAGGGGTTTATCCGGGTTTTCCAACTGATATGCAATCACTGGTTTTGGTGATGCAAACATTATCTAAAGGAACGTCAATTATTCATGAAACCGTGTTTGAATCTAGGTTTAGAGTGGTGACTGAACTTTTGAAGATGGGTGCAAAAATTAATGTTAGTGAAAGATATGCAACTGTGGTGGGTGTTTCAAAGCTGAAATCCGCAATTGTGACGTGTCCAGACCTTAGGGGTGGTGCGGGGCTTGTTTTAGCAGGACTTGCAACCAAAGGAACAACTGAAGTTGGAGAAATTTTTCATATTGAACGAGGATATTACAACCTTGATGAAAATTTGAAAAGATTGGGTGCAAAAATAGATAAGGTAGAGTAGATATGCGAAAATCACGAAAGAAATTTTGGATTGTTTTTACATCGATTGTTGCAAGTTTAGTGCTTGTGTGTGTTGCTTGTGGGCTTATGACTAGGCTAAAGACGGTGACTGTTGAAATTAGAAGGCGTGCTGATGCGAAATATACAATGCTTCAAGAAGGAGTGCTTGACAAGGTTAAAGAAACTGGCGATTTTGATTATGGCAAATCTGTGTTGTTTTTAAACTTTGAAGAAAATATTTCAAATATTGAAAAGAGCAATCCTTATGTTAAAGTTGAACAAGTTATTAGACACTTTCCAAACATAGCAAAGGTTTATATTTCTGAAAGAATTCCAAAGTTTAGAATTAGAGACAAAGAAGATGCAAACAAATGGTATATTCTAGATGAAGATCTTAAGGTGCTTGATGTGGTGACGGGCGGAGAAGATGAAATTAAAAAGCAAAACTACGGAAGAAATTCTTCTTATTATGAAAGAACTATAAAGGTTATGCCAGAAACCTTCACAATCACTGCTCATATTGGAACATTTGTTAAAAATGACAATGTAAAAGATAATTTAAATATGATTGCTAGTGGGGTTGTTTCTGCACTCGGCGATATCTCTCTTGTTAAGAGTGTTGAAATAAAACAAAACCAATTCTTGCTTACAATGAAAAATTCTGGAATCAATGATGATGACGGCTGTGAAATCTTGCTTGTTGGAAGTGATAATTTAAAAGAAAAAGCAAAGGCGGGTGCCAATGCATATGCAGCAGCGACAGATGCTGATCAAAACGTTGACCTTTCAGGAAAAATTATTACAATAACCAAAGAAAATGGTGTGTTTAAAGGAATTATGAATGATAAAGAAACCGCTTAATTGGGGTTTCTTTTTTTTGTGATAAATATCAATTATTTCGCACATAATTTAATAATTGATATGCTTTTTGTTTGACATGAATTTGTTATGTGAATATACTTAAAATATCATAGGAGTATTGTCTAAAAAGAGATTATGAAAGAAAACGCAGCAATTATTGATATTGGTTCAGCAACAGTGGTTGCACTTGTTGGTGAACATGGCGTAAATGGCACCTTTAAGATTTGTGGAAAAGGTGACATTTCTTATGCTGGCTTTCAAAATGCTGAATTTTTAGAGCCAGAAAGTTTAAAACTTGTTATTGGTTCGGCAATTTCAAATGCTGAAATCACTTCTGATTCAAAAATCACCGAGGTTTATATCGGCGTGCCTGGTGAGTTTTGCACTTGTGTGACAAAAGCTATCAACTTGAAATTTCCTAAAATTAAAAAAATCTCAGATTTCGACGTAGACAATATTTTTAAGACAGGCAACACTTTTGCAAGTGATCCAAATTATCAAGTGATTAACAAATCAGTTGTATATTTTGATATTGATGGAACAAACAGGGTTATTGACCCAGTTGGTATTAAGGCAAAGAGTGTTACGGGGCATGTGTCATACATTTTGGCACAAAAGCAGTTTATCAAACAAATGAAATCAATTTTTTCTGATTTAAAAATTTCAATCAGAGGATTTATTTCTGCAAATTATGCTGAATGCATGTATATGTTTGAGCCTAAGGTTCGTGATAAATATGCATTGCTAGTTGATGTTGGCTACATCACAACCACGGTGTCTCTTGCTCGTGGAAATTCTCTTTTATATTTAAGCAGTTTTTCACTTGGTGGTGGATATATAACAGCAGACCTTGCGGAATGTTTGCATATTTCATTTAATGAAGCTGAAAGGCTTAAACATAAAGTTATTTTGGGTTGGAATGCATCACAAGCTGACACTTATGAAATTGATGGTGATGAAACAATTCAAACGTATTCGGCAAAAGCAACAAATGAAATTGTTGCAGACAGAATTGAAATGATTTGTGAATATATAGACAAGAGTCTAGCAAACTGTGTTTATGATTTGCCAGAGTTCTTGCCAGTGTATATCACAGGTGGTGGATTCAACTTTATTCGTGGAGTTAAGTTTGTTGTCTCTAAAAAATTAAAAAGACAAGTTGAAATGATTTCACCAAATCTTCCAAATGTCAACAGACCTGATTATTCATCTGAAGTTGGTCTTTTGAATTTGGTTTTAAACTATGGTTATATGCTAGAAGATTTGTTAGAAGTTTAATAAATGGAGTAAATTATGGAAATTAACAATATTACACCTATTTGTAAAATTTTGGTTATCGGCGTTGGTGGCGGTGGTTGTAATGCTGTCAATAGAATGATTGCATCAGGGCTTAAAAGTGCTTCATTTATTGCTGCAAACACAGATAAACAAGCGTTAATGATGAGCAAGGCATCAATGCAAATTCAATTGGGTGAAAAACTCACAAAAGGTCTTGGTGCAGGTGCAGACCCAGAAATTGGAAGAAAGGCAGCTGAAGAAAGTCGTGCTCAAATTTGTGAAAAACTTAGAGGGGTTGACCTTGTGTTTATCACTGCTGGTATGGGTGGTGGAACCGGAACAGGTGCTGCTCCTGTGATTGCGGGTATTGCTCGTGAAATGGGAATTTTAACAATTGCGGTTGTTACAAAACCATTTGAATTTGAAGGTAGAACAAGAGCGGCAAATGCTGAACTTGGTATTAAAAACTTGAGCAAATGTGTTGATACCTTGGTAGTCATTCCAAATGACAGATTGTTGCAAATTGCACCACGCGGAACATCTATTGTTGATGCATTTAAGTATGCAGACGAGGTTTTGCGTCAAGGTATTCAAGGTATTTCTGATCTTATTGCAACACCATCTCTTATCAACCTTGACTTTGCCGATGTAAGAACTGTTATGAAAAACAGAGGCCTTGCACACATGGGTATTGGTGAAGGAAAGGGTGAAAAACGTAATGAAATGGCAGTTCGTCAAGCAATTGCAAGTCCTTTACTTGAAACATCAATTAATGGAGCAAAGGCAGTTATCATTAACGTTAAGGGCGGTTTTGATTTAACTCTTGAAGAAGTTAATGATGCAGTTAATATGGTTAAAGAAGTTGTTTCACCAGATGCAAACACAATCTTTGGTGCTACAATCGATGAAAACTATAATGACAGAATGATTGTGACGATAGTTGCAACAGGCTTTGAAGGCAGTCATTTTGAAAATGCAACAAATGGCCACGCATCAAAACTTAATTTAATGGGTCAAAGTTTGAACACAAACATTTCAAAACCACAAGAAACTGGCAATTTTGATAGAAGCAGGTTCAATGAATTTATTGCAGGAAAACCTACTGCAATGCCAAGTCTTTTTGAAAAATCAAACGACTATCAAAATATGAAAAACTTAAATCAAAGTTTGGGTTCTGATGCTTCTGCACAGCCAAAACCAGCTTATACAAACATGGATTTATGGAACAAGCTTAACACATCTTCAGTGGATGTAAAGCCTGCTTCAAATCAACAAAGTGCAAGTGGTGCCGTGCAAAATCAAAATGCAGAACTTGACAGAAAGTATGGAATTAATCCACAACAAGCACAACCGGTGCAACCTCGTCCAGCTCAACCACAAAATTTAAATTCAAACATTAAAGTTGATGATGCAGACATTCCACCATTTTTGAGAAGGAAGTTTAATAAATAACTTTTGGAGTTAAATATGAAAAAATTTGTTAGTTTATCTAAAAAACCGCTAGTTATAGCTATTATCGCTTCAATTCTATACATAATTGATGCTTTAATTGGTGGGCTTTTGGTTGATGGTGGTTCATTTATGTGGGTCGCTTTTGCTATTTGGACGGTGTTTTTTGGAGTGTCTGTAAAAGATAGAATAAAAGGATTTGTTGGAGTTCTTGTTGGGTTTGCCTGTGCAGTTTTAATGATGCTTATCACAAATATGTTTACTTTAAATATTCATACAATTAGCATTAGCTGTTTGCTCGGAGTTTTTGTTGTAAATATGGGTGTTATGTATTTTGAACACGCTGGCAAATACTGGTTAGATTCAATTAGTGGCATCTTTGTTGGTATAATGCTTACTTTTAGTGGTCTTGGTAAAGGCTTGAGTCCGTTAGCTAGTTTTGGCGAAGCAATGATAATGCTTGCTGTGATTGCAATCTATACAATACTTGGATTGCTTTGTGGATATTTTTCAATATTCTTCACAAAAGAAAAATCACAGCCACAAATTCAAAGTAAATAAAAATTAAACTCTATCATCATTGGTAGAGTTTTTTTATGTCAAAATGTTATGCAAAACTAAAAAATTATACTATAATGTTATTATAGGAGATAGTGATGGCTTATTTAAATGCTTACAAACAATGGAAAACAGACACCTTTTTTGATGAACAAACAAGAAATGAATTGTCTGCCATTAAAGATAAGAAAGAAATTGAAGACAGATTTTATAAAGAACTTGAGTTTGGAACTGCGGGGCTTAGAGGTGTTATTGGTGCGGGGACCAATCGAATGAACAAATACACCGTAGCAAAAGCCACAATGGGTTTTGCATCATATCTTCTTGACACTTATGGAAAATGTGCGTGCCAAAAATTTGGTGTTGTGATTGCTCGTGACACTCGAAACTTTAGTGATGAATTTGCCATTGTTGCGGCAGATGTGTTCAGCGGAATGGGGGTTTTTGTTAAATTTTTGAAAAATCCAGCACCGATTCCGCAATTAAGCTATTCAATTAGGGCTGAAAAGGCACTTGCCGGTGTGGTTATTACTGCAAGTCATAATCCGGCTGAATATAATGGTTACAAGGCATATGACAGCACTGGTTGTCAGCTTGTTACCGAAGCCGCAAATAAAGTTACAGAGTATGTGAATAATGTTGGAGATTATAAAAACATCAACTTTATTCGAAACGATAAACTGATAAAAGTTTTTGATAACACAGAAGAGTTTGTTAAAGTTGTTTTAAAACAAAGCAGACTAAAAGATAAGAAAATGAAAAACAATTTAAAAATTGTTTACACTCCGCTTCATGGCAGTGGATTTGTTCCGGTTTGCGTTGCTTTAAAGAAAGGTGGGTTTAACGATGTTCATTTGGTAAAAAAACAGGCTGAACCAAACGGAGATTTTCCAACAGTTTCGGCGCCAAACCCTGAAAACAGGCAAGCTCTTGAAATGGGAATTTCGCTTGCAAAAAATATCGATGCAGATATTGTTATGGGAACAGATCCTGATTGTGATAGAATTGGTGTTGCTGTAAAAACTAATAAAGGTTATGAACTTATAACTGGAAATCAAATGGGTGGTTTGATTACTGACTTTTTAATCAACGCGTGCAGTGATTTAAAATTAAAAAGACCTGCAATAATAAAGTCGTTTGTTACTTCAAGCCTGGGTGAAAAAATTGCCGAACAAAAAGGCGTTTTTGCATTTTCAACTCCAACAGGGTTTAAGTTTATTGGCGAGCGAATGAATCAATTTGAAGTCGCTAAAAAAGAAAAGAACAAGATTCAAGATTTTGATTTTCTGATTGGTTATGAAGAAAGTTATGGCTATCTAATTGGAACTCATGCAAGGGATAAAGACGGTGTTGTTTCTGCACTTATAATTGCAGAAATGACTGCATATTACAAACAGCAAAAAAAGACGCTAATTGACCGTTTAAACGAGCTTTTTGAAGCGTATGGATATTTTATTGACACTCAAGAAAGTTTTACATTAAAGGGCAAAGATGGGTTAGAAAAAATCGCTTCAATGATGGCACTTTTAAGAAATTCATCATCGCCATTTAAAGAAACAAAAACGATTGATTATAGTGAAGGGCTCAAAGCTGAAGAAGGTTTTGGCACACTAGCAAAATCTAATGTTATAAAATATGAGTTTGATGATGGGTCTTGGGTGGCTATTAGACCGTCAGGCACAGAGCCAAAACTAAAAATTTATTATTGCGTCAATGGAAAGGATGAAAAAGATGCAAAAAACAAGCTTGAAAAATATAAGACTACAATCAAAACAAAACTTGGTTTAAATTAAGGGTTTTAACATGTGATAAAAAATTATCACATGTTTTTTTATTGTTACATTTTTAGTGCGTAAAGAAAAAAAGCTGACTAAATTTGAACAAAAACGCCATTTTACTTATATGCATCAAAGTTAATAAAAAACTATAATTTGGTGTATGTTAGAAATCTTAAATTTAATTATAACCAATTTTTTAATTGATTGTATGTTGTCATTGCTTTTAAAAAAAATATTTAAACTTCAAACGTCTTGTTTTGAAATAATGATGTTGCAATTTATAAACATTGCACCAGTGATTATATTTGGATTTTGTGAAATAAAGTTTTTTTTGTTTATATTACTTAAATTGATTGCGGGGCTACTAGTATGTTTGCTTGTCACTGATTCATTTAAATCTAAAAATCTGGCAAGACTTTATTTTTGTTATTTAATCTTGTTTTTTTCTGTGTATGGCTTAACTTGGTTTTTGTTATTGTTTTTTCATTCGGCATTTCAGCAGTTAACAGGAGAGAATGTTTCAAAAGTTTTTGATTTTATAATATTTTTGATGGTTGTGGGTTATATTTCACTTATTTACATATTTGTTAGAACTATAAAAAATTATAAAACTCTTCATGATTATTTGGCGATTGTGTCATTTTCTATTTTTAACAAGCATATAGAAATTATAGGCTTACTAGATAGTGGCAACACTCTTAAAGATAATTTAACAAAAAAACCTGTGATTGTTGTGTCGATTGAGTTAATGAAAAAATATTTCAAAGACATATCGCGTTATGAGTTTGAAAAGAGTGGTTTTTGTGAACGGAAAATAAATTGTGTTTCTGCTGGTGGATTAAATTTTGAAATGCCCATATTTGATATTGGTGCAGTGTGTGTGAAAAGCGGGAGTTCAATAAAGAGCTATGACTGTGTTTTGGGGTTTGTGAATCAAAAATTTTATGACGAAAAAAACTATCAATGTTTGCTGCATAGAGATTTTATGTGAGGTGATTATGATTAAAAAACTTTTAAAATTTTTAAAATCATTTATTGTAAAAAATTGTCAAAATCAAATTTTTTATATTGCGAACGGAACTGAAATCTTGCCAGAAAAATTATCTGCTCAAGAAGAATTTGATTTAGTTAATGTTATGAAATCTGGAAGCGCTGAAGCAAAAAATCAACTCATTGAGCGCAATCTAAGATTGGTTGTTTATACCGCTCAAAAATTTGAAAATACAAATGTAAATATTGAAGATCTTATTAGCATTGGAACGATTGGTCTCATCAAAGCAGTTTCGTCATTTGACAATTCAAAAAATATAAAACTTGCAACGTATGCTTCTAGATGTATTGAAAATGAAATTTTAATGCATTTAAGAAAAGTGTCAAAAATAAAAAGAGAAGTTTCATTAGACGAACCTTTAAACACGGATTCAGAAGGCAATGAGCTCTGCATTAGTGACATCTTGAGTGGTGAAGAAAATGAGGTTTCAAAAAATATGGATAAGCAAGATGAAAAAGATAATTTAAGAAGGGTTTTAAATGATTTAAATGAAAAAGAAAAAGCCATAATGTGCATGCGCTATGGCTTGAATGGAAAGGTTGAAATGACACAAAAAGAAGTGGCAGATTTTTTTGAGATTTCACAATCTTATATTTCTAGAATTGAAAAAAAGATACTTGTTAAAATGAAAGATGAAATCTTAAAACTTGCATAAAATATTGCAAACGCGTCAAAAATGGTTGTTATTTTATAAAAATATACACATTTTTGCGTTTTTTATTCACTTACACTCTGTTTAATTTCCTTAAGAGCGTCTTTTTCAAGTCTGGATACTTGAGCTTGACTTATGCCAACTAAATCACTGATTTCCATTTGTGTTTTGCCGACATAATATCTTAAAAATAAAATTTGTTGCTCACGTTTTCCAAGTGATTTTAATGCTTGTTTCAAGACTGTTTTTTCTAAAATTTTATCATCAGAATTTGAGTCGCTAATCTGATCCATAATGAGCATTGTGTCGCCATTGTCATGAAAAACTGTGTCATAAAGTGAAAGGGGTTCGCTAATGGCGTCCATGGCATCTGCAACTTGATTTTCAGGTATGCCGGTCTCTTTTGAAATTTCAGAAATTGTTGCATCATTGTTTGTGGTTGATAAAATTTTTTCTTTAGCTTGCAGTGCTTTGTAGGCAATGTCTCGAATGCTTCGAGTGACTTTTATTGTGCTTAAATCTCTTAAATATTTTCTTATCTCTCCAATGATCATTGGCACGGCATAAGTTGAAAATTTCACTCCAAGTGAAGTGTCAAAATTGTCAATTGATTTAATCAGTCCAATAACGCCAACTTGGAAAATATCGTCGGCGTTATTTTTGTTTGCGGAAAATCGCTGAACTATTGATAAAACAAGTCGCATGTTATATACAATAAATTCTTCGCGGGCTTCTGTGTTTCCGTTTTTAATTTCGTTCATTAGTTCAATTAGTTTTTGATTATTACATTTTGGAAGTGTTGATGTATTAATTCCACAAATTACAACCTTGTTTGCCATTAGTGTTTCGCTCCTATATGTTTATTTTTCCATACCGAGCAAAAAAATATTCATAAGTGTTACATCTTAAAGATTTTGAATATAATTTAATATGGAGATATCATATACTGATTTAAAGGAAAAAGAAATAATTAATATTGTTGATGGTAAAAAACTAGGCAGAGCTGTTGATATTTTATTTGATGTGACAAGTGGAATTATTAGAGGGGTTATTGTTCCGGGGGAAAAGAAAATCTTTCGCAAAAGTGAAGATATATTTGTTCCGCTTGAAAAGGTGAAAAAAATTGGCAATGATGTTGTTTTGGTTTGCTTGCCAGTTTTAGATGAAAGCAGACTTCAAATTCATGCGGGTTATAATGAAATTTATTCAAACAAGGCAAATCAGACAAAGCTTGGTGGTGGAGATGTAACCATGCGCTATATTGTTGCCGGTGATCAAAAATCAAAATCTCAAGATGTGAAATTAAAAAGAGTGAATAACGGCTCATTTGTAAGATATAAACGAATTGACAATAAAAAATATAAATAACTTGCAAAATGATAGATTTCCGTGTATTATAGCATTACGAGGAAAACTATTATGAAGTGTGTTTATTGTGGCTCTGAAGAAAGCAAAGTTACCGATTCACGTGCAAGTGAAGAAATGAATGCTATTAGAAGAAGAAGAGAATGTCTTGGCTGTGGCAGAAGATTTAATACTTATGAAACAATTGAAGTTACGCCTGTTATGGTTGTAAAAAACAATGGAAATAGAGAACGTTTTTCTGCGAGTAAGGTTAAAAGTGGTATTGTTAAATCGTGTGAAAAAAGACCTGTTGCAATGGCTGATATTGATAAGCTTGTTTCTGAAATTGAAAAGAAGGTATACAATCAATTAAGTGAAGAAGTTTCATCAAAACTAATTGGTGAGTATGTTATGGAAGGGTTGAAAGAACTTGATGAAGTTTCATATATTAGATTTGCAGCAGTTTATAAAAAGTTTAAAGACATCACAACATTTTTTGATTTTATTAATGACTTTGAAGAAATGTTAAAGGGTGAACAAACGGCTTCAGTTATTGATTCTGCTAAAAATGAAACAAAGAAAAAAGTTTCAAAGAAAAAATAATAAAAGAGCTTGAATTTCAAGTTCTTTTTTTATTGCAAAAATAATAAAATTTAACATGAGTGAAATGGTGTTAACTGATTGTCGGATAGGCAAAGATTATGTTATAGAAAAACTTTTAACAATAAATAAAATAAAATTGCATTTAGAGAATTTGGGATTTGTTAAAAATGAAAAAATAAAATTATTAAAATATAACTATCAAAACAAATCTATCTTGGTAAAAGTGTGTGGCGTAAATTATGCTCTAGATGTTGAAATTGCAAAACAAGTGGTGGTGAAAAATTGAATAGAGTTATTTTGATTGGTAATCCAAATACTGGCAAGACGACATTGTTTAACACGATGACAGGATCAACTGAAAAGGTGAGCAATTGGCATGGAGTTACAGTTGGCGAAAAAATATCTAAATATAAATTTTGTGGTGCAGAATATGAAGTTGTTGATTTGCCAGGAATATATTCATTAGAAAGTTATTCAAATGAAGAAAAGATAACAAAAGATTTTTTGTTGAAAAATAAAGACGCTCTTGTAATAAATATTTGTGATGCAAATAATCTCAAGCGAAATTTAAAACTAACATTTGAACTTTTAAAACTTAATTTAAATGTGGTAGTTGTTATTAATATGTCGACAGAGTGTAGGTTGTTTAATTATAAAAAACTAGCCGAGATGCTTGGCGTAAAAATTATTGAAATTGATGCAAGAAAAAAACACTCAATAAATGGAGTGAAGAAAGAAATTGAATACTTTTATAAAATAGAAAAAACGCAAAATAAATCAAAAATAATAAAAATAGTGCCACAAATTAATAATATTATACAAAAATGTGCGGAAAATAATAATTTTAATCCGTATAATGCAACGGATAAAATTGATAAATTTATTTTAAATAAGTTTTTGTTTTTACCGTTCTTTATAATGCTAATTTTATTTATATTTTGGTTTGCGTTTGGTGCAATTGGTGGGGCTATATCTTCGATATTTATATCAATTTTAAATAATATTGTGGACAAATTGCGATATATAATTAATTGCACAAATATTAATATAATTTTAAAAACGATAATTAATGAAGCTGTATTTGGTTCTATTTTAAATGTGTTTTCATTTCTTCCGCAAATAGTTATATTGATGTTCTTTTTTAATTTGATTGAAGAATGTGGTTTGATGAGTCGAATAGCGTTTATGTTTGATGGTGCTTTAAAAAAAGTTGGTTTAACAGGAAAATCACTCTTCAGTATTTTTATGGGATATGGTTGCACGACTTCGGCGGTGATAACTACTCGAAATTTGGAAAATAAGAATTTGAGAAAGAGAACAGCATTGCTTTTGCCATTTTCATCGTGTTCAGCAAAGCTGCCTGTGTTTTTAGTTATTTCATCTTTGTTTTTTGAAAAGTATAAATATATATTTGTTTTTTTGTTGTATGTTTTCTCTGTAGTGTTAATTTTTTTATTTGCTCTTATTTATAAAAAATTCATCCCAACAAAAGATGATTTATTTATTTTAGAAATGCCAAAATATAGACTTCCTAGTATAAAAAAATGCATGGTTGATGCTTGGATTATTATAAAAGAATTTTTAATTAAAGTAGGTTCTTTGATATTATTTTTCAGTGTAATTATATGGATTATGCAGAATTTTAGTTTTGACTTTAAATATTTAAATAATAAAAATTTTAATAAATCTATGCTCTATATTTTGTCAAATTTATTTGTTCCTATTTTTAGTCTTATTGGACTCGGGACAGCTGGAATTGTTGTGGCGATATTTTCTGGTGTTGTTGCCAAAGAGATGATAGTAGTTGTTCTTTCTATGCTAAATGGTGTTTCTGGTTCAACTTTTTTATTGACTGAATCATTAAAATTATCAAGTTCAATGTGTATGTTTTCACCGGTGACGTCAATTGTATTTTTAGTTTTTATTTTAATTTATTCACCATGCGTTTCGGCTTTAGTTTCTATAAAAAATGAGTTGGGATTGAAAAGTGCTTTGTATGTTTTTGTGATGCAATTTCTTTTAGCATTTGTTGTTGCTTTTATTGTGTATAAAACTCTTACTTATCCAACAATTTTAATTTGGGCATTGGTTATTTTAGTTGTTGATATTCTTGCTTATGTTGTGATAAAATTAAAAAAGAAAAAGACATGTAGAGGAAATTGTTGTGCGTGTAGAAAAATTTGAAGTTGATAAAGAAATTAAATTATCTTCATTTCTTGCGATGAGATTATCTAATGTTTCATTGTCAGTGATCAAGTCTGCAATGAAAAATAAAGATATAAAAGTTGATGGTGTTAGAATTAAGACAGATATGATTTTAACGGCTGGGCAGGTTGTTGAAATTTATTTGCAAGACAAATATTTTGAAATTGATATTGAGATTTTGTATCAGGATGAAAATATTATTGTTGTAAACAAACCACAAGGTGTTGAAACGGTTAATGAATTTGGTTCGGGGCTTAAAGAATTTATTGAAAAAAAGATTAATTTGAAAGTGTTTGCTGTTCATAGGCTTGATAGAAATACCGGTGGGCTAGTTGTTTTTGCTAAAAATAATCAAGCGAAAAATGAGCTTGATTATGCATTTAAAAATCGAACTATTGATAAATTTTATTTAGCGCTGGTTTATGGAATGCCTTTACTGGAGAAAGCGGAACTTGTTGCATATCTTAAAAAAGATGATAAACAATCAAGGGTTTATGTGCTAAATGATAAGCAAACAGGCTATGAAAAAATTCAAACAAATTATCGTGTCGTTCAAAAATATGATGATGTGTCATTGCTTGAGGTAAAACTTGTAACTGGAAAAACTCATCAAATTCGTGCCCATCTTGCACATATTGGAAATTTTGTAATTGGTGATGAAAAATATGGTGATTCGAAAATTAATAAAATTTTCAAAAAGAAAAAACAATGTTTGTGGGCATATAAAATTCAGTTTAATTTAAAGGATGGCTTGTTAAAATATTTAGACGGAAAAATCATTGAGCTAGACACAGAGAAAATTGACTTTGTCAAAAATTGTAAAAATTTATAAAACTGTGTAATAAAAAATTAATCTCTTTTACATACTACATGTAAAGGAGATTTTTTATGTCAGCGAGTTTAATTATTATTACGACGATTATTCTGCTTATTATGTTTGGTGCAGGGCAGAAAATTTTGGACGGGTTGCGATTGAGTGATAAAGAAGCACTGATTATTTTAATTTTAATTTGCATTGGGTTGGTGATTCCGCCTATTTGGATTGGAGAATATTTTTGTTTTTCAATAGGTGGATTCTTAATTCCACTTGCATTGTCGGTTTATATGCTGATTTCTTGTGGTTGGTCAAGAGATTTGCTTAGAGCATTTCTAGGAACTATTATTGTTGCTGGTTTGGTTTATGTTCTTGAATGGTTGCTTCCTGCAGATCCCGAAGCAGTGATTATTGACAATATGTTTGTTTATGGGATTGTTGCTGGAGTGATTGCATATGTGCTTGGAAGGAGTAGACGCAATGCTTTTATTGCTTGCTTATTTGGTGTCACTTTAGCGCAACTTGTGCAATGGATTATTAACTTTGCAAAAGACACACCTTCAATTTTAGGTTTAGGGGTGGGTGGTGCTTTTGGAACCTATGTTGTTGCAATTGTTGTGTCGGTGGCAGTTGCAGAATTTCTTGGCAGATGTTTTCAAATGGCTGCACCAGATAAAGAAAAGAAAAAATTCAATTATGAAACGCATACTTATGATTCAGAAAAGAATGGAAAACTTAACCATGAAAAGCATTCTGCAGAAAATATAAAAGAAGATTTGGGGTTATCAAAAACCGCAAAAACAAATAAAAATAATAGAAAAACAACCACAAAACATGAAATTATTAAAAATTATGCAAAGGAGAATAAGTAGTATGAAAAAAATATTTTTATCAATAATTTTTTCAATTTGTATGATTTTGGTGCTTTCTGTTAGCGCTGCTAGTGGTTATGCAAATGGCGCTGATGTTTCAAAAAAATATTACACAATTTATGCTGATGAATCGAAAAGTGAGGTCTTGTTTTTGAAAGGTGATGATGTTAGTCAAGGTGACCATTATTTGTCAGGTGATAACAAGTTTTATGAGATTGTGAATGTTGATGAAAAAAATAAAACAGCCATTGCAAAATTTATTCGTGATGAAAAACTTCCAACCTATAACATAAAAGCTAAAGACGAATCGCAGATAGCGAAAGCAGCTTCAAAGAAAAAGGTTGGTGTTTATCACACTCACAATGATGAATGTTATTTTACTCCAGATGGAGTTGATTCGGTGTATGGAAAAGGTGGCATTCATGATGTGGGAAAGTCTTTTGTGAAAAATTTAGAAAAGCTGGGCATTGATGCTCTATATCGAGAAGATTTGCATTTGCCACACAATTCAGGTGCTTACACTAGAAGCCAGGTGACAGCTGCCGCGCTTCTAAATCAAGGTGTTGACGGTATTTTTGATTTGCATCGTGATTCGACAAAAAGAAGTGAATATTTGACAAAAGTGAACGGACAGCAAATGAGTTCTGTTAGAATGGTTGTGGGATCGTCAAGTGCAAACTATGAAGAAAATAAAAAGTTTGCATATTCTATAAAAGCTTATGCAGATTCGGCTTATCCTGGACTTGTTAAAGATATTTATATTGGCAAGGGAAATTACAATCAACAACTTTCAACAAAAGCTATGCTTTTTGAAATGGGTTGTGAAAACATTGAAAAAGATTTGGTGTTAAAAACAACTGAATATCTTGCAAAGGTTGTTGATGTTGTGCTTTATGGGACTGATAATGCCAGTGACAAATCGTTAAATGATGTTTCACTTACATCAAATGGCTCTAATGATGTCATTTCTGGGGTGGTGTCATCAAATGGTGATGAGGCTCAAAGTGTTAATTCAAATGACACACTTTGGGTGGTGCTTGGAACGCTGGGTGTTGTGTTTGCAGTCTTTGTAGTTGTGCTTGCATGTTCAAAAACTGCAAGATATAAAGTCGGCAGATTTTTCTCTGAAATGTTTGCTGGGATATTTGGAAAGAAAAAAGTTAAATAGCAAAGTATAAAAGGGTTGAATGTATGCTTCAACTCTTTTTATTTTCTCGAAGTTTTAGACAAAGATTAACTATTTTCTTGAGTTTAAAATCTTGCCAAGTGTGATGAATTTGGTTATAATAATAATTAGGAGATTATTATGAAAGAACCTTTAGTTGCGATTGTTGGACGCCCTAACGTTGGCAAGTCGACACTTTTTAATAGAATAGTAGGAAAACGTATTTCTATCGTAAACGATGAACCAGGAGTTACTCGTGATAGAATTTTTGCTCATGCAACTTGGCTTGACAACAACTTTACACTTATTGATACGGGTGGTTTAGATTTTGATAAAGATGATGAAATTTCGGTGAATATTGTTAAACAGGCAAAGCTTGCTATTGAAATGGCAGATGTGACAATCTTTGTTGTTGATGGCATGGCGGGGCTTACATCTCAAGATCATGAAGTTGTTGAAATTTTAAGAAAGTCTAACAAAAAAATTATTTTGGCTGTTAACAAAATCGATAACTATGACGAGACTTTGGCTTATGAATATTATGAGCTTGGTCTTGGCACTCCATTTTTGGTGTCATCAATTCACGGCAAAGGTGTTGGAGATTTACTTGATGAAGTGGTTGCTTGTTTTGAAAAAGAACAACTTTCAAAAGAAATTGATGATTCAATCAAAATTGCGATTGTTGGAAAACCTAATGCAGGAAAATCTAGTCTTATAAACAAGATGATTGGCGAAGAAAGGGTGATTGTTTCAAACATTGCAGGAACAACCAGAGATTCTGTTGATATTCCATTTAAATATAACAAAAAGAAATATTCACTAATTGATACTGCTGGTATGCGTAGAAAACGCAAGATTGAAGACAATACTGTTGAAAGATATTCAATTATTAGAACACTAGATTCAATTAGAAATGCCGATGTTGTTGTTTTGGTTATTGATGTAACAGAAGAAATTTCTGACCAAGACCTAAAAATTGCTGGGTTTATTGATGAACAAAACAAGCCTTCTGTTATTGTGTTTAACAAGTGGGACTTGATTGAAAAAGAAACAAACACTATGAAAAAATTTGAAGACAAAGTTGCAAGTGAACTTGCATTTATGTCTTATTACAAATCAGTTTATTTGTCAGCACTTACTGGAAAGAGAACTGAAAAACTTATGCCAGCAATTGAACTTGTGTATGAAAACGCTCACAAAAAGATTTCTGCAGGTGCACTCAATGATGTGCTTCAAGATGCTTATGCAATCAATGCACCAGCATACAAGAAAAATAAGAGATTGCGTATTTTTTATGCAACACAGACTGGCGTGTGTCCGCCAACAATTTCATTGTTTGTGAATGACACAACTTTAATGGAAGACAATTATCTTAGATATTTGGAAAACAATATTAGAAAAGCGTTTGATTTTACGGGAACACCTGTTAGAATCACAATGAAGTGCAAGAAAGAAGAAGATTTATAAGGAGAGTTTTATGGTTTGGTGGCACATTGTTTTAGTTGTTATTGTGTCGTATTTTTGTGGAAACATTTCATTTGCAAGAATGATTTCAAAAGCTAAAAAAGATGACATAACCAAGCTTGGTAGTGGAAATCCGGGGTCAACTAACATTTTGAGAAATTATGGCTTAAAGTTTGGTGTGTTGAACCTTGCTCTTGATATGATTAAAGGATTTGTTCCTGCAATTGCAAGTTTTTATATTTTTGGGCATAATTATGTTATGCTTTACATTGCAGGCATTTCAAGTATGCTTGGTCACATCTATCCTGTATTGTTTGGGTTTAAAGGTGGAAAGGGTATCGCAACAATGCTTGGCATGTTTTTAGCATCAAACCCAATTGTGACTTTGATTTGTATTGGTGCGGGTGCTGTGATTTGGGCGATTTTTGAATATGGTTCAGTTGTTAGCTTTTTATGTATAACGGCGCTTACTGTGGTTGAAGGGGTTCGTGCAAGAATGAATCTTCCACTTGATGATAGAAAGATTATTTGCTTGATTTTATTTGCAATATTTATCTTCACTTGGTATGCACATAGAAAAAATATTGAAAGATTGTTACTTGGAAAAGAAAGCAAAGCAAGTCTTATAAAAAAGACAAAAAAGAAACTTAAGTCTAAAAACATTTAAGGAGTGATTTATGAAATCTACAAAAGTTTTATTTAATATTTCAGCGGTTGTATGTTTTTTGTATGGCGCGTTGTATGTTTTTAGTTTAGTGTTTATCCCAGTAGGTGTTTATTGCTTTATTGCAAGCAAACGTTTTGCTTATAAAGCAGACCATTTGTTTGATATGTATGCAATTAATGACAGGGTTTTGAAAAATTATGTGATATTTGCAAGCATCGCATGCTTTCCACTTGGTTGTTTATCGATTATTCCATATTATTTGCTTGTTTCAAACAAGATTAAAATCAAAGGATTTAATGTTGTAACAAATGAAAGTGAACAAGAAGAAAAAATGGCTGAAGTAAAAATTGAAGAAGTAAAAGAAGAAACAATTCAAGATTTCAAAGATGAGCCAAAAGTTGAAGATAAAGAAACTGAAAAGGTTGAAGAAACTGACGCTGAAAAACTTGAGAAATTCAAAAAACTTGAAAACTTCAAAGAAAAAGGAATTATTTCAGAAGAAGAACTTGAAATGGCTCGCGAACAATTGTTTGGAAAGAAAGAAAATGATTAACAAATAAATACTATAAGGTGATTAAATGGTTTTTAGAAAACGAGATAAATATATTGTTGCTATGGATTTAGATGAAACACTGTTAAATTCTGATGGCAAGGTTTCAGAACTGACAATAAACACTTTAAAAGCAGCAAAAGAACTAAATTGTGTTTTATCGATTTCAACCGCTAGGGGTCTTGGTTCTTGTATTGATATTGCAAAACAAATTGATGCTGATTATGTTTGTTGTCAAGCTGGCAATATGATAGCTGATAAAAACGGAAACGTGATTTATAAAAACGGATTTTCTAGAGAACAAGTACTTGAATTTATTGAAACCTTTAGCAAATTCTCAAAATATTTTATTGTTGATTCGGATATGTATTTGTATGGTGGTGACGATAGCGATTTTGCCAGAAGTTGGAATGTTGTTTATTGCGAAACAAATGAGTTGTTAGACAAAAATGCATATAAACTTTGTTTGCCGTTTGAAGATTATTTTAAAGATGAAATAATACAGTTTTGCGACCAAAGGGGCTATGTTTGTAGGCAAATGCGTAATGAAAATATCATGCTTATTACTCCAGGTGGAAGTGATAAGTTTTATGCGTTAGAGAAGTTGCTTGAAATTTTAGATGTGGATTTAAGCCACCTTATTGTGTTTGGTGACGATACAAGTGATATGCTTTCAATTCAAAATGCAGGATTTGGTGTTGCCATGGACAATTCAAGAGAAGTCGTTAAAGAAAATGCTAAAATTGTTACTAGTTCAAACGATGACGATGGGGTTGCTAAATTTTTAATTGAAAAACTTGAAATGGGAAAATAAGGGTTCAGAAAAAAAGAGTTAGATTTAAATCTAACTCTTTTTTTGTTGATTTGTTTTTTTTAAATCACTAGATATATATTTTATTTTACACAATGCATAACCTGGTTAGGGTGTTCATATATTTTTTGTAGAAACGCTAATTGGAGGTTTTATGAATAACTTTGAAATATATAATGATATTGCAAAGCGAACAGGTGGAGATATTTATGTTGGTGTTGTAGGTCCAGTTAGAACAGGCAAGTCAACATTTATTTCTAAGTTTATGCAATCATCTGTTTTGTCAAATATTACAAATGAATATGAAAAACAACGAACCATTGATGAAATGCCACAGTCTGGTGCAGGAAAAACGATTATGACCATGCAGCCAAAGTTTGTGCCTAGTGAAGCCGTGGCTGTTGATTTTGGCGGTGATGTTTCTGCTAGAGTTAGGCTTGTTGATTGTGTTGGATATCCTATTGATGGGGTTGCTGGTTTCATGGATGAAGGCAAACCTCGAATGGTTAAAACACTCTGGAGTGACGAAGAAATGCCTTTTGAAGAAGCGGCTGAAATTGGCACACACAAGGTGATTGCAGAGCATTCAACAATCGCAGTTTTGGTGACCACTGACGGAACAATTACAGACGTTCCACGTGAAAATTATGTGAAGTCTGAAGAAAGAGTTGTTGCTGAATTAAAAGCAAACGGCAAGCCATTTGTGATTGTTTTAAACTCAAGAAATCCAGAACTTGCGACTTGCAAAGAACTTGCAACTGCACTTGCTGAAAAATATGATGTGCCAGTTGTTCCACTTAATGTTTCGATTCTTCAGGCTCAAGAAATAGCAAATTTAATTAAACTTATTTTGATGGAATTTCCTGTGACCGGGCTGCACTTTAATTTGCCTAAATGGATAATGGCACTTCCATATGAAGATGAACTTATTCAAAATATTATGGCAAAAGTTAAAGATAAAACAGCTGATATTGTTAAGATGAGTGATTATACAAAAGTGCTTGCAATGTTTGATGATGATGGTGAAATGAAAGGCGTTGATGTTGAAAATTTAAACATGTCAAAAGGAAAGATTGAATATTCTTTAACTGCTGAAGATTCTTTGTATTATAAAATGATTAGCAAAGAATGTGGAATTGAAATCGCCGACGATTTTGAACTTGTTAAACACCTAAAAGAATTGGTTAATGCAAAAAATGAATATGACAAAATCAAGTCTGCTCTTGACATGGTTAAAGAAACAGGTTATGGAATTGTTAATCCAACGCCAGATGATTTGGTGTTAGAAGAACCCGAGATTGTTACAAAGAATGGAAATTCGTCAATTAAGCTTAAAGCAACAGCACCAAGTTTGCATATTATGAGAGTTGATGTTGCCACTGAAATTTGTCCTGCTATGGGTAGTATGGAGCAGAGTGGTTCTCTTGCAACATATATGATTAATGAGTTTGAAAACAACAAACAAGAAATTTGGAATAAGAATATGTTTGGAAAGCCAATGAATGAACTCGTTAAAGATTCAATTGATTCAAAACTTGCAGGGCTTCCAGAAGAAGTTCAAGTTAAGATGCGAAAAACAATTACTAAAATTGTTAATGAAAGAAAGGGTGGGGTTATTTGTATTCTGCTTTAAAAAAGTGAGCAAAAGCTCACTTTTTATTTTGCAGATTCATTATATTTTTGAAGCACATTTGTGTAGTTATATTGAGTCGTGATTGCTTTGTTTGCTATAAGCATTGCATCTCTGCCCATAGACCACATTGACATGAGGCCATAGTTGTTTTTGATTGCGTCATCGACGACAGTTTCGGTCATTTTTAAGGTAAAGGTTGGGTATAGGCTGCTTTCATATCCGATTGAAATTGTTGCACCTGTTTTTAAATAAGCTTGGTCATCAGTGAGATTGAAACCATAATTTGCATAAATTTCTTTTAGCTGTTTAACCGAGTTTGAAATGGCTCTAACCGATGCATCGCCATAGTCTTCGCTTGAATAAACACCTGTGCCATAGCACATGGTCATTGAATTAATTAAAGTGATGTCAACTCCCGCATCTAAATAAGCTTTGATAATATTGATTTGTTTTTCTTGCCAACCGCTAGGCATTATTGGAATTGTTAAAGTAATTTCAACATCATGTTTGTCTTGAACCTTTTTGATGGCTTTTGCGTTTTCAATATTTTGAGAATAGTCTTGGTTTGATTCTTCAATGTCAAGGTCAAGTCTCTTTAATGAATAAGTTTCAACTATTGTGTTGTAAAATTTTTCAAGAGCGTCAACGTTTTGGGTGACAACCCATGGAGCGTGTCCTAATTGTCCGCCAATTGAAATAGTGTAGTCTCCGCCACTATCTCTAAGCGATTTTAAGGATTTCAAAATACCTTGATATTGAGACGAGTTTCCGCCATTTTCACCAAGTGAATAATATCCGCCCCAGCCCCAACGAATGCTTCCGTCTTCGTTTAAATATTTGGTCTGGTCTGGCTGAATAAAACCTAAATTAAAATATTTAAACCCAGATTCGTTAGATAGTTTTTCAAGATTTGGTGCACCATTTATGCTATATGCACTTGCAGTGTCAACCCATGCAGACATGTCAATATATGGTGCCGCAAGTCGTGTGGGCCAGCCACTTTTTGAACTCTTGTTATCTGGGTCTGTTAGCATGTCATGTGTAATTGCGGGCAGGGCAAAGATTAATATTAATGACAAAACAAATGTAACAGCCAAGCTTGTAAAAATGGGGATATATCTTTTTTTGAAAGGTGTCCAGTTTCTAATTTTGTCTCTTAAATTTTTAAAATAATTTTTCATTTAAACCTCGTCTATATAATTGTAGTGTTTGCAAAAAATCGACAAAATATTCAATTAAATCATATTGTTTTAAAAACATAACTAATATTTTTTATGATAAGCGTGTGATTATTTGACAAAGTGCTGGCTGAATATTAAAATTATAATTGAGGTGAAAAAATGATTTTAATGTTTGTTAGGCATGCTGATGCTAAAAAAGACAAGTTGACAAAATTTGGAAAAAAACAACTGAAATTTAGAGTGAAAGAAAAGGAGACTTTTTCTTTTAGCAAGATTTATGTTTCTCCGGCAAATCGTTGTATAAAAACTGCAAGACCTTTTCAATTAAAGAAAAAAATCGCTATGGAAGTTGTTGAAGGTTTAAGAGAAAGACAACTTTTAAAAACTGGCAAGCCACAAAATGAAAAAGAACAAGAGTGGTATGAGAATTATTTAAACCCAATGTATTCTAGTGTTGATCCTGAAGGATGCAAAGAATATTTAGCAAGAAACTTTATTGAGTTTAAGAGAATTATTGAAAACCATATTGATAAAAATGAAAATGCAATGATTGTTGCACATAGTGGAACATTTTATGCTTTGATGGCATACATCAATGGTTTGCAAAAAAACAAAAATATTAACTGGTATCGCATTGGAACTTGTGATAGTGTTTACTTTGAAATCAATAAATAGGTGAAAGATGCAAACAATTTTTTATAATGCTAAAATTTTAACAATGAACGAAAAAGAGCCATTGTCACAGGCGATGCTTGTGAATGATGACTCTATTGTTTTTGTTGGAAAAAATGATGAAGTTTTGGCACTAAAACAAGATGAAACAAGGCTTGTTGATATGTGTGAAAAAAACATCTTGCCAACGTTTTTTGATAACAATGTGCAAATTTACCAAATGATAGAGCAAAACCTAAAAAACGCAAAAAAATTAAAAAATATCGAAATTTTTGACGAAAATGATGAAAATTATGAAAATTTTGTTAATTATGAGATTTATAAAAAAGAATTTTTAAAGATTCAACAAGAGTTTTTGAAACATGGAATAACAACCGTTCAAGAACTGGGGGTTACGCCCGCAGAGTTTGTGTTTTGGAAAAAAATGTCAGATGAAAAGCTTCTTAAAATTGATGTGGTGGCTTATGTTGATATAATCACTGCAAAAAAAGTTATGGATGACAATTGCAGAACTTATCGAAAATATAGAAATGGATTTAGACTTGGTGGATATTCTCTTGCTTTAGATGGTGATGTTATCCAAAAAAAAGCATGGCTTAAAAAACCATACAAACATCAAAAGGGTTATTGTGGATACACTGAAATATTTGAAGAGCAACTTGAGTTTTTAATAAAAACAGCACTAGAAGAAAAGAAACAACTTTTGGTTAGTGCGTCAGGTGACAGAGCAGTTGAAATGCTTTTAAATTGTTTTGAAAGTGTGGTTGAAAAAGAAAAAATTGAAGACAAATTCAAGCCAGTGATTATTAATGCTGGTTTGATTTCAAAAAAGCAGATTGAAAAAATGTCAAAACTTGACATGGTCGCAAGTTTTCAATTGGCTAATGTTAAATTCAAGAAAGATATTTTAAAAAATCTTGGAATGTTTAGATTTAAAAAATTTCAACCAATCAAACTTATAAAAAAATGCGGTCAAGAATTTTTAATTCAAACGGGAAGTCATGAAATTCTAAATTTGATTGAATTATATAATTCTGCCACCATCAGCAAAAATTTATCGTTTGATGAACTTTTAAATGTGGCGTTTTTGTCATCGTCAAACAAGGTGTTTGATGGAGAACAAAAGGGGAGTTTGGAAAGTGGCAAACTCGCAAACTTTTTGGTAATTGATTCAAAGGAAGAAAACTTTAGAGATTTAAAAATAAAAGAGATTTATTTAAAAGGTGAAAAAATATAAAAGCTCGGCTATTTTTAGCCGAGCTTTTAATTTGGTGCGGATGACAGATTTGTAAGGAGCAGGGTAGCATGCGACGGAATAGCGAGAATTTTCGAGCGTCACGTATTTCAAACTGTCCTGTCATGCGATTTATCGAGATTGAGATTTTATCTCAATCGAGTTTGGTGCGGATGACAGATTTGTAAGGAGCAGGGTAGCCTGCGACGGAATAGCGAGAATTTTCGAGCGTCACGTATTTCAAACTATCCTGTCATTCGATTTATCGAGATTGAGATTTTATCTCAATCGAGTTTGGTGCGGATGACAGGATTTGGACCTGCAAAAGATTGCTCTCATAAGGACCTGAACCTTACGCGTTTGCCATTTCGCCACATCCGCATATATTTCTTATTTCTTACAAAAACTATTATAGAATAGTTTTTTTCAAATTGCAATTGTATTAAAAATAAACTTTTTAGAAAATTTGACAAAATTAATCTAATTTATTGACATTTACAAAAATTAGTGTTAGTATAATGGAGTCAAATTTCGTTATGCGGGTGTAGCTCAATGGTAGAGCGTCAGCCTTCCAAGCTGGTTGCGTGGGTCCGATTCCCATCACCCGCTCCATTACTTTTGACATGTGCCTTTAGCTCAGCTGGATAGAGCATCGCCCTTCTAAGGCGAGGGTCGGGGGTTCGAATCCCTCAAGGTACACCAAATATGGTGGATGTAGCGCAGTTGGTTAGAGCGCAAGATTGTGGATCTTGAGGTCGTGGGTTCAAGCCCCACCTTCCACCCCATAAACTTTAAAACTTAATATTGGGGTGTAGCCAAGCGGTAAGGCAATAGACTTTGACTCTATCATTTCGTAGGTTCGAATCCTGCCACCCCAGCCAATCATTTTTAACTGGAATGGAACTTCTGCTCTTGCATTGGGGTGTCGCCAAGTGGTAAGGCATGGGACTCTGACTCCCACATTCGAGGGTTCGAAACCTTCCACCCCAGCCAAAATTATGGTTCATTAGCTCAGCCGGTAGAGCACTTGACTTTTAATCAAGGGGTCCCGAGTTCGA
>JAZOTD010000026.1:0-65548 GCA_045657465.1 Clostridia bacterium | reverse complement strand
GCTTGACGTTTTGCAACTTGTCCAACAAGTCTTTCGCCGTCTTTTGTGAAACCTACAACAGATGGAGTTGTTCTGCTACCTTCTGCGTTTGTGATAACCGTTGGTTCACCGCCTTCCATAATTGCTACGCATGAGTTGGTTGTTCCAAGGTCAATACCAATAATTTTTCCCATTTTAAAAATTCCCCTTTTATATAAATATATTTTATAGTTGTTATAATTTTATTTTATAATTTATCCAGTCCAAAGATTAGCTATTAATGGTTTACTTTTTGTAAACACTTACAGTTGCAGGTCGCACCACTTTGTTTGTGTCTGCAAACTTATAACCTTTTTGATAAACCATGGCGATTGTGTCAACTAATGCGTCGTCGTCAGTTGGTTCTGTGGTTATGCAGTTGTGATATTCTGGATTAAGTTCACCCACTGCTTCAATTTCAACGATGTTCATATCTTTTAAACAAGCAACAAGTGATGAATAAATCATTTCAAATCCCTTCATAACATCGCTTGTTGTGTGTGCCATTGCTTGGTCGAAATTGTCGATTATTGGAAGCAGTTTTTTTGCAATTTTTTCATTTGCTTCAACAACTGCATCATTTAATATGTTTTTGTTGCGTTCTTTATATCTTTCAAAATCTTTCTTTTGTGACTCTGCTTCGTTTTTGTAATAAGAAGCGGTTGAAAGATATTGATTTGCTTTTGTAAGTGCTTCTTGAAGTGCTTTTTCGGTTTGTGAAAGTTTGTCTTCAAGTTGCTTTGTGTCATCACCACATTTGCAAGGTTTGCCATCATAACAACCGCAGTGGTTTTCTGGAGTGCATTTGCAGTTCTTGTTATGTTCTTTGTCGCATCCACATCCGTCATCACCACACTTGCAAGGTTTGCCGTCATAGCAACCACAATGATTTTCTGGAGTGCATTTGCAATTTTTGTTATGTTCTTTGTTGCAACAGCATTCTGTTTTTTTGTCTTTCATTATTCATCTCCTTTATCTTGCAATGTTTTTTCAATCGTTTGAGCAACTTCTTTCAAAACTGAAATTGCTTTTGGATAGTCCATTCTCATAGGTCCAATTACGCCAGCTGTCAGTTTTGACTCACCACCGATGTTGCAAGAAATTGTAACAACTGAACACTCTGAAAGATCTGACCCATCACTTCCAATATTAATTGAAAGTTCAAGGTTTTCGCCAGATGTGATGATTGGCAAAATTGTTTCAGTTTTTTCAAGAGCTGTCATTGTCTTTTTAAGTTTATCAATATCATTAAACTCTGGATATTCGATAAGTTTGTCTTTTCCAGCGATTGTCATGTGGTTTGAAACATTGTTGTTGCTTGCTGAAATAATATCAAGAACTTTGTCGAAGACTTCTTTATATTTTTTGAGTTCGCTAGTTACTACCTGATCTCTAAAATCATTGTTTTTTAGAAGTTCAAGCGGTTTGTTTTCAAAAAGTTCTTTTAAGATGTCACTAGCTGTTTTAAGTTCATCTTCGTCATTTGTTCCAAGGTTTGCAAGTTCATTGATAACCTTTTCGCTTGTCACAACAACCACAAGCTGTGTTGTTTTGCTAACTGGATAAAGCTTGATGTCTTTAACCACCGCGTTTAGTGATGGCCCAGAATAAACAACCGAAGCATAGTTTGTTGCTTTTGCAATTGTTGTTGCAGAACGCTCTATTATGTCACGTATGCTAACAAGCTTGTTTGCAAAATTTGACTGAATAACTTCTTTTTCTTTTGCAGTAAGTTTTCTTTCGTGCATGAGTTCAGAAATGTATTTTTCATAACCTTCTTTTGTTGGAACTCTGCCTGATGATGTGTGCAGATGTGTGAGATAGCCCATTTCTTCAAGAGCGTTTAGCTCATTTCGAATCGTTGCCGAACTGATTTTTGGCAAATATTCTTCTTGAAGTTGCTTGCTTGAAACCGCGTCTGCAGATTTGCTTTTGACATTTGTTTCAATGACTGCACTTAAAATTTTCTTTTTTCTTTCACTTAAATCCACTTTTTCCCTCACTTGTAATTATATACAAATTTTGCAAAGTTTATTCACGAAAATTAGCAAACTGGTTTTTTGAGTGCTAACACTGTATATCTTATTACTGCTAAAAGAATTTGTCAACGATTTTATGACAAAATTTTTGACAAAAAATAAAAAACAGACGATTATTTTCGCCTGTTTTGATTGTTTGACATTGTTATTAAGATGCGAGCTCAAGCACGATTTGATTTAGCACCAAAAAGCCTTTGCTGGTGCAAACAAGTCTGTTATCTGAAGTGAGTTTGATGTAGCCGTTTTTGATAAGGTCTGCAATTCTATCTTTTTTCTTTGAAAGAAGATTTTCGCCAAACTCTGTTTTGTAACTTTCAAGGTTTAATCCAGTTGCTGTTCGCATTGAAAGCATGATTGCTTCTTCTTTCTGTTCAGATTTTGAAAGGTTTTTTGAAAGCACTATTGGGCTGACATTTTCGTTGTTTAGTTTTAAGATGTATTCATTCAAATTTTCAGTATTGGCAAATCTTGTGCCTTGAATGTATGAGTGAGCTGCAAGACCTAAACCGATGTAGTCAGTTCTGTTCCAATAAACTCTGTTGTGATAAGATTCAAATGTTGGTTTTGCAAAGTTTGAAAACTCATATCTACCATAGCCCGCCTTTGTTAGCATGTCTAGCACGAGATTATACATTTGAACAACAAGGTCTTCATCAGGAAGCCCCACTGCTCCGTTATCAACAAGAGTTTTTAATTTCGTGCCTTCATCAACTGAGAGCATGTATGCAGATATGTGTGGAATTTCTAGTTTGATAAGGTTTGTCATTGTGTCTTTTATATCAGCAAGCTTTTGATTTGGATATCCCAAAATGATGTCTGCACTGATGTTTTTTATTCCATATTCACGGATAATAGAAATCGTTTTGACAAAGTCGTTATATGTGTGAAGTCTGCCCATAGATTTTAAAATCTTTGGGTTTGACGATTGAAGCCCGATGCTGAAACGATTGACGCCTGCCAAAATATATTCACGAATTTTGTTTTTATCTATAGTGTTTGGATTGATTTCGATTGTGATTTCAGCGGTGTTTTTTACTGCAAAGTTTTTGTAGATTGATGAAAGCAAATCACGAATATAATAATTGTCTAAACAAGATGGAGTTCCGCCACCAATATAGATGCTTGCAACTGAATAGTGTGGGCTATATTGTTTTGCTTTGATTTTGATTTCTGTCATCAAATTGTCAAAGTATTGTTTTTTCATCTCGTCATTTGAAACCATTGAAACAAATGAGCAGTATGCACATTTTGATTCGCAAAACGGAATGTGAACATAGATGCTTAGGTTGTTTCTAGATTTTTCAATAATGTTTAATCCCATTTGATTAATTGACATATCGGTCTCCTAATTGTCCATTTTTAATATGCTCAAGAACGCTTCACTTGGAAGTTCAACACTTCCAAGGCGTTTCATTTTTTTCTTGCCTTCTTTTTGCTTTTCTAAAAGCTTACGCTTTCTGGTTACGTCACCACCATAGCATTTTGCAATAACGTCTTTTCTAAGAGCTTTAACGGTTTCTCTTGCGATAATCTTTCCGCCAATTGCGGCTTGAATAGGAATTTCAAAGAGTTGACGTGGAACAACTTCTTTAAGTTTTTCAGTGATGGCTCTTGAACGGTCATAGGCTCTGGTTTTGTGAGCAATGAGTGAAAGAGCATCACAAGGCTCGCCGTTTAATAACATGTCAACTTTAACCATGTCGCTCTTTTGATAATCGGCAATTTCATAGTCGAAACTTGCATAGCCATGAGTTGCAGATTTGAGTTTGTCAAAAAAGTCATAAACAACTTCACAAAGCGGCAAATCAAAATCAAGCTTGACTCTGTTGTCTGCAAGATATTGCATGTCTTTATAGACTCCACGCTTGCTAATGCCAAGGTCCATAATTGCCCCAACATATTCAGGTGGAGCATAAATATTTGCTTTGATATAAGGCTCTTCAATATACAAAATTGAGTCAGGAACAGGCATGTTTGTTGGGTTTGAAATATCAAGCACCTCTCCGCTCTTTTTGTATACTTTATAAGTAACGCTTGGCATTGTGGTGATAACGTCAAGATTAAACTCACGTTCAATGCGTTCGGTTATGATTTCTAAGTGCAATAGCCCCAAAAAGCCACATCTAAAACCATAGCCAAGAGCAGTTGAAGTTTCAGGTGTGTAAACAAGTGATGCGTCTGAAAGTTTGATTTTTTCAAGAGCGTCTTTGAGTGCGTTATACTTGTCTCCGTCGATTGGAAAGATTCCCGAATAAACCACAGGTTGAATGTTTCTATAGCCTGGGAGCGGCTCGGCTTGTCTTTCAAGTTCAGTGATAGTGTCACCAACGCTGATGTCAGAAACAGTTTTGATGCTTGCAGAGATATATCCAACGTCACCAGCAGAAAGTTCTTCAGTTCGTTCAATTTTTGGTTTAAATGTTCCCACTTCAACGACTTCAAATTCTTTGCCGGTTTGTAGCATTTTAATTTTTGTTCCGGTCTTAACTTTTCCGTTTTTGATTCTAACAAGACACACTGCACCTTTGTAGTTGTCGTAGTAACTATCAAAGATAAGTGCTTGAAGTGGTTCGTCTTCATCACCCTTTGGTGGTGGAACCATATCAACAATTCTGTCTAAAACATCTTTTATGTTTAGGCCTGTTTTTGCAGAAATGCAAGGGGCTTCGTCAGCTGGTATGCCAATGATGCTCTCAATTTCTTTCTTTGCTTCTTCAGGTCTGGCAGATGGCAAATCCATTTTATTGATAACAGGAATAACTTCAAGGTCATTTTCAAATGCAAGATAAAAGTTTGCAAGAGTTTGAGCTTGCACGCCTTGTGTCGCATCGACAATCAAAAGTGCACCTTCGCATGCAGCGAGTGACCTTGAAACTTCATAAGTAAAGTCAACGTGCCCTGGAGTGTCGATAAGATTTAAAATATATTCTTTTCCGTCCTTTTCATATTTCATTGTCACAGGAGCAAGTTTGATTGTTATGCCCCTTTCTCTTTCGATTGACATGGAGTCTAAAAGTTGGCTTTTGCTATCTCTTTCTGCAACGGTGCCAGTATATTCCATAAGTCTGTCAGCAAGAGTGCTTTTGCCGTGGTCTATGTGCGCAATGATTGAAAAGTTTCTAATGTTATCTAGCGATTTTTTCATATTATCCTCACATAATGATTTTAAACTAAACTTAAAAATAAATCAATCATAAACTGCATTTTTGCTTCATAAAATATATCAAAGCCATGGATAAATTCGATAATTTCCGTCATAAAACATTGACAATACACGTTTTAGATTGTATAATTTAGCCATATTAGTGTGTTCACTTTATTTTTTCGTGAACAAAAATGGAGATAAAAATGAATATTTATGATACTTGGCTTGTCACCACACCAATAGCTCATCGTGGCTTATTTGATGACAAAATTCCAGAAAATTCACTTGCAGCATTCAAAAATGCAGTGAAAAACAAACTCCCTATTGAACTTGATGTTTGTGTGCTTACTGATGGTGTTCCTGTGGTTTTTCATGATGAAAGACTTGCAAGAATGACCGGCGTTGATGGTTTTATTTCGAGCTGTGCATACAAAGACATTGAAAAACTTAGCCTTTTAAAAACAAAAGAACGCATTCCAACCCTTGCTGAGGCACTTGAAGTTATTGCAGGAAAGGTTCCTGTTTTGGTTGAAATCAAAAACTATGGAAAAGTTGGTGCTTGTGAAAAAGCGGTTTGGAAGGTTTTGCAAGGCTATCATGGTGAATATGCAGTTGAATCATTTAACCCATACACTCTTGAATGGTTTAAAAACAATGCTCCAAAGGTTAAGCGTGGTCAAATTGCATCTTGCACAGACCTTAAAGATATTATTGGCGTAAGCAAATTCTCATTTAAAAGAATGCGTTTAAACAAAAAAGTTAGTGAACCAAACTTCATTGTTTATTTCACTGATGACATGCCAAGCAAATATGTTAAAAAATATTTTGGCAAACTTCCAGTTCTTCTCTATCCTGTTAAGTCACTTGAAGAAGAAAATAGAACAAAAGATATGTGTGACAATATTATTTTTGATTCATACATTCCACCAGTGTTAGAAAATGCAAAAAAATCTAAATAGAACACAATTTAAGAAAAATAAAAATCACATCAAACGATGTGATTTTTTTGTTGTTATTAAGAATTTTTTGCTATGTCAACTTTTTTGTCCCAATGAAGATTTTTAAATTGACGGCGAAGTTTAATGATTTTTTTGATGCTAACTTTTCGTTTTGCAAGCAATACACCACCATTAACTGCAACCTTTCTATACATAGCCTTCCAAAGGTCATATGCATAAATATCCATTGTGAAACATGCAAGATAATATACAATCATCGTAATGTCTGCTAAAACAAAACCGGTTTGAATCATTGTTTGTCCCCACATGAACAAGCAGATAACGTTGCCAAATATGAACAAAACATAAGATTCCATATATCTTTTTGCAGTTAAAACCTTTCCAACAATAGAAATTGCAAGGGCAATTGAGCTTAAAACAAGTGCATTTGTTTGACCGATTACAAATCTGAGCAAAACATATGCGACTCCTGAACAAAGCAAGATAGCCAAGAGATAAAGTGGTTTTTCTTTTTTGCTGAGTTTTTTGATGACGATGTCTTCTTGTTGAGTGGTTGCATATTTGTCTTCTTTTTGCTTTTTCATGCTACGCATCCAACTAATGATTGAGAATATGTTTAATGGAACTGATATTGCAAGCACCTTAAACACTTCGCCATAAAGTGCAGAGTTGAAACATATGAACGCATAGAACAGACATTCAAGTATACCAATATAAATGCCGATAAGCTTTCCTTTTGCAACCAAGTGAATGTTTATCATTAAAATGAAAAGGTCTAAAACATTAAACCAACCACTTGGGTCTAAAAACAAGCACACAATACCAAGCGTGATAAATGTTGCAAACCAATAAAGCGTAAACTTTGATTGCTTTTTGAGTCTATTCAAAATTTCGACTCTAGCAGCGCCAGCACCATAAACCTTGACGAGTCTGTCATGGTTGTTTATGCCAATGTTTGTTGAAACTGTTGCCCTAATCAAGTTTTTTGAATAGCTTTGATAAAGCCTCGACTTATCATTCTTTTTTCTCATCCCCATCTCCTACAAGAGTTGTATAACTATTAGTGTAATAGATTTCAAGTTTGTGAAGAGCCCTTGTCAAAACCACATAGAACAGGTTTCTTTCAAGCTCTGTGTATTGCTCTGAAGATGCATTGCTAACTAAAACTGCGTCAAACTCAAGGCCTTTTGCAAGATATGAAGGAATAATCATAATTTTTTCTTCAACAAAGACATTATCGTTTTTTGTCACAATTCTAAATTTGTTTGCATATTCAGGAGAATTTATTATCTGATTATATAATAATGTTTCTTCAATATTTTTGCAAATAATTGCAACGGTATTATACGATTTTTTTAAATTTAAAGAATTTTCAATAATTTCTTTTGGGTCAAAATTGTCTTGTTTGTGAATAACAATTTCATCACCATGTCTGTCAACTTGTGAATAAGTGTTTTTTGAAGAGATGACTTTTTTTGCATATTCGTTAATTTCAAAGGTTGAACGATAAGTTTTTGAAAGTTCACATTCGTTTGAAGAAATATTTGGTTTATAAAGTTTAATTGTTTTTTCAATTTCTTTATAGTCTTTTGTGTTGTTGAATGGAAGAATTGATTGGTTTATGTCACCAAGAAGCGTTATGTTTGAATTTTTGAATAGCATTGCCAAAATCTTGTATTGAGCAATTGAATAGTCTTGAGCTTCGTCAATTAAAACATACTTAATGTTCTTGTTTGCAGAAATACCAATAATTCTTGATTTTAAAAACATGAATGGAGTGACATCTTGAAATTCAAGGTGGTCATTTGAAAGTGCTGCAGATGTTTCATCAAAAATGAAGTCAAAGTTGAATTGCAAGTAATCTTCTGCTCTGTCATATTTTTCAAACTCAGCCTTTACAAAGTTTTTAAATTCGTCTTTGTCTGAATATAGTTTTCTAAAAAGTGCACCAATCTTGATTTTGATTTTAACAAGGTTTTCAAGTGCTTGTTTTTTGAGTTTTTCTAGAGTGAGATGCTTCTTGGTTTTCATGCTAGCAGACAGATAAATGCGTTCAATAATCTTCTTTCCCCTAATATATAAACTTTCGCCATTTGCAGGGATTTTGCTTGCAATTGATGCCATTTCATCAAGTGTCATGATTGTTTCTTCGGCTATCTCGATTGGTTCAAGCCCCATAAGGTCGATTTTGTTAAGTTCGATATAGTCCGCCAAAATTTGTGTGTAAATCGGGTCAAACTTAAATTTAAGTTCATCATATTTGTTTTTGTTTTCATCTTTGTTAGATGCATAAACAATTTCATAAGCATCTTCAATTTTTGATGAAATGCTAAATTCAGTGATGTATGCTTTTGCAAATTCAAAGTAGGTTGCTTGACAAACATTGTCTTCACCAATATCTGGCAAAACATCAGAAATGTAATTGTTAAAAATTTCATTTGGAGACAAAATCATAACGTTTGAATTGTTGATTTTGTCGCGTTCAGAATACAAAAGATATGCAATTTTGTGCATTGCAATACTAGTCTTTCCGCTGCCCGCAGGTCCTTGCACAATCAAAAGGTCAACGTCATTTTTTCTAATGATTTCGTTTTGTTCTTTTTGAATAGTGTTGACAATGTTTTTCATCTTGTTGCTTGCGTTTTTAGAAAGCATTTGTTTAAGCACATTGTCAATGATTTGCATGTCGGTGTCAAAAACTTCTTTAATTTCTCTTCCAGAGATTTTGTATTGTCTTTTTAGTGTAATATTTCCAGAAATCTTGTCTCCGGTTGAAATGGTGTAGCTTGCATTTCCAACTTCGCTGTTATAAAACATGCTTGAAATTGGTGCACGCCAGTCATAAACATAAAAGTCATCACCCTGTTGAAGTGATGCAATACCGATGTAAATTGGAAGAACTTCTTCGCCATCATCAAAGTCAATTCTTGCAAAATATGCATTGTTTAACATCTTTTTATAACTGTTAACCTTCTTGTTTGCATTTTCTGCATAAACACTTCTCTTTTGAATGTTTGCGAGTGCATAAACAAATTCAGTGTCAGAAAGACGATTGGTTTTGTCCCAAGCGTAAGACATTTGTTCTTGAATGTTGCTTGAAAGTGCTTTGACTTTCATATCATAATTTTGAAGCTCGTCGCTTAATATATCGACAACCTTTAGCAGGTATTCTTTTTCCTTAACAATTTCTTCTTCTGTAATCATTTTGTCTCCTGATTTTTGTTAATTATTGATTGCTTATTTTGTGGCAATTTGATTGAAGCCTCACTGCCATTTTCAGATGGAATGTAATAGACATGATCTTTAATTTCATCTGGCAAGTATTGCTGCTCAACATATCCGCCATAATTATGTGGATATTTATATTTGGCACGTTTTTCGTTTAGGTAATTGTGATTTTTTAAATGATTAGGAACCGCTCCAATAAAGGTATTTGCAACGTCTTCTTTAGCAAGTTCCATTGCAGTGATGACAGAGTTTGATTTTGGGCTCATGCACACATAAATGATTGCATGCGACATTGGAATAAGCCCCTCTGGTTTACCCATTTGCAAATATGCTTGTGTTGCAGCGTTTGCAACAACCAGTGCGTTTGAGTTTGCAAGGCCGACATCTTCGCTGGCATGTGCCATAAGTCGTCTTAAAATTAAGAGTGGGTCGCAACCTGCAGAAATAAGTCTGTGTGCCCAATAAAGCGCAGCGTCTGCATCGCTTCCCCTTAAGCTTTTACAAAATGCTGAAAGCATATCATAATAAAGGTCTTCGTCAATGCTGTTAGTGTTGTGAGAACAAACTTCTTTTGCAATCTCTTCATTAATAACAATTTTGCCGTCAACTTTTTCAGATGAAAGCACGGCGAGTTCCAAGTTTCCAAGAGCGACTCTTGCATCGCCACCTGATGTTGATGCAAAATGGTTCTTTGCTTCTTCACTAATATCTATTTCAAGCCCACCGAATCCCTTTTGGGTATCAGTTAAGGCCCTGTTGATTGCTGACAAGATGTTTTGTTTTAAAAGTGGTTTAAATTCAAAAACACGGCATCTTGAAACAATAGCCCTTGTCATTGAAACAAAAGGATTTTCTGTGGTTGCACCGATAAACACAATATAACCCTTTTCAATAGCCTCAAGCATAGAGTCAGACTGAGCCTTGTTCCATCGATGACATTCGTCTAAAAGCAAGTATGTTTTTTTACCATAAAGTTCAACACCAGTTTTTGCATCACTGATAACTTTTTTAACATCTGCAACTCCAGATGAAACAGCGTTTAAGATAACAAAGTTGCTGTTTGTTTGATTTGCAATGATACTTGCAAGTGTTGTCTTTCCTGTTCCCGGTGGTCCATAGAAAATGCAGCTGCCAAGTTTGTCAAACATGATTGCTCTGCGCAAAAAAGAATTTTTGCTAACAATGTGTTCTTGACCCAAAAACTCATCAAGGTTTTGCGGTCTAAGTCTGTCAGCAAGCGGAGCAATTTTCTTTGATTCGTCTGAAAATAAATTTTCCATATCTTCACCACCTCAAAATATTCGTAACATTATAGCATACAAAATATATTTTGTAAAGGAAACTATGATAAATAAATGGACTGATATAAAAAGTTATGATTAAACAAGAAAGATAAAAAAACAAAATAAAAACGCAAAAAGATTCAAAAATAAATTAAAAACGATATATAAAACGCCAATTATGGCAAATAAAATGCAAAATCAATATTAAAAATAAAAAGAAAAAATATTTATGCAAAACAAAAACGCATACTAGGTATGCGTTTTTGGTTGGTCTATAAGCCGAGTTCTGTCATTTAAGACAATCATCAATCTAGTCATGGTGTCACCACCATGCTCAAGCGGTCACGGGAACGGACGAACAGCCCATATGTTCCACACCTTGCACCTCACGGAGTTTACAGCGAGTCATTGTCACCAATGTCTCGAGTGAGCTCTTACCTCACTTTTTCACCATTGCCCGAAGGCTGTATATTTCTGTTGCACTTTTCCTCAAGTTACCTTGGCTTGACGTTATCAAGCGTGATTGTTCTGTGGTGCTCGGACTTTCCTCACCAAAATGGCGCGATTGTCTAACCAACTGATTATATTATACAACTTTTTTATAAAATAGTCAATATCAATTAATGGTTAATTTTAGTCTAGAAATTAATTAAACTAATAATTATGCAAAATTAATAAAAACGCAAAAAGCCTTAATTTAAATTATAATTTAAGTTGATTCTTTATTAAAAATAATGCTTTTTTCTCAAGTCTTGAAATATAAGACCTTGAAATTTTCATTTCTTCTGCCAGTTCAATTTGCGTTTTTGGAATATGTCCCATTAGTCCATATCGTCTAATTAAGATGTCTTTTTCACGTGTGGTTAATTTTTCTAAAATAATTTTTTCTATCTTTTTATATATGATTTTGTTTTCGACATCTTTTTCAACATTTGTTGAGTCATCTTGCAAAATCTCATAGAGTGACAGATCGTTTCCGTCTTTGTCGATTGAAATCACATCTTCAAGATAAATTGCATTTGCATTTTTCTTATCTGCACGAAATGTCATCAAAATTTCATTTTCAATGCATCTTGATGCATAGGTTGAAAAACTGTTGCCCTTTTCATAAGAAAAAGTTTTTATTGCTTTCATCAGTCCTATTGACCCGATTGAAATTAGGTCATCTGCATCTAGACTAGAATTTTTATATTTCTTTGTTATGTGTGCAACAAGTCTAAGGTTGTGTCTAATGAGTTTTTCTTCGGCAATCTTGTCGCCTTCTTTCATCTTTTGAAAATATTCTTTTTCTTCAGCTGTTGTTAGTGGTTTATCAAATGCGTTCTTGTTTTCGATTCGACCTGTAAAGAAAAACAGTTTTGAAAGCAGTGAAAATAATCCAGATAAAAACATAATTCCTCCTAAAACAACAATATGTTTTATCTTTCACAATTATGAACAATAAAAAAAGATAGGGCTCACCTATCCTTTTTATAGGTATATTTATTTTCTTAAAATGTCGCCGACTTCAAATGCAAGATCTGTTTCAATCCAAAGTTTTTGTTGAACATTTTTAGCTTCAAGAACTGGAGTTCCGTTTTCATCAAACATTTTTTCAACTTTTAAAAGTTTTCCAAAGATTGAATTTGGAGACAATATTTCAAGGCTGTCACCAACTGCAAATTTGTTGCGTTGTTCAACCAAGATTTTTCCTGGTTTAACATCTTGAACAATTGCCATGAACTTGCTGTCTTGTTCTTGAATGCTTGTTTCATAGTTTTGTGTTGGATCGCCATCTGAAAACATAAAGCCTGTTGTATATTTTCTGTGGCTTGCTTTAGAGAGCTCTTTTTTTAGAATTTCAGGAACTGCATATGGCTTGTTTTGTTTTTTGCATTCTTCCATATAATCAATTGCACGTCTATACGCATTGATTACAGTTGCAACGTAATATGGCGATTTCATTCTGCCTTCAATTTTAAAACTGTTTACACCAGCTTCATTAATTTTGTCAACGTAGTCAATTAGGCACAAATCTTTGCTATTGAAAATATAAGTGCCCCTTTCATCTTCAAGAAGGTCGAGTTTGTCATCTGGACGATTTTCTTCAACAACTGAATATTTCCATCTGCAAGCTTGCACGCATTCGCCGTGATTTGAGTCGCGATTGGTTAAGTAGTTTGAAAGAAGACATCTTCCGCTATAGCTTATGCACATAGCCCCATGAACAAATGCTTCAATGTCAAGGTCTGGATTTTCTTTTGAAATGTTTTTGATTTCATCAACGTTTAGTTCTCTTGCAAGAACAACTCTTTTTGCTCCAAGCTTGCTCCACATTTTTGCTGCATAGGCGTTTGTTGTGTTTGCTTGTGTTGAAACATGGATTTCTAAACTTGGAAAGTGCTCTCTAATGAAAGAAAAAATTCCCAAATCTGAAACAATCACTGCGTCAACTTTTGCATCAACCAATGTTTGAACATAGTCTTTTAGCCCTGCAAAATCATTATGTCTGGCATAAACATTTAATGTTACATAGCCGCGTTTGCCGTGCTTATGCAAATAGTTCATTGTTTCGACAATTGAGTCATTTTCAAAATTTGTTCCAAATGCTCTCAGTCCATAATTTTTTCCAGCAAAATAAACAGCATCTGCGCCAAAGTGCACCGCTGTTTTTAATTTTTCAATATCGCCTGCTGGGGCTAAAAGCTCAATTTTGTTATTTTTCATTTGATACCTTTTTTGCAACAACCAACCCATCTTCAATGTTTTTTAATTCAAAATTAGTCAAAAATGGGTGTTTTTTGCAGTTTTCAATAAAATCATTAAGTCTTTTTATAATAGTTTTATATCGTTTTGTTGGGGCTTGATTTTCGCCACTTACATATCCACGAAATAAAACATTGTCTGCAACAAAAGTTCCGTTTGGTGCAAGAAGCAAAATTAGTGAATCAAGCATCATGTCATACTGGGCCTTTGGTCCATCTAAGAAGATAAAATCAAAGTAGCTGTCATATTCTTTTGATGCAACCATTTTGGCGAGTTCAACTAAACAATCGGCATGAATGATATTCACCCTGCCATTAAGTTTTTGTTTTTTGAAGTTTTTGTTTGCAGTTTTAACAAGTGACTGGTTGTGCTCAATTGTTGTTAAAAACGAGTCTTCACATGCTTTTAGCATTGTGATGCCACTGTATCCAACTGCGGTGCCAATTTCTAAAATTTGTTTTGGCTTTTCTTTTTTTATTAATTTTTCTAAAAACTCATGGCTTTTTGATCTTATGATTGGAATGCCATAGTCTTTAGCATTGTTTTTAATTTTTGAAATTTCCATTTTACGCTCTAAATACGATTGGAAGAATCATTGGAGTTCTCTTTGTCTTTTTAAAGAAATAGTTTCTAAGAGGTTTTCTAATTAAGTTTCTAATTTCGTTCCAATCATGGTTTTCTCTTAAATTTAAGGTTGCAAGTGTGTCATGCAAAATTTGTTTTGCTTCTCTGTCAAGTTCACCTGCTTCATCAGTGTAAACAAAGCCGCGTGTGATAAGATATGGTTCATTTAATAGCTCGCCTGTTGCTTCTGAAATACCCATAACAACAATAACAAGTCCGTCTTCAGATAAAAGTTTTCTGTCACGAAGAACAACACTGCCAACATCACCAATTCCAAGACCGTCAACAAGTTGTTCACCTGCTTGAACGTTTCCAGCAAGAACCATTGAGTTTTTTGTGAGCTCAACGACGTTGCCGATTTCAGGAATGATTTGGTTTGTTTTTGGCATGCCGAGTTTTTGTGATAAAATGACATGTTCTTTAAGGTGTCTATATTCACCGTGAACAGGAATAAAGAATTTTGGTTTTATAAGATTGTGAATAATCTTAAGCTCTTCTTGGCAAGCGTGACCAGATGCGTGAACGTCTTCAGCAACAACAATAGCACCTTTCTTGTAAAGGTTATTGATTACTGTGTTAACCATATTTTCGTTTCCAGGGATTGGATAACTTGAGAAAATAACAGTATCATTTGGACCGATTTCAACCTTGCTAAATTCGCCATTTGCAAGTCTTGAAAGTGCACTCTTTGGTTCGCCTTGGCTTCCAGTTGAAAGAACAAGAACATTTTTGTCTTCCATTGAACCAATTTTTTCAATATCAACAAACACGTTTTTGTCAAACTTGAAAGAGCCAATTTTCATACCAGCATCAATGTTGTTAATCATGCTTCTGCCAACAACCGCAACTCGTCTGTTATATTTAATTGCAAGTTGAACAATTTGTTCAACACGGTAGATATTGCTTGAGAAAGTTGCAACGAATAAACGTCTGTCGGCATTGTCGATAAACACTCTTTCAAGGTTTTCTCCAACGCGTTTTTCTGACATTGTGTATCCTTGTTTTTCAACGTTTGTGCTTTCGCAAAGAAGAAGGGTTACACCTTTTCTGCCAATTTCTGCAATTCTTGCAAGGTCAATAACTTCACCGTCAATTGGTTCATAGTCAATTTTGAAGTCTCCTGTGTGGAAAATAGTTCCTGCAGGAGTGTCAATTGAAAGAGCATATGCACCTGGAATTGAGTGGTTTACTTTTACGAATTCAACAGTGTAGATGCCAATTTTTACGACATATCCAGGTTTAACGGCAATGCCCTTAACGCCTGTGATTTTGTGTTCGCGAATTTTGTTATCTAAAAGAGTAAGTGTCATTTTGCTTGCATAGATTGGAACTTTAACATCTTTTAAAAGATATGGCAAACTTCCAATGTGGTCTTCGTGACCGTGTGTGACAACAATACCTTTGATTTTGTGCGCGTTTTCTTTCACATATGAAAAGTCTGGAATAACAAGGTCTACACCTGGCATATCTTCACTTGGAAATGAAAGTCCGCAGTCGATAAGCAAAATATCATCGCCATATTCAATTGCTGTGATATTTTTTCCAATTTCTCCAACGCCGCCCAAGAAAATGACTTTAACCTTGCCATTACCTCTTTGTTTAAAGTGGGTTTTACCTGCATTTTTTGTTAAGAGTTCGCCCTGCTCCATGTTGTTTAAGTTTAAGTTTTCATTAACATCTGCAAGGTGTTTGTTAACCTTGTTGATCATTTCTTTTGAAATTTGAGTTTTTTGTTTTTTCATACCAACATTATAAGACCCTGAGTTTTGTTCTGTTTCAGAGAATGTTCTCTTTTTTGTTGGAACAAATGTCTTTTGTTGTGTTTCGTTAATTATATTTTCGTTCATATTAATCCTTATTTATTTTTTGTTTTTTAGTTTTTTGTTTTTTAGTTTTTGGTTTTGTATTAGTTGATTTTGTTTTTTTATATTTCTTTTTCATAACGGTGGTTGTTACTTGAATTTCTTTTGTTGCTTCAGGAACTGAAATGCTTACATAATCAAAATCATCTTTTTTAACGGTGTATTTAACAGGATTGTAGATGATTGTGTTGCTTAAATAATATCTAATGCCTTTGTTGTTGAAATATGTTACGAGATTGTAGATCGCAATAAGCACATATGTTGCTGGGATTGTAATAATGAGTCCTGAGAAGAATGTAAACACTGCAATAAAGCCATTAACCATGATGATTGTTAAAAGCAAGATAATACTGATTGACATTGGTTTCCAGAAATTTTTAAGTGATATTGCAACGCCTTTTGCAAAAGAAACAAAAGCGTCTGCATCGTTTTCAACCATATATGCTGTATAGTTTGTAAAGATTGTGATTTTAAAAGCTAAAACCATAATTGTTAAAGCCATGAAACCAATCAAACCGATAATTGCAGAAATTATAGTGTTTGCAATGAGTAAATAAATTTCAAGCAAAACAACAAATATTGCTAAAAATGGAAGAACAAAAATGAGATTTGCAAAAGCATATTTCAAACCTTGTTTTAAGGTTCTTAAAAAGTTTTGCATATATCCAACATCCATGTTCATTGTGAATTTTTGATAAAGTATTGATGAAATGTTATAGATTGAAACTTGTGTCAAAATGTATGGCAACAAAAAGCAAAGCAAGATTGTTCCAACAAGTGAAAGCCAGATGCTAGAAAAATTTTCAATCAAGATTGTGATGATGTGTTTTAAAACATCTGAAATATTTAAAGCAAGTTCACTTGGTGTTCCATAAACAGTGTTAAACAAAAGTTTAAAATCACCACCAATTCCATTATCTTTCAAAAGATCAATGATTGGAGTTGTGATTGTGTATGAGCACAATGAAAAAATAAGAAGTGTGCACATTAAATAAAGCAATTGTTTCCAAACAAGTGCAAAGTTAGAAGCGAATAGCTTCATAGAGTTTTTGTAAGACATAAAAGTTCCACCTTTTAAAAAACGTTACAAATTAAAATATTTAAAAAAAACTTTAATCTTGTTTCTATTATAATATAGTTATGTTTCAAAATCAAGTATTTTGCATTTAATTTAGTTTTTGTAAGTGGTTAGAACAAAAAACTTTGCAGAAAAAAAGAGAAATACTTTTTAAGTATTTCCCCTATTTTTAATTTTATTCTTTTGACTTTAATGAGTTGAGTTCTTGTGATAAGATTTCTATGTATGCATCAAGGTTTTTGATATATTTATCTTTTTGAGATGCAAGCATTTTTTTGAAATCGTCATCGTTTGTCATATTGGTTTGAGGTTCAAAACCCGTTTGAAAATTTTCGATTGCAACAACTTCTATTGACTCAGTGTTGTGTTCAATAATAGGGTTAATGACAATTTCTTCAACAGAAACATTTTCAACTGGTTTTGTCATGATAGTGTTTTGTGATTCGATGACAACATTTTGTTTATCTTGACAATTTTCAGTTTTTGATTCAGTTGAAAGAGAATAAGTTTTTTCTTCGGTTGTTTCTTCAATCTTTTTATTTTCTATTGTTTCGGTTGAATCTAAAATTTTACCGGCGGTTTCTTTCAATGTTTCTGACAAGATTGAAATGTTGTCTTTAAATGTTGTTTTTATTTCAGTTGTTTCTTGTGGTTTGTTTGAATTATTGATAAACTCCAAATCTTTTACTGATTTTGAAGTCGGAGTCACAATTATTCCTGTGATGACCAAAATGCTACAAAGACTTGTGATGATGTCACTTGCTAGTGTTGCGTCAATATTAAAACCAAACTTTGAACCTATAACTTTTAAAATCAAAACAAGAGCACTTGTTAAACTCACCCAAAAGCTATATGATTTAATTTTTTCTTTTAGTGTCATAAAATCTCCTTGTGTGTAAGATTTTGTTTATTGTAAGAAATGATGTGATTGATAAGATATAATCTACTGATTTAATCATGATTAATTGTTTTATACTCCAAATAAATTGAATAAATCTTGAAGTTTGAAATACTAGAAATTTCAATTTTAAAATGCTGACCAAAAAGTGATATGTTGTTAGCTGAAAAACTGTTTGAAACATTATATGAAATGGAATCACCATTGTTTGAAATTATTTTGAATCTAAACTCTCCTTCAGCAAAAATATTTAGCTTAACAATTGATTTTTCATCATAATTATCTAAAAATACAGGGTTAAACTCGACATACTTTTTACATGTGTGATTGTTAAATTTTGAACCCATTGATAGAGAGTTAAAAAAACCATCATCACAGGTTGTGATAATTAAGTTATAAAAATCATGTAATTCAACGGTTTCGAGCAGGCAAACTTTTCCAATTGAAAAAATTACATAAGTGTCGTTAAAGAGATTAATTTCAATCAAACAGTTAATCGTTTCTTTGTTTGTATACATTTGTGTTGATAGATAATATTTATTGTTGAATGTTTCAGCAATGCCTTGCTTATTGCAAAGATTAAAAAGATCGACAAATAAAGGTGTGATTTTATTTCCGTCAAATTTGTATAGTCCAGCTGCTGAATAAAAAAGAATTAAGTTGTTAACTGATTTTGCAGTTCCGGTGATGATTTTTGTGTGGGTTTTAAAATATGTAAAATATGTTTCATCTTTTGTTTTTTGTATTTTTGCAATGCCATAATCCTGAATAATATAAATATAATCATCACAAATTAATACATCTTGAAAATTGCCATAATTGATGTCAATTAACAGGGATTCATTTGGTGGGTCAGAAGTTAGCAATTTTTCAAATTCAATGTCAGTTGCCACATAAATTGTATTTGGCTTATCGCTGAGCATGTAATAAGTTTTGTCTCGATAAAATTTAACATATGAAATTTTTTTTGTGTTTTGGTAAAATGCCAGGTTTTGTGGGCCTGAAACAACATAAATGGTTGATGTTCCATCTAAAATATAAACTGAGTTGTTATGATAAACAATCTTTGGATTGCCCGACAAGGTAGTGTTAAAATTTATCAAATTGCTTTCGTCCGCATTATATTCATTTATACTGTTATTTTTATCAATAGCAAATATTCTAAGTTTTAAACTCCCAGATTCATCGACATATTGATATGGGATAAATCGTGAAATGTTTGCATATAAACTGCCATATAGTTTTGTAAAATTTTCATATTGTGATTCGGTTAGAAATGTTTTCATTAGATCGCATGTATTTAAATTTGAATCAATTGTGCCATTTGATAACGAAATATTATAAAAATTATTACAAACCAGTGAGTTTTTTGAGAATTGATTTTTTATGTCTGGTTTAAAATCACAAAAAAGCAATCGTTTTATATCACTCATAATTTAAATGTTGACTTAACACGTCTTTCCTTTCTTGTTTTAAATTTAAATATTTCATACATAAATCTATTTTTCCAGAACTCACTTTGTTCATAACAGTTTTTGCATGCAAAAAATTCACTAACCACTCCATAACAAATTATCTTTGACAATCTTTCAGGAAATTCAAGTTCATCTGTTAGATTTTTTAGTTCATGTGGAATATATGCATAAGAGATTGTATAAGTTGCGCGCGCTTTATGTGTTAATATATGTGTAGATAAAACAGTTGCAACATTTTCGTTTCCGTTAGTATCTTTGACTGATAAAATTTTGACAGGAGTGTATGAAAAACTTGAATAGTTGATAATGTTTGAACTATTAGAACTTAATTGTTCGCTGTGAGTTAAATCAAAATAATTTTCAAACATTGTGTTAGAAGTAAAATTAAAGTAATTAATCAGCCTATAAACATCACTTTTTAAAGTTTCATCAAGAATGGAGTCGATTTTATCAATTGATTTTAAAGATTTAACAATATCATTTCTATTTAAGAGTTCGGCGCATTTAATTAAAATATTTTTTAACATTAGTCTGCTCCTATAATTTTATTAATTGAATTTGTTGAAAGACGGTTTACTCGTTTTGAAAAGTTTGCAATTTCACACATCTTATCAGTGGTTTGTTTTTTAAGTGTTTTGTTAAAGTTTTCTTTTATTATTAGATTGTTTTTTTCAATATCATTAAACACATTTTTTGAATTTTCTATTTTTGTATATTGCAGAGTTTTTAAAATATTTTGATTAAAATTATCAAAATTTAAGCAAATTTGATTATTTTTTGCAGAATTTACAATGATAAATGTGTTTGTTTTGTTATTGCGAAATAGTTTATAGTTTGGGTTTATTTTAGTTATTAAATTATAAACATTAAACATATCTTTATATTCTTTAAAATATTTTTCATTAAACTTCATAAATCGTCCTTTTATCAATATATCCACATGAAAAATCATGTGGATATGTGATTATATTAAGATTCTTTCACATTTGAAAGTTTTGCTTGTCCAGCTGGTTTGTTACAGATGAGGTCAGCATATTTTACAAGTGTTGCTTGATAAGTAGGTTTATTTAAAGTTTGTTTAATTACCCTACCATCTTCACTTTCAAGCCATTTCCAATCGCAAAGTTGGTGCATATTGAATTCTTTTGTGTCAAGCAAGAACATTGTTTTTGCAGGAACGAATCTGTCAGATACTACTGGGATTCCGTTATAAGAAATTGCTTTAAAGCCACCTTCAAGATTAAGAACATCAATATTGCTTCTGTATGATGCAAGATAGTTTTGATAATTTCTCTTTACACCTGCAGAACAAACAATAAAGTCAACCTTGCTGTTTGTGTATTCATCAAGTTCGTCAATTGCTGTTTGCATTGCATTTTCAGTGATGTCTTGACCAGAATGATCTTTCATATATGGAACAAGCCATTTGTGTGTTTCACGGTCTAAACCATACAAGCTGCCAGTGTTTGAAAAGATTGCTCCAAGACCAGTAATTTCATTTTTGTATGAGCCTTGAACAACGATATCGAATTCTGTGTCATATAAAACATCTGCTCCGCATGGCATTGAGGCTGGATAAACCCTGTTGTTAATTCGGTCAATAGATACAATTTTAATTCCAGAATAAACAATTATATCTCTATCATTAACGATATCAACAATCATTCCTTCAATTAAATTTGTTGTTGTGTTTACTTCAATATATTCAGTTGTGTTGTTAAGTGTTTTTGCGAGTGAACCGCTACCATCACCATAGAGCATTCTTCCAAAGTTAAATGCACTAGACTTTAAAAGATTTTCCATTTCAGAGTTAAGCAAGTTAACAAAAGCACCAGTTGAACTTTCAGAAGCTCTAATTGCTTTATCTGAAATTTCAATTTTTCCATAAAGGTTTTTTAGTGGCAAAACAAATTGTGCGTAATTTGTCGCAGAGGCTGTTGGAAGTGCTCCATCTTCTGTTCCTGCACCAATACCACCGTTGATGCCATATGGAGCAATTTTTCTAATTTCCTTACCCCAAACATCTGATGTTGTTTGGTTGATTCTTGCAAGTAATGGGTTGATTGTTGTGTTTAGTTGGTTTGCTAAAACACCAAGATAGACTTCACGTAGCGCGTTGTCAGCTGTTGATAATGTAATCATAAATTCTCCTTATTTTAACATTTTTGAAAATATTTCACCCGCTTCACGTAATGTTTTTGGCTGCGAAATAGTATTTGAATAGTGAATTGTTGAAGGATTGCCTGAAATCATTTTTGGTGGGGTTGAAATATTATTTAAAGTTGATAAATATTCACCAATTATTTTTTCTTTGAGTGAAGTGTTTTTAGTTAAATACTCGTCAACAAATTGGATGTTGTTTAAATTGTCTGCAACTTTTTGCTCGACAGTTTTAGCAATTTTAAAAGCAACATGATACTTGTTTGGCAGATTATCTAAATTGTTTGTAGATAAAATCTCCGTGATTTCCTTTTTATATTTCTCTTTGTCAGTTGTTTCATCTTTTAAAATTTCATCAAGTGAATCTTCTTTGTTAAAAACCGCAATATTTTCATTTTCTCTTTGAAATTCTGCTAATTTCTGGCTTTTTCTTGTAAATTCTGCCTGAAGTGAGTTATAAGCATCAAGCAATGTTTTTGCATCTTTAAACTTTCCATAGATAGAGCCTTCTTGATTTGCTGAATCTAATCCATGGTCATTTAGTTCAGTTTCAAGAGATGGTTGTTCTAAAATTTCTTCCATATTATTCTCCTAATTGTTTGACATAAGTTTGTGTTGTTTTATGTGGTTTGTTAGTTTGGTTAATTGGTCTTTTGTTAAAGTTGTTGTTAATATAAATTTTGTATGTTCTTCAATGTGAATTTTGTGGTCATCAATTTCTAATGGTTGACTTATTTTTTGTGGTTCTTGATTTTCGCCGTTGGCCTTATTTTTTTGAAGTTCATAAAGGTCATCTTCTATATTGATGTTTTTAATTCCAAGTGAGTTAATTAATTGCGATTTATATGATGATGAAATGTGGCCATTTTGATCGCAGAAAAAACCTTTTTCAAAAAGTGTTAAAAGTAAATCTTTCTGCTCTGTTGGATTTTTTTGCAATTCGTTATTATTTTCTAGATCGATGTTTTTGTCAGTAATGTCATTATTTGTCCAATAAACAATTGCATCTTCTTCGTTTGTTAATTTTAATTTGTTGATTCTTGGAGATGTAACATAATTTTTAAAAAGATTCATTACAAAAACCCCAACCTGCTTAATTGAGTTTCTTATATATTCTGCACAGAGTGACAACCTGCTTTCATCTTGTTCAATTAGCATTGAAATGGCAGAGCCGCTTGTGATATTTGATGGTACAATTGATTTTGTTGAAATATTACTCATACATGATAAGCTGTTCAATTCATTAAGTAGGCTAGCCTCTTCTTTTTCTAGTTCTGTTGGAATGCTTCCTGGGTTCATAAATTTTGGTGGAGTCGATCCGTTCCTATAAACTAAAATTTTTCCAGGTGCAAGACCTTCATCTTCAAGATTGTCAATATCAACCGACCCGTCTTCAACTGTTAACACCCCGCTTGCAAGTCTAGAGATGTATTCGTGTTTTTTGTTTTTGAGTGCGTTATAAGCTCGTTGAATTGGAATGCATCGTTCAATTACACTGCTCCCCCAAAAGCAAGAAAGTTGCTTATTTGAGATTTGTTTTATAAATGGATATACAAAAGTGTTTTCAGTTGATGGTTTGTATGGCAAATCACCATCATATAATAGTTTATTTTTGCAAATGATTGTTAATCTTCCATTTGGTCTTTCTTTTGAAGGTTTTTCATATCTTTCAATTACATAAGCGTAGTTATTTTTTGTTGAATGTATAATTTTAGAAACATTGCTTCGTCCACTTATGTGTGATGAGTATGCCTTGTTGTCAATGCCTAATGTGTCAATTTCATCAGCATCTACATCTATATTATATATTTCTTTAATTTGTTTGATTGGTATGGCTTTTGCATAAATAATTGATAGACAATCTTCAATATTTGCAACTTCGTTTGAGTCAGGATATATTTCGAATGGTGAACATGCAGAGATTTGAACGTCACCTCCATTGATTATATTGCCGTTAATATTTCCAATTATATTACCTTTATCACTATTCCAATTAATTTTATAAAAGGATGTTCCGGTGATTTCGCTCCAATGGGTTGCAGTTGAAATAATCTTTTTAAAATTGTTGCGATCAAGACAATTGTTTAGTATTGATGTTGATAGTTTTGAAATATTGATATCTTTTTCATTTGTGGTCTCAGGTTTGATATATAATTTTGGATTAACCTTTGAGAGTTTTGCGAGTCTTGATTCAATGATTGGTGCAATGTGGTTATATACTTCGCGATTTTCCCACATATATGTTCTTTCGATGTCGAGAAGTTCACCTGAGTTTGAAATATAACTATACTGATTACCTAAATAAAAATTCATATTTAGTTCCCAAATTAGTTCATAAGGTTTGCGTTCAATTTGGCGTTGCTTAAACTCGGCTTGAATTGAATTGATGATGATTTCATCTTCTAATTCACTATAATAAAAATGTTCTTCTTTACTCATGTTTCAAGTTGTCCTTTTTGAATAAATTTTTGACTTTTTTATAACATGCGTCACAAAGAAAAATATCACCCTTATAGCTATTGATTGACAGAATATAGCTTGAATTTTGATGACATAAAACAGTGTCGCATTTTATAATTTTATTTGTTTTTGTTAGATTCATTTAAAAGTTCTCCTATTAAGTTGTTTTTTAGTTTTAAGAGTTCTTCGTCACTCATATTTTCAATTGAATCATCACCTACCTTTTCAGAAAAAATTTCAAGAAGAATTTTAACAGCGTGTATATCAGGCGAAATAAAATGCGTGGCAACTTTCTTTTTAACAAGAGTAAGGTTCTCATTGTTTTTGTCATGTTTGTTTGGTTCTTCATTTGATAATTCAACTATATCACTCAAGAAATTTAATTGTGTGCAACCCCTGACATTATTTAAATAATTTTCTGCAAAATTATTATAATCTACTTGTTTTTTGTTTAAATTTGATTTATTTTGCACTTTTTCATACTCACACTGTTCTTCTGAATAATAAAAACCATTAGCGAGTTTTATTAACAATTTAATGATATCGTCACGACAAAATTTTTTATTTTTCATATTGTTCTCTTCTTAAATTTTTGTATAAAAGTTTTTTGTGTTTTTGAATTTCTGTTTGGGTTTTTGAGATTGATTTACTGGCATTTATGTTCATTATGTAATATCTAAGTTCGTCAAGTGCGTGGTCATCTTTTTTTATTGGTGCGTCATGGCCATTCCAACGATAGGTTTTAAATTCTTGAATCAAATTTGTGCATGAAGAAAAGATATAAAGTTTAGTTTTTCCTGAAATGTTTTTTAAGTAGGTTTTCACCTTTGATATTCCTGAAAGTAAATCTTTGTTGACGTTTGGATTTACCATGATTCCATTTTCATAAAAAAGTTCGGTTACACTTTTTGGTGATGATAATGTTTTTTGATTTGCAGCACTATCAATAAGCGATTCAATCATGCCATTTGGTGCGGTTTTCCATGATAATTTGGCGGAGATGTTTTTAATTTTTTCCGCATGATATTCAATGGTTTTTCCTGCTTCAAAATGTTCTGCGACCACATAAATGTTGTCGTCATAATCCCTAGCATACCAGTGACAAGAAAGTGGATTGTTAAGCCCTGGGTCAATTGATATTGTATCTTGCCAGTCTTTAGGGATTGAAAAAGGTTCAATGACATTGATTGTTGTGTCGAATTCGGGATAAACAAGCCCGCAATCTTTTAGTTCAAATTTGCCATCTTTTCTGCTTGCAAGCTCGCTTTCAGACATAGAATTACATAGTCTGATTATTTCTTTTTGATTAAGATATGGGTTGTCTTCCCAAGACATAAATAAATAAAAAACTTCATCATCATTGTTTTTGTTTAAATAAATTTCGTCATAAATAAAAGTGAGTCCTTTAAGGGGTGTCATTGTTCCAAAAATTTCACCGTTTTTATCAAGAACTCTCATTTGGCATTCTTTATAAATATCTTCTGGTGGTTCTTCATCAAACCACACAAAATCAAGGCTAGAACCTTGAAATTTTTCTCTGCCAGACTCGCAAGACTTAAACCAGATTTTGCTAAAATTATTAAAATAATTTTTAACTATAATGCATTCGATTATGCCCATTTCAGGTGTTGATGCATTTCCTGATTCCATAATAATCTTTGATATCCTAGTTTTCGGCAGATATTTTAATATTTTTGCTTGGGCAACTTCTTTTTGTACTCTTGTTGAAAGACTTACGACCCAGCATTCTGTTGATTGTCTGTTTTTTCTGTACGGGTGACAGCCAAGAGATAACCATATTGTTTCAACGGCACCACATTCAGTTTTTCCGGTTCTGTTTCCGCCAAACACCCACCTGTTTCTTTTTTGAGATCGATGAAATGCTAATTGTTTTTTGTGAATAATTTTGCCAGTGTTGTAATTTGCCAGAGGCAAAATATTTCGTCTGGTGATTTCATTTTTTAGTTGATATAATTTTAAAATTTGATTTTTTTTCATAATGTTTAATAATAAATTAGAAAGCTTCAAAAATAGACAAATTTCACATGTTTAAGCAAAAAAGATATATTTATAATCTAAATATGAGACAAATTTGCGTTTTTTTAATATCAATCTTTCTAATTAATTTTAATTTAAATCAAAGAGCTATTGCTTTATCTTCTGCTGAATTTTCAGGCTATGCTAAGGCATTGGAAAATTGTGTCCTTTATAAAACTGAAGATTTATATTTTAGTGAAGATAATGTTTTGTTTGTTGTTCCTGAAAGTTATTTTGTTTATATTTTAGAAGATGTTTCAGATGAAGTTTTGAAAGTTGAATATGACAGGTTTGTTGGATACATAAATTCTAATTATGTTATTAGGTCAACGTTTGTGCCTGTGGTGAAAACCCTTCAAGGTGTTACTTGTGATATAAAAAATAGTGCAGGAACACAAATTTGGAATATTCCTTCAACGTCAGGAGATTCATTAACAACAATTTCTGCAGGGACCTTGGGTATAAAATATATTGCAAGTTGTATAGGTAAAGTTCCTAGTGGTGGAAAAAGTAATGTTTGGTATTATGTAAGTTATGTTCCTGATCACAACTCAACTAATGTTTATGAAGGATATGTTTATAGTGAAAACGTTGTTAATTTGTCAGAGATTGTGCTTAATAGTGAAAGTAATCCAGAATCTATAATTGATGCTGTTGATCCAAAAGAAAAAGTAATTTATATTTCCCCATCATTAAAAACCATTTTGGTATCGATAATAGTAATTCCAATTATTGTGCTATTTTTGATTATTTTGTATAAATTAATGAAAAAATTTAAGAAAAATACAAAATATGATAATTTTGAAGAAAAAAACAATAATGAAAAAACTATGGAAAACCAACCAGTTAAAACAGTTTCTAAATTAAAGGAGCAATTATTTAAATTAAAAAATTTATCGCTAATAAATAAATCTAAGAGCCAAAATTTAAATTATCCAAATTTTCCTCGTTATGATGGTGATGATGATCTTCTTTAATATTTTTTAACTTTGCCATGTTATAGTTCAAATTCTTGCAATATTCAGTTACATGAGAAAGAAATTTTTGTTGTAGCCAATATTCATTTTTGATTTGTGATTCTAAAAATTTTAGTGACCAGTTTTTCCTTAAAATATTGTCTTGTATCTGTGAGATTAATTTGTCAATTCTGCGATATACAGTTCTTACTGAAATAGAAAAATCCTCGGCCAATGTTTCGACTGACATGCCATGAATATATCTTTTCTCTAAAAAATCTTTGTCGTCTTTGTTTAGGTCGTTAGTGAGTTGTTGAGAAATTAGATTTAAGTTTAATAAAAATGATTTTCTGTCAGTTAGGTTGATAACTTTTTCAAATTGTTTCATCGTTGGATTTTCGCTTCCATAAATATCTGAAGCAAATGACACTGACGATGCTTGAAGCTCAATGATATTGTCGACTCTTTTTATAATTTCTGGGAAAATTTTTTGCGCAGAAAGCAATGTTTTTATCCAAAATTTATGTCTTTGTTCGTCACTCATCGTTTTTATAAACAACTCAAGCATTCTCACCTTTTCTTGTGAAAGTTTTTTATTTTGTGAAACCTTTGATTGTGTATTGATGCTGTTAAATTTCATGCTTTCCTCCGCTTAAAATTTTTACTTTTTTTATTGTCACCTGTTTTGAGATGACACCTTCATTTTAGTATAAGGCGTGTGTAAAAATATCCACACCATGACATGAATTTTTAAAAAAATAAAAATATGTACAATTTGCACAAAAAAAATTTAAAAAATATTTTTTTTAATCATTGTTATTGTTTAGTTACTATGTTTTTATGGTTTTTTTTTGCAAAACGGCTTAAATTGTTGTTTTATAAAGATTGTTATGTTTATATAATAATTAAAATTGCATAAAGTATGATTTTACTTTAATAACTAAGCATGTTTTTTATTGAAAATAAGGTGTTTTTTTGTTTGAAAATTCGACCTAATATGTTAAAATTAGCAAGTGATAATATTATTATTATCGGGAAAATTGAGACAAACTAAAAAAAGGTGGATTTCGTATGGAAAAAACACAAAAGAACAAGAAAAATATTTTTTCAAAATTTGCAAAAACATGCATTGCTATGTTTGTTTGTTTTGCATCAATATTTTTCGTAGCTTGCTCTGGCGCTGCCGCTTCAACAACTGGTTTTGATGCCTATGACAAGTATAGAATTTCGCAAGCAAAATTGACTTATTATGAGTCAACGTCTACAGGAGACACTAATGAACACACTGGTTCATTCCTTTTGCCTATGCAATTTTATTATGATGACTTAAACGTTGACAAGGCAGATAGATATGACCAGACTGGAAGCAAGCCAATCGTTTATGACGATGGCACACAGCTTAGTGCAATTCCAAAGCTTGTTTACCCTGACTATGTCTTTACGGTTGATGGCTACATCTATCAAATCCATGTAACTGTTGACACGAGCAAACTTGTGATTCACAATGGTGACTCACCTGCTCAAGCGTATGACAATGGTGATAGCGAAGCACCTTTTGATATGAAACACTACGTTGAGGCTACTGCAAACCTTGACGATATTTTCTCATTCACTTATAGAGTTGGCACCACAGGCAGATGGCTTGATGCCAACGGTTTTGTTGAAGCTGTTTATCTCAATTTAAAACAAGATGTTCTCGATGATAAAAATCCAACCACTCAAGATGATGGAAACAATAATTTTGGCGAACTTGAATCATTTGACCGTGTATTCTATCTCAAGTTTAATCCACATCTTGAAAATGGTTCAACAAACAGAAGATTAAGAGTTAAAGCCGTTCCTAATATGGGCATGAGCTACAACCCACTTTCATCTGCTGAAACAGATAAATCAAAATCACTTTATCAATCTTCAGATGACAAAGACACAGCAGCTGCAAAGCGTGGTGATTCTGTTTATTCAAAAACATTCAGCTATCAAGCATATAGAATGACTTTCAAAACGTATTCATATAACAGTGCACAAGTTGATTATGGTGAACTTTCATATGATGCGGCAGAATTTTACTTCTATGACGTTGAATACACCTATTCTCGTTCACTCAGCCAAACAGCTAACAAAGCAGTTAATTATTTGTCTGGTTTAACAGGATACTTTCCAAAAGGTCGAATTGTTGAAGTTACTAGAAACATCGACTACACAACAACAACTGCTGACGGAGACAATATTGCAAAAGGTGCAAATTATGCATTCCAAGCATGGTCTGTAAATAAGAAACCTGTTAATACTCTTGCTCTTGAACATACATTTGCAAACAACACATTAAAAAATAGATATAACACATTTGGCAACAACTTTGAACTTTATGACACAACAGATAAATACACTTGTTTGTTTGGTCTTGAATCAAAAGACACAAAAGACACAGTGTTTACTGTTCGTTCAAAAACAACAGAAAATATTTTGAGTGCTTCAAATGGTTGCTATGAATATTATTCAAAAACAATTGATACAACTGCTGACCTAAGTGAAGAAGTAACAACACAAAGAAGCGGAACAATTTATGTTACATCTAAAAAAGAATATAACAATCACACTTTCTACGCTAACTACTTAAAAGTTGACAATTTCACATTATCAGGAACATTGTTTGATGCAGAAAAGATTTTGGCAAACGATAATGCTGAACTTTCAGGCGTGAAAGCATATATTTATGATATTAACAATGTTTTGGATGATGAAAATGGAATTGAAGTTTCAGCAAATTATGAAATAAAAAATCTTAAATATGGCGACTATGTCATGTTTGTTAAGTCTATTGAAGTTGATGATGAAAGAACTGATGCTGAAAATGACAAAATAACTCTCAACTATAGATTCTATGGCACAGACATGTCTACCCTTTTTATTGATGACATTGATGCCGGCAAGGTTTTGCAAAACAGAGTTGTTTCAAATAATAAAGTTTCTGGCAAGATTGTTAGAGCTTTTGGAAATGTTTATTATCTCACAGCATCAAACAATATGTTTATGTATGGCGCAAACATTTACTATGTTGAAGATGGCAATGTTTATGACCGCTATGGAACACTTTGCCAAGGCTGTTCTGTTGATTATTCATATGAAGTAAAAGACATCACAATGTCTTCGATTATGGCAACAAAATATGATGCTGACACTTCGGTTATTGTAAACTTCCATGCAAAAGACGGCAGTGAAATTGTTGACCCAACAAAGCTTGAAATTTCTTATGAAGTTATCAAATCTGTTACATCATATGTTGACTCTCTTGGTTGCGTTAAAACAACAGTTTATCTTTCAGTTGTTCTTCCAAGCGATGCAACACTTGAAAGCTATAACCTTGTAACAGACAATAGTATTGACGTTCAAGCATATATGAACTCAAATGCAACAAACAACACAATCGTAGTTATCACAAATGCAATTGAAAAGCCTGAAGATGGCGGAACAGCATATGAACAAGAATTCTATTATGCTGATCTCTACACTTCTACTGTTAGCGCTGGTGCTTTAAATTATTTAAACCCAGATGATGTCAATGAAAGCATGGATGGAAACTTCTTGCTTTATGCTGACAATTATTACAAATATTCATATCAAAACTCATTTGGAACAGAGATTTTGTATGTGTTCCAATCAACAACATCAAATGATATGTTTGTAAAGAGTTATGACACTGACTCACGACTAACAAACTATGAATATATTCATTTTAGAAAAATTAATATTGCAAGCAATTATGGAACTGATCCAAACTCTCTCTATGCCCTACCATTCCAAACAACGAATAATGCAGGCAAATATGTAAACGCTACTGAACTTCACTATAATGGTTATAGATATTTCCATGCTGATTCAAGCGTGCCATATCTTCTCCAAAAAGGTTCAAAACAAGAAGCATATGTGCCAAAAGCTACTGAAATCAACAAAACTTATGTTGAAGGAGACGGAAGTTCCCCATCAACACAATTTGTAAATGAAGTTGTTTATGATAAAGAAGCAGACACATCAATTTTGCAAGAAAGATTTATAGGTGCATATGAAAACTTTTTTGGTGAAACAACAGTAGATTGTGGCGATGATGTTACTCTCTATGTTTCACACTTGGTTTACAACACTTACTTCTACAATTTGAGTTTGAGTGAAAAAATTGATCTAAGTGTTGAAGATGTTGATGTTGACCTAAAAGAAGAAACTTTAACATATAGAGCTTCGTTCTATGAAGATATCAAAAATGCTAATGGCGGTTTGACTGACTATTACACCTTCAACGTTGGTGAAACTCAATATTTCTACTATGAAGGAAATGTTTATTTTGACTTTAATGTTGAAACAGTTATTTTTGAAGATAGATTCAAAGGTGACATAACTCAACTCTTTGGTGCGACAAAATTAGAGGTTGTTTACGATCAAGCAAAAGGCTATTATGTGGCAAATATCACTCGCCTAATCTTGACTCTTGGCAAAGAAAAATTATACTTCAGCATGAACACAAATCAATTCTACACAGATGTTTATCTTTCAAATGAAATTGATTTGATTGCTGACCGTGGTTATAAAAACTTTACAATAACAAAAGAATCTGCAACTGAGTATAGCATCAATCTTGAAAGATATGTTGCTGAATTTAAAGATTTTTCAGCATCATCGAGCCCATTGTTTAGTGTAACTGAAGTTAAATTCTATGTTGACACAACAAGCACAGTGCTTTATAGCGACTTCGAATGTTTCAAAGCATGGTCTTATCAAACTGATACAATTTATATTGAAATTGCAGCTGATGGTTCTGCCACACTTACCGTTCAAAACACATTCTTTACTAACATTAAATTTACAGCAGATTCAAAAGACTATTATGTTTTTGCAGAAAATTCTGCTTTTAGTAACCTTCCATTATATATTGAAAATCCTGATTCAGAAAGTGATGAAAAGTTTATACTTGTTGTTGATACAGCATTTAACTTAGACATCACTGGCGTTTCTTTTGCAAAAAATTTAAGATTTAGCTATGGTTCAAACTGGATAACAACATTCACAAAAGCAGATGGAACAAGCACTGGCACTGTTGAAGCTGCAAAACCAGAAGATATCAAAGACCATCCAACAGATTATGGTGTTGCTGCAGATGCTTATATTATTGATGGTGTAAGAGCAAACAATTTTGCTTTGAGATTTTTTGGCAAAAGTTCAACATCTATTGTGGCTCATGGTTACAAATCTGACATGAACATCAATGCATTCTTATACCATGGTAGTTATTTATATTTCAAACTTGATAAAAATGGAAATATTCTCCCTACCCTTTATGCAAATGAAGTGTTTGATGAAAATACAATTTTGCTTGACAAAGCATTCTCAGCGTTCAACTATCAAGGCATTAAATGGAAAATTGCGAGTGTAGAACTTTTTGGAACTGAATTTACAGGCATGGTTTATGACGGCAATCAAAGCATCGTTGACGCTGAAGGTAAGACACAACATGTTATAGGCGGAACACCAATGTTAAATGCAGATAAAACACCTGTAACTGACCAAAAACTTTATTATTCATCTGAAGATTATGTTTCTGCCGAAGGTGGTTTGAAAATTTACAACTTATATATTGACGCGTTTAGATTCTCAAGTTATCAAACAGCAAACTTGCTTGTTCAAGATAGTTCAAACAACTATTATGCATCAGTGCTTGAAACAACAAAAAGAGAAAAACATCCATCAACTGGCGAATTTATTCCAACCTACACATATAACGGAAATCTTTGCTATATGAAATTAGAAGATTTCGAAAATGGCACAGGAAAGAAAATTACGCTATACAAAAATTATGATTATATTGAAACGGTTGACACAGGAAATGATGTGTTTATTTATCACTCACCATTTGGTGCTGGTGTAAATAAAAACATCTTGAAATATGATACTAGCAAAAAACTTCCAATTAAAGGTGGTGGAGTTGCAACATCTGCAATTGATGTTTATTCAATTACTAAAGAATCTGATAAGTATAAACTTACAATAAATGTTGATCTTACAATCAACCAACAAACATATGACAAGCCTGCAACTGCACTCAATTCATATGATTCAGTTTGTTATTTGTATTATGATCTTGACAAATATTCATATTTGGATGGAGGAAATAGAAAAACTGTTTATCATTCAACCACCCCACTTGCAAAGCGCACAGTTATTAATGGCGTTGAAAACATTGAATATTATTATGGCATCAGCAACTTTGATCAATTGGTTGAGCAAGGTGTCATTGCAACAGGTCTTGATATTTATACTCGCAAAAATGAAGAAAGCTTTGGAAGTAAAAACGTTAACTACAAAGCATATTATGATGATGTTGGTGCAAAACTCGTAAACTATTACTATTACTATGTTGCACAACTTGAAGAGTCTGACAGAAAAACACTTTATGTTGTTCAAGAAAACGAAAACTCTGGTTCAGGTCAAGCCGTAATTTCTCAAGTTGAGTTTAGATCAATTTATGGCACTGGTGTTTATACTGCTGGTCAGGTTTATACCAGAAACACAGTAAACTTTGAAACATTATTTAAAGGTTATGATGGTTCTTCATCAATCAGTGGAATCTCAGCACAAACTTCAAACATTATTGAAGCATATAGACTTCTTGTTAAAGACACTGCAACACAGCCTTATGTTGAATATAAAGGCACAAAGTATTATATGAGTAAAGACAATGTTGACAATCACGCTTCATTTGTTGGTAGTATCATAAAACTTTATACCAGTCCGACAACAATGGACAACACCACTGCCGCAAGCTTTACAGCAACAGGTTTTTCATATGACGGCACCGAGTTTTATGTTTTGCTTAACTATCTCTCATTCTCTGCTGGTTCAAAAGAAGGTAAAATTTATCTCACCACAGGTGGTTCTGATACAAATAGATTTAAAGAATATGTGCTACTTAACGGAAGTGCTCCTGAAGGAAACTATGGTTCAGTCACAAACATTCAAAACTCACCTTCATATCTTCAATCTATTGGATTTGGAACAGAACAATATAAAGCAACATTTGAAGCACAAGATAGAGATGGAAACTATACTATAAATAACTATAACTATTATGATAGTGTCATTGAATATGAACTTTCACCAGAAAACGCTACAGAACTTGGTTATGACACAAGCAAGAGCACATATATTGCACTTCAACTGGTTTACACACTTTATAGATGTTACACATCAGACCTTTATTCTTATTCTTCACCTACTCCAATTAATATTTACATTGCAAACGTTGCAACAGAATGGAATCCTAATGGAACAGTTAAGAAAAACTCAGGTTATTGTTTTATTGAAGCTTATCAATACACCGACACAGATGCGAGCGGAAACACTCAACGTTATTCAAAATTTGAACTTTTGAGAGATAACTCAGGAAACCTTATCACATATGAAATGCTGTTTACTGAACTCACTGAAGGTCAATCTAACATCAATACACAATATTTGTTTGGTTCTTATGTTGAAGAAACAACAATTAAATATAATGATGTAACTGAAACATATTATTTGAAGACCAGAGTTGGTTCTTCAACCAATGAATTTAAATATTATTATTATGATAACGGAAACTTCAAACCTATTGAAGATATTTCATTAACTCCTGCAATTGTTGAATCTTATGAAGACTATAAATCAGGACAACACGTTAGTTATTCATTCACATATGGCGGTAAATATTATTATGCACTCGCTTCTCACACAAAAGCTGGTGATCCACATGGTTATGGTGTTGTTTATGAATCAAACGTTGACTTGGTTCCAACAGACAATAATGTTTTAACTTATACCTTCTTAAAGAACAATGCAACTGAAGCAGTTGCTGATGGACGTCCTTTGGTGTTTAATGCAGAAACTGGAATGATTTTAAAAGTGCTTTCTGATGGCAACTATTCACAATGGGCTGAAATCAACAGAAACACAAACAGAATCACAATTGCAATTGATCCAACTGACACTTCAAAGTCATTTACAACAAACTGTGTAAAGATGGCTTATGACTGTTTCTCAAATGGAATTTATTATTTGCACACTGATGGTTTGATTTATAACAGATATGTTGGCATCGTTAGTGGTGAATATCAATTTGACAAAGTTAATGCTGTTTATGATTTTAACTATTTCTATTCACAAACAGAAAATATTTTTGAATTTAGACCAACAGCTCAATACTTTATGTTCGCTTCTTACAAAGCTGTTGCAACATATCAAATGTCAACAGAATCAAACGTTGATATGGGTTCATTAACTGCTATTAACAAAGTTGCTTATGCAAAAGATATCAACAGTGGCGAACTTGTTGTTTCTAGCTCAATTGTGTCAGCGGTTCACACCGAATATTTCTCATTTAACGGAGATGGCACAATCAACTTCTCTGATCCACTTAACAAAGTAACAAAAACTGAATTCGTTGATGTTGGAAGCTCTAGCCATTATGTTTCTGACGGAAAAACCAATGAAATAATCACTATTTTAGGAAAGTTCACTATAGCCACAACTTCTGAAGATGTGATTACATACAACTCATTCTCATCAATCATCCCGCTTAAGGGCAATCAAAGTGCATTGATGAACTCAAGTGGATACTACCCTATTGACTACCTCAATAAAGACAACGTGTCTGAAGGTTTCCCAGGTGTTACTCTTGTTGATGGTGCACCTTATGTTAACCCAATCTTTGTGTTTGATGTTTATCATAAACAAGGAAAACCTGCTATTGTTGACTTTGCTGTAACTATCAATAACGGATATTATGTTGATATTATTACAAGCATTGTTGAAAATGAAGACAATGACATTGTCACAGACTTCACTGCAGTTAGCTTTAAATCAAGATTGAACAACTTGATGACAAATGATTATATTGACAATATGTATTATGTGGTTGACAATGTTTCATTTAAAACATTGGTTGTTTACAAAGATTTAACTGACATAATTACTGGAAACGAAGACAATCTTGTTGAAGTAACATTCGCAGATTATTATTACGGAAACTATGTTGATGAAGATAATCCAAACTTGATTCCATTTATGAGACTTTCTAACTACAATGAACTTGAAACCGATAAAAAGAATATTTATGGTGGAATCATTAGAGTTGGTGGTGGAAGTTCTGCAAAATATTATCAATTATACACTGCAGCTTTAAAAATTACTGACGTTGCAATGAATGATGAAGCAACTGACACTAATTTGTATTATGCTGACACTCAACAACTTAATCCAGCAACTGGAAAATATGAATATAACTCAAACATCTTTATTTTGAAGAATGGTGCGTTTAAAACACTTGCAGATGGTGATGTTGCTTTGTGGGAAAGCTCAACATCAGTAATGGAAGATATTCTTTATTATGACATTCACACATACTATCAAGATGACAAAACAGGTGTTATTTATCTCACATCTGATATCACAGAAAATTCTGCAAATGATGAATGTGTTGGTCTTTCAGGTATTGAACTTGGTGCAACTTCTTCTTCAACAGCATCAATCAATTATGACAATGTTGTTGTGGCTGGTTTAACATCTGCTTATAAGGTTAAATCAAAAGACATTCCTTCACCTGGAAGTGGCGAATTTACTGGTTATTGGTTTGATAAATCAATCTCTGTGTTAAATGCAGGACAAGCTACAACTGTTTATCTTGAAGTTGGTCTTGAATCAGTTGTGTTTGTAGCAAACCCATTAATCTCATTTAACGGTTCAATTTATTATAGATTCAAAGAATGGCGTGTTTATGAAAGAGAAAATGCTGAATATATCACCTACAACCAAGAAAAAACTGAAGGTTTGAAAGATGATAGATATAGTGCAATTGCTAGATTTGAATCTAACACAGCTGGATATTTCTTGATGTTACCTGTTTATGAAAAGATTTATGCGGTTTCACTTGCAACTGAAGTTTTGAATGGTTCACTAAACGTTGGTGGTTCAATAAATATTAAATCAACATCAGAATCAGTTCTTATTGATGAAGATGACTATCAAAAAGATTTGTATTTCATTGAATATCTCAAGAATGAAACAACACAAAACTATTATTCAAAAATTGAAATGGCTCCTTTCTTGTATTTCACTGGTGAATATTACAAGGGACAACCAATCTTCCAAAGAATCGGAATTCAATCTCAAGAAGATTTAAAAAATGAAAACAAAACAAACACCCTATTAGTGTGCGAAACATTACCTGGAGAGGGATATCAAACCTTTAAGATTATGACATTTAAAGGTTCAAACCTCGTGAGTGTTTCAGACAGCTTGGGCGTGTTTGGATTAAATGTAAAAACAATGGCTGCTGGTCAACCATGTTTGGTGTCTCTCGGCAACCAAAATGGTATGCTTGGCACCGAAAAAGCACTTTATAACCAAGATGGTTCAACTTTCTATATTAGAAACCTTAATTATGAAAGCCAAAACTTTGTTGCAATTGATGAGTCAATGCAGACATATGTGTTCTCACCTACCCCAGCAGTTGGTTATAAAACAATCTATGACGTGATTTCATATCAAATCTTGTCAACAGAACCTTCTAACAATGAATTAACTTCTGCTATAAGAGTTATTTATGCAGATGGATTCTTCTATAGAGTTACACAAGAAACATATGAAAAAATGACTAATGCACCAACAAAATATTGCACAAATTGCAGCTCAGCAATGAAAGTTTCTGAACTTAATGCTGATGGAAAATGTGCAACATGTGGTGGTGCAGTTGTTACAAACAGCAATGCATTAGATATCACAAAAGAAGTTTTGTTAGATTCTGAAGTTATTGCTCGTTCAATTATTAAAACTTATAGTTTGGCTAAACAACAATCACAAGACCCTAAAGTTGGAGATTATTATTCAAGCACAGCAAACGATTTGTCTAGCGGTGAACTTTTTGCAGATGAAAACGGAAAAGTTTATTCAACTCTTCAATTCAAAACATCATATTATGACAGAGATTCTGGATTATTACTTTCTGCAATTCCTGATGCTGGTTACAGATTAGAGGGATGGTATGAAGTTAGATATGATGATGTTTATGGTTGGGTTGTTGATGATGAAGATATTTCTAAGAAAATGACTGCAAATTATTCAGACAAACTTATTAGAACACAACTTAAACAAAATAGTTCAGTGACAACCTATGCTGTTTCAACTAAAGGAAAATATCCTAATGGTCGAGAATATAGAGTCACCTACTCTATTTCATCTGATATGTATGCTGATATGCAGTTTGCTGATGATTTAACAATTGTTCCAGCATCACTCAGATCATATTATGGTGGTTTGTTTGTAAACACTGGTTCATTATCTTCTCCTAAATTTGTTCAAGTTTATGCAAAGAACGGAAATTCTGAAGATTTGTATTATGATGAAGAATACACAAGAGCATATGTTTCACCTAGCACAATGACCATCGCTGAAATGTGGAATTCAAACTACATTGGCTACATGACTTATTATGATGCGGTTGTTGCTTCATATTCTTATGACGGAACTGAAATTAAGCATGAATTTAAAGAAGTGACCGACAATGTTTATGTTTCAACTTCAACAACATTCTCTCTCAGTTCAGGCACAGTTTATGCATTGTTTGAATATAACGACAGCACATTTAGCTATGACATTAATTATTATAGAACCTACACTGAAGGCAACTATGTAATTGATGGCAACACATTAAAAATTAAAAATATTCATTCAAACATCAAATACGTTGCTAAGTTTATTGATATTTATCAAACTTATATCTTCAATGAATCAGAAATCGATTCTGGTATTTCAGTTCAAGCATTATATTACTATAATGAAGATGACACAAAAGATACCATTAGAACAAATTCGTCAGGTCAAAATAAGACAATTGAAGATGTTAATCTTGTAACAACTGACAATGAAGGAAATCCTGTAAACAACAACTTCCTTGGTGGTGGTTATGGCAGTGACGGAAGCGAACTTTATCCATTTAGCTTAAAGAAACAAGCTGGAGATGATGCGGAAGCTCAACCAAACTTGTTCTCACGAGTTCCTGACACATCAGGAAGTTATGTTGGCAAATCATATTTTGAAGCATATTACACTGCAGAATCACAACGCAATTTTGCAGCACTTTCAAAAATAAAAACCACTGCCCCAGCAACTGGTACTGATTATTCAATCAGCAGAGATGAAGGTGCCACAGGTTCATTTGAAAGAAATGCTTATGCAATGTTTGCAACCGAAAAAACATCGCTTTCATTAAAGAATTTCTATTTCGATTCAAACACAACCGCATTTATTCTTATTAGACTTGATGTTAACTATGCTCTTTCAATTCACTCACTTGGTTTAGATTCAAGATACGTGCTCAACTTCTTGATTGAACCTAACATTGCAGCAATCAATGAAGGACAAACTGAAGATGTTGAATATTTATATTATTTGCTCAAGGTAACACTTGACAGATCAATGGAACAAACTGATGGTGTGACAACCACTGCAGGAAATGAAAACCCTGAATATGTGTTGCACCCAGAAAAAGCTAAAAACATCACATCTGACGTTTTGACAGGTTATGGAATTGGTTATTATGATTCATTCTTCGACCTATTTGTTACAACCTCTGGCGGTGACAGATATAACTTGGCTGAAGATAACTATATGACATTTACTTTCAATAGTAAATCACTTAAATTAAAAATGGCTTTTGCCGAAAACGTGTCATATAAATATGCGAAAGCAATCAGTTTCTCAAAATATATGGCAGAATCACTCTTCTATTGGCTTGCAAAAGAAGGTGCTTTTAATGGTGTAACAAAAGACAACTTCTATACAACCACAACCAGTGGATCTCCACCTGTAACCACTTATAATTGGACGGCTCCAATTAGTATAGGAACAAAAACGTTTAATTTCTCAGATTATATCAATGTTAAACTTAGTGGAAGTGATGCACAACTCAACTATTTAGACACAATTAGAAAAGCATTTATATTTGTGTTTAACAATTTGTGTTATGCTCAAGAATCAAACTCAGCAAATCTTAACTTTGCAACCGCAATGAGAGAATTGCCAAATTTAATCAATCAAATTCTTGGCAAGTTTAGTGCAAAAACTGTGTCAATCAGTACAACCAGTGTTGACACAATAAACTATTATATGACTGTTTCTGGTGAAATATTTGTTACACAAAACTTTATCTATAGCAAGACTCAAAATTCTATTTTGAATTTAAAAGTGAATGAAATCACACAAGCTCTTGCGTCACAAGAAGTTTTGGAAATAACAAAAACACCAACACTCTTCCAAGTGCTTACTGATTACACAAAAACTTTGATTTTAGATTTGCAATATCAATCATTTACAAGACTTTCTGATTTTATTTCAAAAGTAAATCAAATTTTGTATGCAGCGAGCAATGTTGAAAATGCAATTAATCTTGCATTTGCTCTTGAGTCTGAAAGCTATTACAAAATTTCACCTATTGGAACATCTGGAGAATATTCTTCATATAAAAATTCAACAGAAAATGAACTTGATTTAATTAGTGAAATTTTCTACACAGTTGTTAGCAACATTGAACAAAATTCAATTGCAGACGTTGGAAATGAAGCTTCTGGAGATGTTAATATTTCTGGCACTGCATTATATGTAAAATCTCCTAGTGAAATATACATTTATGGACCATTCATCAGTGGCAGAGTTAACTATGTAAACCTTTCAAGTATAACAATTTATACAGTTAGCGTTTCAACATCAATTATTGACACCATTGATGACACTGATTCAAAATACACCGATCAATTCTTCTCTACAACTGATAAGAACTTTACAGAAAACCCATATTATATTCTTGACAACCAAATCTACACTGCAGGTGGTGTGTCATCAAGTTTGGGTGAACTCACTTATATTGGCGGTGCAAAAAAGACAACTGAAAATGAATTTAGATATGTTGATGGTTATGCAACTTATCAAAAATTTAATTCTGGTTATCAACACTTGTCTGACAATATGCTTTATGCAGAAGGTTCAACTGCCAATAGACCAAACTATTGTTCATATGGAAACATGTCATTTGCAGAATATTCAATTATTTTGTGGGGTGGTTTAAGAACTTATTATCAAAACTCTGCTGTTTCGTTTACTTCAAATGAAAATAAATATACAGAAAGAGTTACAAAACTCACAAATTCAACCGACTATAATGGAACAAAAGAATATATAGAAATTGAAAATGGCAAATATGTTGTTTGTAAAGTAAACGATACGGATGAAGTTTGGGTTTATGAAGAAGATTATAAAACTGTTTATATTGCAAAAATGGCATTCAATCCAGCTACTCACACAAAATTTGCAGATATCAGTCCATACATTGTGAAGGCTTACACATTTGCTGGCTGGTATAGTCAAACCTTTGACAGAGACACAAGACTTTGGTCTGAAATGGAATGTATTACAACAGAATTTGTAAAACCATTTATCACCACAGCTACAACAGATACAAACATTGTTGCAATCTTCACAGCAATCACTAACCTTTCATTCACATATAACCCAAGTGAAGTAAATGTTGAATTTGAATCAACAATCGATTCAACTGGAAATGAAGTTGTGACAACTCGTGATGAAGATACTGGAACAATTACAATTAGTGGTTGGTATTATTTCTCATCATCACCAACAGTTATGGTTGCTCCAATTGGTGGATACAGAATTGCAGACACTTATAAACTTTCATATCTATCAGCAAATGGTTCAAATAAATTTGGAGATGTCATATCATCAGACACATCTAATCGTTATGATACCGGCACTCACCCAATCAAATTTATCACTTATGCTGGAGATGACAAATATCAAGAAGTTAAGTTTGATGATTTGAGTTTAACTAATGTGTCATATATTCAATATCCATTGGCTTCATATATGGTAGATTTGAACACAACTGATAGTGTAAAAGAGAAAACTGCTCTGCTCAAATGTGATATTTCAATTGAAACTGAATTTGTTGTTCTCACACAATTCACTATTGATTCATTTATAAGTGATGGCGAAGCTAAAAAAGACTTCTATTTATATTCTTATGACAATGCTGACATGGCAGGTAGCAAAGAAAATATAATGTATATCACTGGTGCTACCGGATCTACTATTCATTATGGTGACAATATAACAGGCAAAGATAGCGCAAACAACCCTATTTCTGTTGTTTGGAAAGGTAACGGACTCACCATTACTGGATATTTCGATTATAAGAAATATAATGGTTATGAAGATAGTGCAGGAAACTTTATTCAACCAACCCATTCTTTAATTGCTGGTATTGAATTTGAAACTGAAGAAATTAAAAATGAATATTCTCAATGGGTAACCAATGGAACAAGTTCTTCTACCGGTTCTCCAAATGTGTATACAACAGATGCTTCAAAAAATAAAGCTTGGTTCTTTGCTGGCGACGATTATATTGGAAAGTTTTATGATGAAAGAATAATATATTTCTATTTGTTCGATGAATCATTTAACCCTGAAAACAAAGAAACTATAAAAATAAGCAATGCCACAATAAACGAAGATGCCCAACTTGGACAAAACAACCACATCATTTTGTTGCAAGCTGTATCAAAATCTCCAACAATATTAGAAGTTGGTCAAAAATTCTATACAATCAATCAAAGCAACTCACCTGCAATTTCAGCAGTTGAAGTTAGTGATATACCAGTTGTTCCAATGGTGTTAAATTACAACGCTCCATATTATGGCGCTGGTTCAGAAACATCAGACACATCATCTTCATCAAATGGTGTGCTCTATTATAACTTAGATTCAATAGAAGATTTTGCAGATGTAGACAACATTGAAAATGGTTATTACATCAAATACAAGTTTGGAAAATTTGGTGAAGGCGATAGTGAACCTTCTCCAACAAGCAACTTGGTAATTTCAATTTCTACTGGCAGAGGCGAAGATTATTCAATTGTTGAATATAAAGGCAGATATTTCAAGTTTGTTGGATTTAAATTTGGCGAAGACATTTCTACAAGCCCAGTAATTAATTTTGGCAATGATGAATTGGCAGGAAAAGTAACAGCGATTTTTGTTGAAATTCAAATACTCGACATTAATGTAAATGCAGGCGGTTCATATGAAGCAGTTGTTTCAAATACTGCATTGCTTGCAAATGAAGATTTGAAAAAGTTGAATGCATCATCACTTGGAGTTGCAGGAAGCCACATGAAACTCCCTACTTCAGCTGATCAAGACCATATTTCTAATGACGACAGTTTCAACTACGTAATCATTGGTTCAGATGTGACAATATATCCAGTTGCAAGCGCAGGTTCAATTATTGAAATTGCAAAATATAAACCTGGCACTGGTGCAGAAACAAACATTGCAAAAACAGGTGTTACGGTTAACGGTGCAACGCTACCAGCAAATCTAAAGAATTACACCGTTGCAATCAAAAACTATCAAGAAAAATATGTGTTCACATACAACTTCTCAAATGCTTATGTTGTGACAATGAAGCAATATTTGATGTCTTCTATGTCAGAATCTGCTATAGCTCAATTATATACAGACAATGCATACACAATTGTTGTTGATGAAGACAATGATTACATGACAGATGCTTATGTAAACTCATTGAGTACAATGACAGCAGAACAACGTAATCAATTCTTTAACTACACATTAAAATCAAAAGAATACATGTCAACATCATATGCATTGAATGAATCATTCTATGTTTACTTCTTTGCAGAACCTGCAACATCGCTTATTGGTTTCTACAAAAATGGACAATCATTGATTGATTCAGTGATAAATTCACACATGCTTACACCTTGGAAGGTCAATGTTAGCATTGGTGGTCAGCTATATAAGATTTATAGATTTAACTATAAAGACACACAACCACTTCTCGCTGGTGTAACTTCAGATCTTTCATTAGAAGTTAGATTCTCAACATCAATGACAATTCAAACCCAAATCGATGGTCTTTCACTTGTTGGTGGTGTTTACCCTTATGATAAGATCTTTAGTGACACAATGCTTATTGGTGCGAATGAATATCTTCTTGCTGATTACACTTCTCCAGAAGGAGCTGTGCAACACACAATTACAAATGACATTTATCACTCAGACAAAACCTCAATCAATGCTGGTTCATCAATTAACTACAAAATTCAAACTGTAGACAGCACTGACTATGCGTTTGTATATTATTATTTCAACAAGAGATACAAAGCAACGTATGAAGCTGGTGCATACAAAATTAGATATAGTGGTGAAGATTGTTATTACTATCCAAAGGGATATGCTGCTGATCAAACAAAAGCTGGAAAGTTGTTTACTGCAAGAGGTGAAGAAATTTCAGTTAATTGTAGTTTGGCAACAATTACGAAAGATGATGGTTCAGGCAAACAAGTAACAACCTATGAAGTTTTGATTGAAGAAATTATTTCTGATAAAGCAACTTCATCAATCACCATCACCAACGTTATGACAGACAATGCTGATGATAACAACGTGCTTGTTATTTATGCAAAATTTGCTGAAGTTGTAACATTCACATTCAATACAAAAATTGACGTTCACATCGATGATGAAAACTTTGCAAACAACAACGCAACATCTGAAATATTCAAAGATTATTTTGATGCACTCATTATTTTCACAAACTCTGGTGGAAATGAAAGAAGAGTTTATCTCAGCACACTTTTAGATGAAAGTGGTGGTCAGGTAACAATTCAAAAAGATTCAAAAGTATATGTTTATCCATATCTTGCGCCACAAGTTGAAAATAGATATATGCCTTCAGTTAAAGAAAGTATATTCAACATCACAAGTGGTTTCCAAGAAGACACAACCGTAGTTGCTAACCTTGGTCAATATTATGACGGATGTTTCTATATTGATACAAGTGGTGACAAATTGTCTGGAAAGAAAGCATTGTATATGAACTTGTCATACTTCTGTGCATTTACAATTGAAGTTGAAAAAACAATCAATGGAAACGCATTTGATGATTCAATCAATGGAGATTCAACAGAAGACTTGCTTCCATTCGTAAACGTTTATCTTTCAACAGACTATGCTAAAAACAAAGTCAACTTGAGAGATATTCACTATTTGTCATATTATGATTATTCTTATAATCCATATACAGACACCGATGGTGCAACAACAACAAAGACATATCATAGTTCAAATTCATTGCAACTTACCTATCCTATCCACAACCCATCAGACAACAGTCGTATTTATACTTATCAAACATTAAAGACAAATCTTGTTGATGATGTGAATTCAGGAGCTGCTTTTGATAGCACAAACCTTGTGTTCTATGGATGGTATTTAAATGGATATTTATACTCAACAAATCCTACAATCAACTTACCTCTTGTTAGAGAGTATGCAAATGAAATCAAAGAAAGCAATGGTTTCATCGTGATTTATAGTCACAACAGCGACAATAAAGTTATTAATGCAATTATGCCAATTGACTATAACGGACAATATTATTACTTTGAATATTCTGGTCAAAGATATCAAATGTCAAAGACTGGTGACCTTGAAAACTTCAACGGAACAATCTTGGTTGCTGGTGTGCCATTCAAATATGCATACATGTCATCTGATAACTTTAGATTTACCGCTTCATATGGTCATTACACAGAAGTACATTACACAACTTCTCCACTTGACAGTTATGAAGAAGGCAAAATTTTGGTTTCATCTACATTTAGCGGAAACTTGCTTGGCATCACAACTGAAGAAACTGCATTCTCAACCAAAGCTGAAAACGGTGCTGGAAATGAACATTATATAGTTGATGATGTGGTTAAGTTTAACGCTTTAGTTAATGCTAAAAAACCAGAAAACGTTGCTGATAATTCAAAATACAAAAAATACAAAATTTCAAACAATGTCGAATCATATTTAATGACAGAAAATGATCCAAACCGAGCAATTTATGCACTTAGTGGTTCAAATCTGCTTGTTACTGGCGGACATTTAGTTGGATATCGCATCACTGGTTTTAAATATACAAAACTTATTATGAATGTGAATCTTAATGCCCCTGTTATTAATGATTCAACAAAAACTGAACAAGAAAAATTGCAATATAGATATATATACACAACTGAAACCGGTGTTGCTGAAGATGTTTCAAGCATTTCAGGTAACACTGCTATGGGATATATCCCAATTAGTGAAGGTGAAATTGTTGTTAAAATTTATATAACTGCAATTTATGAAAAAGTTTATCAAGTAAACAAAATCGTTTCTACAATTGATGATTATGACAGCGAATTGTCAAATATTTCAAACAGAGCAGAACGTCCTATTGGTGGAACTGTTGAAATTAAGTCTTATCAAAAAGGATTTAATGAAAATGAAAGCGATGGAACATTCTTCTCTCCAACATACAATATGCTTTCTATCGTTTGCACTCCAAAAGAAGGATATTCATTCACTGGATTATTCTTAGATGGCATTTATGTTGGTGATTCAAATGCTGGAATAAGCATTGATAGTGGCGACACTTACAACTATACTGATGAAATAGTTTTGGATATGGAACAATTCTATATCTTGTCTGGAAAAGAAATTAAAGATGTCACAATCGAAGCAAGATTTGCAAAACTTGTTGACTTTACAATTCGTATGAGTGTGAACAATATTTCATTGAGAGAATCTCTTGAATCTGCTTATGGAATTAAAGAATCATTACAAAGTACGTTTAATGTGAGCATCACCCTTTCAACTATTTACAAGAGTGATATTTTGTATAGTGTTGACCAATTAGGAAACTCAACAACTCCAAATGTTAGCATTTGGGATAAAAAATATATTAAAGTAAAGAAAGGTGAAATTTTTGATGAAACAGCTGAATATAGCCTTTCAAACACTGAATATATTGAATATCAAAACAGCGGTTATCAAAGCGATACAGATAACTGGGAATTTAATGGAACAGAATATGTTGCTACTGAAGGAAATACACTCTATAAAGTAGATGCAGACATTTTGTTTATGAAATTTACAGTTGCTTATGGAACAAAGATTGACCTTGCAGTAGCTCAAAAAGCTCCAACATCTTCAATTGGTGATGGTCTTGACAAAGAAACCTTCAACTTCTATTTCAATGGATGGTATTTGTATAGACATGGTCAATATGAACTTGCTCCATCAGCAATTAGCTATAATGATACTTTGTCATTCTATGCAACAAATGATTATTATGGTTCTTCATTAGATATTGATGCGAAATATAGTCAAGATCAAGGTGGTCCATCAGTTCCTACAGACAAAGACAATATTGAAGTTATTGATAGCATTTCTGATAACAAGTCAGACGGTTTAACTGTTTCAACAATTCTTAACAACCCTGACAACATGCAAGATATCAATCCAGAAGACAAAGACAACTCTATTCAAGTTTATACTCATAATGGAGCTCAATATTTGTTCACTGGTTGGTGGCAAGTTATTACAGACGCAAACAGACCTGCAACTTATATCTTGGTGTCAAACAACTTCTTTGACTCTATGTTGCCAAAAGTAACCGTGCTAGTTGCAAGATTTGTTAGAATTATGCCAATCAAGATCGCTCTTCCAGAAACTGATTCGGGATATATTTCAACATATCTTAACTATAGATACTATTACACATTTAACTCACCTACTGATAACAGACTTGGCGTTGTTACTGAAGAGAAGAACGCTGCAGTTAATGAAGGTGAAAGACCATACAAGACAGAAGAAATCGTGTTTAATGTTCCTGTTGACACATTTGTTAATGACACAGTTCTATACGCTTGGTCAGGACATTATTATACAATTTCAGACACCCTTGCAGATGGTTCATCAAGAACAGATAATTATGATGGAATAAACAATCCATACGAATTCGATCAAAAAGATAGACTTACAAACACTATCGGTAATAGATATAACATCAACAACATCGAATATGTATATTACAATGCTGAATATTACTACTTAAACAACAACAAGCTTTACAATTCAGTTGCATATAGCATTGCCGATGGAAAACTTGTTTATTTCAACACAGATAAGTTTGGAAAAGTTAAAATTTTGGTTAGTGGTGTTGAAACTGAAATTTCGGCTTCATCATTAGACTTTAACAACTCATATGAATTTGTTGATGTTCCAATTGAAACAATTGACGACATGATCTATTCATACGAAGTTAATATCACAACTGTTTCAATTGTTGCTGCTGCCGGCGCAAGTGCTGCAAACCCAACAATTATGAATGGTTCATATGTTATTTATCAAAACAAAATTTATTATGTTCTTGAAAAACAGCTCTACACAAGCATTTCATTTGCAGAAGAAACAATTGCTGATGATGTTGAATATCTCATTTCAAACAGCGTTGTAATCTTTAGAGCTGAAAACAATCTTTATTCAACAAACAAACTTACAATTCAATCAATCAACAAAGCTGGTTACAGATATGTTGTTGAAAGTGACTTTGATATTCTCACTATCATCAATGGTGGTTACACAATCAGTTATGTGGTTTCTACTGTTGAAAGTGATGGAAGTTATGGAGCTGACAAAGATGAAACATGTGGAGGCGAAATTGTTTATAGCCTAACTTCTATTAGAACACATGGTGGTTCTATTTCACCTGAAACACATGTTTATTCAGAAACATTCCCACTTCTCTACATCACATTAAAACCAAAAGAAAACTACACATTCATTGGTCTTTATGTAAATGGTGATTATATTGACAACTCATACAACAACTTGTCATTAATCGTTGACTTGTCTGAATTTAATGAAGATGTTGTTGTTGAAGCTAAATTTGCTAAAAATGTTTCTATTGAATATAGAATCGCAGTAAATGGTCAAGAATCTAAAGACTATATTGGTTCAATCGGCACAGACCAAAAATTGTTGAAAGAACTGCTCATTACTGGAACTATTAGCAATATCTACAACTCAATCAACGCATCTTATGTGCTTGGTGATGACTACTTTGAAAGCTCAACAAGTATCACTGATATCAACATTCAAGCAAACAAAGAAAACTTAATCTTCACAATCACTGTTCCATATGGAACATTGCTTAGATTTGGTGTTGAAAATGCAAGCATTCAAGTTTCATCAGAAACATTCTATTACTTCAATGGTTGGTATTTGTTCAATGAATCAATTTCTGCTTCAACAAATCTTGTTTCAGATGACCAATACTTCTCATTATATGCAATTGAAGAAGTAGGACAAAAGTTGCAATTTGTTTCTAAATACACAACATCTCCTGCAACTCCAACTCTTGAATCTTCAATTTCAGTTGAAGTTTACAGTTATGGTGATAGCGAACCTCAAAGCTATGACTATGAATATTTCAATAGTGAACTTTATGACAACTATCAAAGCTTGATTGACAATGGTTATAGAATCTTTGTAGATAAAATTACAAAGAAAAAATATGTGTTTACTGGTTGGTGGCAAGAAGTTACTAAAGGTGTAAATATCTTGTCGTCTTACACATTTGGTAGCACTGAAAATCTAAAAGGCGTAAATGTTGGTAGATTTGTAGAATATCGAACAATCACAATTGAATACACAGAACTTTCTTCTATTTCACTTGAAGGTAAGCTCCACAACGCATATGGTTACATTCAATCAGGTGCTGCAACAAATATGCTTCCGCTCAAAGCAAACAGTGCAACATCAAGCATTGAAATTAATGCAACAGTATATAGTGCATTCACTAGTGTAACAATCAATGCCGAAAACACATTCTTGTTTAGAGGTGATGCGGTTGATGAAGATACCGGTGAAGTTCGTGAAGATGTGTTTGAATTTAATTCATTAATTAGTCAAGAATTCAAACTTTATGATTCTGAATCAAGTGGTTATAGAGATAGATTTAGAATTTCAAGCAATGTTGCAGAACAAGCAGATGCTTACATTAGATATTCAAAGATTTATATTGATAACAACAAATTTATTCAAAATGTTGATGTTGGAAACAATTTAGATGAAGTTGATGTTCAAATTCAAAATCACTACAACACATTTAGAATTTCTGTTTTAGCTGAAAACACTTCTAAAACAGCAAACGGTGAAACAATTGTTCAAAAGTTTAACGCTGCTTCATCGATTATTGTTGCAACAAACAACATTAGTCAAAACAATCAGATACACAATCAATACTTTGCTAATACCATAAACACACTTTATGTAAATGGCAAAGCATATTATGTTTATTATCCAACTGAAAATGTGGTCGATTCACGTGTCTATACAACCCTTAACTCATTTAAGATTGACATAGACGATTCAAATAGACAGTTTATAATTAAACAAATAAATGAAACTACAACTCAAAAGTATTATGTTGAAAACATCAAAAATGGAACTACCCCACTCTCTAATCTTGTTGGATCAACTGATTCGGTTTATCAAATCACTGAAGATGAATACACACTCTATGTATATTCAAAACAAGTTTCAACAACAGAGCTTCAAATTGTTTCAAAAACACAAAACTACTTTGTTGTAAATTATGTTGACAAAGAAGGCGTTACTCATACTGAAGAAAAGATTCAACTTTCTTCAAATATGATTAACAGATATTATCCAAGATACACATATATAACTGTGACTTTGGCAAAAGAATATCAAAACGAAAGTTTCATTGGATTTAGAGTTAACTATGATAGTGAAACATCAACATTCTACAAAGTTAGTGATGTTGGATATTCATTCTCATTCATTGTTACTGAATCAGTAACAGTGTGTGCTCAATTCAAAGATGCAGAAATCAATGTTGATGATGCATATGTTGATAGAAACAATGCAACTGAAATTTTGCCAGATGATCTCGAAAGTTCAAAACCAAACAATAACTTTGGTGACGATCCAATTGCAAATGTGACAAAACCATATTCATCTGCTACTGGAAAGTATGTTAGAAAAATTAAAGTTGTTTATGCAATTGATGGCGGAACTGCATCATATGAATTTAATTATAATGTTGCTAACCAAGCATATGAAGGTTTAATCATAACTGCAGATCCTGATACTGGTTTAGATAAATTTGTTCTTGATCCAAAAGTTTCTGTTTCAGATAGTTTTGGTTCAAAATTCTATACCACAATTCATTTCACATATCCAAAATCGTTAGAAAGTAAGAGTGGCTTTGCTGTTACAATGGAAGAAGATGATCTCTATCTTCTTAACATCACAATCACTAAAAATGATAGTGTTGCAGACTGCGAAGAATATAACTTAAAGCTTTATTACCCAATTGGATATGTTAATGACTATATTTCAACAAATGAACTAGATGGAACACCTCACTTTATTGGTTCATACACCAACAACGCTAAACTTTATGCCTATATCAAAACACAGATTTTAGATAATGCTGGTGAAAAAGGAACAACCTTATTTATTGACCCACAAGTTGAAAAATCTGGTATTAAGTTTAGTGAAACATTTGGAAACAATGACTTTATTGATGGTTTCTACACATATAGCACAGATGGTGTGAGCACCAATAAACTTAGTGGTTATTTAAAAACAACCACCCCAGATAATGTATACATTGGAAACGTATTGCAATTCACTGAAGGTACTCAAAATTACAACATCATCTATAACTTCAAAACAAAAGGAACCATTAGAGTTTATGTTCACCCATCATATTATGAAAATGGTGAATACAAACCAGAATTAAAACAAAGTAAGTTGATGTCAACAGTTAAAGAATTTGATTTTGTTAAAGATTCAATTCAAGTTGGAAACCCATATGTTGAAGCAGATCACAATTACAACATTAAGAGACCAACTGGCATTGATACCAATTTAGACAACACAGTTTACAGAGTTGGTCACTCAGGTGAGACAGGTGTATATTATATTGAAATTGAATATTACTTCTCTGCTCCACTAACCATTTATTTCAAATCATCATATTTATCATTTGAAAGATATTATTATCATGATGCAGATAACGTCATTAAAACCTTAAATTCACTTGATTATGGTTCATTAAACTCAGCAATTACAATGAGTTATGGTGAATACACATCATGCTTAAATGCGTCATATCAATATCCTGATGGTTCAGAAAAGAAAGGTATGCTCATTTTGCACTGTGAAGCAAAAGAAAGTGTTAAATCAACTTCATTAAGCTTTGACTTCAAAGAAGATACAGCTGGTGGTGTTGAATCTCCTGAAATTGCAATTGAAATTAAGATGAATGAAAAGGTTTATACACCTAACTTAACATCTATCAAGCACACATCTACAAATGATATCAAAATGATGACATTTACAAATGGTGCAGACAATTTCACAGTTTCATATTTGAGTGAAAGCAATGATACCATAGGAAAATACACCATAAAACTGATATATGCTGAAGATTTGATTCATAACAATGCAATATTTACTGTCAAGTTATTGAACTTTGTTAAGAAATATCAGTATTCAGGAACATCATCAACTAGAGAAACTTATGAAGTTGCAGATTTTGCAAATTATAGCTTAGACTTTAAAGATGTTTATTGTGCAAATGGTTTGCAAAGCAATGAAGACAAGGTTGAAAGAGAAACAACATTAGATATTGGTGCAAACTCTGTAATCCACTGGACATTAGGAGGCACTTTTGCTGATAACAATGAAATTATCATTCAAACACAAAAGTTATATTATATATTGCTTTCTCGTGATGCTGCTGAAAATAAAGGTGGCGGTGTATTTGGAAATGGCACCGGTGACATGTTTAAAATCGGTTTAAAAATTTATAAAACCGGTAAATCTAATGAAGTTATTAATATCGAGACTGATGGAACTAATATTGATACCCTTTCAATATATGCATATGTAAGCTTCGGAGACACTGTAACTGTTTCTGCTGCAAGCGGTTTTGAAAATGGATTTAAGAATATTTGGTATTATAAAAATACAAAGAAGGCATATGACCTATATCCTTCATATGCAAATACCGATAATTACCATCAAATTCAAGTGACTTCTGGTGTTCCAGCTATGCTTGCAGATTACAACAATATTTATGGAGCACTTGTTAACGGCAAATATAATTTGATTGGAACTGGCGCCGTGTCATTTATTAACAACGACAATGATTATGCAAAATATTTAATTGGCCCACAAGATTCAACAAACCCTGCTTTAAGTTGGTTTGCACCAATCTCAAATATAACCAAAAATCCATTAGAAATGACACTTCAACCAACATCTTCAATGTTCTATATTGCAGATGCATATGTTAATGCTTCTAGTGCAGGAGCTTCTTATATTACAGGTATTTTGGCTCCAGGAAACTCATCTCACTATTCATATGACCCATCATTCAACCATATTTCATCTTCAAGTGCCACAGACACCAACTTTAACTACATTATTGGAAAAGTTGAAAAAGGTGATTCTGTAACATATACTCAAAACTATAGCTCAAATAGAGATAAATTTATTTATTCACAAATTGAAGCTGTTGAAGAAAACAATGAACTATATTTGAATGAAGGATTCAAAAATGAGTATGATAAATCATCTAAGATTGAGTATACAAAATTTGAAAACACATCAACTACCCACTACATCTATGGAAATGCCGTTCAATATGCATTGCTAATTAAATCAACTATTAGCAATATGGGAATAACTACTGGTTATTACAAATCAAGCGCACTTCCAAAGAAAACAGAATATTCAATTTTTGACTATATTTATGATGCTTCAAACACAACAGTGTATGAACTCGTAACTTCAGTAGATATTTCTGGTGGTGGTTCTTATGGAGACTATGCAACAATTGGAAATTCTGGTCAATATATAACCGTTACAGACGCATTTGATAGTGACTATTTCAATGGTGATATTAGTGATGGCGAAAAAGCTTACTTCAAGAAATCTGTTCTTTCTTCTGGTGGAAGATTACATGCAGTGACACTTAGATATAACGACAAAGAATATTATTTCATTGACGGACAAATCTACACAAGTTACTCATTGCAGAATCCAGAAACTCCAGATTATTCTTTAACAAATGTTTGTTATCCTATCATGGATGGCTTGTTCTTCAACGTAAACTATAGCAAACCAGCAGTTGCTGTAAACTATGGTGGCGGTGAACTCGACATTCAACCATATTCAGTGTCTGTTTATAAACTTAGAGTTTATTATGGTGATAGCAAAGAATATTACTATCAAGATGGAAAACTTTATAATTCAAACACAAACACTGAACTTCCAAACACATCTTATACAGAATTTTTAGGAGAACCAACATTGAATCATAATAACAGTTTATATTATGTTTCTGATGTGTTAGTTCTTAATTCTCGTAATCCTGAAATAATCAATTGTGTAGACAAGGCTCCAGAAACTGGCAACTATGCATCTAGAACAATCAAAGCAAGCATTTATGAAGCATCATACACTGAGCTTGTTCATAATGACAGCAACTCAAAACTTGAAGAAAAAACTGAAGATATGTCTGACAATTCAAAAGTTCAAGTAAAATATGAAGCCGAAGTTAAGAAATCTGCATTCTATGTTCTAATCAGCCCTGTTGAAGGAAAATCTTTCAAATATTATATTAATGGAAGCAAATTCTATACAAGCTATGATTTTTCAGATGAAATTACAGAGTCTGAATATGAAGCTCAGCTAGATGACTTCTATGAAAATGATGTTAAACTTGATGTTGTTTATGAACAAATTGCAATTAATGGTTATGGAATCAATGTTCAAGATAATGTTGATTCTGATACAAAAGATGATTATCCATATATGTATATTACAGATGGTATGAAATATTACTATTGCAAGAATGATGGTTTGATTTATATTGAAGATGATGATGTAATGAAACTTTATCAAGAAGATTACACACTATCTTCCCCTGTTGTTAAAATTATTAAATCTGGTGGCGAAACAATTGAAGTTGAATGTGGTTCTCAAGAAGTTTCTGTAAATTCATTCACAACAAATGATTCATTAAAGTTTAAGTATTACATTTCTGGAACAAAACTTTATATTGATTATCCATTTAATGAAGATGCTGTTGTTGATACATCGTCAACCTCAGGAGTTCCTGTTCATGTTAATGCAAAAATATTAAGTGAACTTGAAAGAGCTAAATATCACTTGGATTCATATGTTGTATTGCCTGCTACAATCACTTATAATCAACTTGCCCATGAACCTAGCGTAACAGTTGCATCAAACGCAACAGAAGTTGAATATACAAATGGCGCATCAAAAATATATTATTATCCAGAAACAGGAATAATTAAGCTTGCTGCTGGCACTAACATTACAAGTTCATGTTCATTCTCAAAAACATATAGAGTGCCATACGCCGCAAGAACTGAAAATTTTGTAAATTTCCCTGAAACAATCAATTATTTAGATGGAAATGATGTTATTAATCTTTCAATTTATGATGGTTTATTGGAAAATTCTAACGGACTTGACGATGATCAAATTGCATTGCTCTGGAAGGTTGTTAATGATAAAAAAGTGATAATTTATAGCAATGGTTCTGATCGACTTTATTATTACGGATATCAAACCAGATTACTTTATTCAGTAAACTCAACAAACTTTAATGCTGCACTTGAAGCAAAAGATGAAACTGCTTTGCTTGCTTTAACATATAGTTCTGTTGATAGTAAGAGCTTTATAAGAAGTTCACAAAATTGTTATATTTGCACTTCGTCTGTGGCTGGTTCGGTTGTGAATGGCTATTCAGATGTTGGATATATCAGTGAAACAATTAAAGCTTCTGTTACTGGAAAAGAAGAAAGCATGCAATACACTTCAGCAAAAATAACAAGCATTACAGCAAATGCATATGCTGGTTATTATTTGAAAGGATTTATTGTATTCTCTGACATTAACATTTCTGCAACAAATACACTATGGCTTAATTATAAAATTAATGTTAATGACACTCCTCCACTTACAGGTTTGCAGAACCTAGAATATTTATCAAAATTTGAATATTGCAACTTCTTATCAATTGATTATGAAGTATTTAAAACCAATACTGAAAACTCACCATTTGTTTTCACTAAAGACGGAAGTGGAACAATAATTTCTGTAACATACAATTTTGATATTCCTATATTTGGAAATGTTAATGTATTTGCAGTTTATAGCCCAGTAATATATTCAATTGAAGTAATTCAATTAAATCTTCAAGAATATATTGTTGGTGAAGAAATTGAAATGAATGATGTTTATAGAGATTTCTTCAATACAAATTCTGTTGAAGAAGCAACTTGTGGATATGTTAAAGGTATTATGCTTGCAGAATATGAAGGTGACAGCTGGATTAAAGCAAGAGCCTATAATGGAAGTGTGTTCCTTGGATATTCACTTGGAAAAGATAGTTCAATGACTCAAATTGAATCAATCTTCAATTCAAACTATATTGACAATACAGTTAGCATTGATGATATCAAAGGTGAAGTATTTGATGAAAATGGTGAAGTAAAGACTGACAAAGATGAAGATTATAGATATGCAAATATGCAAACCTTAGTTGGAAATCCAGAACCAGATGATACAAATCTTTACATTCTTGATGACCGTGTTCTTCATTATGAATACGCTTCTGGTGGTGGAAAGATCACAGTTGATGAAACACAACTTAAAGGAACTGGAAACAACATTCTTCTTATGAATGTTACAAATGATGTTCAACTTTACTTCTACTACAAGGCTGTTCAATATCAACTTGAAATTGAGCTTGGCGATATTGAATCAGGTTATTACACTGACCCATCAACTGATCAATTAAAACTTGACACTTATATTTCATATAGTGAAGAGTATATTGAAAATGTAAAAGAAGAAAGTGGTGATTGGATTAACCCAGCAGCTTATACAAAGAATGATTCATTGAAAGAACCTCAATTCCAAATGAGCAAAGAAAATAGTCAACAGCTTGTTATTTCAGAAGCAACAATCAATTATAAACAAGCAAACAATGACAGTAAGTTTGTTTATACACTTTATGACAACCAAGGATTAATGCTTATCACCAATGACAACACTGGAAGAAAAGCTACTCCAACTCAAATTTTGTCACAAACAATTGATTGGGATGTTTCAAATCAATTTGGATTCTTGGTTTACAAACCTGTAGATATCAGACTTGATAAAGCAGATAAGAGATTTATTCCTTCTCTTCATGCATATCAAGCAAAAGATGTTGAAGTTACAGTAAATGCAAGGGATCAAAAACAATATTCAAGCATTACAATAAACAATACAAATTATAGTTCTGCAGAAAACTTTGAAATAGTTGAACACGGTGGAACCTATTTCAACATTTTAACTGATCTTTCTGGTGATAGATATGTAATTTTAGAGCCTGCGTTCTATCGCACATTGCAAATGGGTAAAGGAACAACAAGCAGTTCTGATATCGTTGGAAGAGCTGAAGTTGCAAACGGCACAGCTGTTTATTGTTACAAGATTATTGAATACTTCCCTATTGAAACATATCTTGAATACAATGCAACATATTTTGAAGATAACACTGAAATTGGTAACAAATCTGCTTATGGCAGTGGTCAATACATTTCAAAATCTGAATATGCTGATGCAGAACAAGATGATTTGCTTGTTAACTCAAACAACAAATATGTATTCTCTATCTTTGATGTTGTTCCAACTGGAAACGGATATGCTGAAGTTGTTTATGACGGAAAAGTTCACCACGTTGATGCGAACGAAGTTGATATAACAACTTATTCATATGTAACCTATAAATACAAATTCTTAGGCGATGATGGAAAAGATTACACATTAGCGGTTATTCCATCAACTGAATTTATTACGGCAACTTTTGATCCTGAAAATATTAATATTTATTTATTCTCTACCTCAAACATTGAAACCATAATCGCTCAATGGACAGCAAATGGTGGTTCAGAAAATAAAGAAAATCCATGGATCACAAAGTATGAAACAATGATCAAAAATGGAATTGTGCTCACAGATGAAGTTGATGCAGTTACTTATGCTAATGTTTCAAGAAACATTTCTAGTTCAAATATCAACAAAGACATTTTAGATTATTCAACATACATGACATTGTCTTTGAATGATATCACAAATGAATATGATATCTACACCTTAAAGAAAGGCTTGTTCTCAATTGCTATTGGTGGTGGCGAATATGTCATTACATCTGATATGTTCACAACAGATAAGAGACTTCAAAACATTGAAGTAATGTCGCAATTTACAATGGATGAAATGAACAAAAAGAAATTTGATACAAACTGCGAAATTGAAATTTTGCCTTATGGCGATGGTCAAGTTGTTGCACATATCAAAATTTCCATCAAGATTTTCTATGATGACAGCGGTTCAATTCCTGATGTTAAAATTGTTGCTGATACTAAAAACTTGCAAGCACCTGAATATGAAGGTTCAACATTATACAATTTGAAAGTATATGGAAAAACCATTGATTACACACACAAGACAGACACTGATTTGATTTATCAACCAGCTGGTCTTGATGAAAAACGTGGAACTCGTGCTGGTGCCACAACTGGTTCAGCATATGACATTTCATTTGTTGAAACAAGCAAAGATGTTGGTAGCTTCTTTGGAAATATCTACACAACAAGTTCACAAAACGTGTTCTTTGATTTGCCAAACTTAAATGTTAACATAAACATTATATTCACAAGAGCATTGATGGCTGTCAATCCGCAAGCACAGTTTGGTGCTGACGACCCTGTCGCTCTAGAACCTGAAATTAGAAATATGTTGTTTAGTAATGGCGAAAATATCTATAACAATGATATACAAGGTGATGAAGGTCACGTAATTGAGAGTTTGTATGTAGGAAATATCCAGAAAGCACACTTACAATCTAACAAGAACGCACCTGGATTGAATGAAGAAAATGGAATATTGTTTGACAAATACAATTTATACATTATTTCAGATGCATATAAAGTGCTGACGCAGTTAACAAATATTTATGAAAATAAATCTAATGATGTTAAAATAAGAGCATCTGCACTTTCATACATCACATACATCAATGGTTTCAACCCTGAAAACTATGCTTCAAAGAACGGAAAATATCCACAATACTTATTTGCGGATAACAATTCGGGCACATACGTTAGCAGTTACACTTCACTTTATGACTTTATTGCTAGACATGCAGATGCAACATCGATTCCAAAACCAAGTATGGTTGGTGGAAAATATCTCAAAATTAAAGTTGTTGATATTTTAAACCCATCAGTAAATGCAAATGATGCAAACTTCGTTCAATCATACTTTGGTCAAGGTGAATTGATGATTTCTAGCATAAAACTCAAGAAGATGTATCAACGTCAAGTTATGTATAGATCAGACAACTGGCCATATGTAAACAGCTATTATGCAGACCATGCATACAGTTATTACTTCACAGCAAACAATTACATCACTCTCGACATTGAGATGGATTCATTTGTTTGGTCTGGATGTCCTGGTGACACTATTTTGATGGGTTCTGATTCTGGATACCTTAAAGAAAAAGAAGTTAATGGACAAAAAACAACACGTATGCAGCAAATGCTTAAGTATAAATCTGGTGACATGGCCACAAAGAGTTATGGATCACACTGGATGCAAACATTGGGTGCAATGGCTAGACTTCATTCAAACTTTGCAAGCAATTATATTTCTCTTGTTGATACAACAGCTTCACTTGCACCAAAAGATTTTGCTAAAAACTCAGAAAGTCGTTCTGGTGGCAATGTTGAAATCAAGAGAGTTAATGCAATTGTGTTTGTTGACAACCGAACCTTCAACATTGATGACAACCAAAAAGATTATGACAAGACATCTATGGAAAACCGAATTATCGTTGGTGTTTATGCATTTGACCCAGAACCTGGTTATATCAAAGCAGAACGATTGTTCGCATGGATCACTGTTATTGCCACAATCATTGTTATTGCTCTTACCTGTTGGAACCCTATCGGTTGGGTCGGAACTGCAATTATGGTTACTGCGGCGGTTGTTGCAACTGTTGCTACGGCATGTGCAATTTACTCTGCTGCGGCGATGCGTGGTGATAACGTTAACGAAGAAGTTATGGGACTTGTTGCTGCTCTCTATGCTTCATGCTACACTGTAGAAGAAAGCGACGATGGCGAAATGTATATTAAATGGGTTGGACTTAATAGTGAAAAACTCGATGCCCAATTCAGACAAGTTATTATAGAGGCCGACAAGGGATAGCAACTTTAATTAACTTATCTCCCAATAAAAAACCAAGCTAAATTTGCTTGGTTTTTTATTTTTTGTTTGCATTTGTTTGTAAAATTTTAGAAATAATAATATAATAATGCTATGAAGAAAGATTTTAATCTTAAAAGATTTATATTTTCAGTTTTGATATGCTTTTCGCTTTTGCTATTAGCATGTCCTTTTTATGTATCAAAAGAAGCCAAGGCTCAGCCGAGACAGTTTAGTGCGGCTGAATCAGTATTCTTAAGATCACCAACCTATTCAACAATTCATGGTGATGTTGATAATAAAAAAGTTTATACAATTGATTCATATGACAACTTTTTAAAAGTCTATTGCTATGCTGACTCTGCTTTTGAAGATGAATATTTAGATCTGTCAAACTACACTATTATTGATGCTATGTTTATAAAAAATAATTTGTTTGTTTTAGCATCAGATCAATCATCAAATTTCGTTTTAAAAATCAACATTGAAACAAAAGAAGTTAAGTCTTTGACCTCAACAACAATTAATGATCTACATACAAAAATATTCGTTCAAGAAGCAGTTGTTGATGGTGTTGAAACATACTTAATTACGCTTACAAATACACAAAATGAACAAGATGTAACACCGGTTGTTATATGCGCTAAAGCAGACGATTTTTCGGTTGATTTTGAATGTGTAATTACTTTTGATGTAACACAATCAAACATCTTAGCAGTTAAAAATGATTTGTTTAAGACATTTACAATCATGCCTTCTAATGATGAAATTCAATTGGTTTTCATACATGGAAGTGTTGTAAGTTTTACAGAAATTTCACTTACAACCTTAAAAACTGAAACTGCACAAATCACATCTATCACTCAACTTTATGATTCACTTGAAAGCACTATTGAAAATATTGAAATTGTCAGTGCCAATATAATGACAATTTCTGATCAAAAACATTTTGCTATAACATATCAAGAAACATCAAATGATGTTACTTCTCAAAATACACAAATCTATAACTTTAATATTGGCGATGGAACAAACACCAAATTTGAAAAGAAAACATATGTTACCCATGAAGGTAATTCTTCATACGCATTAACAAATGCCGAATATCTCATCTACCCTATTGGACAATCTATTCATTATGACAAGTTTTCATTGTCTCAAGACTCATATTCTTGCGATAGTGATTCAATTTCAAACCCAAGTTTAGAAATTACATATTTTGAAGATTCAAACTTTGTTTATAAACACACAAATAAAACAACCCCTTTGCTTGCAAATCCTTGGGATTCGGCAGCAATTGTTGAAATTCCACAAGCGGTTGATTTGATTCAAATAGGAACAAGTTCAATTAAGTCCAGCGGATATCAGCTTGCAGATTACATCGTTTGTTTGTATACAGCAAATGACACAAACTATAAGGGTTATACAAAACTTGAGGATGTTGACAATAAATCAATCATTGATATTAAAGATTATAGATTCAATCCAACATTCACTGTTCATGCTGGAACAAAACTCTACTCTCTCCCAACAAAAGTTGTTGGCGGAGAAAAAATCACAACCGGATACTCAACAGTCATAAAAACCATTTCAGTTCATCAAAAAGTTAATATTATTGACACAATTTGTGAATATACAGCCAACAATTCAAAGATGTTAAAAGTAAAAGTTGGAGATGAAATTGGTTATATAGACTGCAACTCAATTATTGCTCCTTCTAAAAATATAGATTTCTTGATTACCAATGCAAATATTAAAAAAGATGGAACATATGTTTACACCTCTGCTGATTCAAAAAGTGTTGTTAAAGATGTATTAAAAAAAGATCAAGCCGTTCAAATTCAAGGAAAACGCAACACAAAAAATGGATACACATATATTAAATATAACGACGAGTATGGCAATGTTTTAGATGGATATATAAAAACGGACTATGTTGAAACAACATCTTGGACAACTCTTCAAATTCTAGGTTGTGTGCTTATTGCAGTCAATATTGGATTGTTAATATTAATATTGTTATTTAGAAAAAGAAAAATTGGTCGTGATGGAATCAAATATCAAAAAGAAGAAAAACCAAATTATCACGAAAACCAAGCTAATCAAATAAAAAATGAAAAATAAAAAAAGAACCATAAATTTGGTTCTTTTTTCTTTTATTCAATTTCGTCAGCCTTGTAGAGCAAATATTCATTCATTGCCCTTTCAATCATAGACTTATCACGTTTTAACAAACGTGCTCTCATAACGTCTTCATAGTCCAAAAATTCTATCTGTATGTCACCATCATCAAACTCACCTTTAAGTCCAAGGTTGTGTTCAGTAAGGCCCTTAAACTTGCAAAAATAAAAGTATTCAACACGGTTTGAATCAAATGTAATTCCATCATAGTTAAAGTTTTTAGATGTATGATAATATTTGCCAACAATTTTAATTGGAACAATTTCTGCACCAGTTTCCTCAAAAACCTCTCTCAAAACCGTGTCTTTGATTGATTCGGTTTCTTCTACTGTTCCGCCTGGAATTGAATAACCATTGTGTCTATTTGAGTGCAAAAGTAAGATTTGCCCCATTTCATTAATAATTATCCCCCTGACCTTTTTTGTACATTTGCCAGCTAAATAATTTTCATAATATAATTTTGATTTATCCTCGAAATATTCTTTTGAAGCCATATTAATTCACCTTTTCATGATTATATATCAAAATATAGAATTTGTCAAAATTATTTAAGATAATAAAAATAGTTGACAAAAAAGCCAACTATTTTTTCTTTTTTACAACCTTGTCTCTATATTTAGAAATTCGAAGTTTGACTTCGTCAACAAATGGCTTAAGCTCAGGAAATTCATCAAGTGGTGCTTTTAATTTGTTTAAAACATAATCAAAATCTTCTTCTTTTTCGAAACCTTTGCATTCATTGTTTAAAATATGATTTTGTGCTTCAAATCCATCAACAAATTTTGCAAATTTGGCATCTCGAGTTTCATGTGCTTCAAATTCAACAAAAAAGTCATAGATATATGGCTTGCCAGATTCTTCACTAATTTTTTTAACTTTCTTTAGTTCGCTGTTATATTTTTTATCTTTGAGTTTTTCACTTTGAGCGGTTTTTGGTGCTTCAATATCGAATTTCATGCCAGACTCAACAATGTCATGGAATAAAAGCATTTCCATAACGTGTTTTTTGTCAACTCTTAAATCGAAACGATTCATTAAATCATAAGCAATAAATAGCGTTCCAAAAGTGTGAGCTGCAACGCTTGTGTGAAGTGCTTCATTGCTTCCATAACGTGTTACATGACTTAGAGATTCAATATATTTATAAAATTCAATTTCATTTTTCATAACATTCTTCCTTTGTGCAGCAATATTATATCATTAAATTTTTATTGTAGTCAAATTTATTTTATCAAAGAAACTATTGTCAATAAATCAAATTAAAATAATAAAAAACCGCAAAATATATCATTTTAAGTTAAAAATCATATAAAAAAGTGCCATTTAAGGCACTTTTTATTCTTCTTCAGTAATTATTGTTTCAATATGAACATCTTTCATTTGGTCGTCAGTTACAAAGTCTGGAGCTTCCATCAAAAGGTCAGCACTTGTTTGCACTTTTGGGAATGCAATTACAGTTTTGATATCAGTTGTGTCAGTAAGAAGCATGACAAGTCTGTCAAGTCCAAATGCAAGACCACCATGAGGAGGTGCACCATATTTAAATGCTTCCAAGAAGAAACCAAACAATGATTTGATTCTATCTTCTTCAAATCCAAGTGCTTTAAACATTTTTGCTTGAAGTTCTTGGTCATGAATTCTGATACTTCCCCCACCAAGCTCGTAGCCATCAACAACAAGGTCATATGCCTTTGCTCTAACTCTTGCAGGATCACTAAACAAATATTCAATATCTTCGTCTTTTGGGCATGTGAATGGGTGGTGACAAGCAACGAAACGTCCTTCTTCATCACTGTATTCAAATTGTGGAAAATCTACAATCCAAAGTGCATCATGACGAGATTTGTCAATAAGGCCAAACATCTCAGCAAGATGCAGTCTAAGTTTTCCAAGTGAAGTTAAAACAAGTTTATCTTTTTCATCAGCAACAAAGAAGATAACGTCGCCTTTCTTTGCATCTGCCCTTTTGATAATTTCGGCCATTTGCTCTTCAGTAAAGAATTTTAACAATGGGCTTTTTGGTGTATCATCTTCAAATGTGATATAACTCATTCCAGGAGCACCGCAACCTTTTACGAATGTAACAAGTTTTTCAAGTTCTGTTCTAGATAGTTTGTCAAACATTCCTTTTCCACAAATAACTCTAACGCTTCCACCAGCAAGCACCGATTTTTTGAATGGCATGAGTGTGCAATCTTTTGCAATATCTGAAATATCAATGAGTTCCAAACCAAATCTTGTGTCTGGTTTGTCAGTTCCAAATCTAGACATAGATTCAGCCCATGTCATTCTTGGAAGTTTTCCAAGATCATAACCTTTGATTTCTTTAAATATTTCAACAATCAATTTTTCAATAGGTTGCATCACTTGTTCTTCTTCAGAAACAAATGACATTTCCATATCAACTTGAGTAAATTCAGGCTGTCTGTCAGCTCTTAGGTCTTCATCTCTAAAACATTTTGCAATTTGATAATATCTATCAACACCAGAAACCATCAAAAGTTGTTTATAAAGTTGAGGGCTTTGTGGGAGTGCAAAAAACTTTCCGGCAAACATACGACTTGGAACAAGATAGTCTCTAGCACCTTCTGGTGTAGATTTTCCTAAAATTGGTGTTTCAACTTCCAAAAAGTCAAGTGAGTCAAAATAATCTCTAACCATTTTGCACACTTTGTGGCGAATGTAAAGTTTTGATGCTACACTTTCTCTTCTAAGGTCAAGATATCTGTGTTTCAATCTCAAAGCATCACTGGCAGATTCTTCATCACTAATTTGGAAAGGAACCGGCAAACTTGTTGATAAAACTTTTATATCAACAGCTCTAATTTCAATATAACCAGTTTTGCTTTTTGGATCGATTGTGTCTTCATCACGTTTTGTGAGTTTTCCATAAACTGAAATAACAAACTCACTACGCAATTTATCAACTTTGTCATAGTCGCCTTTAAATTTTGACTTATCAAACACAACTTGAAGTTTTCCACTTCTGTCTCTTAGGTCAACAAAGACAAGATCTCCAAAGTCACGTCTTGTTGCAACCCAACCCATGGCAACAACCTCTTTTTCAAGGTCAGCC
>JAZOTD010000025.1:0-5855 GCA_045657465.1 Clostridia bacterium | reverse complement strand
CATCTTTATTTCTCTTAAAGTCGATTACACGATATTTTTGACGATTTCCGCCACCAATATGTCTAACTGTAATTCTACCATAAGAGTTACGACCACCAGTTTTCTTCTTAACTTCAAGAAGAGATTTTTCAGGAGCTACTTTTGTAATTTCTTCAAAAGATGCTACTGATCTAAATCTTTGTCCTGCACTGGTAGGATTTGATTTCTTAATTGCCATAATTTACATTTTCTCCTTTCCTAGATTAAGACAAACTATCGAAGAATTCAATAGACTTACTATCACTTGAAAGTTGAACAACAGCTTTTTTGTAGTTTCCTGTAAGACCTTCAGTTCTTCCCTGTCTTTTTATTTTTCCAAATACGTTAAGTGTGTTAACACTTGCAACTTTTACTTTGAAGATTTCTTCAACAGCTTTTTTGATTTGAGTTTTTGTAGCCTTTTTAGCAACCTTGAAATAATATTTCTTGTTTGCTATATCTGCATAGCTCTTTTCAGAAAGGATAGGTTTAATAATAATATCATGTGCTAACATTATTTGTTTCCCTCCTCGATTTTCTTAATAGCATCTTTTGTCATTAATACATAATCACTTGAAACTAATTCATATGTATTTAAAAGATTTGCTGTAGTAACGTTTACTTCTGGAAGGTTTGCAAAAGCATGAATTGCATTTTGGTTAACGCCATCAGTAACAACTGTTACTCTTCTGTTAAGTTTTAAAGCTTCTAAAATCTTAACAGCAATTTTTGTTTTTGCTTCGATGTTAAGTTCATCAACAACAGTGATGCAATTTTCAGCCATCATTGTTGAGAGAGCAGAAATGAAAGCACCCTTTCTCATTTGAGCGTTCATTTTCTTTTCGAAGTCTCTTGGCTTTGGAGCAAATACAACGCCACCATGAACCCATTGTGGAGAACGGATAGAACCTTGTCTAGCACGACCTGTGCCTTTTTGTCTCCAAGGTTTTCTTCCACCACCAGCAACTTCAGCTCTTGTGAGTGTGCTCTTTGTGCCTTGTCTTTGATTTGCAAGGTATGTAACCACTGCTTGATGAATAAGTGCTTCATTGTATGGAGCTTTGAAAACTTCATCAGCAAGAGTTAATTTACCAACTTCTTGTCCTTCTAAATTTAAAACTTTAGTTTGCATGATTAATTCCCCCTAATTAAGCTTTAACAGCACTGCAGATTGTAACAACAGAACCTTTAGCTCCTGGGATAGCACCTTTAATCAAAATAAGGTTTCTATCAATGTCGACTTTTGCGATTTCAAGATTTTGGATTGTAACCTTTTCAAAACCCCAGTGACCAGGAAGTTTGTGGTTTTTGAAAACTCTTGATGGTGTTGAGTTAGCGCCAAGTGAACCAGGTGATCTGTGAACAGGGCCAACACCGTGTGTAGCGTTTTGTTTGTGAGCGTTCCATCTTTGAATGTTACCAGAGAAACCGTGTCCTTTTGAGTAACCAGAAACGTCAACTTTGTCGCCTACTGTGAATACATCACATTTGATTTCTGAACCAAGGTTGAGACCTTCAGCTGAAATCTTAAATTCTTTTAAATATTTTTTTGCTTGCACGTTAGCTTTTTTCAAGTGTCCGCTAACAGCTTTTGTAAGTCTGCTTTCTTTTGTATCCATAAAAGCAAGTTGAACTGCATTATAGCCATCTACAGCTTCAGTTTTGATTTGTGATACATAGCAAGGACCTGCTTCTACAACAGTCACAGGAATAACTACACCAGTATCAGTGAAGATTTGTGACATGCCGATTTTTTTACCAAGTATTGCATTTTTCATAGTAATCTATCTCCTCCTGCGACCTTATAATTTAATTTTGATGTCTACGCCTGCAGGAAGTTCGATTTTCATAAGTGAATCAACAACTTTTGCAGATGGATTGTAGATATCAATCAACCTTTTATATGTTCTCATTTCAAATTGTTCACGACTATCTTTATATTTGTGAACTGCACGAAGTATTGTAATAACTTCTTTTTCTGTTGGCATAGGGATTGGGCCAGAATATTTAGCACCAGACTTTTTAACAGTCTCAACAATTCTTGCAGCTGATTGGTCAACAAGATTGTGGTCATATGCCTTTAATTTAATTCTCATTTTTTGTACTGCCATTATTTTCCTCCAAGTTTGATTTACCGAAACAATTCATGCCACTGTGTTACTGCAGTTTGGCAGGCAAGTTTGTCCGTCGCCTTAATCATATGTCAAGACAATTGTCAGTCGAAGTTATCTTTCTTGGGCTATACAAAGTAACCTCCGACGTCTACCCGTTTTGTGAGCCAAATATCCGCAAAAGAGTTACTAAAGCAATCGCTCCAGCACTTTCTTTTATTCTGGGAAATTTGAACAGAAACATTATTCCAAAAGGACAGAATGCTCCCACTCACACATAGTAACGCATATAGTATACTATACACACGGTCTCGTGTCAAGACCTTTTTGTAAAATTTTTAAATATTTTTATTGCTCTCAATTCAGTAAATTTGGGCATATAAAAAAGATTTATTTACCTTTTTATACAAACAAAAAAACACTCAAAATTTTGAGTGTTTTTTTGTTTATTTTTATTAATTATCACCAGGTTGGGTTTCAGCACTTTTTGAGCTATCCCATTTATACATTTCATTGGTTTCTTTAACAATTGCATATTGTGCTTTTCTTTTTGCATAGTCTTCTGCCACTTGTTCAAATAAATCATATCTGCTAGAATAAAAAGCTTCTTCTACTGCTTTAATATGCTTAATAACTGCTAAGTTCTCTCCATAATAATAATTTACATGTTGCTTCATAACATTTTCTGACCAACCTTGTTTTCTGCATTCATCAACAATATCATAACCCATTTGTGTAAGTCTAGAATATAGCATTTCTAAGAATTCAGGATTCACAAAATTTCCAGTTCTTCTATCACATAATGCTTGAAGTGCTTCAATATTTAAAAAATCAGTTGGATACACTTTTCCCGGATCAGACGCAATAAGTTTTTTCACTCTTTCTTTTGATGCAAACAAAATATCCCAAGCAAAAGCCTCGCTTAAATCTTCAAAAATATATGTTCCCCTTCTAGTATCACCAGCACCCTTAATAGGTTCTACTCTATGTTGCTTATATAATTTCTTTTCAAACATCGAAAATTCCTCCCTTTATCTTATGGTTTAATTGTAACATAAACATAACTAAATGTCAATAGCCATTTTTTTATTAGCATATATTCGCGCAAGAAAAAAAGCTCAATGCAGAGCCTTTATTTTTCTTTTACATTAACTTTAAGTTTTCCTGTTACACCTTTATAAAGCTTTAAAGATACCTCATAAGAACCGATTCTTTTAATTGGTGCATCTAATACGATTGATTTTTTATCTACTTCATAGCCTTTTTTTGCAAGTTCTTCGCTGATTTCTTTTGCAGAGATAGAGCCAAATGCTTTTCCTCTCTCACCCACTTCAATAGCAAATTCAAGAGTCACATCTTCAAGCTTTGCAGCAAGTGCTTTTGCAGCTGCAGTTTCTTCAGCAATACGTTTTGCTTCAGCTTCTTTTTGTTTGTTGTTTGTGTTTACATTTGCTTGATTTGCAGGAACTGCAAGATTGTTTTTAAACAAAAAATTATTTGCATATCCGTCATTAACGTTTATAACATCACCCTTTTTACCTTGTGCCTTAACATCTTTTAATAAAATTACTTTCATTGTCATTCTCCTTTTACATTTTTTGATTTTCTTGTTCTAAATCGTTTGATTCTTGCAGCTCTTTTAATTTGTTTGCAAGTTCAATACGCATATTAATAAGTTCTTCTTGCTCAATTGTGAATTGTTTTTCTGTTATTTTATTTTCAGCCAATCTCATATTTAACACAATCAAACCAGAAGCCACCTCATCATATTGTTTACATAGCTCTAAAAGTTGTTTTTCTTTACTTTTATCCATATTTTCCTCTCCATCTATATATTATCACAGCAGTTTAGTTATTGTCAATAAAGTTAATATTTTGGAATATTTAACACATACTAATCTAAAAGGAGATTAAAAATGTTCGATTTAAAATGTAAAAGAAAAGGTTGCACATACAACAAAAACTGCAACTGCACCGCAAAACAAGTCGATGTCAAGAAAGACACTGGTTGTGAAACATACATTCCTAGCAATGAGGCTGAAATTGGTGAAGTTGAAAACACCGAAAAAGTCGGTCAACCCCCAATTAGAAAAGATATTGAAGTTTTGTGTCAGGCAGACTGTCTGTTTAATCACAACCATATTTGTTCTGCAAATGGAATCACCGTGCAAACCTGCGATAATGTGGCGTGTCCAAATTGTTGCACTTATCAACCAAAATAAAAAGGCATTCAAAAGAATACCTTTTATTGTGGCTGAATTTCACATGCCTGTGATGAGTTTTTTATTTCTTTATAAGCTTTGCGTTCAGCTGTTGTCATATATTTTCTACATTGCAAAAGTGCCACTTGTTCATATGGCATCAAACAGTGATATTTGTTTATATATTCTATTCTTTTTTCACTAGTCATATTTAAAAAATCATTCATAGCAATGCGAATATTCATCTGCATTCTTTGTCCACCAGAAACCATATCTTTCTCCATTAATTATTTTGTATTATTTTTCTATATTTATGCTCTATTTTTTGGTATATTTTTCAAGAGCAAAATGTCCATCTTCAAAATAAAAATCATCATTTTTAAAATCATAGCCTAGCTTTTTATAAAAAGGTATGGCCGGCATTGATGCAGGAATTTCAATACGGTTTGCTCGCAATGCATATTCATCAGCCTCAAGTTTTTTAACAATTTCTCTGCCTATGCCTTGCCTATGATAATCTGGATCCACAAAAATGTTAAATAAAGAACTTTCTGTTTCACTGCCCCAATAGGGTCCAATTGCACCAGTGCCAACAATTTTATCATCTATCACAGCAACATAAAAATGTGTCCACTTTGCACGCTCACGCATTTTTTCTTCACTTAATGTTTCAATAACATAATCTGGTGATGCCTTTGGATAAAAATCAGGGAATACCTTTCTAATACTTCTATGCATAACATTGCAAGCCTCAGCAAATTCAATGTCTTTAATCAATCTAATTTCCATAGATGTAGCTCCTCAACAAGTTTATTATAACACCAAATAAAAAAATAGCAAGAAAAAAGAGATGCTTGCGCATCTCTGATTTGAAAAACGGCAACGTTCTATCTTCCCGGCTCGTCTCCAAGCAAGTATTTTCGACCCTGCAAAGCTTAACTTCTGTGTTCGGTATGAGAACAGGTGGACCTTTGCGGTATGATCACCGTTAATGGTATAATAACACTTAAATTAAGTGTAATTACTAAATTAACAAGACGATTATAACAAATAAATGTTATTTTGTCAAGGTGTTTTCGCACACTGGCAACTGCATATTATTGAATCAGTTTTGACTTGCTACACATATGTTCCGTAGTAATCATACTATTTCACAATAATTGTGATCAAGCCCTCGACCTATTAGTACCAGTTAGCTACATACATTACTGCACTTCCACACCTGGCCTATCAACCTTGTGGTCTACAAGGGGTCTTACTATCTTATGATATGAGATATCTTATCTTGAGGCAAGTTTCGCGCTTATATGCTTTCAGCGCTTATCTTTCCCGCACTCCGCTACCCGGCTATGCCCTTGGCAGGACAACCGGTGCACAGTAGGTGCGTCCACTCCGGTCCTTGCGTACTAGGAGCAGATCCTCTCAAATATCTTACGCCCATGATGGATAGGGACCGAACTGTCTCACGACGTTCTGAACCCAGCTCGCGTGCCATTTTAATCGGCGAACAGCCGAACCCTTGGGA
>JAZOTD010000024.1:0-10789 GCA_045657465.1 Clostridia bacterium | reverse complement strand
GCTGATGGCTGATGCATGGCTGGCAGTTGTTGAAATGTTTGAAATGTTAACTGAAATATCTGCATTTGAATAGCTATATGCAATTTTTGAGTTGACAGATTTTGCAACGAGTCCGCCGACAACGACAATGTTTTTGTTTTGATTGTTAAGCGTGATTGAACAATTTTTATAAATTGAACATTTTGAGAATTTTGTGTTTTCTGCATAACCGCAAACAATTGCAATGTGGTTTGTTGTTTGATGATCGAGTGTTTCTTGTTGAGTGATTGATGCATTATAGAATGACAAACCTGAAATGTCAGCGTCTTTTGCATAAGCAATAAATCCGGTGTAGATGTTTCCTTCGCCTTCAGCAGGTGTGATTTTGAGATTTGAAATTTTGTGGCCGTTGCCATAAATTTTTCCAGTGAATGGGTTTTGTTTTGAACCAATTGGTGTCCATTCATTGTTTTCAAAATCGATGTCTTTTGTTATGACTATGTTTGATGACAGCAGGTCTTCTTTTTGCAGAATATTAACAAGTTCAGTTTTTGAAGAAACTTCATAAGTTGATGCGTTTGATGGGGCAGTTGGGTCATAGATTAAACCGGTCATAAAAATTAATGAGAGCAAAACAACTGTTACAAAAACAATCAAGAACATTGTGACATAACCAAAGAAAGTTTCGGTTTCTTGAATGTGGCGTTCTGCACGTTCTTGTTGTTGTGTTTGTTGAAGTTTAATTTTTTTCTGTTGTGCTTTTTCTTGTTTTAGATAATCAAGTTTAACAAGTTCATTTTCTAAATACACTTGATCGTCTTTGTCAACGAACTTAACAGCTTGTTTAATATATTCTAAATAATCTTTTTCATCAGGAATGATGTTTAGGTTGTGGGTTTTTGCTCTAACAACACCAAAATAGCCCTTGTAGTTTTCATTATTGAGTTCAATTGCTTTTTTAAAAGATTGTTCTGCGAGTTTGTATTCTGCCTGAAAGAGATAGGTTTCAGCTTGTTTTAACGCTTCGGCAAACTCAATCTTTTTTTCGAGGTCTTCGGGTTTTATGTTTTGTGAAAAAGCAATGTCGTGTTCGTCTAACAAATCAACCATCATAAAAGTGGTGCCACAATGCACGCAGGTGATGGTTTTTGAATCGTGATCAATGTTTAAATTGCTACCGCAGCTTTTACATTTAAGGGTGATGTATGACATTTTTTCTCCTTAAAAATATTATCATATTTATAATAAAAAATTTAGAACAATTTGTAAAATCTTTTAGTGTGTTTTAGAATTTTTAATACATAAAATATTCAAACTAGAAATATATGATGTGTTATTTGTTTGACATTATCTTTCGTGAAATTGTAAACTAAAACCAAGGTAGTTTATGAAAAATTTTATTAAGAAATATGGATTAAAAATATTTGGTTGCATGGCGCTTGTTTGTGCTGTGATTTTTTCTGCGGTAAAACCCGTTTCGACAAAAAATGATCATATTAAAAATGCAGAAGCAGTTGAACAAAACACATATATTGATGTGTCAAATTTGCTTGCGGGTGAGGTGGCAGATGAATCTTATTATAACTTAATGGACGATTATCCACTTACACCTGAAAATCAAACAACTTCGGGTTTGTGTTGGGCGTATTCGTCACTTAAAGCAATTGAGTCTGCACTTATGATTCAAAAGGGTGAATATTACAATTTTTCAGAAGTCGCACTCGCTTATATGGCATATTATCAAGGTGGATACACAATAAAAGATCCTGGTGACAAAAATGTTGACCCAACCAACCCATACGATGTTGGTTCAAACTTTACTGTGGTTGAAGCAACTGCAAGAAATTATGGTCTTGTTAATGAAAGCGATTTTAGCAATGACAAGTATTTTGATATAAATGAAGCAAACCATGAAAACTATGCTTATGTAACAGACTTTGCAAGTAAAGAAATTATGAGTTATTGCAGCACTGTTTGGCTATATCAAGACACAGACTTTTCTGGTGCTGATTATGAAGACAGAGCTGTTATGGTTAAAAAGTTCATCAAAAATTATGGAGGACTTTTTGCGGGAATTGAAGAAGGTTACATTTATTTAGATGGGGCTGACTGGATTTATACTCAAGAAAAAAAAGAAGCTACACGTTATTCTGTTGGTGGCAGTCATGCAATTTGTTTGGTTGGTTGGGGAGCAGATGGATACATCGCTCTTAACAGCTGGGGGACTGAAGTTTTTGAATTTTATATTCCTTATGATTATGAGTTTATGCATAAAACGCTTGAAGGTGTGGTATGCACTGGAGATAGCAAAGTTTCTTTTGAAAGAGATTCACAAAACAAGTTTGAAGAATTGACACAATACAAAGCGCTTGACAATGTTTATTGCATTGGTGAAGATGTTGAGTTTGATTTAGCTTTTGATAATACAATAAATTTTGAAAATGTTCTTGTTGAGATTTTTAAAGGAACTCAAGAAGTTACAAATATTGCATTTGACATCAATTATGACGATGCTTCAAAAACTGCAAACATAGAGTTTAAACCAAATGAGTTGTCGTTTGATGGTGGTGTTTATGTTGTTAGGGTTTATGAAGGCGAAACGCTACTTTCACAAAAATGTATAATGATTGTTTCTGGAACAGAAGTTTCATATTTTTTGCTTGAAATTGACAACAACAATCAAACACGTGATAGTGAACTGTTTATGAATAGTTATGTGTCTTCTGATGATAGTGTGACATATTATGTTAGACCAAGTGCATCTTACTTTTTAAATTTCTATCTAACAGAAATCAACAAATATGACAACACAGGAAAGCGTCTTAATGCATCTGTTGGAACGCCAAATGTAATCAGTGTTGAAAATGGTGTAGAAGTTACAGATATTGCATCGGCTATGTCTGTTACACTTGATTTAAGTGTTGCAAAAGATAATGCAAATGAATATCAAATTAAAATCAAATATTTTAATAGCTATGCGGGAAAGGTTATTAGATTTCCGCTCACAGTATCTTCAAATATTAATGGCATCACAGCTAGCAGAACTTATTATATCAATTTGATTGTTTCATCAATGAACACTACAGAACATTTGAAAAACACATCAAGTGCTTATGCAATTGAATATATGCTTGATGGTGGAATCAACTCGTCTGAAAACATAGACAGAGTTCCTGTTTATGCAGATGAAAACACAATGACTGAATTTTTGCTAAAAACTCCAACAAAAGATGGAAAAATGTTTATCGGTTGGTTTTTAGATAAAGATTATACAATTGAAATAACAAAAATTGATGCGTCAATAACAAGTGACATTGTGATTTATGCAAAGTGGCAAACCGTTGATGTTGATTATTTTGATTTTGTTGCTGCAATTTCAAAGATTACATCATATGCAGGGGCAGACAAGGCACTCACAGATCCTATTGTTTATGGTGATGATGTTTTGTTTGAAATTGATTTTATTCCAACAAATGAACTTAAGGCATACAACTATTCTGTTAGATATAAGGTGTTTATTAACGGAACTGAATTTGATGCAAAACAGATTGACAAGTTGCTTTTAAAAGCATCTGTCGAACTTTTGTTTGCAAATGCAGGCGTTTATCAAATGAAAATTGTTGTTAATGTTGTTGTTAGCCACAACATGAGCATTCAGGAAGAACAAACAATCAATTTTGAAATCGAGAAGAAAGAAGTTGAATTTGAGTTTTCTAACCTTGAACATGGTTATGATGGAAAATTGCACAAACCAGTTGTATCTATTAAAAATGGATTTGTTTATGAAGAAGACTTGGCAAAGATTTCAAAACTTGAAGACTTTTATGTTATTTCTGAAGGTGCAAAAAAAGATGCTGGAACTTATGAATATGTGATTTTGTCTTTAACTAATCATAATTACAAAGTTGCAGATAATCAAAAATGCACAATGGTTATCAGTCAAAAAGAACTGACTTTTGGCTGGAGTAATTTTACAAAAACTTATAATGGAAAGGCTCAATTTCCATCATATAACCTTGAGGGGGTTGTTGCTGGTGATGCAGTGTCAATCAATATGAATTGTGACAATATGATTGATGTTGGTGAATATGACATTCATGCAACACTTGATGAAAACAAAAACTATTATGTTGCAAATATCGGTGAAATAAGATTTGTTATCAAGCCTGCACAAATTGTGATTAAAATTGCAAATGTGTCAGATAGGGCAACAACAGCTCCAATCTATCGCAAACAAGTTGAATATGAAATTATTGCAGGAAAAATTTATTCTCCAGACAAATTAGATGATTTAAACATTCAGCTTCATTGCAAGGCAAAAGATGTTGGTGAAAATGTTGAAACCTATGAAAAAGGCAAATATCCAATCACTATCACTTATTCACACAAAAACTATATTGTAAAGGCAAATGAAGCGTTTTACACACTCACTGGTTCATATAAAGTTTATTATACACTTCCAAACGGCAATGTTGTCACTGAAGAAGTAACAGAGGGTGAAAATCCTGTTGGTTTAGATGATGATGACTATAAGATTAAGTTATTCGAGAAATTTGTTTATTCAGAAGAACTTAAAGACAAGGGTGGCGAAGACTTGCATGTTGTTGTGACTGTTAAAGATTATACTTGGTATGTGCTTGGCGGTGCTGCTGTGGTTGTTGTGTTCATGATTTATTTATGGGTGACCAGAAAATCAAGAAGAAACAGAGTTAGATAATAAAAAACCACCAAATTTTGGTGGTTTTTTTGTTTTTAAGTTCAAAATTATTGTAAAAAATATTCTTTGTGTTATAATAAATGCGTAACAAGGGGAACTTATGGAAAAATTAGATATCAAAAAAATTTATGAAAATAAAGAAAAATATGAAAACCAAGAAGTGACTGTTGCTGGCTGGGTTAAGTCTGCAAGGGGTGGAAAGGCTTTTGGTTTTTTAGACTTAAATGATGGTTCATGCTTTAAAGGTGTTCAAGTTGTTTTTGATGCAGACAAAATTAGCAATTTTGACGAAGTGTCAAAACTCAACACTGGTTCAAGTGTTGTTGCGGTTGGAACTTTGATTTTGACTCCTGAAGCAAGACAACCTTTTGAAATTCAAGCAAAATCGGTTGAAATTTTGTCTGCAACTGATGCTGAATATCCACTTCAAAAGAAAAAGATGACTCTTGAATTTTTGAGAGAGCAAGCATATCTTAGACCAAGAACCAACACATATTCTGCAGTGTTTAGAGTTAGAAGTGAATGTTCATATGCTATTCACAAGTTTATGCATGATGAAGGCTTCACATATGTGCACACTCCAATTTTGACAAAGAGTGATTGTGAAGGTGGAAGCCAGCTCTTTAAAGTGTCAACACAAGACATTTATGCTAAAAACAACAATCTTAATCCTGAAGATGAACTTTTTGGTGGAAAAGTATTCTTGACCCCAACAGGTCAGCTTGAAGGCGAAGCAATGGCTCTTGCTCTTGGAAAGATTTATACATTTGGTCCAACATTTAGAGCTGAAAACAGCAACACCACACGTCATGCAAACGAGTTTTGGATGATGGAACCTGAAATTTCGTTCTGTGACCTTAATGGACTCATGGATTTTGAAGAAAAGATGATTAAATATGTCATTTCACATCTTCTTGAAAATTGCAGAGATGAACTTGAATTTTGCAACCGCAATGTTGACAATGGCTTAATTGAAAGACTTGAACTTATTGCAGGTTCAAACTTTGGAAGAATCACATATACTGATGCAATCGAAGAACTTAAAAAGAACAATGACAACTTTGAATTTAAAGTTGAGTGGGGCTGTGACATTGCAACTGAACATGAAAGATATTTAAGTGAAGTTGTGTTTGGAAAGCCCGTGTTTGTAACAAACTATCCAAAAGAAATCAAAGCGTTTTATATGAAGCAAGACGAAGGTGGCAAAACCGTTTCTGCAGTTGACCTTTTGGTTCCTGGAATTGGTGAACTCACCGGTGGAAGCCAAAGAGAAACTGATTATGACAAACTTGTAAACCGTATGAACGAACTTGGTTTAAAACAAGAAGATTATTGGTGGTATTTAAACCTTAGAAAATTTGGAAGCGTTGAGCATTCTGGTTTTGGAATTGGTTTTGAACGTCTTGTTATGTATGTTACTGGCATGCAAAATATTAGAGATGTTGAGTTGTTCCCAAGAACTCCAAACAACTGCGAGTTTTAATTTTCGTTAAAAAATTAGCAATAAAAAATTCTAGACATTTATTTAGATTAAATAATTTGTCTAGAATTTTTTTATTTTTATTCAAATGATTTTGTGTTTTTTAGTGATGTCAAATCTTTTATGATTTCAGCAAGTTTTTCTTCATTTAAAATTGCTGTGTCGCTGTGTCCATTCTTTAAAAACAAGCCTTCTGCTGAAAGGGTGGTGGTTGCATATTTTTTGTAGCTTTCAGGATTTGAAATAAACACAGTGTTTGCTGGGTCTGATGCACGTTCTTGCTTGTTTAGGTGATAGGTTGAACCTGGTTCAAGATAAGCGATATGTCCAAATTGATTAAGAACTCTTTGGTTTCTGGCTAAAATCATTGAAGGATACATTGAAAGTTGTTTGTAAAGTTCGTCTTCTTCAGCTGGTGACAAGTCAAACACAGCACCAAAGTCTGCGCTTGCATCAACGAAAATTGGTTTTGTTGATTCTAATCTATAAAGGGCGAGTTCTAAAATCCCGGCCTTCCAAAACTGAACAAGGGCTTGCTTAACTTTTGGGCTAAGGGTTTCATTGTTGGCATACTTGCCAAGTTCTAAAAGCATATCGTCAAGCTCATCAAACTTGAAAAGTGATGTGTATTTTTCTAAATTCTTTGCATAATCAGGGTCTGTTACAAGGTCTTTTTCTCTGCCTGCCATTCTATAAATCATCATGTTGATTAAAAGGTCAGTGCTGAAACAAAGATAGTCATCATTTTGTTCTTCGAACTTTGATGTGACTGTTGATTTGCCTGTGGCTTTTGGCCCGATTAAGATTATTGATTTGTTTAATAATGTTTCTTTCATGTTTTCATTTTATAACAATTAAACACAAAATGCAATAAAATCAGCAAAAAAAACACTCAAAAATGAGTGTTTTTTGTTATAAATCTATAATTTTAAACCCTGCAGAACGTATGAGTCTGTTGTAAACCGCAAGAGATACGCCTGAAATTTCAGGGCATCTTGCGTAAACAATTTTGGCGTTTTGTTTGTCTAATTGTCTTAGTGCAGAGAACAAATTGTGAGCTTGGGTTTCTGGCTCGTTGGCGTTTCCGTAGCAAATTGTTGGAACAGTCAAAAATTGCTGTTCTCCGTCGTAGCAAAGCGCAAATGTGTTTTCTTGCTTGTGTTTATCTACATACTCGGCGAATTGGGTTAAATTTCCCCTTAAAATAATAATTTCAGCGTTTGGGGAATAGTGTTTATATTTCATTCCTGGAGAAAGCACCTTTTTGTCATCGGTGACGCCTTTTGTGACCTCGCTTGCAATCAAAACATCTTTTGAAAGCACCGCTTCAATTTGTTCTTTTGTGATGATTCCTGGACGCAAAATAACAGGGGTGGTGTCAAGCACTGAAATAACTGTTGATTCAACTCCAGCGTCACTTTCTCCGCCGTCGATTATGAGCGGAATTCTTCCGTTCATATCTTCAAAAACGTCATTTGCATTTGTTGGACTTGGTTTGCCTGAAAGGTTGGCGCTTGGGGCGGCAAATGGGGTGTTTGATTTTTCAATAATTTCACGTGCAATTTCATTTGATGGCATTCTAACGCCGACGCTGTCAAGACCAGCACATGTTTCATTGCAAACCTTGTTGCCTTTAGGCATGATTATTGTTAGCGGACCTGGCCAAAAATTTTGCATTAAAAGGTTGGCGTCGTGAGAAATGGTTGTGACGATTCCGTCAAGTTGCTTTAAGTTTGAAATGTGAACAATAAGCGGATTGTCGGCAGGTCTGCCTTTGGCTTCAAATATTTTTTTTATAGCAGTGGGGTTGGTGGCATCTCCAGCAAGACCATAAACCGTTTCTGTTGGAACGCCAACAACTTCGCCTTGTTTTAAAAGCTCGCAAGCAAGGTTTATTGCAGGCTTTGTTGGTTTTAAAATTTGTGTTTTCATAATGTTATCCTTTACGCAATTAGTTTAGCACGATGAAAAATTATTCTCAACAAAAAACACTTGAACTAGTCAAGTGTTTTTATTATTTATTCACAATCCAAGATGTTTTTTGAGCCTTGAGATTCTTGCCAGTCTTGTGCAAAAGTTTCAACTGCATCTTCGATATAGTTTCTTGGGGTTACGCAAATTGTTTCTCTTAATAATTCTGGTTGAAGAGTTACTGCGTGGGCTCCAGCTTGAAGCGCTTTAATAACTTGTCCGCCATGGTGGAAGCTTGCTGCCAAGATTTTTGTTTTCTTGCCAAAAGAATCAATATTTTGCTTAAAACAAGCAACTGTTGCTGATGCGTCAGAACCTCTGCTTTGAATGCGGTTGAAATAAGGGGCAATATAATCTGCACCAGCTGCAATTGCAACAAGGCCCTGCATCTTAGTGTAGATGGCGGTTGCAGTGATTTTAAAACCTCTTGCTTTTAAATTTTTGATTGCTTTTAAACCTTCTTCTGTTACAGGAATTTTTACATAAACGTCTTTATCAATTTTTTCTGTGATAAGTTCAGCTTCTTTAATAATTTCGTCTGCAGTTGTTGAAACAACCTGAATGTGCAATGATCTTTCTTTGCCAATGATTTGTCTAATTTGTTTAAAGTGCTCGAAAAAGTTGATTTTTCCTTCTTTTTTTATAATTGTTGGGTTTGAAGTTACACCAACATATGGATAAATTTCTGCAAATTCTTTTATTGTTTCTATATTTGCGTTATCAAACATAAGTTCCATAACAGTTTCTCCTTTATCTTTTTAAGAAAGATATCACTATTAAAAATTAAAGTCAAACAACAAAATGCATAATATTCTTTTTTGTGGCAAAAAAACAAAAACCATGCATGAAACATGGCTTTTTGATAGATTTTTGTTTTGATTTATTCATGTTTTTTGGTTTTTGATTTTTCTTCTAGCCTAATTTGTTCAGTTGTTTGTGATTGATGTTTTGGAAGGGTATTATTGTAAACCTTGTTTAAAAACTTTTCTAAAAGCGCATTTGCTTCTTTTGCTGGGGTGTTTGTCCAAGTTAGTGAAAAACAATGGTTTGCAAAATGTGACAGTGAGTTATAACTTTCAAAATAGATGTCATTTTCATTAAGTTTTTCAATGAGTTTTTCAGTTTGGCCTTTGCAGAAAATGTCTTTGTCTGCATATATAAGTAGGGCAGGTGGAAAGTGTTTTGTTATAAATGAAAGTGGAGAACAATACTCTTTATATTTGTAACGAAGAATATGTTCTTCACTTATTCCGGTGTAGTCTTCAAACACCCTAGAGTTTAGGTCGAGAATGATTTTTGATTTGAGAGCATGGTCTAGGTCATAAAGTCCACAATTTAATATGCATGCGGTTGGAACGATTTTTGGTTTTATTTTAAATGCTTTTTGAAGTTCTGCATTTGTTGCAAGGGCGCAAAGCATTGATGCATAATACGCACCAGCGCTATCTCCAGAAATCACTACTCTTGAAAGGTCGAGTTTTAAGATTTTTGAAAACTTGTGAATCCAATTAAGTGCACGGGTTAGTTGCAAGATTGGTGTTGGAAACCTGCATTCAGGGCACAATCCATAATTTGCATTCACAACAAAGAAACCTTGAGTTGCAAGCCATGTGCAAAGTGATTTTCGATAAACCTTGTCTCCAGCAACAAATCCGCCACCATGAATGTTTAAGATGACGGGATATTTTTCACTCGTTGTTTTTGGAATATAATAATAGTCTAGTTTGCAGTTGTTAACATCACCCGTGTGATATAAAACATCTTTGGTCACAACCACTGATTCTGCACCTTCGATTGTGAAAGATTCATTTTGTTTTTTGTTGAATGCAATGTCTATTGCTTCGAATACTGCTTTGGTAAATTTCATAAAGTCTCCTATAGTTATTCTAGTCTAATATAAACACAATTATGAATCAAATAAAAAATTAACAAAATATCAATGTTGATTAAAATTTTTAGAAATTATGTCAATATTGTTACAAAACAATGAAATGGTGTTTTGGTCGATAAGGGTTTTAATTTGTTGTTATATTAATTTGATTTGTGGTAAACTATGATTGTAGAATGGAGTTACGAAGGTGAGATATGAATATTTTTAAGAAATTTTATGCTAGAACTTTTCAAACGGTGTTTAAAATTGCGTTGCCGTTTTTACCTTATAGAGAGCCTAAGATGTTAAAAACAAACAAAGAAGTTGTTGATGTTTTGAAAAAACAAAAAAAGACAAGTGTTTTGTTTGTGACAGATAAAGGCATCAGGGGGTTAAAACTCACTGAAAAACTAGAAAAAGAAATTATAAAAAGCGGGCTTAAACTTTGTGTTTATGATGAAGTGGTTCCAAACCCAACAAGCACCAATGTTGAAGAAGCTTTGAAACTTTTTTATGAAAATGGTTGCGATGCAATAATTGCGTTTGGTGGTGGTTCGGTTATGGACTGTGCAAAGGCGGTTGGTGCAAGAATTGCAAAGCCAAATAAAAGTCTTGCTCAAATGAAAGGGATTTTAAAAGTTGGGAAAAAGATTCCAACATTAATTGCAGTTCCAACAACGGCGGGAACGGGTAGTGAAACAACTCTTGCGGCGGTTATAACAGACAGTGAAACAAGACATAAATATGCCATAAGTGATTTTCCGCTTATTCC
>JAZOTD010000023.1:0-9002 GCA_045657465.1 Clostridia bacterium | reverse complement strand
GGTAGTGCATTACCTTATGAAGAAAATATTGCTGAAACAAAGAGAGTTGTTGAATATGCTCACGAAAGAAACGTTACAGTTGAAGCAGAACTTGGAAAAATTATTGGAACAGAAGATATGGTTCATAGTGACACCGAATCTTTCACAGACCCAAACGAAGCAAAAGACTTTGTTTCAAGAACTGGTGTTGACAGCTTGGCAATTTCAATTGGAACAGCTCATGGCGTTAATAAATCAATAAAAACTCCTGTTATTCAATATGGTGTTATAAACAGTGTTCACGAAGCAATCCCAGAAACCCCACTCGTTGCTCACGGAAGCTCAACAGTACCAGCAAAATGGGTTGAACTTATTAAAAAATATGGTGGCGAAATCAAAAAGAGTCAAGGAATCTCTGAAGAAGATATAATAAAAATGTCAAAGACTGCAATTTGCAAAATCAATATGGACACAGACCTTAGACTCGCTCATACTGCTGGCGTAAGACAAGACCTTGCAGAAAATCCTAATCACTTCGACCAAAGAGATTATAACAAAGCCGGCAAAAAGAATGTTAAAGAACAAATTGCACATGCAATCGAACTTGTTGAAGGCGTTTAATTAAACAACAAAAAAAGAAAGTGAAAATTTCACTTTCTTTTTTTATTTGTTTTTTATTTTGCTAAAATTTCAACGCCATTCTCGGTCATTAAAAGAGTGTATTCCCATTGAGCTGAAAGCGAACCATCAAGTGTAAAGATTGTCCAACCATCAGCTTCATTTATTCCAACACCTGCCCTTCCAGCATTAATCATTGGTTCAATTGTAAATGTCATTCCAGGAACCAGCAACATTCCTGTTCCAAACTTTGCTGTGTGGCTAACAAATGGGTCTTCATGCATTTCAAGACCAACACCATGCCCGCCGAGTTCTTTGACAACACTGCAACCGTTTGCCTTTGCGTGCTTGCTAACCCAATGTCCAACATTGCCAACAGGTTGATATGGTTTAATTTTTTCAACTGCCAAATCAAGACATTCTTTTGCAACCTGCACAAGCTTTTGTGCTTTTTCACTAGCTTCGCCAATCACAAACATTCTTGAGCTGTCACCATAAAATCCGTTTACTTCTGTTGTGCAGTCAACATTGACAATATCACCAGCTTTAAGTTTATATTTCTTTGTTGGAATGCCATGACACACAACGCTATTAACCGAAGTGCAAACTGATTTAGGAAAACCTTCATATCCAAGCGGAGCAGGTCTTCCACCAAGCCTGATTGTTTCGTCATAAACAATTTGATCAATTTCTTCAGTTGTCATTCCTTCATGAATAAGCTCTGCAACCTTGTCTAGAATCAAGGTGTTTATTTTGCATGCTTCTCTAATTCCTTCAATTTGCTTTGGTGTTTTTATAAGTTTTCTTGGCGGAACAATATAGCCTTTTCTTTTTAAGTCTTCAAGTTTTAAATCGAAGTCTTTGTGGCATTCACCATAACATTTTCCGCTTTCACACCAACACTTTTCAGTATCTTTCATATATCTTCCTTATTTATCAAAAATTACGCTAGTGTCTATATTTTCTAGGTCAAGTTTTTCATCTTCTAAATACACTTCAGCCACAAAACCATGGGCTCTTGCAAAATGCCTAAGTGCGTTCATTCCTTTTGCAAACAAATTTCTTGTAAAAAGCTGTTTGCTTGAAATAAGTTTTGGATTTTCAATTGTTTTAATCACAATCTTGATTCCGTTTTCAGTTTTGTAAAAATCTAGTCTTTCAATGTCCGCATAAGATGAGTAGTCGAACCTGTCAAGATAATTGTCTTCAAGACGGTTTTTTGAAATATCAAGTTTGTCAATAACATTAATAAGCCATGCAATTTTGCTTGGAACTTTTGAATAGTCTTGATATTCATCATGAAACTCAATGGCGTCATAAATTTTGGTGAGTTCTTCTTCTGTAAACACATTTTGTTTAGGAAGGTAGTTTTCTGCAAAAACTCTGCCACGCAAACTGTGGTCTTTTCTGCCCTGTGTTTGACCAAGGTCATGCAAAACCGCACAGGTTTTAAGCATTAAAATTTCTCTTTCATTTAAATCAAAAACATGATGAGACCTTTCAATCAAATCAAGCACACCATAAATATGCTTCATGCCATGATTTGATGGATATGGATTCACTGCATCAATTTTTTGATATTCCCCAACAACGGCTGGGTCATTTAACATGTGTTTAATTAAATTCATCCGCCATCTCCTAGGCTAATTATAACACCAAAAAACATCTTTCGCAATAAAAAAGGTGTGGAAATTCCACACCTAACTTCACACTTTAAATTGTTTAGCTAAAATTACTTAAGTTCAACAGTAGCGCCTGCTTCTTTGAATTTAGCAACCATTTCATCAGCTGCTTCTTTAGCAACGCCTTCTTTAATTGTGCTTGGAGCACCATCAACCATAGCTTTAGATTCAGCAAGACCAAGTCCTGTGATTTCTCTAACAACTTTGATAACAGCGATTTTGTTTGCACCTACTTCTTTAAGTACAACATTGAATTCGCTCTTTTCTTCTTCTGCAGCAGCACCAGCGCCTGCAGCTGGAGCAGCAACTGCCATAGCAGCAGCAGAAACTCCAAATTCTTCTTCAATAGCTTTAACAAGATCGTTAAGTTCAACGACTGTCATTTTCTTGATTTCTTCAATCATATTTTTGATATCTGCCATAATTTTTCTCCTTATTATGTTTAAATTTTGTTTAATGTTTTTTATAATTTTTAATTTTGATTTTTTAATTGCTTAAATTATGCATTCTTTTTTGCAATTTCAGAAACTGCAACAGCAAGAGAACGCATAGGGTTTGTAAGCATACCAAGAAGTTGTGCAACCAAAACTTCTCTTGATGGGATGTTTGCAAGGCTTGTGATTTCAGCAGTATTGTAATACTTGCCGCTTACATAACCTGATTTTAATTTCAAAGTACCAAATTGCTTTGAACCATCAAGTGCAATTTTAGCAGGAGCAACTTCGTCAGTGTTGTGGAACAAAACAGCTGTTGTGCCTTCATAATCAGATGCTGGGAATTCAATTCCAAGCTTGTCGAAAGCAATTTTCATAAGTCTGTTTTTGTAAACTTTGTATGTGCCACCAGCGCTTCTAACATTGTTACGAAGCTCTGTAGCTTGAGCAACAGTAAGTCCACGATAATCAACAAGAACAATAGACTTAGCGTCTTTTGCAAGTGCTTCAATTTCGCTTACAACCACTTTTTTGTTTTCAAAATTTGCTGACATTGTTTATCCTCCTTTTTTCGTGTGAAGATTAAAAAAACCTTATGCTCACAGGAACATAAGGATACAAAACAATATCATCATATTCCTCGGCAAGATATTAAGAGATGTTGCATATAATTACAATAACTCACTTGCTGTCTACGGCACTAATCTTTTTAACAAAATTATTATACCCCATATAAATAAATTGTCAACCCTTTTTGCAAAAAAAATTCATTTGGGTATTGAAATGTGGTTTTTTATATGTTAAACTTATTACGATAATAAAAGGAGTCTGCGATGAACGAAGCAAAAGTTTCAAAACTTACAAAAGAAGAACTTGCACTTGCAAACGCACAAAAAGCTACTGAAATGCCAGCAGCTAACTTTTCTGGTGAACAAATTTATCGTGGCGACTTCTATTCAACTGAGTTTATCAAAAAACTCAAACTTGCAGAAATTGAAAAGTTTTTTGAAAAATATGACGTAACTGCTTGTGCAAAAATACCAAACGAACAAGATCCAAAATTTGTAATTGTTTCATGCAAGGGTTTCAATGTTGTGTTTTCAGACTATTCATTTGTTTTTGATTTCAATGGTGGACTTGTTGATAATGTTCAAGACTCAAAATCAAAATTTGACATGCCAGCATTTTTCAACTATTGTGAACTTACAGATCAAACACCAGAACAAGTCATTGCAGAAAGCATGACAATTGACCTTTTTGGACGTTTTTCAAGCTATGCTCCAAGAAGAAGAGAAATTAAGCAAAAAGAAGCAAATTTGGCGTTTAAGGCACTTCCAAAAGAAATGCAAAAAACACTTGCAACAGCTCATGAGGCTCATCAAAGTTCAATTGATGCAACCTTCAACAAAAATTATTTTGGAAGCTATTCAACATCTCAAACAGAAACAAATAGTTAATAAAAACAAAACAGATAGGCACTCACCTATCTGTTTTTTTATATTATTTTATTTGCATAATTTAAAATGAATTTTTTATAAATAACAAGACAAAAAAGTTCCAGGCAGGAGTTTAGTAAATCTAAATGACTGTCTAACTTTATTTTTTTTAGTCAAAAATTGCGTGAGTTAAAAGAAATAAAAAAAATCTCACGCAAGAGTTTACTTTCGTAAATGACTGTGTGAGATTTTTTGAAATTTCGCATTAGCCACAAGAACTTTTAACGGCGAAATTTGAATAAGTAACAAGGCACAAAAAAAATTCTAGGCAGGAGTTTAGTAAATCTAAATGACTGTCTAGAATTTTTTTTAGTAACGTAGTTAATTGTTTGAATTTCGCCGTTAAAAACTATTTTGCACGATACATAACTTTAACACCAGGTCCCATAGTGCTTGCGAAAGATACAGATTTGATGTATGTTCCTTTAGCAGCTTGTGGTTTAGCTTTTACGATTGCATCAATGAATGTGTCATAGTTTTCAGCAAGTTTTTCAACGCCAAAGCTCTTTTTGCCGATTGCAGCGTGAACAATACCAAACTTGTCAACTCTGTATTCAACTTTACCAGCTTTAACTTCCTTAATTGCTTTTTCAACGTCCATAGTAACGGTGCCGCTCTTTGGGTTTGGCATCAAACCACGAGGTCCAAGCACACGTGCACATCTACCAACAACGCCCATCATGTCTGGAGTTGTGATACATGTGTCGAAATCGAGCCAACCTTCTTTCATGATTTTGTCTACGATTTCTTCAGCGCCAACGATGTCAGCACCAGCAGCTTTAGCTGCATCAGCCTTGTCACCTTTAGCGATAACAAGAACTTTTTTAGTTTTACCAGTTCCGTTTGGAAGAACCACTGAACCACGAACTTGTTGGTCAGCAGATCTTGGGTCAACACCAAGTCTAACGTGAACTTCGATTGTTTCATCAAATTTTGCAGTAGCTGTTTCAATTGCAAGTGCAAAAGCATCGTTTACTTCATAAAGTTTGCCAGCTTCGATTTTTTGTGCGGCATTGTTGTAATTCTTTCCGTGTTTCATAATCGTCGCCTCCCTTATTCTTCAACAGTAACGCCCATTGAGCGTGCTGTTCCCTTAACCATGCTCTTTGCAGAATCAAGTGAAGTTGTGTTCAAATCAGGCAATTTAATTTTTGCAATTTTTTCTACTTGTTCTTTGGTTAATTTTCCGACTTTGTCTTTGTTTGGAACGCCACTAGCTTTGCTAAGTCCAAGTTCTTTCATAACAAGAACAGCAACTGGTGGAGTTTTTGTGATGAAGTCAAAACTTCTATCTTCATAGATTGTCATAACAACAGGGATAATCAAACCCTCTTGTCCTGCAGTTTTTGCGTTAAAATCCTTAACAAATTGGCCAATGTTGATACCATGAGGTCCAAGAGATGAACCGATTGGTGGGCCTGCAGTTGCTTTCGCAGCTGGAATTTGGATTTTTACGACTGCTTTAATTTTCTTTTTTGCTGCCATAATATTCTCCTTTATTCTTGCGAATAACTGTGGTTTCGATGAGGCACTCAAAAATTTTACCTCTCCCACATATATATAAACGGACGGCAATCCGTGTATACCAAATTTATATCGTCAAAATTACTCAATGATTTCGATTTGTGAAAGGTCAACATCAACAGGTGTTGGACGACCAAACATTTCGACTTCAACTTTGCACTTTGAGCCTTCTGCATCAACAGACAAAACAGTTCCAACAAAACCGTCAAGTGCACCACTGGTCATCTTAACTTTGTTGCCTGCTTCAACTTTGATGTCAATAACGATTGGTTCAAGTTTCATCTTTTTAACTTCTTCGTCAGTAAGTGGAAGTGGACGTCCTTGTGGACCTACAAAACCAGTTACACCACGAGAGTTTACGATTGTGTGCCAAAGACTGTCTGTGTAACGCATCTTAATCAAAATGTAGCATGGGAAGAGTTTTCTTTCAACTGCTTTCTTTTTGCCGTTTTTGCCTTCTTCAATAACAGTTTCCATAGGAATCTTAACTTCTAAAATGTAGTCTTGAAGATTGTTTTTAGCAATACATTTGTTTAAGTTGTCAACAGCCATTGCTTCATAACCTGTGAAAGTGTGAAGCACATACCATCTTGGCTCATCTAATTTTGATGTATCTATCATAATCATTTCCTTCTGCGAAAGACTCGCAATTATTAAATTTTACCAATAAGATTTAAAATCAAACTAACAAGAGAGTCAATGCCAAGCACTGCAAGCATAAAAATTGACACAACGACTAAAACCGTGCCAGTTTGTTTGCACGCTTTTCCAAATGTTGGCCATTGAACTTTTTTAAGTTCAGAAAAAATTTCTTTAAACCAATTTCTTCTTGGTTTGTCAGCTTTGTTATTTTTCTTTTTTTGCTTTGCTTTTTTGTCTACGTTTTTAGCTTTGCCAGCTGCTTCATTTTGCTTTTTAGCTTTTTTAGTGTCAACAACTGTCAAAACCTCGTCAGACTTTTCCATTTCAATAGCTTCTTTTGTAGGCTTTTGTTTGTTTTTTGCCATTACGCTCTCCCACTATTTAGATTCTTTGTGTGCTGTATGCTTTTTGCAAGTTGGGCAAAATTTGTTGAAAGTCAATCTATCTGGATCGTTCTTTTTGTTTTTGTAACTTTCATAATTGCGGTTTTTGCATTCTGTGCATTCTAAAGTAATTCTGTTTCTCATAATTTTTCTCCTCAAAAAATTAACACCTAGCCTTACGCTTTGGTGCTATACTATAATATCACACCAAAAAACGTAAGTCAATAGAAAAATTTAACATTTCGGTCAAAAATGTCAAATTCTCACTGATAATTTTCGTTATTATTCTAATATCATTGGTCTAAAAAGTCAATAGTTTTGAAATTTTAAACTTTCACAGTTTGTTATATTTTCTATTTCATAAGATTTCTAGCCATATAAACACCCATTGCAGATGCCATCATAAGTCCACGAGTCCAACCAGACGCATCACCTAAGCAGTGCAAATTTTTAACGTTTGTGTTAAGGTCTTTGTCCATTTTAACACGATTGCTATAAAACTTAATTTCTGGTGCATACAAAAGTGTTTCGTCACTTGCAAAACCAGGAACAACTTTGTCCATCATTTCGATAAAACCTAAAATATTTGTCATTGTTCTATATGGAATAGCTGCTGTGATGTCACCGGCAACAGCATCAGCAAGCGTTGGTTTTAAGTTGGTTTGAGCAAGCTCATGTTGCCATGTTCTCTTTCCCGCTTTGATATCGCCTAAACGTTGCACCAAAATATGTCCGTCACCGAGCATGTTTGTGACCATGCCCACTTTTTGAGCATATGCAATAGGATCATCAAATGGATATGTGAATTTATGTGAACATAAAAGCGCAAGGTTTGTATTGTCAGATTTTTCACCCTTATAACTATGTCCGTTTACGACAGCAAGGTCGTTGTCATAGTTTTCTTGAGCAACAAACCCACCAGGGTTTTGACAGAATGTGCGAACCTTGTTGTGATAAGGTGCTGGATAGCCAATAAGTTTTGATTCATAAAGTGCCTTGTTAACTTTTTCCATGATTTCATTTCTAACTTCAACACGAACACCAATATCAACCACGCCAGCTTCTCTGCCGATTCCATGGACTCTGCACATATCATCAAGCCAATCAGCCCCCTTTCTTCCAGTAGCAACAACCACTATGTCGCTATAGATTGGTTTTCCATCAACAACAGCACCTTTGCATTCACCATTTTCGATAATGATGTCATTGCAAGTTTTGTCAGCTAGCAGCTCAACACCGTGTTCAATTAAATAGTTTTCAATGTCTAAATAAAGTTGATGTGCTTTTTCAGTGCCTAAATGACGTATTGGACAATCAACAAGTTTTAATCCAGCAATGGTTGCAGATTTTCTAATCTCGCGAATTTCTTGTGTTTCTTCAGCACCTTCAATATGTGTGTCAGCACCAAATTCAAGATAGATTGTGTCTGTGTAGTCAATAAGGTCTTGCGCAAAATTATCACCCACAAGTGATGGAAAATCTCCACCAACGTCACGGCTGAGTGACAACTTTCCATCTGAAAATGCACCTGCGCCACTAAACCCTGAAGTGATGTTGCAGAACGGCTTGCACTTTACACATTCTTTGGTTTTTGCTTTTGGACAAAAACGTTTTTCAATTCTGTGACCTTGTTCAATTAAAGTAATTTTATCTTTAGAACCAAGTTTTATAAGTTCAAGTGCAGTAAAAATTCCCGCAGGACCTGCACCAATAATCAAAATATTTCTCATAAGGTCTCCTTTATAATGCAATATTGCTTGTTGGAACCAATGTTTTTGGGTCAACAATAGACTTTCCGTCAATGAAATTATAATAGCCAGCAGACGCAATCATAGCGGCATTGTCTGTGCATAATTTAATTGGTGGGTTATAGACTTTCGCTCCAACCTTTTGTGCTTCTTCTTCCATTTTTTGTCTAAGATGAAGGTTGGCAGAAACACCTCCCGCAAGTGCTATTTTGTCATATCCAAATTCTTTTAATGCATGAACGGATTTGTTAACGACCTGACTCACAGCCTCATCTTGAAAACTTGCACAAATGTCAGGAACAGAAATTTCGTTTCCACGCTGTTTTTCATTGTGGATATGATTGATTACTGCAGTCTTTAAACCACTGTAAGAAAAGTTGTAGTCTTTAATTTTTTCTTTCCACATATTAGTGAACTTCATTGTAACCTTTCCAAGTTCGGCTTGTTTTTGAACATTAGGGCCGCCTGGATATTCAAGTCCACACTCTCTCGCAAC
>JAZOTD010000022.1:0-17408 GCA_045657465.1 Clostridia bacterium | reverse complement strand
AAGTCACCTTGTTGCATTGGTTCAAGTTTAGCAAGAGCTTTTTCTCTTTGTTCAACTGTATCAGAACAGATCATTTCTCTAATAGCAGCAATTCTGTCTTCAGCAAAGAACATGTGTTCTGTTCTGCAAAGACCAATACCTGAAGCACCAAAAGCATAAGCTTGTTTAGCATCTTTTGGAGAGTCAGCATTTGTTCTAACTTGAAGAGCTCTATATTTGTCAGCCCAAGCCATGATTCTACCAAAGTAACCTGAGTTAACGTCAGCTGGAATTGTTTTAACTTCTTCAGCGTAAATCTTACCTGATGAACCATCAAGACTCATCCAATCGCCTTCTTTAAATGTAACGCCATTGATTGTAATAACTTTCTTATCTTCATCGATAGAAACTTCATTGCCATTTCCGCAACCAGAAACGCAGCATCTACCCATACCACGAGCAACAACGGCAGCGTGAGATGTCATACCACCACGAACTGTCAAGATACCTTGAGAATATTGCATACCAACGATATCTTCTGGAGATGTTTCAAGACGAACAAGAATAACTCTTTTTTCACCTTTTTCTTTAACCCATTCTTCAACGTCTTCTGCTGAGAATACAACTTTACCAGCAGCAGCACCTGGAGATGCGTTAAGACCAATAGCAATTTCTTTAGCTTGCTTTAATGCAGCAGCATCAAATTGTGGGTGCAACAATTGGTCAAGAGATTTTGGATCGATCATGCAAACTGCATCTTTTTCATCGATCATTCCTTCATCAACAAGATCACAAGCGATTCTAAGAGCAGCAGTAGCAGTTCTCTTACCGTTTCTTGTTTGAAGCATATACATTTTGCCTTCTTGAACAGTGAATTCCATATCTTGCATATCATGGAAGTGTTTTTCAAGTTTTGTAGCAGTTTCTAAAAGTTGTTCATAAACTGCAGGGTTGTGTTCTTTAAGTGAAGTTTCAACTTTTTCTGGAGTTCTAACACCAGCAACAACGTCTTCACCTTGAGCGTTCATAAGGTATTCACCCATAAGTCCTGGTTCACCAGTTGCAGGGTTTCTAGAGAATGCAACACCAGTACCTGATGTTTCACCCATGTTACCAAATACCATTGTTTGAACGTTAACAGCAGTTCCCCATGAATAAGGAATGTCGTTCATTTGTCTGTAAACGTTAGCTCTTGGGTTATCCCATGATCTAAATACAGCCTTAACAGCGCCCATAAGTTGTTCTTTTGCATCTTGTGGGAAGTCTTTGCCAAGAGCTGCTTTGTATGTTGCTTTGAAGTCTGCAACAAGTTCTTTAAGATCTTCTACTGTAAGTTCAACGTCAAGTTTAACACCTCTCTTTTCTTTAAGAGCATCGATTTTAGCTTCAAATTCTTTCTTTGAAACTTCCATAACAACGTCAGAATACATTTGAATGAATCTTCTGTAAGAGTCATAAGCAAATCTTGGGTTGTTTGTTTTCTTAGCGAAACCTTCAACAGAAACATCGTTCAAACCAAGGTTAAGGATTGTATCCATCATACCAGGCATTGAAGCTCTAGCACCAGATCTAACTGAAACCAAAAGTGGTTCAACTGGGTCGCCAAATTTCTTTCCGTTTTCTTTTTCAAGCCAAGCGATGTGTTCGTTGATTTGAGCTTGAATTTCGTCATTAATTTCTCTACCGTCTTCATAGTATTGTGTACAAGCTTCAGTAGAAACTGTGAAACCGTTAGGAACTGGGAAACCAAGTCTAGCCATTTCAGCAAGGTTAGCACCCTTTCCGCCTAAAATTTCACGCATGTCTTTGTTGCCTTCAGCAAACTTATAAACATATTTTTTAGTAGGCATAAAATTTTCTCCTTGTATAATTTCCTGATGTATAAACCATCAGCCACCTACGATTATACCAAAGCAAATTTTTTTATGCAATAACTTTTTCAAAATTTTGAAATTTTAGTCATACTAAACAACCCATCTTTATAAACCAAATTTATAAAACATCTAATCGTCATAAAAACAACTTTTTTTTGCAAAATAAAAACACTGCCAAAGCAGTGCAAAATTATTCATCACCCATTTGCTTTTGTGACTTTTCAATAGACTCATCAACTCTCATCACTTTCATATAAATATCAAATGGCATGCTTTGCCCAGGAACAATTTCATCGTTTGACAAAGGCTCAAAACCATCATAGATTCCAACCTTACACTTAAACCCATATCGTTTAACCAAAACATAAGCAAGTGACACTAATTCATGTTTGAATCTATATTCAATTTCTTTCATATATGGAGTTGGATCTTTCACTCCAACGTTATAAATTGTAGCCTTGTCATCTGTTTTAATGATTGGAAGTTCAATTGCAATTAAAAACCTATCCATTGCCTTTTTCAAATTTTCAACTTCTCTCAAATCCCCAGTAGCAATCATATAATTACTCGTATTATATTGTGACCTATCAAACATAATTCCTCCAACTGCAAATTGACAATTATCTTATTTTAAGCAGACGAATTATATTTAATTTTTAGCTAAATGTCAATAGCAACTAATCACGCCTCTCCCTTTCACTCTCTTCAATTTCATAATCTGGCGTTTTGATTTGATTTTCTTCAAGTTCATCTCCAGGACGATAATTATATGAATAATCTTTTTCAATTCTTATCGCTTTAATAATTGAGTTTTTCACTCTCATATCTGCAGCCGTGTCAACTATAAACGCCTTCAAAATCATTGGAGCCAGTTCAACCTTGCAGTCGTTGTGATAAGCATCTTTAAAATGTAAAATTCCCATTTCTTCATCAAAACCAGTGATTGTTATTTGTGAAAAACGTTGAAGTCCAATATATGCAGCTTCAAGTTGTGAAAACTTCATTGTTCTGTGATGAAATCTAGCCTGTGGGTCAACTCTTTTTCTTTCAATTCTCTTAAGTGGTCTTGTTTTCATTTTCATTAAATCAAGCACAAAATACTTAAAACAAGATGAACATCTAAACACATTTTCTTCAATCTGTTCAGCTTCACCAAAAAATTCAGGGTGAACAGAAACCCAATGTACTTGATGAAACATATCCATAACCTTCTTATCTTTGCCATCTGCCTTATAAACCATGGCACAATGCGGACAATCAATTTCAGTCACAATGTCTTCAATATGCTCATCAATTTTTCTTTTGTTACTTCTCATATCATTTTCTCCCAAAGTTTATAAAAATTGTTTTATAGTTAAAATTTCTTCGTCAGTCATTAACCTAAAGGTTTTGCATAGCATCGAAATCACAGAAATTAAATCATCGCGAGACAAAAACTTCAAGTTTAAAAGATTCTCCATATCAGTCATACTGACATTTTTTAATATCGCATATTCACCTTTTGAAAGTTCAACATAATCATTTTTGTTAGAACACTTTCCACAAAGCATTCCGTTGTTGTCATAAGAAAATGCAAACAGGTTGTCATTTAATTTTTCACCACAACACACACATTCATTAAATTCAAAAGCAAAGCCCAAATATTTCATTGCCTCAAACATAAATTTGATAAACACAAGCATTGCTGATGCTTTTGAATAGCACACTTTTTTTAACGAGTTTAATAACAATAAAAACAATTCCTGCTGAACATCATTTTCTTTAACACATTTCTCACAAATTTCTAAACACGCCATCATGAAAATGTAGTTATCAAAATCTAACGTCACATCATAAAACTGGTCTATGCTAGTCGCATTAATAATTGTGTAGAATCCATTTTTTTCACTGAGCATAAATTCAATAAAAGCAAAAGGTTGAACAGCAAACGCGAGCTTTGCTTTGTTCTTTTTCACGCCCCTAGCTCTGGCATAAATCAACCCTCTTTCAGCAGAAAAGATAGTAACCAACTTGTCACTATCTTGATAATCTTTTGCCTTGACAACAATTCCTTTAAGCCTAATCTCTTCCATACTTCATTTGTTAAAAAACGCAATTTTATCATTATTTGAGCAAAATTAACATGATTTTTCAATCAAATTAATAAATTTTTGCATTTTTACATTTCTCTACCCATATCTTGTTCTTGTTCTAATTGTTTGATTTTTTCACGGGCTGAAACAACCATTCCATAGTCATTAATGTCACCTGTTTTTTCAAAGGCATCCCAACCCAAATTTTCAAGTTTCTTATAAGTTTTAATATCTGCCATATTCTTTAATCTCCTTGTAACTAAATATTGCACGGATTTCAAGATTTTATTCATCTGCTAAATATCTTTTTTGTTAAACCCTAAATCTATGAGTGCATTAGAATCATCTTTCCAATCTTTTTTTACTTTCACAAACAAGTCAAGCATAACTTTTGTACCAACCAATTTTTCAATATCCTTTCTAGCCCACATACCAATTTGCTTTAACATTTCGCCATTCTTTCCAATAATGATTTGTTTATGCCTATCACTTTCAGTTACCAAATTTGCATTTATGGTAACCAATTTTTTCTTTTCTTCAAATGTAACAATTTCAACAGCTATTCCATGTGGAATTTCTTCTTGCAAATATAAAAGTGCCTTTTCTCTAATAATTTCACTACACATAAACCTAAGCGACTTATCAGTATATTCATCAACTGGATAAAATGGTTCACCTTCTGGCAAGCATTCAATAAGTGCATTCTCTAGTTCTTCTATATTAAGTTTTCTTATAGCCGAAACCGTGATAAACTTTTTCACAAATGAATACTTGTTGAGTTTTGCAAGCACTGGATACATCTTTTCAAAATTAGTGATTTCAATTTTATTAATAACAACAAAAACTGGACATTTCACTTTTTCATATTTTTCAATAATCTTAAAGTCTTCTTGTTTAATTCGAAGTGCATCTAAAACAATCACAATTGCATCAACATCAGCAGTTGCACCTTCAGTTGCTTTTGTCATATAATCACCAAGCTTTGTTTGTGTGTGTTGAACCCCAGGAGTATCAACAAAAACAATTTGATAATCTTTGCCGTTCTTAATTCCAAAAATTCTATTTCTTGTAGTTTGAGCCTTTGGGCTAATGATTGAAACTTTTTCACCCACAAGTTCATTAACCAAACTACTTTTTCCAACATTTGGTTTTCCAATAATTGCAACAAATCCAGATTTAAATTTCATAACATCACACCCCTAAATTAATTCAGCAATTTCTTGCTCTTTTTTATTCATAATTTCAAAATCAGTATCTTTAATATGGTCATACCCCATCAAATGAAGCATGCTATGAACAACCAGCTTTTTAATCTCACTTTTAACCGACACACCATATTCTTTTGCTTGTTTCTTGCATTGTTCTAAACATAGTGCCATATCTCCAAAATGAACACATCCTTTTTCAGTTTTCAAAAATGCCACTTCGTCACTAGCCAAATCTAATGCATCTCCAGCCTTAATTTCAAATGCAGGATATGAGAGAACATCAGTCACTTTATCAATGTTTCTTGTTTCTTTGTTTAGTCTCTTAATTTCCTCTGCAGAAACAAAATCGATTGCAACTTCAAGACCATCTGGTTGATTCATTATTTCAAGCACTTTTAATGCAGTCTTCCTTGCAAGTCTTTTATACAAAAAACAAACTTTACCACCAACTTCAATAATATTCATAACATTCTCCTAACTAAATTATAAAATAAATTGCAAGAAATGTAAAATAATTATTGCACAACAAAACAAGGAGTTCTAACTCCTTGTTTAAGCATTTGCGATTATATTAGTTCGGTTTCAACTTCGGCATAACAATCAATTCTAACATAGTTTCCATCTCTCACAATTGAAAACGAAATATTGTTATCATTAATGTCAACAGCTGAATTCTTTTTTAGTTCGTTGGCAAGTTCTCTTTTTATATCATTTTCACACTCTTCAAATAAAATTACTTGTTCTTCTATCTCTATTTCAAACACATATTCACTTTCTACAAATATTGGCAAAAAATAATTTTCACATAAATAAAAACTGCATTTTTTGGTTAAATATTGTGAAAATATGTTATTTTTTCTTTGTTTATATAGTTTTTTATTAAATATATTCACACCATGATTGACAAAATATCTGCCAGTGTAAACAATGCTTTGTTGCTTTTCATTGTAAATTTTTGAAGTTGAAAAACAAACTCTTCCTTTCACAGACGCCCTTGCTTCAGTCTCATCAAAAACCAAAACATCTCCTTTTTTAACAATATCACCAACCTTGAATTTCGACTGACCCGCAAAAATATCAATTTCAGTTATTACCGCATCAAACTTTGAAATCAATTCTTTTTCTTTTAAATTATTTTTTATTTCAGGATATATAAAAATAGACATATTCGAACCCTTTTTAATCACACTGCATCCAGATATATCATTTAATTCAGTCATTAAAATCTGTTCAATTTCCTTTGATGAAAACTTGGTATAACCACCTTCTTTAATCCCATATTCGCCCAAAACTTTTTCAACTTTTGAAATTTCATAATAAGCGGCAGAATCATAACTTATTTTTAAATCTTCAACCACTCCACTAAAAGACACTAAATAGCACACTGTCAAGACAATGGCCAAAACAAACCCCAAACAAAACCTTAAACTGTTAATCAGATTTTTAATCGAACTTCTTGAGATTATTTCATATTGTATATGCTCTTTTTTACATATATTTTTAAACAATTCAAAATCTTTTGATTTTATGCACAACTTAACATGGTTTGAACCAAATTTTAACTCCTGCAAATATAGTCCTTTATTAATCAATTTATCTATAAATCGTGAAATATTTAAACCATTAATTTTCAAATAAATTCTGTCTAACATATTCCACCTGAACCAACAGAAATTATCTTTCCAGAAACAAAAACTTCACCCTTTGACATTGATGAAATAAACATATCTTCACCCAAAATTTCAACAGATTCTTTTTTCCCTTTTAAAACAATTTTTTCTTTTGCCAGTTCAGCCACTTTTAGGTCTCCAAACACCGCAACTCCAACACCTAAAACCATTGTAACAACAATTTTTTTCAACCTATCTTCAACTTTAAAATAACTTAAAACATCATTAAAAAAACTCATATTAAAAAATATGAGTTAATTTATTCTAATATTCAAGCAAGTAGATGTTTATTTCTTTAAAAAATAATTTTCAACAAAGTCAATTGTCACAAGTTTTACATGTTCATATGTCAAACCACCTTGCATATACGCAATATATGGTTCACGAATAGGTCCATCCGCAGAAAGTTCAATTGAAGAACCTTGAACAAATGCACCAGCTGCCATAATAACTTTATCATTATAGCCAGGCATATCCCAAGGATATGGAACAACCGAACTGTCAACTGGACTCAACTTTTGAATTGTTCTGCAAAACTCAACCAAACCATCTTCTTTTCCAAACACAATTGTTCGAACAATATCGTGCGGCATATCCCCAAAAAGCGGTGTTGATTTAACACCAAATTTTTCAGCAACTCTTCCAAATAAAATGCTACCTTTGAGCGCACTCAACACCACATGTGGAGCTGAAAACACACCTTGAAAAAATGGAGTGTAACTACCAGCATATGAACCAATCTCAAGACCAATTGATGGTGCAATAAATCTAGATGAAATCTGTTCAATAGCATAATTTGTTCCCACAATATATGCACCTGTTGGAGCAATTCCACCACCTGCATTTTTGATAAGTGAACCCACCATAACATCTGCACCAACGTTGGTTGGCTCCAACGTTTCAACAAATTCACCATAACAATTGTCAACCATTACAATTATTTTACTATCAATATTTTTAACAAACTTAATCAATCTTTCAATCTTTTCAACAGAAAGAGATTCTCTTGAAGTGTAACCTCTAGATCTTTGAACATAAACCATTCTTGGTTTTAAATTTTTAATTTGTTTTTCAATATTTTCATAATCAAAATCATTATCTACAAGCTCAACATCTTCATACTTAACTTTGAAGTCTTTAAGCGAACCAATTCCTTCACCAAAAATAACATCAATCAAAGTGTCATATGGCTTTCCAGTAACCGAAAACATTACATCATCTGGTCTTAAAATTCCAAACAACGCGATTGTAAGCGCATGAGTTCCACTTGTTATTAATGGGCTAACAATACCAGTTTCGGCACCAAAAGCCTTTGCATAAACTTCTGAAAGTTTAACTCTTGCTCTATCATCATTTCCATAACCCGTTGACGATGCCATATCTGACAAATTTACATTTGAATCACGAAATGCATCAAGCACTTTCTTTTGATTATAAAGACAAATCTCTTCTAGTTTTGCAAAAATTGGCTGACATTCTGCCTCGACTTCATTAACTATCTTTAATGCTTCTAAATTAAACATAAAATCTCCTTATTTGTAAAAAATTGCTGTTATTTAATAAAAATTTACAAGTTAATCAACCCTCGTTATATATTTAACAATCTTCAAAAACTGCAAATTTTCATCATTTTTATTGAAAAATATACATTTTTTATTAAACTATACGTTTAAACCATTTTTCAATCTCATTTTTAGTAACCCTAACAACAACAGGTCTTCCATGTGGACAGAATAGAACAACTCCATTTGATTGCATATCTTTAAAGAGTTTTTCAATCTCATCTTTTGTTAAATCATCGCCGCCTTTAATGGCACTCTTACATGCCATTTGCATTAATGAATCTTTAACCAGTTCAGCTTCAGTAATTTTAGTTTTGTTAAGTTTTTCAGCTAAGAACATTGAGAAAAATTTATTGAAATCAATATTTGAAACAATTGCCGGAATCGATGAAATTTTGTAAGTAAACTCACCAAACTCTTCAATATCAAAACCAACTGACTTAATTGCTTCTAAATTATCTTGAATGATTTGATCATCTTCAGCATTGAGTGACAAAACAAACGGCACCAGCATCGGTTGAACTACTATGCTTTGCGATTCATACTCTGCTTTCAATTTGTCATAATTCAATCTCTCATGACCAGCGTGTTGATCAACAAGATAAACATTTTCTCCCCATTCAATTAACAAATATGTGTTAAACAATTTACCAACAATCTTAATTTCATTGCCAGCGAAATTATCTTGTTCAATCTTTGGTTTTACAAAACCAGCAAAACATGTTTGTGTTTGAATAGGTGTTTGCACTGCAGGCATTTCCACCGGTTGATTATCTTCAACTGTATCAACAATATATTCTCCATTTTTATTAGCTGAATCAAAAACAGATTTGTCACCACTTTCAATTTTTTCATTGATTCTTTCTAAAAGTTTTGAACCAAGCCCAAAGTTGTCTCTGAGCGAGCCAGAATCTCCCATTCCCGAACTAATAGAAAGGTCTATTACAGCACTAGACAATTTTTCTTTTTCGTCATCTTTCATTGATCTAAAATCAGCTGAAAATGGATTTAAGTTAACACCAGCTCTGTCAATTTCATCTTTTCTAGAACTTGGTCTTGCAAATGACAATCCTGAATTTGTTTCAATATCAATTTCTTTAACATAATCCATTTCATGAAGTGCTCTTGACACAGCTTCAAACACGACCGAATAAACAAGGTTTGATTTTAAAAATTTAACATCAAGCTTGTTTGGGTGAACATTAACATCAATTTCATCAAAAGGAACCGTTAAATATAGCACAAAAAAAGGATATTGCCTTTTCATTAAAAAGTCACCATATGCATTTGCAACAGCAGTTTGAACTGTCAAATTAACAACATATCTGCCATTAATGATTAATGTTTGATAGGTTCTGTTTGATTTTGAATATGTTGGTTTTCCAACATACCCAAACACTTCAACACCTTCTCTCTTTGCCTTTACTTCTAATGTTTCAGAAACCGACTCTTTTCCATATATTGAAAACATCGCTTCTTTTTCAGTTGTTCCAATTGAAGATAGTTGCTTTTTTCCATCAACAATATACGTAAAATTGATTGAAGGATGCGCAAGAATTGTTCGAGATATAATATTTGTAATTTCTTGCTCTTCTGTTTTTGGTTTTTTCAAAAACTTTGCACGTGCAGGCACACAATAGAACAAGTCTTCAACAGTCATTGTCGTGCCAACTTTTGCAGAAACTTTTTCTATGGTTGAAAACTTTCCAGCTTCAACTTTGATTTTATTAGCAACATCGCTTTCAGCAACACGAGAAATAAGTGTAACTTTTGCAACTGATGCAATTGACGCCAACGCTTCACCACGAAACCCAAGTGTAAAAATCGAATCAAGATCACTTGCTTGTTTTATCTTGCTTGTTGCGTGTGGCAAAAATGCTGATTTGATATCATCTTCCATAATGCCAGACCCATCATCTGCAACTTGCATAAAATCAATTCCACCATTTTTTATCTCAACAACAATATTTTTTGCACCGGCATCAATTGAATTTTCAACAAGTTCTTTAATAACAGATGCTGGCCTTTCAACAACTTCACCAGCTGCAATAAGATTATATATTGAACTGTCAAGCAGATTAATTTTCGCCATAATATTCTCCTTCGTTTATTTTTTTACTTTATCAACAAGGTTTTGCAATGTGCCAAACGCCATAATTGGAGAAATTGTATCCATATCCATTTCTTTTAAAACATTAACAATTTCAGCAACATTTGCATTAGTATCAATTTTTAATTCTTGAACATTTGAACTTAAAGCAGGCCTGTCATTTTCTCTTTCAACCAAAACTTGTTTTGCTCTTGATATAAGTTCTTCAGGAAGTCCTGCAAGTTTAGCAACTTCGATACCAAAGCTGCGATTTGCCGAACCTCTGGCAATCTTGTGCAAAAACACAATATTTCCATCCCATTCTTTAACCATAACTCTATAGTTTTTCACGCCATCAACCCTGCCTTCCATATCAGTAAGTTCATGGTAGTGTGTTGAAAACAATGTTTTAGCATATAAATGATTAGATAAATATTCAATAATTGCAGAAGCAATGCTCATGCCGTCATAAGTTGATGTTCCCCTGCCAACCTCGTCCAAGATTATCAAACTTTTATCGGTTGCATTGTTAATTATGTTTGAAACTTCGCTCATTTCAACCATGAATGTGCTTTGACCAAACGCAAGATCATCAGATGCCCCAACTCTTGTAAACACTCTGTCAATGATTGATATCTCGGCGTGTTTTGCAGGAACAAAACAACCCATATGCGCCATCAATGTAATAATTGCAACTTGACGCATATATGTGCTCTTTCCTGCCATATTTGGGCCAGTTATAAGCATTGTTCTGTTATCTGCTTCGTCAAGCAACGTGTCATTTGGAGAGAAGTCTGTTTTGTCAAGCAACGCTTCAACAACAGGGTGTCTTCCGTCTTCAATTTTAATATGATTAATATTGCTAGAAATAACAGGACGAGCATATCCTTTTTCACTTGCAAGGTCAGCAAATGACAACATGCAATCTGAAACTGCAACTGCATTTGCAATTTCAGAAAGTTCAGCAATATATGAAGCCAAATAATTTTTAATTTCTGCATAAAGTTTTGATTCAAGCTCAATTGATTGCTCTTTGCTATTTAAAATCTTATACTCCATTTCTTTTAGTTCTGGAGTGATATATCTTTCACTGTTTGTTGTGGTTTGCTTTCTAATATAAAAATCAGGAACCATTGAAAGCCCAGAATTCGTAACTTCAATATAATATCCAAAAACTCTGTTATAACCGGTTTTTAGATTTTTTATTCCGGTTTTTTCCTTTTGGTCTTTTTCATATTCAGCAAGCCATTGTTTGCCATATTCACCAGCATTTCTAAGCTTATAAAGTTCTTCATTGTAGGTTGACAATATATATCTTCCATCTTTCAAATTTGCTGGAGCTTCTGGGTCAATAGCATCTTTTATAACTTTTTCAATATCAGACAATATAACAATTTTTTCACCCGCTTCTTTTAAAAGACGAGAATTGCATGATGACAAAATTCCTTTAATCTCAGGTAGTTTTGAAAGTGTTTCTGCCAAGCTTAAACATTCTTTAGGAGTGATTGTTCCTGCAGAAATTTTGCTACATTTTCTTTCAATATCAGTAAACCCTGAAAGTGTATCTGCAAGGTTTGTTCTTAAAATTAAATCACCCGCAAGTTCTTCAACTGCATCAAGCCTAAGATTTATTGTTTCTTCATCACGAAGTGGCTGGTCAATTATGCTTTTTAAAAGTCTTCCACCCATTGGAGTGTTTGTTCTGTCTAAAAGCCACAAAAGCGAACCTTTTTTTGCGTTTAATGAATTGCTTTGAACAAGCTCCAAATTTTTACGCGCTAAAATATCAAGATGCACAAATCTAGAATCTTGAACAATTGAAAGTTTTTTAATATTTGAAATTAATCTCTTTTGAGTATCTTCAAAATATCTTAAAACCGCACCAACACTAATCACAAGTTCTTTTTTATCTTGAAGCCCAAGTGCAGATAAATTGTTAACTGCAAACTGATTTAAAATATTGGTTTTGGCTTTTTGATATTCATAAATTTCATCTTTTGGATAGAATGCAGGAACATATCCAAGTTTAACTGCTGTTAGGGTTTCTGACTCAAGTTTAAATGACAAATTACACAAAATTTCAGCTGGCTTAACACGTGCCAAAACATCATCTAAAAGTTTTAATCTGTCATCACCAACAAGCTCAGTGGCTTCAATAAAACCAGTTGAAATATCACTATAACAAACCGCAATAACATTTTTTGATGAATAAACAGACATCAAAAAGTTGTTACGTTTCATTTCCAAAACATCACTGTCAAGCACAGTTCCAGGAGTCACGATTTGAACCACATCTCTTTTCACAAGACCTTTTGATGCCTTTGGGTCAGAAAGTTGCTCGCAAATCGCAACTTTATATCCATTTGAAATAAGCCTTGCAATATAGTTGTTTGCCGCATGATGTGGAATACCACACATAGGAGCTCTTTTTTCAAGTCCACAATCCTTACCTGTCAGTGTTAACTCAAGTTCACGTGAAACAATTTCAGCATCTTCAAAAAACATCTCATAAAAATCACCCAATCTATAAAACAAGATTGCGTCTGGATGTTTTTCTTTCATTTCTAAATAATGCTTCATCATTGGTGACAACATAAATTTTCCTCGCTTTATTTTCTAGAATTAATATCGTTTTTGTCTTTCATGTTTTTCTTATTTTCTCTCAAAATCTTCATGCCTTTTTGATCTTTTGGCAAGATAGACACTTCAATTGGAAGCTTAAAGTTTTTCGCCTTAAATTGAACCATTGCATCTTTGTCGACAATCTCGCCATAGATAACAGATTTTCTTGAGCTAACAACTTTAACATCAACAAACTCACCAACACAATTCTCACAACCTTCAAATGTGATGGTCTTGCCTGAATCTAGTGAACCATACAAAATTCCATCTTTGCCAACACTTTCAACTAGCACTCTATAAACCTTTCCAACCATTTCTTTAGCATCAGCATTGATGATTTCATTTTTTACTTCCAAGAGTCTAGAAAGGCGTTGTTTTTTTGTTGCTACATCAATATGGTTTTCCATTTTTTCAGCAACTGTTCCTTTTCTCTTTGAATAAATAAACCCAAAGATTTGCATATATCTAGACTTTTTGATAACGTCTAATGTATCCAAAAAGTCTTCTTCTGTTTCCCCAGGAAACCCTACAATAATGTCTGTCGTAAGCTCAGCATCAGGAATCTTCTCTCTAATTTCTTCAACAAGCTTAAGATATTTTTCTTTTGTGTATCTTCTGTTCATCGAAGCCAAAATTTTGTCACTGCCTGATTGAACTGGCAAATGAATGCCATGGCAAACATGCTTTGAAACTGCAATTGCATCAATAACTTCACTAGACAAATCTTTTGGATGTGATGTCATAAATCTAAGTCTAAATTCATAATCAAGAGCATCAATATCTTTGAGCAATTTTGCAAATGAAATCTCAACCCCATTTTCATCTAAACCCTTATATGAGTTAACGTTTTGACCAAGAAGTGTTATTTGCTTGTATCCTTCTTTCAAAAGCTCTTCAACTTCAATCAAAATGTCTTTTTCTGGTCTAGAAACTTCTCTACCTCTAACATAAGGAACAATACAATATGTGCAGAAATTGTTGCAGCCATACATAATGTTAACCCAAGCATTAACACCACTTGTTCTTGACTTTTTCATAGCATCACGAACAGCAATTTCTTCACTTTCAACAATTGATGAAACCTTCTTATTAGAAGAAACTCTTTTCTTTAAAAGATTTTCAAAATCGCCAAGATTATGTGTTCCAAACACAATATCAACATAAGGAAATCTCTTTAAAATTTCGTCTGCATAACCAGTTTGTTGGCTCATGCATCCACCAATCGCAATAAGCATATCAGGTTTTGCAATCTTGATATTTTTAAGCTCGCCAATGTTACCAAAAATCTTTTGTTCTGCATTTTCACGAATCGCACAAGTGTTAAACACAACAATATCAGCATCAACTGCATTGTCACAAACCTCATATCCGTTAGACTCCAAAATGCCTGCAAGTTTTTCAGATTCATGCACGTTCATTTGACAGCCATATGTTAAAATTAAATATTTCTTTTTATCCATAAAATTCTCCATATTAATACATAATAGATTATATATTAATATAATGAAAATTTCAACAAAAACTAAAAACTTATTTTTACATGGGCTCAAATTTGTATATTTACACATTTTGTCGAAAATACTAACCTAAAGGAATCTTCTGGTGAAAAAATTAAAAAAACTAACGAAAACAATAGTCATTATTTTTCTTTCACTTTGCATTTCTATACCACTTGCTGGTGTAGGTTTTTATTATGCCACCACATCTGGTGCAACATTAAATACCGAAAAATTAAAATTAACTTCTTCAACATCATCACTAAAAATTTTTGATATAAACGGAAATCAAATCAAGCCTTCAGCAGAAAACTACATTTCAATAAAAAAGCTATCTGCCAACACAAAAAACGCTTTTATTTGCGCCGAAGACAAGCGATTTTACACACATTCAGGTCTTGATTTTATAAGAATTGGCGGAGCCATAATTTCAAACTTAAAATCAAAATCATTCTCTCAAGGTGGCTCAACAATATCTCAACAACTAGTCAAAAACACTCAACTTTCAAATGAGAAAACCATATCAAGAAAATTGAAAGAATTTAAGCTTACAAAACAACTCGAACAAAAATATTCGAAAGACCAAATATTAGAACTTTATCTAAACAATATTTATTTCGGCAATGGTGCCTACGGCATCGAAAACGCTTCAATGCACTATTTCAACAAATCATCAACAATGCTAACTCTCGCAGAGTCTGCCCTTCTTGCTGCAACCATTAATGCACCTAGCATCTATGACATTGAAAACAAACCAGAAAACGCCATAAAACGCAGAAACCTAATTTTAGATTTAATGCAAAGCTACGGAAAAATTGATAAAAACGAATGTAAAGTTGCCAAAGCAGAACCAGTTTCATTAAACATCACAAAACTTTCAAATAATAATTATCTGTTCAATCAAATAATCAAAGAAGCATCTTCACTTACAAAACAAAGTGAAAATATGCTTAAAAACTCGGGACTCAAAATTTACACAAACATTGATTTATCATTACAAAACAAAATTTCTCAAACCATAAAAAACAAATACTCAAACCTAGAATCAAATCCAGAAATTGCATGTATGATAATCAACAATGATTCAAATCAAATCACCGCTATCGTTGGTTCAAACAATGTTCTTTCATCAAATATACAAGCAGGTTCCGCTTTAAAACCCCTGCTTGTATATGCTCCTGCAATTGAACATGACATTATCTACCCAGCAACAAAAATTTTAGATGAGCCAATTAACATTTCTGGATACACACCAAACAATGCCGACAAGAAATTTCATGGCCATGTTTCAGTTCGTGAATCACTAAGCAAATCATACAATATTCCTGCAGTCAAATTGTTGCAAGAACTAGGCATTTCAAAATCACAAAACTTCGCAAAAAAATTAGGACTAACATTCACTGAAAACGACAACAACCTATCAACTGCACTTGGGTCTTTATCAAATGGCATTTCATTAAAAACTTTGGCTGATGCTTATTGTTCGTTTGCAAATAGCGGAAACTTTAAACCAAGCACCTACATTTCGAAAATCACAAAAGACGACAAACTGATTTATCAAAATCAAAATACTAAATCAAGAGTAATGAAGGATAGCACTGCATATCTCATCACAGACATGTTAAAAACAACAGCAAGCTCTGGCACCGCAAAAAGACTAAACAACTTGCCTTTTGAAATAGCATCAAAAACCGGCACAGCAGGCATGCCAAATTCATCAAAAAACCTTAGCGCAATAAACGTGTCATACACCACAAAACACACTATAATTTGTTATTTTGGAAATAAACCAATGCCCGAACAAATCAATGGCTCAACCCATCCAACAATGCTCGCAAAAGACATACTGTCTGAGTTATACAAAACACCGCCACCTGCATTTCAAAAGCCTTCTTCTGTTGTGGTTAAAAATCTCGACAAAACCGACTACAACAAAAACATAGTTTCAACAACAACCGAAACAGAAAACTCAATCAAAGAAGTCTTCTCAAAATCAAACACTCCACAAAACAAAACCAATTCCCATAGTCTTGTTTTAGATGTATTTAATTTTGAAAATAAAAAACCAATTCTTTGTTTTTTCACTTCGAAAAATCACACCTACCAAATCATTAGAAAAGAAAACGACAAGGATACTATCCTTGCCGAATTAAAAAATATAAACTTTTCAAAAATCGCAAAATTTGAAGATAAAACTGCAAAAAGTGGTCATATTTATGAATATTTTGTTAAAATTTATGAAAATTCAATAAATAAACAATTTCAAACCAACCATGTTAAATTAAAGTCCTTTTAAATTAATCTGCTTCAATTTGAACAATTTCAATAGACTCCATAGCTCTGTCTAAAATTGCATCAAAATCAATTTTATCTTGTTCTTTTTTCACTTTATAAAGCACTGGTTTAACCACAGGATTTTCTGGCAAAAACACCGTACAACAATCTTCAAATGGTTTGATTGAAGTTTCATATGTTCCAATCTTTTTAGCAATATCAATAATCTCACATTTGTCAAAAGCAACAAGTGGTCTTATAATCGGTGTACTTTTTACAACTTCTTCAACAACAGTCATGCTTTCAATTGTTTGACTTGCAACTTGCCCTAAATTTTCACCAGTAACAATCATCTTGCGGTCATACTTTTTGCACAACCTTTCAGCAATAGTAAACATTCCACGTCTAAGCAATGTAATCATATATGAATCATCACAATGCGCATGAATTTGTTCTTGAAGCTCTGTCATTGACACCATATAAATAGTAAGTCCATTTGTGTATGGTGCAATAATCTTTGCTAAATCTTCAACTTTTTCACGAGCAAAATTTGATGTGTATG
>JAZOTD010000021.1:0-36941 GCA_045657465.1 Clostridia bacterium | reverse complement strand
TGGTGAGTTTAAGTCATCAAAAATTACAAACTCATATTCATCAAGCACCACAAATGCACACTTGTTATCACAATTAACAAGTTTAATCACATTAAACATCGGTGGACTCGTTGGTTATTGGCACACACAAAATTCTCTTGAAGACCTTATTTCAAATTCATTCTTCACAGGAAATTTAACATCTTCAATTGAATCATTAACAAATCATACAAACATGGCCGGCATCATAGCCTATGGCTCAAATGCGGACCACATGTCATCAAACTTTGCAATGTTAAATAATGACACCTACACAGTCAATTCAACCAACCTAACAGTTGCAGGTCTTGGAGATTATTCAGATAGACCAAACAGTGTGAATTACATTTCATCTTCAATGATTCTCGAAACCATCGAGCAATCACTAGACAACTCCATTTGGTCAAACTTAACAACTTTAACACCAACACTTAGAACTTCGAATTAATCGAAGTTCTTTTTTGTTAAACTTTACATTTTCCCAAAACCATGCTATCATAAACGCTAGTTATGGACGAATTAGAAAAATATTACAATAAGTTCAATGAAGATAAACGCCTGCTCTCTCGTCATGGACAGGTAGAGTTTTTTGTCGCAAACAAATATATACATGATATCATAAATGACAGACAAAATTTAAACATTTTAGATATTGGAGCTGGAACGGGCAGATATTCTGTTTTGCTCGCAGATGAAGGCCACAACGTAACCGCCCTTGAATATGTTAAAAAGAATGTTAGCCAAATAAAAATAAAATCAAACAAAGTTAAAGCTCTTCACGGAACTGCTTTAAACTTAAAGAAACTCCCAAATGACTTTTTTGATATAACATTGCTTTTTGGACCAACCTATCACCTTTTCTCACATGAAGATAAATTAAAAGCAATCACCGAAGCAAAAAGAGTCACAAAAAAAGACGGTCACATTCTCATTATGTATCTAACAAATGAATACGCCGTCATCACTTATGCCTTTAAAGAAGAAAATCTTCAAAAGGTGTTAAGCGAAAATAAACTTGATGAAAATTTTCAAACCCAAACCAGCACCGAAGATCTTTATAGCTATGTAAGACTCGAAGAAATCAACAAACTCAAAGACGACGCAAAACTCACCCGCACAAAAATTATTGCAGTAGATGGTCCAACCGACTACATTCGCCCAACCATTAACAAAATGTCCACCGAAGATTTCCGTATCTACAAAAACTACATCCTTTCAATCGCCGAACGCCCAGAACTTCTTGGCGCCAGCTCACACATCTTAGATATCTTAAAAAAATAAACCTTTAAAATCATCTCTTAAAAAAGTTCAAGTTGATACTTGAACTTTTTATTGTTATTAATAAAAAAAATAAACTTTATTATCCATTCTAACAACGCCGACATGGTGAATAATACAAAAAGTCAACAAAAGTTCAAAAAAAATTAATAAAAACACTTGATTTTTTACGCAATATAACATATACTAATACTCGTTAACCAATGTTAACGCAAAACTAAATATGGAGAGTTGGTAGAGCGGTTGAATACACCAGTCTTGAAAACTGGCATAGTGAAAGCTATCTGGGGTTCGAATCCCTAACTCTCCGCCACGGTTAAGACCCATAGACGTCTGAAATTTCAGCGTTTATGGGTTTTCTTTTTTTGCAACTAATAAACCCCACGTAAACCCTGAATTTTTCAGCATGTACAACATGCACAAATATTCAAACTTTTCACCATTTTTGTACATATTAACCATATGGTCAAATTGCACAAAAATAACCATTGCCTTTTACTAGGCAAAAGAGAAAACGAACCACCATTGTGATTCGTTTTTTTTACAACACTCCAAACAACTGAAACATTTGAATTACAAAACTAATAACGGAAATTATCCCTAAAATAAAACCCCAAATATTAAATTTTTTCTCGATCTGTTTTGAAATATTACTTACTATCAATAAGGCAATTCCATTAATCATAATTACGGAACATAACCAAACTTGAATAAAAAATAAAATCTTGATTAACAAAACATTTGAAAAGAAAAAATATAAAACAGTTAATGGTATCATATAAACAAAAGACTGTAGCAATAAAACTGATGCTTTTTTACTTGTAATTTTATCAGAATACCCAATCCACCCTATATTTTCATTTTGTCGAATTCTAATTTCGCTAAATAAAAATAAAACACCTACAACTAACATAAAACTACACACATGGTTGGTAGCGATTTTTCCAAAAAATGACGGTATACAATAAAAAATTATAGCAACTATAACAAAAGCCAAACCCAAAGACATCTTTAGATAAGGAGCATTTATTTCTTGAATTTCTTTAAGACGATTATCAATTTTTGCTTTTTTATGTTTTAACTTTTCTTTTTCTGTTAATTTAACTTCTTCATCTTCTATATAATTTTCAAACCCCTTACTCATAAAATCATTTGCAAGAATCTCTGCATTGTCTAATATCCAACTTAATTCTTCAGATTCTTTCTTATAATACGTCTCTTTTTTACATTCTTTAACAAAACCTCTTAACCTATCTACACATATTAATGCATTACTAAAATGATAATTTTTAAAATTATCGTACAACTGTCTTAATATCTCCATAATGTTAGGCTGATAAAAACGTTTATATGAAAAAGCTTTATTATAACTATCAAGTTGTTTTACAAACGCATCGTAATCTAATTTATCCTCATATTCTATTTTAGTTTCCATTTCTCCTCCTGTTAAACATATACATTATACAACATCATATCGTGTTTATTTAATAAAATTAAGAACTTTCTTAAATATTTATATCTTTATTATAACTAGTAAAAACAAAAAGCAAACACCTTTCTCAGTGTTCGCTTTTTATTATTTAACTACATTCGTTAGTAAAGGTACAACAATACTTGCAACCTGTATGCCTTGTTCAGCAACCCATTTAAAAAATTCTTTTACTTTATCCCATCTAGCTCTTTTTGAAACCTTAGTTTCTAATAAATCTTTTAATTCCTGAATTTTACAAAGAACTTCTTTTTCTTGAGATTCTGGTAGACATTCCTCTTTAACTTTACTAATAGCATCTTCTATTTGTATATTTATATCTATCACAGGAGCAAATGTATTGTTATTTTGAATTATATTGTTAATTGTTGGTGCTTTTTGTTCTTTTATTGTTTTATTTTTTGGCTTTTCATTACATATGTCAACAGCATAATTCTCAATCACCTTCAACATACTATCAAGTAATGGCTTACTAAATCCATTGTCTTTATACTCAAACACAATAGGATCGTAATCAACCTCTTCTAAAATAATTTTTTCAATAACTTTGCTAAATTTTATTCTGTCTGAGTATGTATGATAAATCGTTTTAATGGCTTCTCTTATTGCTCTCCTAGATTTGCATTTTTTTAATTGTTCTATTTCTTTTATTATATTTCGCACAATTGGATAGTTTTTATCCTTTGCCAACATTCCTTCTAAAGTTGATATTATTGCATTGCAATCAGAAATCATATCTTCGTTAGTTAACGAAGAAGATGATTTTCTGTATGTGTTTAAATATATGTTTTGAAAATCAATTTCTGTAAAGTAAAATCTAGTTCTGTCTAAAAGAGAATCCATTGCCTCATAGCATGGAACCTTTCTCTGATTTTCAAACTTTCGAATAGTATTTATTGCAAATTTTATTTGTTCATAAGTCATGGTTTACTCCATAGGTTTTATCATTTTTTCAATGATTTCTCGTTCTTCTTCAGTTAAGTTATATTTATCATACAACTGAACATCTATTTCTGCGATACTGCTTTCCCAGTCGATGTCGGAATCCTGCTTAAAGTTTTGAATTGGGACAAACTGATAAACGATTTGTGTGATATTTTGAGAAACTTTTAATATCCCAACCATAAATCTCAAGAATTTTGTAGACATATATTTTTGCAGATTTATAGCTTCAATTTCTGTGTCAAAATTTCCAATAGGAATTAAAGAATCTGTGCAAACTGTATTTGGAGCACCTATATATGCTTTTCCCAAGATTGACACTGACTTATCACCGCCTAATACACCGGCTCCCCCATTTCCTTTTGAAGTAAATATTTTCCATTTATTCATTAGTTCAATGTTCTTGGTTATTATTTCTTTTGGAAGATATTTAATCTCTTCATGAGCACATCTTACTGAAACTGTGTTGTTTGCTGGAGATATAATTTGATTTAGTTCTGGCTCTTTACCAACTATTCCAAAAGCATTTCTTCCGCAAGTAAAATTAGTAAAAGGAACAAATTCATCTGCAGTTATTACTTTCTTCATTATACTTACCATTTCATTCATTGAAAGGACTATGTCAACATTATCTTCAAAGAGCGGTCTATCTACTACATTAATTCTATTACTAACTACATTTGAAAAAGATGTATTTCCGCTATGATTTTTATCATATAGGAAATAGTTAACTGCACCTAATTCAGCTTCAGGGAAAACAGATTTTCCGTTAAAGATATTAATTATCTTATTAAAGTGATTGTTGTCTTTAGCCCATTTCCTTAGAGGTACAAATGAACCGTCTTGACCTTCACTTGCAAACCATTTTGAAGGTGTAATTAACGAAACATATTTATCACTTAATCTAGCAGACAACTGAATGAATTGAGGAAATAGTTGTTTTCCTAGCGATTTATTTCCTTGTGTCTTACTAATGTTCTCTTGAAATGGTGGATTTCCTACAACTGCACCAAATTTCACTTTAATACCTCCTTCTGTTATATTTTCGTTTAGTTTAATTTCATTAAATTTTTTCTCTTGCGTTAGTAGATTTTTCACTTTTTCAAAATCTATTTCTTGATTTTCTTCCTTCTTGCATTTAAGCAATTCGTAAGATGTAAAGTTTTCTGCGATGTTTTCAATATTTAATCCTAACACCTCGTAAATTTTTCTTGTAAATTCATAAGTTATAGTTGATGTTGGTATTGAGTAGATTGAATTAGAAATTACATCATGCGAATATCCTAGCTTGTTTAATCGTTGATATATTGCTACAGCAAATTCACCAGCTTTACTTGCAATATCTAGTATTTTTTCGCCATTATCAATTATTGCTTTTATTTGTTTATCTGTAATTAGATTTATCATATCATTACAGATATTGTTTGGTGTTAATACTTCAGATTCTCCAAGTTTGCCAAATTTACTCACAGCAACATTACACCTATCAACACCTTGCACAGAATCATCGTGAGAAAGTTTATTTATGTTTTGAATTTTGTAATCTAACTTTCTCAAAGCCCATTTATCCATGTGTTGAAGCATTAACTCAAGTACCTGTTTGTTTAGTCCAAGATTTTTTAATATTCTTGCATTGTTTTCCGTATCTGTTGTGTTGATTATTTCTTGTAGAGATATTACTGTATCTTCTGTAAGGAATGAGTAGAACAGAATTCTAGCAAAGTAATTTCTAAATTGTTTTTCTGGGTTTTTAGAGTTGTCTTCATTGTCATTTTGTGTGTCGTTTTCTGTATCAATTTGAGCCTGAGCAGTATTATCATCTGTATCGCTAGATGTGTTAGTGTCTGGTACATCCATGTCATTACCTTCGCCAGATGATGCTTTTACAGAAAGTCCAGCTTTTGAGCCAAGTTCGTTTTCTTGCTCAATTACATCTTTAATTGCGTCTATCTCTAGCAGACTTAGGTCAACTGGTATTTCGATAGTTTCTTCGGCAACACCTCTAGTTTTTGAGTATTCGCTGACTGCTTTCATGATGTCATTAGGTGTAATTTCTTCAATTTTGTTTTTGTTTATACAGATGATAGGAGAGATTCGTAATTCTTCTCTAATTCTTTCAGCAAGTTTTGAATTTCCAGAATCATCCACATTCACATTGTAGATTTGTGCTTTTTGTTCTTGCATTGAGAATACTCTGTTTGGAGCAAAATCTACCAGTAATGTTTGTGGCTTCATGTTGTATTTAATTATGTCGCCACTTTCATCTTTATACTTTTTAATATACTGATTTTGCAAACGGAATATTGATTGGTCGTAATCTTGAGGAGATGCTGTATCTTTTAGATATATCATTGTATCCCATTCTTGAACAGTTGTACCAGTTAGCATTCTGTTTACTGTAAGAGTTATGGTCTTTTTACCAGCTGTTTCACATTCAGTAATTTTTCTTTTTACTGCATCAGTAGTTTTATATAAGTTTTGGTTATCTACACCAGAAATGTTTATTATCTCGTACTCATTTAGATTTTTGAATTTATCTGTATTATCTTTAATAAGCTTTTCCATAGCATCACAAGACGCACAGTAAGGAAGTACCATTACGATATGTCTACACATTTTACCATTTTTAATGTTATCATAATCCAAAAATCCTAATACTTCATCATCTTCTTTTGAGCCATCAATTACTTCTAGTAATTCAAGTATTTCTTCTTTATACTCAAATTCTTTATGTAAGTTGTCATTTACTTTCTTAATTGCTCTTGGTTTTAATAGGGCAGAAAATGCGTATGATACACCATTTTTGCTCATTTCTTCCATTTTCTTTTTTGCAGATTCACTAGGATTGAATGCAAATCTTATCATTTGAGGAAATCCGTAGTATGGATTGTCCCATTCTTTGTAATTGTCATCTAGTAGATGTTCGTCATTCCACTTTTCTTGCTCTTGCACTATGTCAGTAAATTGATAGAATGCAATTATATCTTCAGCTTCGAATTCGCTACCCATTAGTATTCTGTATGGAGTACCAGATAAGTGAAGTTTAATTTTTGCTTTGAATGTTTTATTTATTTCTTCTTGAGCTTCGTCTATGTCTACGAAATCATCATGCTTATGTGTACTTGCTTTTCTATCAGCAATATCTCGTAATACTTTCCCAAACTTTTCAGCACGAGCTCCGAAATGCGATTCATCAATTAGTAATAGGTCTATATCTTGACCGAAAATATCTTGATGTTTTTCTTTTATATTCTCAGTACTCAAATCTTGTAAGGTAAGGAATAGTGCTACTTTTTTATTTTGTGCTAGCGTTTCTGTTATGATATGAGAATTTGCTTGCAAACTTCTACTATCGTAAAAGACGTAGTCAACAAATTTTACATGGCTTTCAACTGTCTTTTTCCATTCTTCTCTTACATCAGCTTTAGCAGAAACAACTACTACTAGCTTAGCATCATTTTCAACCGCACAACACATTGAAGTGAAAGATTTTCCAAATCTCATCACAGCATACATTAGTAAATTAGTTCTGCCATTTGCAACAGCTTGTTTAAATTTTTGTATGGTTTTATCTTGGTTTGGTCTTGGTTCGTAAGTTTCTGTTCTAGGATATGTGTAATTATTAACTCTTAAAGTTTCAGCATTATAGTAATGGTATTTATTTGTTTTGTTTTCGAAGTTTTGCTTAATGTCCGCAATAGCTTCTTCAACCTCTTGCTTTGTTGCATTTTTGAAAAATTCCTTAGAGTAATACACTCCTTCTGGAGTATCAGATAGAGTTAATCTTTGACGATGTTTCTCATTTTCCAAAAATTCATGCACGGAAAAATCACGGAAGTACGAATTATCATCAACTTTCGCTATCTGTTCAAATTCTTTTTTTAGTTCTGGAAAGTATTTCTTCCATTCTTCAAGTCGTATTGATACAGGTCTATATGTATCTCCCACTTTTAGATAGTTAGGTATTGTATTTGTAGAGAAAGCGTAAATATGTGGCTCAACTCTACCTATTATCATGCCATCCAAAAAAGACTTATCTATCATCTGTATTCTTCCTATGCTTTATTTTTTAATAATGAAACAAACTTTATACTTCTACCAGTTTCCCAATTTTTAATCTTGCAATAAATTCCTATATGCTGTTTATTATTGTTTAAACACCCTTGGCAAACTTCTTCTTTTTCTTCAAATAATGTTAGCTGTAATTTTTTATCAGGTTTACAACTATCTGGAATAACATACTTTAACCCATCCATTTGCCAAATATTCCAAGATATAATTTGGGCTACTTCTTCCAATTTTTGATTTTCTGGCATTCGATTAAATAACTGTGAATAATAATCAATAAATGTAAATAATAAATTTTCTCTTGCAATTAATACACTATCCCCTTGCCATTCAAACCCATATATTGATTTAAATGCTTCAAGAGTCCAATAATACCAATCATCTTCATTATCAATATTTTCATTAATAACTCGCAACTTTCTATCCAACAGACCAATTCTTTCCGGTATTTCAATCCAGTCACCAGTAACAGTATCATATCTGCTTACCAAATATGGAGCCTCTCCACAAGAAATTTCCAATCTGTTTTCTGACACATATTCTTTCCATGTTTTATTTGATTTTGAAAAATCTATTTTTTCTTTAGTTGATACCCATGTTTTGTCTTTTTCAATATTAAATACATCATTGTATCCAAACCAAGCCGTGTCAACAAGATTATTTTGCTTATTGCAAACCCATGAAGGTGTAAAAACCTCAGCCTTGTCTCTTATTCTTTTGACTTGTTCTTTTTTTGATTTTTTTGTTCTTGGCTTTATTACTAAGCCATTTCTTCCTGTAATATTTTTTAACAAAATATTATCTTTAAAGTAGAAACCAATTCCTCTGCTTTCATAATTATCAGTAGCCCAAATTATATTCTTCTTTGAAGAACGATCTTTTAATAAGATTTCCAATAATTTGTCATCTAACTGGTAAATATAATTTTCTTTTATGTCAACCTTATTATCCATTTGAACCCCTTTATTATAATATATCAAAATAATTATAACACACTGATTTTTGATTTGCACGAATTTTCATTAATAAATTTACACAAACATCATTATTGTACAAAAAAATGTACATTAAAATAAAAACTGAACAAAATGTTCAGTTTTTACCAAATAATATAACCTAATCATTAATCAAGTTTATTAAGAACAATAAAGCCTCGTTGTTAAATTCTTGTTTTTCAATATCATATAAATACGGAATAATTACCACATTGCCATCGATATTATCTATATACATTTCTGGTTCAATATCTTTCGGCTTCAAAATATTTATTATTACAGCACTTTTACCATTGCATTCATTCAATTTCTTTTTAATATTATCCACTTCAACATTTCTTTGCAAATCCATATATCCTGAGAAGTTTTTAAAATCAATATATGTATTATTAACATAAAAATCAAATTTTTCATATCGGTTTATATCTCGAATTCTTTCAAGCTTTATACCTCTGTTTTTCAATATAAACTCTCCTACAGCCTCACCTAAAGCACCTTTATAAATCCTAGAAAACATATCTGGTGTTAGCATATAATTCGCTTTTTTAAAAGATGTGGCGTAGCCATTCTCTGCAAAATAATCATTCACTCCTGGAATTTTTAACATCTTATCAAGCCCCGAATTTTCTTGATTTATAATTTCACCAACTACTTTAGTAAATGATATTTTCTTATTATCATTATCAAAACTATATTGATTCGCTATGCTAGGAAATTTTAAATAAATACTAATAGCATCAGTTGGTTGATCCGTTGTTGGATTTCTTAAAACAATTTCTCTCAACTTCTCCCATTTAGAAATATTATCGTTTTTAAAATTCATAATTTTTGATATGTATTTTGAACTTTCATTTCTTAAAACATTTGCAGCATTCTCATACACTTTAACACTATCATCATTTACATTATTATTAATTTGATTTAAAAATTCTTTAAATTCAGGATTGATTAAAATATTTTTATAAAACTTTTGAACGCCCTCTAATTCCGATTTTAACTGCTCATCATAATAAATATGAATATAAGGTGACTTATTTTTCGTTCTACAAATTCTTCCAATAGCTTGTTGAATAATTTTTGCAGAATGTAATTTTAAATTTCTTGAATTCTCCGGTATCTTGAAATTAACTTTTCTGAGCTTATTATAAAACTCAAAACCTTCTTTTATATATTTATAAGCAATCTCTTCTTTTATGTCTCCACTTTCTTCAAGCATCTTTACTTGATAGATAAATTTGATAAATTGTTCTTCATTTAACAAATCGTTATTCATATTAACAAAAATATTTGTCGGTTTATCTAAATAAATAGAATCAAAATCTTTTTCTCTATCAGAATAATTTAAGTCATTTATTGCAATATAATCAATATCTTCAATGTAATCTTTAGGAATTTTATATTGTATATTTTGTCCAGCCCCTAATGTTTGATATGAAGATACAACCATCACCTTCTGACCACTAGATAATTTCTTTTCTATTTCAGTTTTCTTTTGTTCATAAACATCTATATCGCCAAACAAAGTACATATTTCTGCAGATATATCTTGTTTATCTATTAACATGTTAAAAATATTTTTTGCCTCAATAAAATCAAACGTCTTATCATTATCCCTTAATAATTTGTTAGTTAGAAATAAGAATGATTTTTGATTACTATCTTCTACAAAATTCTTCATACACAAAAATAATTTTAAATATCTGAGTTTATCATATGTTTTTTCAATCTTAGAAAACAACTCATTTATTTTTAACGAAATATTTTTATCAAAAGAACTTATTATTTTTTCACAATTTAATTCATTTACTGAAATAGATTGGGTTTCCAAATTTACTTTATCATAAAAACAAGTTTGTTTTGAAAACTTATCTGCTAAATCATTTCTTTCATCTTTTGTTAAATGTTTAAATAACTTTCCTAATCTTATTTCTAAATATCCAATATCAAAATTTCCAGTAACTGTTCGCAAAGAAGATGAAGCAGAAACACCTATAACTTTAGCCTTATTACAAACCCGTAAAAGTATTTTTTCTGGAGTATCATCAATTGCCACATATTGAATTTTTGACTGAGTATCATACATATCACTATCTAATATCGTATAATATCTAAATCCCTTTTCATTACACGAAAAATCCAAGTCATCTGACAAAGGACTACTTGTTATATTCTTATTTTTCTTTTTTCTCACTATATTTCTCGTTAAATAGCTTAAGTACTTCCCCTCAATACCAAATTCTGATAAAACTGTTTTTACACAAGAATCATCTGATATTAAATTTTTATCTTCTTTCAACTCTATTTTTAATTGTTTATAATTATTGGCTATAAAGCCAACACCGGTTTGGAAAAATGTTATAAAATTTTTTAAATCAAACAATAAATCTCTTAACTCAAACTCTTTATCAGATGATTTAGATGGTATTATTTTATTAATCTTATCACTCTTACAAGTATCCAACAATAAATATGAATTACCTTCAGGTAATACGCTTATAAATCTATGATCTTGAAACATAAAATAAGCAGTATCTTTAACATCACTATCTAACTTATGTAAAAACTGTAAATTATATCTTTCTTTTATTTTTTCAGCATTATCTCTAATTTGCTTAATTATCTCATCTGGATTAAAAAAGTTATATGATTTTTCCTTTTTATCTATATTATATTGACTTGGCGTCATCAATTTTTTTGTAAAATCACACACAGTTAAACCAGCATAAATAGCATGGTATAAATCTAATAAAGCAATTTTTGTATTAAGTGCATTCTGTATAATATTACTCAGCATATTTTCTTTAGCCGCATCAAATTCATCAATAAAAATCAATGAGTTATTAACTATATCATCACTTATTATTGTATATGATGGCCTAACTATAGTTGAATTCATAGATAAAAACTTATCAACAGTCATAAAAATTACTTTCGCATTATCCGTCATTGATGCCGGATAAAGAATATTTATCCAAGATGCCTCACATTCTATAAACTTTAATCTTTGTTCATAATTTCTTTTATTTCCATTTACATCAAAAAGAACATAATTTTCTACTAAAGATCTAAATTCCGGTTCCCACTCTTCTCTTAAACTATTTTGAGCCTCCAATTTAAAATCAGCTGGGGTTTTAGAATTTAAAATATCAATTAATACCTTAACATGCTTAGTTGCCTTATCATACTTAATTTTATCGGGTATAGAATCATACACATTAGAAAAATTATCAACAATTGCATCTAAATTACTTTTGATATATAAAACTGATTTATCAAATTCTTCTGTTCGCTTTTCTTTCTCAAATCGATTTCTTAACTTGTCGTATGTTAAATTTTTTTTCAAAGGAGTAATAAAGAAAACTTTTCTAGTTAGCTTTTCAAAATTATTAAAAATAAATTCGATAATGTTGTATGTTTTACCACTTCCCGTCGGCATATCAATCAATAACAAGCCATTATCTTCATCTTCAATACAATATTTAGTTAATATATTTTGCACTTTATTTTCCTCCTCTATAATTACCTTAATTATACCACAATGTCTTATGAAATCAAGAATTTCGACATTTTTTGCAAATTCAAACTCCTCCTTTTGTAGGTTGTTTTTTGTTTTAGGTTATCAGGTTTTGCGGCTGTGTCAAAGGAAAAATTTATTGAACTATTTTTTATGGCTCAATTTAAAAAATAAATTTATTCTTGATCTTTGACACATCCTTTCAAACCTGATTTTTTCTTTGGTAAATTTTTTAACAAAGGAGGTACATCATGTCACGAATTTTAAAATTCTTAAATATTACCTTCAAATAGTCGTCCAAATTTTAATTTTACCCTAGCCGTGAATCATAACACTTTATAATTTTTATATTTATAGTAAAAAACAAGGAGGAACGAAATATGAAAAAAGCAGTAATTTATGCAAGATATTCAAGTGATAGACAAACTGAACAATCGATTGAAGGACAACTCAGAGTATGCAACGATTATGCAGAACGAAATAATATTTCCATTATTGACACATATATCGATCGAGCCATGACAGGTACAAACGATAAACGTTTAGCATTTCAAAAAATGATTAGGGATAGCGAACAAAAATCTTGGGATTATGTAATCGTTTATAAACTAGACAGGTTCTCAAGAAATAAATATGAAATGGCAATACATAGAAAAACTCTTCGTGATAATGGAATCAAAATATTATCCGCTAGTGAGTCAATTCCCGACTCGCCTGAAGGCATAATCTTAGAGCCTTTACTTGAAGGAATGGCTGAATATTATTCAGCTGAACTATCACAAAAAACTAAAAGAGGTATGAACGAAAGTAGACAAAAGGGCCTATTTACTGGAGGCTCCGTTCTATATGGATATAACGTCGTAAACAAAAAAATCTATATTGATAAAGACCAAGCTGAAGTAATCAAATATATCTATGATAAACACATTTCAGGAACATACATTAAAGAAATTGTTCAAGACTTAACCGAAAAAGGTATCCTTTATAAAGGCAAGCCTTTTAAAGAAGCCACAGTTCGAAAATTCTTAAAAAACGAAAAATATGTCGGCATTTATAGATATAGAGATGAAATATTTACAAACATCTATCCCTCCATCATAACAAAAGAAACTTATGATGCAGCTAGAGAAAAATTTAAAGCTAATCAATTTGGTAAACCTAAAAAAGGTGTATCGTTTATTTTAAAAGAAAGAGCAATCTGTGGCTACTGCGGTGGCAAAATCAGAGGTGGTGCTGGTAAAACTGAAAAAAATAAAATTCGCAGATACTATAGTTGTTCAAATAGAATGCAATCTAAGTCATGCCAAAAAAAACACATGAAGAAAGAGTTAATAGAACAACTCATATTAGATACAACTTTTAAAATATTTGAAAATAAAGAAAATTTAGATTTGCTAATCAACAAGATTTTAGAATCACATAATTCAAATGTAAAAAACTATAGTTTTATTAAACTTGCAGAACAAGAAAAATCGGTAATTCAAATTTCTATTAATAATCTTATGAATAACATAGAAAATGGAATTATTACTGAAACAATAAAAACAAGACTTTGTGAATTAGAGACGAAATTAAATGAGCTAAATGAAAAACTTTCTAATGAAAATTCAAAGTTAAATGAACCTATCACAAAAGAAGAACTTACTGAATTTATAACAACTTCTTTAAAACAAAATGCTAGCTTCTTAATCAACCTATTAACAAAGAAAATTATCATTTATGATGACAAGATTGAAATATATTATAAATACGCAAATAAAACAGACACCCTTGAATCAGTTCAAGAGTGTCCTTTTTTTATAGATAAAATTGAAAAAAAAATTAAAAATACAAAAATCAATGGAAAAAATTATATCATGATATTTGAAATAAATGCCTATGTTTAAATATATGAATTGTAAAAGTTAACTTTTAAAAATTATAAAATTAGATTTCTAAATTTGTGTAAAGCCTTAATTTTTCCACATTCACAAAAAAACACAAAACACAGGTTGCTTCGAAAACTCGGCGGCCACCACGAGGAGTCTGGCAGATTCGCTGAATTTCAGCGATTACGCAAACTCTTTTATTTTTATAAAAAATCACCATAATGAATTCGCCACAACTCAACACATTATATGTGTATATATTTTAAGCTTTTTATTTTTTGAAAAATAATATTTAAGAAAAATATTGAACGATAAAAAGTGCCAACAAATAAAAATGTGAGTAACATTTAATCTTTATTTGCAAATATAACAAAGCAATTGATATTATAAAAAACCAACGTTTAAACTATTTTTTAACAGGCATGGCATTCAATAAAAAAAACCTAATTCATTTTGAACTAGGCTTTTTGATTTTTAAAAATTAATCTACCCGCAAAGAAAATTCCTACAGCAATAACAACCCCAAGACCAATTAACCATGCTAAATTATTGATGAATAAAAACGGAAAAAGAACAAGCGGTCTAAACAAATGTACACTCACTTCACGAACAATCATGCCCTCTGCATAATTACCATCTATATCTTTTTGAAACTCATTTAATGAAGGAATATAGAAAAATGGAAAAGCCAAATTTCCCACAACACTCATAATATACAACAGCACATTATGCGTGCTTATTGCAATCACCAAACTTGCAACTATTACAAAAACAACACCAATTGTAATTGCAAACATATCCTGTTTTTTTCTATGCATTTGATTTGCCAGCATTGTTAATAGAATTTTTATGATGTTTATAATGGCAACTATAATAGCAATTTTTGCAATAGATAAATGATTTATTGCCAAATACAATGGAATTATGTATGCAAAAATCAAATCTTGTAAACCAAACAAAGCACTAAAAATATTATGTTTATGCGTTTTTATCAAAAACTCACGCCAATTTAAATTTTGATTAGTTTCTAAATTAATATGTTTTATCACAACAAAAAATGGAATCACGCTGATTATGTATAACAACAAACTAACACAGCCCGTTATTAAAACCGAAAACTCTCCGCCAAAATTTAGAACATAACCATTAAACAAAACAATTAAACATGCACCTATATATTGCCACACCTTAAAAGATGAAAACCCTTTTTTACTCTTATTCGAAGATATGATTGCAGTTATTGCCGAATTATACAATCCCCCACCAATTCCTGAAATTATCGTCACCAGTAATAATATAGGGATAGACATTTGAACCAAAGCAACTATTAAATAAACAGAAATCGCACACACAACATGCACACAAACAGCAAATATTGGATGTTTTTTTATAATTATTTTAAATAATAACGGAACAAGTGTTGTAAAAATCGACGCACAAATTAAATATAAAATTGCCATTTGATAGCCCAGTTGATTGTAAACTATCAAAGGAACAAACAAACTAATAAACGCGTTCGAAATGCTTTTAAAAAGACTGTGAAGCCCTAAATTCCTTGTAATTTTTTCTTTTTCCATACAATACATTATGGTTTCTTTTTATATTTCTTGTCAATTAAAAATTTATTAACTTATAAATATCAAAATAAAATCTAAAAAAATAAAATTATACACACAACAAAACCCCATTAAAAATGGGGTTTTGTGTTATTTATCATATTCTGCATCTTCTAAATGTTCATTTCTTGAATTGTGTTTTGAATTTTCTTTTATTCGTTTATATCGTTTTGATTTTCTCTTGTTGTTAACATATCCATTTGCAGAATGATAGTAGTGTGCATTTTGACTTCCTGATGCCCTTATTTCAGCGTTTTTAACTAATGCTTTATTTGTTTTTCCAACAACTGTCATCGTTTTTCTATCTGCTCGTTCAACTATAAAATCAATTGGTTTACAAATTGAAAGAATCACATTTCCCCTTCCATCATAAATTGCACAACGCTCTCTTGAAATTGAACAATCGTATGTTGGACGTCCAAGAATTTGTGAAAGTGGAATTTCTGCATTGATTCCCCTTTCTTTATCTTTTACTATAACAACAATTTCATCTTCATAGCCTTCATCAAGCGATGCCGTTCTAAACTTGCTAATTTGACCTCTAAATGTTTCACCAATGTGTTTTTCACAATAAAACACACTGCTGATATCTTGAAAATCTTTTTCCGCTTGATCAACCTGAATTTGCATTTCATTTGCATTTTCAACAATCTTTAAAATTGTCTCTTTTGGTATTGGCTCTGTGCCATGAATATGTGCCAAAATATTGTATTGAGTAATATAATCAACAACTCTTCGAATAGGTGCTGTTGTGTGGCTATAATGTAAGGACTGAAGCGCATAGTGCGAAACCATTTCTTCATCTAAATCACTTATTTCTTCTTTTCCTTTTATTGGATGCAAACTATCACTATACACAGCTCTCGATTGCATCTTTATAAGAAAGTCATTAATAATTTCTTCATTAGCGGTGTTTCTAATAAGCTCAATTAAATTTATTGTCCCTTGTGCAGAAAGATCACCATCAAATTCAATGCCCATAATCTCAAAAAATTCTTGTGCTCTGTCAAGTTTCTTTGAGTTTGGTTCCGCATGAACTCTATATATATTGTTTAAATGGTTATCTCTTGCATATTTTGCAGCAGCCTCATTTGCCGTTATCATGAATTCTTCAATAACTTCATGATATCTCAAATGTTGAATAGGTTTAATATCAACAACCTCTTCAAGTGCACTGTCAAATTGAATCTCTCTTTCTTTGTTTGAATTGAAGCGAATCATTCTTCTGTCTTCAAAACCTTTATTTATGGTTTGAGCAGCATAATAATTCATTAAAATCTGTTCTTCATTTGTAAGTGTTTCACCTTGTGAAATTTTAAGTTCCAAATACTCTCTTGCACCATCACAATCAAGTCTATCAACAATTTCTTGAGCCTCTTCATAACTATACTTTGCTCGACTACTTACAATGGCATCATAGATGCTGCTTTCTTTAACTTCTCCTGTTTTTGAGTCTAAAACCGTCTTCACAACAAACGCCAATCTGTCTTCATTGGGATTAAGTGAACATATACCTGTTGAAAGTTTGCTTGGAAGAATGTTATAAGCCTTGTTTGGAGCATAAAATGTAAAAGCTGCATTTGTGTATTTTTGTCCAATTTCACTGTCAAGTTTAAAATACTTTGTAACATTTGCAATTGCCGCATAAATAACAGTGTTGCCATCTTTGTCTATAGTCGCACCAATCGCATCATCCATATCTTGTGCATATTTAGGATCAACAGTCATTAACAATTGACCTCTCAAATCAACAATCTTGCCACGCTGCTGAGTTTTAGCCTGTTCTTCGGTGATAAGCTGAGATTCATCAACCACAACTTTAGTTGGCAACGCTTCAATTTCTTTTTGAAGATTTTCACCGGCCCAACTGGTCACAGCACCATAACTTTCTGCGATAGCATCATATTCATGAATAGGATTTCCTGCCTCACCTTTCACATCAACAATATATCCGCCATTAAGTGGAATCTCAGGATTCAAAACATTCATAACACAAATTCGGTCTTGAAATTTTGAAATTTCTTCTTTGTTGTTTAATATTGGAATTCTTCTTGAAGAAAAACTCTTTTTATTTGGAATGAACACAAGCTCATCATGACTAATTTTAACTACTCTTCCAAGCACCATGTTTGGATTATTAGCCAGCGTTGTTATTTTTTCATTTTCCACCTTAACCGGATCACTAGAAGGTGATTTTTCTTTTCTAATAATTTCATTTGGTGAAAGTTCTCTCTTACTTCTGCCCAAAATCATAACCGTGCTTTCTTTTCCAGAATGTTCAATAACAACATCTAAAAGATCACCGCTTTTATAACCAGCTGCAACACTCTTGCTAACTTTATAGTGTTTTTTTGAATTTGGAGTCACAATATAGGCATTGTCACGTTCTTTTTGCAAAACACCAAGACATAAAAAGTCTGATTTAAAATAAACCTGTTCTTTATCCATGGTGAGTTTTCCAAGTGCAATCAAACTTTCAAAAGTTTTTGAGAATTTTTCCTTTGATGAAATCTTCCCTTTCGAAAGCATTTTTTTTCGAATAATATTTCTATGAACCCCTGGATTTTCATAGACAAATTTATAAATCGCTGCAACACCTTGCATCATTTCGTTATCAAGAGCCATCTTGTTCTCCCTTAACTAATATATATTAAATATAGGTTAACATACTTATTTCTTTGTTTCAATACCCAAATGAAAATTTTGTCGAAAAAGTCCATGTTTTTTTACATAAACCATTGTGATTGTTAATAAATTCCAATTTGTTGTTTTGCAGTATTGACATTCAAGCAAAAAATCATATATAATATAAACGTAATCCCTTCTAACCATTCCGGATTATATACAAATTGGGAATTTCTTTCAGATCTTCTTATGAATGGCAATAAAACAAACTGACTGTTTTTTATTGTTTATTCTTGTGGAAGATTTTTTTATTGCAGTCAATAACTTTTAGGAGGAAATAAAAAATGAAAGTGTTAATCGGCACAAAAAATCCAGGAAAAATCGAAGGAGCAAAAAGAGCTTTAGAAAACTATTTTTCTAATGTTGACATTCAAGGCATAAAGGTGTCATCTGACGTAAACGAGCAACCTGTTGGCATTGAAACCTATCAAGGCGCTTTAAACAGAGTTGACAACCTTATTAAGTACGCAAAAGAAAACCATATTAAAGCCGACTTATTTATGGCTGTCGAATCAGGACTCACCAGTGAACTAGGGTTTTGGGCAATCACAAACATTGCAGTTATTAAAAACTCTCAAGGCGAACTTGGTGTTGGTTCAAGCGCAAGTTTTCCAGTTCCAAATCAATATGTTGAAGACATTAAAACTGAAACACTTGGCACAGTAATGGATAGACTTTTTAATGAAAGCGACCTGCGAAGTTCAACCGGCGGAATTGGTCTTTTAACTCATGACGTTGTGACTCGCATTGACCTAACCACAGATGCTTTTTTAATGGCACTCACACCATTTATTAATGAAAAGGTTTGGAAAGATGAAGTTTCTGGCTTAGAAAAAGAATAGATGCAGTTCGCATCTATTCTTTTTTACTGTTATTTAATTCTATAAAGTTTTTTGAGGTTCTTTTTGCAATCTTTCAAAATGGTTTGCTTCTTCACTGTAGAAAGCACCCTTTACAAAGTTGATTATATTACCTTTTGAAATAAAGAAATCGTCAATTGGAAGTTTGTCAACATCACACCATTCTAGGTCTGTGTGTTTGTGTGGTTCATTATTAATAAATTCCCCTTCCCAATCAGTGCATACAAAAGCAAAGTGATTAAAATGGTTAACCTTTACACTTCCATCAGCTTTCATATGTTCAGAGATGACTTGAAACATATTGTTAAACACAAAATGTTTTGGATTTACACCAACTTCTTCAATCATTTCACGAATTGCTGTTTGCTCCAAAGATTCACCTTGTTTTTGTGTTCCGCCAGGAATAGCCCATTGATTGTAACCAGCTTTGTTTGGATTTATTCTTTTATGAATTGCCATTTGTGGCACACCAGTTTCTGGATTTTTTCTAATAAAAATTACATTCACAGCATTTGCAATGCCTGTTTCGTCTGCTGTAACAGATGTTTTGCTCAAGTCTGTTTTATTTTCATTTGCCATTGATATTCCTCCCCATATATAAATATTTTATCATAGCACACTTTTCAAGTCAATATTTTTGTATATCAACACATTTTTATTAAATAATCATTATCAATTTTTATTGATATTTTTTTATCATATCACCAACAATGTTCTTTATTTTTGTTCTAGTTGCGCCTGGTGACAATATTTCAACATGCTCACCATATTGAAGAGCCCAATAAATAAGTGCTTCTTCATTAACCTTCAAACTTGCTACAATGTGGTCTGCTGACTTTGTGAAATAAACATCTTTTCCAAACCAGTCAACAAAATCATTGATTTTTTCTTGGTTGTCGATTTTCACTTCAGCATTAATTGTCTTGCCAGAAACCATATAAATATGTTCTTTTGCATACTCTTTGATTGAAAAATTTTGTCCGCCATCAAGTTCTTCTATTGACCTAACAGGTTCATCTAAAATTTTAATGTTCACAATGCATTCAATTTTGTAGTTTGAAATGTCATTATATTTCTCATGATTGCAGACAAGATAATACTTTCCCCTATTATTAATCATAAAATAAGGATTGATTTTATAAATCTTTCCATCGCCTTTTAGTTGCAATTTTTTGTTTATGTCATAAGCCCCATATTGAAACTCAACCTTTTTGTTGTTTTCAATGGCTTCATTTAAAACTTCAATCGTCCAGAAGATTTCACGATTGTCAGAGCGCGAACCATCATCAATTTTTTCAAGGTGATTAAATTTCTTTTTCTCATACTTGCTAAAACCCTTGGTTAATCTTTCAACCAAATCTTTTGCATATTTTGTAGGCATTGATTTCGATGAATAAATAGCGTCAATCAAAAACAAGAGTTCGCCATTTTCAAACTCACGTTCACCTAAATATAAGCCATTTTTTCCACACTTAACAATGTCATAGCCCTGCTCTTGCAAAATATCAATATTGCTAGCAATGGTTTTTCTTTCAATCTCAATGCCATAGCGTGCATACAACTTTTCTGCAATCGCAGCATAAGTTAGAGTGTGTTTTTCGTCAGAACACTCTTTCAAGATGTTTAAAATATAAAAAATAGAACTCTTCTTTTCGTTAGCCATAAAATCACCTTTCTATAATGACATTATATTACATTTTGCGTCCAAAAAAAAGGATTTTAAATCCCCTTTTTAATATTTAATCTATGTTTTAAGCAAAAATTCTAGCAACCACCTTTCTAAATTTAATGCCCGAATCATTGATATTTTTTAAAGAAAGCAGTTTTTTCAAAATGCGTCTATGAAACACATTCAACCTGCCCGCACAAAGCCCTTTTATTACCGCATCACCGACAGACATTTCATAAGCCATGCTGCCTTTATTAAACTCAACGAGAAGACTTACCATATTTTCACAATCAAAACCTTTCATAGTTTCACCAACTTTATTTTTTTTCATTACTTGAAAGTGATGCATATTCAGCTTCAGCAATAGGAGTTTCTTCACTAACAACTCCCCAACCCATAATCAAATCAATAATACCCATAATGTTTCCTCCTTTTTACACTCATATCATAACAAAACATAAATCCAAAAAAACGGACTTAAAAATGCAAAATAAAAACACCACAGATTGTGGTGTTTTTTATATTAATTTTTTAATACAATCTTCAAGCTCAATCGTTTGCTTTATGTGGAACGCTGGCATATCGAGCAGTTTTGCAGGTGCAAGGTCACTGCGTCTGCTGTCGCCAAACACAAACACTTCTCTTGGCTTGCAGTTTTCTTTTTGCATAATTGATTTATAATAATGCCCTTTTGTAAAATCTTTTATTGTAAACTTATTGCTTATAATTTTTACAAACCACGCTGGGTCATATCCAAAAACTTTCATATAGTGCAACACATGCGTTGGCGATGAATTGCTGACAATATAAACAGGATATTTTTCACACAATTTTTTCAAAAGGTTTTTATCAACAGTGTTTATGCCTTCTAAAACAAGTGGATAAGGCTTTTCATTTTGCCAGTTCCAAAACTCATTCATAGAAATTTTAAGCGCTGGATATTTTTTTCTTAATCCATAAATAAACTTTGCAACTTCTGAACCCCAATAAATGGTTTTCCACTCTGGATTTTCTCTTTCAATCATCTCATATTCGTCATCACTAAGCCAGCATAAAAACTCCCGCTTGTGCGACATAACCGAGCCTTCAATTTCGTCAAAAACATGTTCTCCTGAATACACGGTTCCATCAAAATCTAAAATTATTACTTTTGCTTTATCCATTTTCTTTCCTAATCTTATTCATCTAAAACTTTCATGCTTCAAAGTGTCAAACTTTATTCATTTTTACGCCACAAATTGGGCACATAAGCTCTTCTTTATCGCTTTCTGCAGAATAACCGCAAATTGGGCAAACAAACTTGTTTAAGGTTGGTTTTTCTTCTGCTGGTTCTTGTTTCTCAAAATCTTCCACACCATGTTTGCATATTGGACAAATAAAGTCTTCAGGAATTTCTTCGCCTTGATAAACATATCCGCAAATCTTACAAACCCAAACTGTTTTCTTTTGGTTTGGTGCTTTTGGTTTTATATTTGATTGATAATATGAATATAAGAGCGACTCATTGTTATTTAACACAACATCTTCAACAACTTCTGCAACAAAAGTAATATGCGTGCCAACATCATATTTTGCTGTTACTTTTGCAGACAAATATGAATTTGCGTGTGAAGTTATATAGGCAATGCCATTTTTTGCAAGTTTAAAATCTGCAAAATCATCAAATTTGTTAACATTTCTTCCACTTTGAAAACCAAAGTGTTTAATGATATCAAAGCTGGTTGTCATGTCTAAAATAGAAACATTAAACTCACCTGTTTTTTCAATAATTTCTGTTGTATAATTTTCTTTGTTTACAGTCACTGAAATCTTGCATGGTGAAGATGTAACTTGACATAATGTGTTGATGATGCAACCGTTTTGTTTTTTGTCTTTTGCTGTCAAAACATAAACACCATAAGGAATATTATAAATCGCTTTCATAACTCACTCCTATTTTTTTAATTTACTATTACGATAAATTATAACAACAAAATTAAAAATGTCTAATAAAATAACATAAAGCAAAACAAAAACTCGGCAACTGCCGAGTTTTTTATTTGTTATCATCTCTAAGTGAAGCTCTGATATTTTCTGGTTGTTTAAACCAATATCTAAGTCCCCTGCCAGCAAGTGGTTCATCTGCATATCTTGGAATAACATGCATGTGTGCATGAGCCACTTCTTGACCAGCCACCTTGCCAACATTCCAACCGATGTTATAACCGTCTGGTTTATATTTTTTGTCTAAATATGCCTTGAGTTCAAGCATGAGTTTTTTTGAATCTTCCCATTCTTTGTCAGAAAGTTCAAAAGGTGAACCCACTTCTGACTTTGGAATGATTACATATGAACCAATCAAGGTGTTGTGTTTCAAATTGTTTGATCTAACCGCAACCATTGTGTCATTTTCAAAGGTTGGATCATCACTCTCCGTATTGAGTTGAATTGGAATCTCTTTCATTCTCTTTTCTCCTTGTTTGCAAAAAATCTTTTAATGGTTCAAGTGATAAGATTGCATCATTGCACATTTCATGATCTGAACAACATGTCACTGTTCTTGAAGTGTAGTTGCCCTTTTTACCCTTCTCAACTTTTGTAATATATTCAATATCATCTGCTCTTCTAAAGAAATGACAGAAATGACAATCAATTTCTCTGCCTTTATCATTTCTAGAAACTGAACAAACAGCACCATCAAACTGTCCATTATCATAATACAAGAAAACACGATTATTGTCTATCGTTTGAGAATAATAAGACATGTTTCCGCTTTCAACTGCTTTGTTATAACCAGCAACCACTGAACGCAAATCTTTTTCTTGCATTTTCTTGAAAAGTTTTTTTGCAGTTGCCATGTCAATTTTTGGCATTTTCTCAACATCAAGACTCTTTAAAATATCTTCTGCCAAGTCTTCAACTGAAGCAAGTGAATCCATTTTGCAGGCATTGAACTTGTCATAAAACAAATCCATAAACCCATCAACACCTTCGCTTAATTCATAAAAAACCATCTCTTTAACAGAATTTCTAATGTTTGAGTCATTTGATTGTCTATAGCAATCACGAAGACGAAAGATGCCTTTTCTTATAAGGTTTAATTGTAAATTGTTAACTTTTAACATTTTTAATCCCTCCTATTCTAAAGTTTTTGCAAACTCTTTGTGGAATTGTGATTTTTCTGCAAACTGTTCTTTTGTAACTTCACCATTTCCCTTGTCAAGTTTAACGAGTGGGTGTTCTGGAAAGTTCATAATGCTAGCACCTCCAATCTTTGTAAACAATCTTGGAGTAACATTGATATACATTGGCTGGTCTTTAACTGCAAATTCGCAGTTTAAATAATTGTCTGAAAAGAACCCAACCGAATATGCAAGCCACCTGAGCGAAACCAGAGTGTCAATCAAATCTTTTTCACCATTCTTTCTCCACTGGTCAAATTGTTCATTTGTAACTGAACGAATCTTGCCAACCTTGTTCAAGATTGCAGCTTTTGTTGACTCTGGAATATTTGATTCTTGAATATTGAAAATTACTTGTTCGTCAGGAAGCACCTGATGTCTTGTATATTCATCAGGAATAGTAGTCATTCCTGTAAAACATTCTAGCAGTTCAACATACCTATTTTCAAGTCTTTTGTGAATAATTTGAAGAATATGCGCAAAATCTCTGTCTTGCAAAGTCTTCCAACCACCCTTAACTTCAAAAACTGAAGCATAACCAATCTTGTCATTATGAACTTTACTTTCCGCTAAATATGGCTTAAGTTCTTCACATGCAAGCGCATCATTAGCAAGTATTTGAGTAATGTCAAAAATTGGGTCTATAATTGATTGATAATAATATGGCGAAACTTTATCTTGTTCAACTGGTGAAATTCGCTTCAAAGTATCTTTTTTCCACGAATTCATATGTAAATGGAATGGTTTTTTGCTCATTCCACTTGTTCTGTCGGTTGTAAATTCGTCATAGTTGTAAACCAAGTACATATATCCGTCATCAAGCCCAAAATTTCTAACAATGTCAGGATCACTTAAAAAATCAACAAACCTATACCCCACATCTAAAATCTTATGAATAGTTTCGGTTGCAAGCGCAGTTGATGCACTCTTCACAATTTTGTCTGTTGATTGAATCATTAACTCGTGGTCTGAATGTGGTTTGAATTTTGGAGCAAGTGAAACATAATCAACTTGATTTTGTGCTTCAATTTTAAATTCTCTAATAAGCCCATCAAAATCGATTTTTTCTGCCTTTTGTCTATAAAATGGGTCACTTAGAAACAAATTTTTGTCAATTCCTTGAATCTCTAAGTGATAAGGTTTAAATATCTTTGTCATGATATGCCCCTCCTTAAATTTTTAGTTTATAAATCTGCATTGAATGTTGTTATTGGTCTGCATTGAATAATGAATAATTCGCCATTTTCAACAGCCCATTCAATATCAACTTCAACGCCATAAACTTTTTGAATTTTCTCACTTACTTTAGCAAGCTTTATTATATATTTTTCAGGGATATTTATATCATTTTCTTTTTCAATAATCTTAAATGTTTCTTTGTCAACATAGAATCTGCTTGGGTCAACCTTGTTGTCAACAAGTTTTGCAGCAACACCTTCACAGCATTCAACAATCATTTTGTTTTCACCAGACACAGGGTCTTTTGTAAACAAAACTCCAGAATAATTTGCAGTAACCATTTTTTGAATAACAATTGCACCAAAACAATTTTTTTCATCGCCTGCATAAACTTCTAGATTTTTGTTAAGGAATGACTTCCAACAAGTCTTAATGCTCTTCATAACAAACTCAATAGAGTTGCAGAAAAGTTCTGTGACAAATTGACCTGCAAATGATTTGTTAAAGCCATCTTCACAAAGCGAACTGCTGCGCACTGCATAAGTGTTATGTTCAAAATCTAACAAACTTGCAATCTCTTCAGTTGGATAAACCAAGCTGTCAATAAGTTCATAAACTTGTTCTTCACATTCACGAATGTTCATTACATAGTCAATATATTCATCATATTTGTCGTTCTTTTTAAGCACATCTTTAAAGAAAGAAACACCAAGTGTGTAAGCCTTTGGAATATTAAACCCATTTGATGACAACACATTTAAGTTATATGCCTTATTTCCAATTTCATCAGCTTCAAGTTTTTCTTTCATGTCATGAACACCAACAAGTTCAACTTTTTTGATGGATTTTTTGTGAGCTTTTTTCAAAATTTTAACAGTTGCATTTGATGCATCAACTTCAATTTCATCACCATCTTCAATAAGTTTTGTTGCACCTTTAAATCCAATAACACAAGGTTTTTTCAACTCTCTGCTGATAACAGAAGCGTGACTTAAAATTCCACCTTCTTCAGTCACAATTGCTGCTGATTTAACCATTGCGTTTAGGAAATTGAAATCAGTTCCATAAGTAACCAAAACCTCATTGTCTTTTAACTTATTGCATTCCTCAAATGTCAAACAAACTTTTGCGATCCCTTTTGCATGTCCAGGAGATGCACATATTCCTTTAACATCTTCAATTGAAACAGTTTCGTTTTCATCAGACTTAACTGCTCTATAATAATTTTCTCTTGAGTCAGCACCAGAATAAAGCATTGAAACATGTGAAATATAGACCCCTTCTGCCCTTCTTGCAATTTCTGCCTCGTCAAGTTTTTCTCCATAGCACAAAAATGCTTTCATGTCGTCCATCATGTAATATTTAAAATCTTCACGCACCATGTTATTCTTTTTAGCAATCACTTCCATAATGCGGTTGCGATAAGTAACCGATTTGCCCAAGAATGCTTTGTTTTGGTCTCTAAGCAATCCCATTTTTGCAGCAAGGTCATAAAGCCCAACAAGATGTTTGTCTTCAATGTTTTTTCTTGAAACAACTTTACGTTTCAAAATTTCTTCTGGATATGCTTCAATGGTTTTAATGCGACTATCAATTGCATCTTTGCCCATGCTCACAGCATTGTCAAATCTGGCTTTAACAGTTTCCAAATCCATTTCACTGCTGCCATATCCAACAGTAAGATGTTTAAACTCTTTTAGATGTTCATTTAAAATTTTGTTTGTATATTTATAATTATTTTTTGCTAATGTTTTAAGCAATGCCAACTCTTCTTTCAAAACTTCTGTGTTATCTTCAAGAGAATAAAGCACACCCATATCCTCTGTTGAAACATTAGCTTTTTCTGATAGTTGTTTAATGGCTCTTTGAAGCCCAAGTTCAACAGGTGCAACATTGATATAATAAATTTGATTTAATGTGGTTTGATACCACTTGAAAAGCAAGTTATAAAGCTCTTCATTTGACAACTTTTCTAAATCCATTTTATCAATATCTGCAAGCAATTTCTTTAACAATTTCTTTTCAATCTTGCAATAGTTATAGCAATTATCAATTATTTCAGGATTGCTAAATTTTTCAGGATTTTTGAATTGGTCAGCAATATTGTCAAGTGCTTTTTCCCAATCATTTTTTGGAGTGTATGACCAAAGCTTGTCATCTTGATAAAATAAACAAACATTTTTAAATCTAAACCAGTTAATTTTTGCATCATATTGGTCATATAAATCATACAAAAATTGAACTGACAACATTGAATCAATGTTTCTAAAATTAATTTGTTTCCACTTTGAAACATCTTGGGTTAAAATATACATTATTATTAGTCTCCTTGTTTATATTTTTCAGTAATCAACTTTAAAAACTCATCAAAGTTTTCATCATCTTTTCTCGGGACTTTAAGTGTATTTTTTATTTTGTAATAATTGTTTTTATTGATTAAATGAATATAATCACCAAGTTCAATAGCTTCATGAATGTCATGCGTTGACAAAATAGTTGTAAATTGACGTTTCGCAAATTCACTTAAGAAGATTTCATGAATCATATCTTTAGACATAAAATCAAGTGCAGAAAAAGCTTCATCTAAAAGCACAATATCTGGTTTTGTAATAAGTGTTTTAACAAGCGTTACCTTTTGTTTCAAACCACCCGAAAGCTCAAATGGATAATAATTTTTAAATTGCAACAAATCATACTTTTCCAAAAGTTCAGTGATAATTTTTTCAGCAACCGCTTTTTCACATTTTATCTTTTGAGATTTGAGCCATGATTTGTAGCTAAACAAAATGTTTTTATAAACTGTCAGCCATGGAAGCAGATTGTTTTCTTGAAAAATCATTGCTAGCGAATTTTTCTCTTCATCAAAAACCACTTCACCTGCGTCATATTTTTCAAGGTCTGCAACAATTCTAAGCAGCGTGCTTTTTCCACTTCCGCTAGCACCGAGCAAACAATGAACCTTTCCTTTTTCAAATTCTGCATTAAACCCATCAAAAACAACTTTCTCTTTTTGTTCTTTGTTGTCATATTTTTTGCTAAGATTTTTAACTACGATAGAATATTTGTTAGGCATCTTTTTCCCTCCTAGTCCAAAATACTACTCGTTTAGAAATAAGCGAGATAATGAGTGAGAAAAGTGCTCCTAATAGCCCCATTATAACCACACCCAAAACAACAAGTTCATAGTTTAAAAGTGTATAGTTTTTCCAAGTATAATATCCAATACCAGCCTTGCCACTAATCATCTCCGCCATAATAACACTAAGCCATGCACCGCTGATGCCAAGCATCATCGCAGTAAAGATTTGAGCCATAATTGCAGGCAAAATAATTTTTACATATTTATCCCACAAATTTAACTTGTTTAATTTGATAATATTTAAATAATGTGACGGAAACCCTTTAAGTGCCCTGTAAATCGTGATAAATGCAGGAAAGAACGCACCAATAAATGTGATGAATATAATGCTTTGCTCAATTGTTGCACTAAACAAAATTGCAAGCGGAACCCAGCCCGCGTTTGGAATCGGTCTCAAAATTTCAATAATAGGATAAACAATCTTATCTAAAAACTTTACTTCATAAATCAAAAGTGCAATAAACAGTGCCAAAACAAATGCAATAGTAAACCCTGTTATAACATTTTGAAGTGAAACTAGAATATGTTTGTATAATTCAGGATTAGCAAGTTCGCTAAAAATCTTTTCCATGTCACACCTCCTCATCAAAGCTGTAAACAAATTTTGTTATATCAAACTTATTTTTTATATTTTTATTATCAATCAAAAATTTCAATTTGTCTTCAAGCGACATCAAATCACTTTCACTTGTCGATGCCACCCATTCAATGCTATAAACTTCTTTTTTTGCAATCTTTAAATCAAACCCACTTTCTTTGCTAAAAATCTCGGCGGCTTCATTTGGATTGCCCTTTATAAATTGTTGAGCTTCTTGCAAAGACTCAATAAACAACTTAACAATCTCTTTATTCTCATTGGCCCAACCTTTGTGAACCATAACACCAGCAAGATAATCTTTGTTTGACTCTGCGCCATCAACCAAAATTCGACCTTGTTCAAGTTCTTCTAAAAAGTTTGGATATGGTGCCCAAATTGCAAACGCATCAGACTTGTTTGTGTTAAGCATTTGACTTGCAAGCCCAATGTCTTGATGCACAATTTCAACATCATCAGTGATGCCATATTTATCTAAAATACTCAAAAGCATATAGTGTGCACTTGAACCTATAGGAACCGACACCTTTTTGCCCTTTAAATCATAAACTGTTTTAATATTACTATCTTTTGGAACAACTATGCTTTGGTTTTTTCCACCCTCGCCTTTTCCTGTAAAGCATAAAAGAGCGGACTCAAAAGCTTCGAGTTCAATCGACTTGTTCATGTTTAATAAACATGGCATGTCGCCCATAAACCCGAAATGGCACTTGCCCGAAATCATTGCGGTGTTGATAACCGCCCCTGATATTTCGTCAGACCATACAACCTTATACTTTTGATTTGGAAACGCTCTTTTTAACTTTTCTTCAAAGATGTTTTTATTTTTAACAATAAGTGCAGTCCAAGTTTGAGAAGTAACACTTTGATAGCCTATATAAATTTTAATAGAGTTATCAAAAAATGTTTGTAGTATTGTAAAAATAGTTACAAACACCATTACAAAAGTTAACAAAGCTGACATTACTTTTGTTTTCATATGGCTCATAATACCCCATACCTTTTAATAAAGTCAATAAACAAACCCCTAAAATCTTGTTTTCATTCTATTTTAAATAGTTATATAGCCCATAACCAAAAGCGTATTTTTTGCATATTTTATTATATTTTCTATACATTTTTATATTCATATCAAAAAAGAAAAATACTTTTTATAAAATTTCTCACAAAAAAAGACGATGATTAATCATCGTCTTTTAATTTTTTATTTCTTTTTTCTATTTAAAATATATGATTTTAAGAAGTGTTTTGGAACTGCTGTTAAATAGTCTTCATAATAAACAAGCACAAGTTCAATTTCTGGCAAATCAACATCAGTTTTAAGTTCACAAAACTCGCCACGTTCAATGTTGTGTTTAACAAAATCATACAAAACATATCCAGCACCAAGTCTTTCACGAACCGCTTTAACAATCATTTCACTAGTTTCAATTTCAAGCACATTTGAAAGCATGACACCACTACTTGAACAAACAGCATTTAAATTTTTTCTGTGACTACTTCTTGAAACTGGAAGAACCACTGACTTATCTTCCAACTCTTTAAGTGATTTGATGTTTTTATAAACATCTTTGTCTTGTGCGTTGTAGAAGAAACAATGTCTAACCTTTTCAAGCGGAACAATCGCAAGCCTTTCATCATTGCTTTGAACTGGAGCCGCGTCAATAATAAAGTCTATTTCATGAGTGTCCAAAAGTTCTAAAAGTTCTTTTGTTGAACGGCTAACAACTGAAATTTTAATATTTGGAAAGTTTGCTCTAAATTCTTTAACTATATTAAATATAAAGAATGTTCCAATATGCGAAGGAGTACCAATTTTAAGATATCCTTTGTTGAATGAATCATCTTCTTTCAAACTTCTTTCAGCAGTCAAAATGTTGTTAAATGCAGTTTCAATATAATACAAAAGTTTTTCACCTTGTTTTGTCAAAACCACACCATTTAAAGATCTGTTGAAAAGTGTAACATTCAAATCACTCTCAATTCTTTTGATTGATTTAGAAATTGCAGGTTGTGAAATATAAGACATTTTTGATGCCGCTGAAATACTTCCCGCCTTTGCAACAGTGTAGAATGTTTTGTAAAGGTTTAAGTTAATGTCTAAAAGCGAGTCATTTTTTGACTTTTCTTTAAGCACACTTTTAATGCTTTCTGGGCTACGATTATAAAGCTGTGGCAACAAAATCAAGTCTTCATTATTTTGCCCGCTAGCAAGATTGCCTGCAGGTGAAATAACAAATTGTTGTTCAATTTCATCAATATCTTGAACAACTGCATTGATGTTAAACAAGTTACCAGAATTCTTCTTAATTTCCAAGAATTGTGCATCAGTTATTTCCAAAAGATTCTTGTTCTTTTTCGCAAGGTCTCTATATGGGCAGAATCTCATCAACTTCCAAAGCTGAATCTTTTTTGATCTCAAAAACTTATATATAGCAGGAATTTCATTGTAGTTTTCACGTGTGATAACCGTGTTGATTGTGATTGGAAAATTTGGATATTTTCTATTGATATAATCAATCACTTCATTTAAATGTTTGCAATATCCTTCACCTCTGCCAATACGTGCATTTTTCAAATCGTCAACACTATCAATTGAAAATGTAATCTTGTCAATAAGTGAAATAATCTTGTCAATATTTGATTTATTTATGAGAATTGCGTTTGTAATAATTGAACAAGTTATACCTTTCTTTTTTGCAGCTGCAATAAGCTCAAAAACATTCTCATACAAAAACACTTCTCCGCCAGAGAAACTAATTGTGTCAACAATACCTGTTATATTTTCTAAAATCTGCAAATTTTGTTCAATTGAAAGTGGTTCTTCTTGAGTGTTTCTAAAACAATGAGTGCAATTTGCATTACATTTATTTGTTACGTTCCAACAAACCTTCATAAGTTTCACCTAACTCTAAGTTTTTTATTTTTAACATATCAATGCCATAAATCTCTTGATAAATTGAATTAACATCAAGTGTTGTGATTTGAGACTTTTTTACATTTAATGAATCAATAATTTTTAAAATTTCTTCTTCATTTGAACCTTCAAGTTCTGCATATGTTGGAATGAGTGGCCAAGTATCAATTGAAATTTCAACATCTCCCAGCATATAAACGCTTCTTTGATTCTCTTGATAATTTCTATGCTCATATCCAAGCCTGCTTAAAAGTGCGTGTGTTTCATCAAAATCAGAAACACTAACTTCATGTTCTTCAGTTCCCGCAATTGAGCTTTTGTCTAAAATTTGTTTTATTGTAAGAGTTGTTTTGTTTCCGTTTGTTCTAAGTCTCATCCATTTACTCTTGTCATTTGGATCAATATCATAAACATAGCGTTTTTGCATAGTTTCTGGTTGCACCAAAACTGCACCTTTCTTAACAATTTCTTTTATAAACTGCTCTTTGTCAATTTCAAGAATTCTAATCTCTTTTTCAATCATAAAAACCTCGTAACGCATATATTATAACACACAAATTTTCATTTGTATATATTTTTTATTTGATTATTTATTTAAATCAAAATCATACCAAAAAAACTCTTTTTTGTTCATTTTTAACTAAATTGAATTTTTTAAAAAAAGTTTTAAATTTTGCTTAACAAAACAAAATCGGTTTGCTATAATGGTCGAGTTATGTTGCAAATTTAATTTTTAACAAAGGCTTTTTGTCTTTGCAAAAATTAACAAAAATCAAGCCGAGTTTAACTTTATGTTTATTATAAGCCGAAATAATAATAAATTTAATCTTGACTTAATTTAAACCTAATTTATGCAATTGGTTGATGAATGAGCGAAAGTATCAACCTTGACCAAATTCTTTGCGTTAAAACTTCAAATTTAAAGTATAACACACAATGATTAGCTAAAAATTGTAACAAAAAACCACCGTCGCATGCAGGTGGTTTTTTGTTTTGCTTTTATTTTTTATTTTTTTGTTGTTTTTTAATCTCTTTAAATTTTAATTCTTGTTCTTGCTTTAATTTTTCCATTTCCTCTTCATTAAATGTCATTTTTCCAAGTTCATTACAACGAAGTCTCAATGTATCAGCAATTTCTTCACGCGACTTTCCTGATTTTGCAAGCTCTGAATATTTAACTGGCTTGTCAATAACATAAATGCGTTCTTTCTTTTTAAAATAGGTCACAAAAATTGGCACATCTATGCCCTTTTTGAGCATGGTTTCTGCAAACAAAATGCAGCCTGGGTGAAATCCTTCAAGTTCTGCCAAATATCCTTTGTCTGACATTTCTGGATAAACCACCACATTTTCGCCGTCTTTGATTGCTTGCTCACTTTCACGAATTGTTCTCAAAAATCTTGAATCTTTATAAGTCGAAATTAAATCAAACCCGCTATAAAACAAGTTTGTAAGCGGACTTGCAATCAAACAAAACAATCTTGCAAGATGCAAATTCCAATGTTTTTTTTCATGATAATAAACCCTTGTTTGATATTTATACATCTTGACGAGCCCCGAATTCATCTCATGTGCACCCCACATTCTAATAGGCTTATCAAAATAAATCTCTAAACTCATTGGCGCATCAGTGCCTTCATGATTGCTCAAAATAAGCCCACCATTAGAAACTTCTTCTCCAAGATAAACAAATGCAGGTCTTTTATATTTCATTTTCATAAGTTTTTTTAATATTCTAAACGACAATTTTTTCTTTCGTGCCATACTTACCTCTTTCTTTATTAATACTTTATCATTTTAACACAAATTTTTATTAACTAAAAATCAAAATTAACCAAATTTTAAAATGGTTATTGTTTTATAAATAACCTTTACTTTTGTGCCAAATTATGCTAAAATGTAAACAGAGGTATTTATGAAAACAAACAACTGCAAAAAAGTCATTGAAGAAAGAAAAAGTGTTAGAGCATACACAGGCAAAAACATTGAAATGTCACAAATTGTAGACATTTTAGATTGTGCTAGACTTGCACCTTCTTCAAAAAATTATCAGCCTTGGAGATTTTATATCTTGTCAGGCGAAGAAAAAGACGAAGTGGCTTCTCTCTTGCTTGAATCGCTTAAACAGAACAACACCGAAAACACAGGCATTGCCACTGCAAACATTATTAAAAACGCAAACAAACTCGTCTTGGTTTTTGCAGATAAAGAAACATTAAACAAAAAAGACACTGGCATGTTTTCACTCATGCTATCAATCGGTGCAAGCATCGAAAATGCACTCTTAAGAGCAACTGAGCTTGGCATTGGTTCACTTTGGATGTATGACATCTGCGCCATTAGTGAACAACTCGAACAAAAATATTGCAGTGAAGGAATGCTTGTTTCTGGTCTTTGTTTTGGCGAAGCTCAATCATCAACTTTTAGAGCTAAGAAAAAAGACCTTAAAGAAATTATTTTAAACACTGACATTTTATAATCATAAGGAGTCAATATGGAAGAAAAATTCGATAAAAACTCGCATTTAACAAGATGGGAACCAGGCAATGAATATATGCGCAGAAACTATGCACTTGGCAGAACCATTAAAGATAGTGGCATCAAAGACCCAGATGGTTCATACACAAACACTTTCTTTATGCACGGTTTTGGACAATTGTCATTTTTAACCGACGGTTGCAGACTTGGTCAATGTTGTTTTTGCACATATGGTGCTCTCAACCATGACTTAAGCCCACAAATCGTTGAACGCGAAATGGACACTTTTATTAATAATGTTAAAAACAATCCACACACAATCTATTCAGTCTTGTTTGATGCTGTTGGTTCAATTTTAGACTCAAAAGAATTCCCGCCAGAATGTCTTGATGTTGTGCTCAAAAAAGCAGAAGAACTTTTAAAAGAAGTTCCAACAATTGAAGAACTCAGCTTTGAAACACACTATCAAACTCTTGGTTATTATGACAAAGATGGAAAATATGTAACTTCTGAAGCGCTTAACAAAATTATTGCTTTTAAAGAAGCACACCCAGAAGTCAAAGATTATGTTATCGAACTTGGTCTTGAGTCTGCCAACAATGAACTAAGAGACCAACTCTTGCTTAAACACATCAACGACAAAACATTTGCAAGAGCAATCTATGCCTTGCATGAACACGGAATCAAGGTTGACGCAAACATCATGGCAACTGTTCCATTCTTAACTAAAAAAGAACAAATTGAAGAAAGTGTAAACAGCATCATCACTGCCCTAACCCCTTATGAAGAAGGCGGCTATGGCGTTGACAAAGTTGTGATTTTCCCACTCAACGTTCGTGAAAACACTTTCTGTGACTATGTCTTCAAATCTGCTGACGCTTACGCTGAAAAGCACCCAGAATGGCAAAAACCAAGCTGGCTTGACAACACATTCTCAATCTGGTCAATGGTTGCAACATTAAAAGTCTTGGCAGACCAACGCCCAGACCTTCTTGACAAAGTAAGTGTTGCTGCATGGTTTGGTGGTGACAGAATCTTATCTGAAAGCGACGTTCAACCAGATGACTGGCAAACCGCTTATGACCTTCTTGTTGCATATCGTGCAGCAATGTCACCTGAAGAAAAAGTTTCAATTATCAACCAACTTGCAAACACCCCAGCATATCAAGAATATATCCAGTCAAAAGTTATGAACGAACCAGAAGAAAAACTTTCATACACAGAACGTGCAATGTTTATAAACAAGCTCACAAAAGAAGTTGATCTTCCTGTTAAAAGCAAATGCTCAAAAGCAAATCAAAGCAACTAAAAAGAGAACCACATGGTTCTCTTTTTTATTTACAATTTCTGCCAACATCAACATTATCTTTGGTTCTATCCCTAAGTTCTTCAATCGGGTGTTCTGTCACTTGATAACGATAATCTTTTCCGTTCTTTTTGATATATTCTTCAATCAAAACGTGACAAGGCTCATAGTTTTCATTCTTGTTCACTTGCTTATTATATTTCTTAAAATCTGCCTTATCTGAAAGCTTGCACACATCAATATAATTTTCACGATCTTTTGTGCAGTTAACTGTTGAATTTAATACTTCACGAATATATTCAACATTTCCGTTAAACTTTAAAAGCTCTGGAAATTCCGCACCATCAGGAAACAAACTTTGCCAAGGTTTGCATTCATATTTTTCAAGCATTTCAGCGGCTTTTTTCAAATGCCCACACTCTTCTAAATATCGCATTTTATAAACTTCTTTAATTTCAGGGTCTCGTTCATCTTCATAGCAAGAATAATATAAATAACACTCTGTGTATTCATGCATAACCCAACTCTCAAGCCATGTGCAGTTAGCATCAAGCAAACTTCCATATTCAGACACGTGTTGTTCTTCAATCATGGCAATCTCTGCATAAAGCCTTCTGCCAAGCTCTGTTGGGTGATGATTTCCAATATTCATATAATAGTTCATTGTCTGTTGTTCAGCCGCCGTGATAATATGCGCTGTAAGTTTTGTAAACAAATCAGAGCACTCACTGTTTATAAACTTGTTAACTGCATCTCTTGGATGACGATGCTCTGCAATTGTGGGTCTTCCAGGCATAATTTCTGTGTATTCTTTTGTTATAGTTTGAGCCGACACCCCTTGCTCCATTTCAAGCAAGTTAGCATAGCGATACAAATGGTCAAAATCTTCCAACAACGCAAAGTTTAACGCATTTTTCACATTTTGATCTTTGACGTGTTTCGCTAAAATTGCAGTTAAATCAACAGCCAGTTGTTCATAAGCAATAGTGGTTTCAAGATTACTTTCATCAATCGGCTTTAAACTTGAAATCATTTTTTGTTGTTGCTGTTCGTGTCGTCTAACCATTGCAATTTCTCGCCTCAAATCATTGTTGTTACAATGCCTTGAAAATTGATGTAAAAACCAATTTGACTCAAACTCTGTTCCATTCATCAAAATCACTC
>JAZOTD010000020.1:0-8309 GCA_045657465.1 Clostridia bacterium | reverse complement strand
GGCGGTTCAACCTATGGCATGAAGGAATTTAAAAAGAAGAAATAGAAATTTTACAAACATTTCAATTCCACAAAACAACCAAAGGCAAGCACACACCCTGTCGTCAAAACGAAATTTATATAAAATAAAAAACGATACTTGAACTCCAAGTATCGTTTTTTTTATTTTGCCTATTGAAAAACTTGCAACAGTGATATATAATTTTTTTGCTGTGAAGGAGAATTGATATGGCGATTTTTAAAAATGGGATTAAACATGACTATGATGCGTTTATGAATCTATTTTTTTGTGATGCATTCGGAAGGGTTAAGAATGATGCTATGTTGCAAAAGATTAATGATTTTAAAATTTTGGGAATGGCTTATTTACAAAATTCAGAAATTTCATTGGATTTTTTATTAGATCAAGATCCTTACCATTGTGATGCTTGCACAATGATTTTTCCAATTTTATTTAACATTTGGCATGGCCTTGAATTATTGTTGAAGTGTGGAAATATGATTTGTGATGAATATCTTTCACTTAAAAATCAAAAGTATACAAAACACACTATTGATGTTTATGCAGATCAATTTATTGAAAAGATGAATAGGTTAGGTTTTCCAAATATAAAAAATGATGAACTTGCCGGCGTGGTTGAATTTATTGACGAGTGCAAAGAACATGATGCGCATTTTGATTTTGCTAGATATTCGTTTCAATCAAACGGTGTGTCTCAATTTTATAATACGCCAAATGAAAGTGGATTAATTTCAAGAGTGGGTGTTGATATGCTTGAACTTTCGCGTGTCTTGGTTAGTGTAAACTATAAATTTGTGACAGTTGTTGATTTTTTATTTGATATGCTTAATAGGCATGGAAAAGAAAAAATCAATTTGATCAATGAAGATTCATTAAAATTATATATTGAATATGAATCTTTTGATAAATTTATTGTTGATCTTGATTTTGAAAGTCTTGGCGAAAAACTTGAAAAAATAAAGAACAAGAATAATATTAAAACAACGATTATAGAAAAATAAATATAAATATATTTTATATAATAATAACTATAAAATTATATAATTGAGTTATAAAAATATAATTAAGTATTGCAATTTTTGGAAATATGTGTTATAATAAGGCTAGTGGTTAAAGGGGAGAAAAAATATGTCTATATTTAAGGATTATTCAACTAATAACAGCAAAGAAGCGTTTTTAAATTGGCATTTTGATGATGGAAATGGCAGAATGGATTCAGATCCTGTGGTTCAAAGCTGTTGGGATTATAAAGAACTTGGTTTTGCTTATTTAAAAGGTGCGGTTGTGGTTTTGTCTTGTTTGCTTGATCATGATAATTATGACAATGAAGCTGACACAATGATTTTTCCGGTTTTGTTCCAGATGTGGCATGGCATTGAACTTTTGCTTAAAAGTGGAAACATGATGTGTGATATGTATTTAGGTCAGCCAGTTTCAAATTATTCAAAACATAAAATTGATGATTATTCAGATCAATTTAGAAGTAAAATGAAGCGACTTGGTTTTAACAAACTTGATTCAAATCAACTTAAAGAAATGATTGAATTTGTTGATGATGTCAAAGCTAAGGGTGCACATTTTGATTTTGCGAGATATACAAACCAATCTAATGGTTCAAAACAATTTTACAACACACCAGATATTAATGGCTTTGTTCAAAACACAATAGTTGATTTGCATGAACTTGCAAGGGTTCTTATGTCGGTTACTACAAATGTTAAAAACACGATTGATTATTTGTATGATTATATGCAGAGTTATGGTGTGACTAACAAGACCGAGTTTACGGAGAAGAATTTCAATGACTACTGCAATTGCTGTATCAATATTTTTGAAGAGGATGAAATCGAAATTGAAGAAACATCAAAGAAAACAGTTAAAGAGTTAGTTGATGAATATCTCAAACGAAAAGAACAAACTGGTGCAAAATATGAAATTTCAATTGGTGTTCCACCAAAAGAAAAAGAATAATTAAATGATGTAAAAAAAACACGAGATGTTGTCTCGTGTTTTTTGATTGCTTGTTTTTTAGAAACAATAGTTTCTTATGATTGCAAAGGCTAGGTAAGCGATGTATAAAGATAATAAAATGATACCTTCTTTTTTGCTAACATTGCTTTGTCTTGCGCACATGAATGAAAAGATGATTGTGCACACAAATAGTATTATAATATCAGTAACGATAACGCTTGATATTGGAGCTTGTGAAATAATACCGACAGAACCGAGAATTAATGTTATATTGATAATGTTTGAACCAACGACGTTTCCAAGAGCTAGGTCACATTCTCCTTTTTTTGCAGCAACAACACTGGTTGCTAATTCTGGAAGACTTGTGCCGAGAGCTACAATTGTTAGACCAACCAAAGCTTCACTCATGCCCATTTTGATTGCTAGGAATTGAGCGGTTGTAGAAACACATTCTCCGCCAAAAACAACAGCGCCAAGACCGATGACTACATATAGTGCTATTTGCCAAATTTTAAGTTCTTTTTCAGGCTCTTTTGAATCTTCGGTGTTATTCTTTAAAAGATATTTTTCTTGTTTTAATTGGCGTTTTCTTTTTCTGTTAGCGTTAGAAATTAAGATGTATAAATATAAAATTAAAATGACTAAAAATAAAATACTTTCAGTTCTAGATATCATGTTGTTTGATGATCCGTTTAAAGCGGAGTCTAGAGAGAATAATAACAAAGCTCCAGTAATGGCAATTAAAAATGGCAAGTCAATCTTTTTAGAAGATGAACTCATTGGAAGTGGTGAAAACAATGCAACCACACCAATAATAAATAACATATTAAACAAATTAGAACCTACAATGTTGCCTACAGACATGTCAATATTGTTTGAAATTGCACTGGTGATGCTCACAGAAAGTTCTGGAAGACTTGTGCCGAGAGCTACAATTGTAAGTCCAATAAACAAGCTTGGAACCTTACATTTTTTTGCAATAGCACTTGCACCGCTAACAAAAAAGTCTGCGCCTTTGATAAGGAATGCCATGCCTAAAATTAAAAAAAGTATATTTAAAAAGATTGTCATAAATTTTCTCCTTTGTTAAACTCAACGAAAATATTATAGCATATTTTTTAAAAAAATAAAATAAAAGAAGGCTTTTTATTTGGTTTGTTTTGTAACAAAAATTTTGTTATGTTATAATGTTAATGTAAATAAATTGTGGAGAATATTAATGGATAAAGAATTTAGAGATTTTTGTGATTTAGCACTTAAAACTTGGGGTGAAGATTCGCAACTTAGAATGTGTATTGAAGAGATGAGTGAACTTATGAAAGAAATTTGCAAATATCAACGAATTATGCGTATTGAGGGGATTGATCCTGGCAAACTTGAAGAGGTGAAAAAGAATATCATTGAAGAGACGGCTGATGTTTTAAATTGTGCCGAGCAAGTTGCTTATATGTTTGGCGAAGAAGAAGTTAATAAGATTAGAAAAGAAAAAGTTGATAGATGTAAAAATAAATATTTAAAATAGGGTTTTATATGGGTAAAATTTTAACAAAAACCGAGTCAAAGAAGGTGTCATCAGTTAAGGTTTTTAAATACATAATTATATCTATCGTTACAATTTTAGCGGTGTATTTGGTTGGTTGGATTTCTAAAGATGAATATTTTTTAGGGTCAACAACATTATGTTTTGGACTGTTGCAAGTTACATTAATGATGAAGGGGACTTGGGTTGCGGAAGTGTTGGCATTGCTAGAATGTATAATGTCTGTGGCGATGTATGTTTTTAATGGTTTGTGGGGAACGGTAATTTTTTCAGCATTGGTGTATATTCCAATTGGTGTTTATGGAATTTTTTCATGGAAAAAGAATTCTGTTGATGGGGTTGTTACGATTAATCAGTTAACGATTAAAAAATTTATAATTTTGTTTTCAAGTGTTGTGATTGGGACAACTGTGATGAGTTTGCTTTTATCATTAATACCAAGTCAAAACTTCTCAATTTTAGATTCGCTAACGAACATGCTTAATGTGTGTGGCATATTGATGATCAATATGCGATATAAAGAAGGTTGGTTTTTTTGGATTGCGTGCAACATTGTTGAGTCTATAACTTGGATTTTGATTATTGTTTCAGGAACTGGTTCTAATGCAATAATGATGCTTTTGATATGTGTTGTGTATTTAATATTGGATGTGTTTGCATATCGTTCGTTTGTGAAAATGAAGAAAAAACAGACAGCATATATGATTGTTAAAAATCAATAAAATAATAAAAATGACGACAAAAGTCGTCATTTTTTGTTGAAAATACATAAAATTTGCAGTTTTTACTCAACATATTAGCAAGGTGTAATATGAAAAAGTCTAACAAAATATCTGTGATTTATGTGTGTTGTTCGTTGCTTTTGCTGGGTGCATTATTATTTGGTGGGGTGTATGGCATTTATGTTTCAGTTGGCTTGAGTTTTATGCGGTCAAGTGTTTCAAATGTGACTGAAGGTGTTCAAAATATGGGCGTGAGCAATGTGTCATATGGTGGCAGCGTGAACTTTTCATCATCGATGATTGGTGTTATAATTCTCTCTATTATTTTGGTTGTTTTGGCGATATTGGATATGATTTCATTGATTCGGCAGATTGTGTTTTTTAAGCAATTTAAACCTGTTAGAGAATCGAAAATTGAAAAGGTTATAGAAAGTAAAATCAAATCAAAAACGGCGGTCATAGTTTTTGTTTGTGTTGTAGATATTTTGTCTATTATTGTTGGTGTGGCGGGGATTTTTGTAAATGCACGCTCATTTTCTGGCAATAATGTGTCTTGGGTTTTGTATGTGGTTGATGGTTTAATTGCAATTTTGGCGCTCACATCTCTTGTGTTGTTGTTTATGAAATTAAAAAGATTAAAAAACGATAAAGTTAAGCAGCGTGAAGATAATGAGATTAATAAAATAAAATACGAATCTGTTGGAGTTGGTGAAATAAAAAATGACAATAATCAAAGAATAAATATAGATGAAGTTAATAATATTGAAATTATGCTTTTAAAATTGAAATATTTAAAAATGGCAAGGCTGATTTCAAATGAGGAATATATTAAATTTAGAAATAAAATTTTGCCAAAAGAAAAAGAAATTTCTTTAGTTGAAAAAGTTGATGAAAATAAAAATTAAAGCACTAATCGCGCTTTAATTTTTTTATTAATATTTTGTTGAATTTAATAATTTTTCCTGAGTTGATAAGTTTTGCCATGAAGATTGCGAGTAGTTGATAGGCAGCTGCAATTAAATAAATATAAAGAATATTTGGAGCATCCCAATAAGTGAAATGACAACAAATTGCAATGAGCCAGCCCAATAACGACAGAGAAGTTAAATCAACTTTTTTGCGTATACAACATAAGAAGATAAAAACTGTTAAGTCTAAAATTGGTGTTATGTATAAAAATATTGCTTCTGGTGCAAAAAGTTTTGCGTCTAATGATTTTAAGATGAAAAAGGCTGTGCAAGTCATGAGCAATATGATTGTTTCTGTCAATAACAGCATATAAACTTTCCATTTTGTAGGAATAACAGTTTTTGTTTTAATTGCTTGCTTGTTTTCTTCAGTTATTGGGTTTACGATTGTGTCGATGCTGACACCGAAAATAACAGCGAGTTTTTTTAATGTGAAAATATCAGGGGTTGTTTCTGCGCGTTCCCATTTTGATATATTCTTGTTTGAATATTGAAGTCGCTTTGCGAGTTCTGTTTGTGAAATGTTTAGTTTTTTTCTAAAAAAAGCTATATTTTGTGCAATTATTTGCTTTTCAGTTGCAGGTATTTCTTCTTTTGTAATTTCGTTATTGTTTTGCATAAAAACTCCTTATCTGGTTTCGATTATATCATATAAATTTTGAAAAATAAAGGCTTTTTGAGTATATTCTCTTAAAAAGAGATGTGTGTTTCTTAAAAAGCGATACTTATTTCTAAAGTGTAGACTTTAAAGCGATTTATTTATTTGATAATTTGCATATATTCAATATAATTAAAAATGTTAGAAAATTTAAAGGAATTTGTTATGAAAGAAAAAATTGTTATTATAACTGATAGTTGTTCAAGCTTAACAAAAGAAGAATGTGAAAAAAGAAATATTGTTTGTGTTGAAACATGCTATGTTTTAGATGGTGTTGAACACTCTGCGTTTGATGACCCTGATGTGTCGCTTGGTGAATTTTATGAAAAATTAGATATGGCAAAATCTGTGTCAACTGGTTGTGCAAGTGAATCTGCATTTGAAGAAGTTTTTGAGAGTGTTGCTCAACAAGGTCTCAAGGCTTTATATTTAGGTTTAAGTGGTGCTCTTAGTGCGACATATAGCTATGCTCAAGTTGCTGCTGAAAAAATCAATGAGAAGTATGGAAAAAAGGTAATTGGTTTGGTTAACAGTAGAACTGGCAGCATTGGTGTTCAAATTCTGCTTGATGATGCGGAAGAATTGATTGCTCAAGGCAAAACTCTTGACGAACTTGAATTTATTTTAAAAGATTATGCTTCAAAAGTTGAATCTGTTTTTATTTGCAGAGATTTGAAATTCTTGCACAAGTGTGGAAGACTAAGCTCTTTTGAAGCTGGTCTTGGCACATTACTTAAAATCGTTCCACTTATTCATGTTGACCCTAAAGATGATAAATTGAGAGTGGCTGACAAGTGTTTGGGAAAAAAATTGGCATATAAAACACTCAAAAACAAATTTGTTAAACTTATAAATGAAAGACCTTGTGAGAAGTGTTATATTGCTAGTTGTGCTCTTGATGAAGATGCAGAAGAACTTAAAAATCACATCATTAGCAACACACACATAAAAGATATTAAGGTTGGATATATTGACAAAACAATGTCTTGCTGTTGCGGTCCAAAAACAATTGCGATATTTGTTAGATGATATTTAAGAAATGAAATTTGCATGAATGTGCAATTTTCGTTTCTTTTTTTTGTGTGATGATATATAATTTAATTAGAAAAGAAGAGAGGTGGCTTTATGAAAACTCCACTTAGATATCAAATAACCGAATTTGATTGCGGAAGTATTAGTCTTTTAAACTGTTTAACTTTTTTGTTTGAGCGTGAAGAAATTCCTGCGGAACTTGTTAGAATAATTTCAACATACACCCTTGAATGTTATGATGAAAATGGCGAGCTCGGCAGTGGCGTGACAACTCGAAGTATGATGAAATTTATTGCAAAATGGGTTGAACTTTTTGCAGAAGAAAAAGGCATTCCATTAAAGTGCAAATATCTCACAGCACAAGCGGTGTCTCCTTATGCAATTGCAAAGTGCTTGAAAGATGGTGGTTGTGTGAACCTTAGAACATTTAACGGAACAGAACATTATGTGACTCTCACTGCAGTTGATGATGAATATGTGTATTTGTTTGACCCATATTATAAAACTGCAGGGGAATATAAAAATAATGCTAATATTCAGCATATTGAGGGGCATCCATTTTCATTTAACAGAAGAGTTAAAATTGAATATTTTGTTGCTGATGAGCAGCTTGAGTTCACTCTTGGACCTGTTGAAAAAAGAGAAGCGATGTTGTTTTTTAGAGATGATTCAACCTTAATGAATCAACTGGGCTAATTAAATTTAATTTTTTTTTAAAATTCAGTTGATTTTTTAAATAAGTGTGGTATAATGTTTTTGTTATATCGCATGGACCTTTAGCTCAGCTGGTAGAGCGCCCGACTCTTAATCGGATTGTCCGGGGTTCGAGCCCCCGAAGGTCCACCAAATCAAAAAAGACCGAAAGGTCTTTTTTTCATGCATGCCCTTCGGTGGGCGGTTCGAAATACGTGACGCTCGAAATAATTTCTCGTTATTCCGTCGCTTCGCTCCTTACGAGCCCCCGAAGGTCCACCACTCGCAAGGCTTGGAATTTTCCAAGTCTTTTTTACTATAAAATTTAGTTTGATATGAATGTTGATTGTGTTATAATTTATGCAGAAAACTAACAGGAAATAAGATTTATGGAAAAATTAAAATTAGTGATATTTTCTGATTTGCATTATGCTCCAGAATTACCAGTAAATAACGGTTCAAAAATTGATAGAAAATTAATTCAATACTCAGAACAGATTCTTGAAAAATTGGTTAACAAAATTAACCAAAATATCAAACCAGATTTGGTTATAAATCTAGGTGATAGCATTGAAGATTTTAATGATAAAGAAAAAGATTTGGTGAATTTGAAATATATTTGGAATAAATATCAAGATATCAATACCGAATTTATTTCATGTATTGGGAATCATGATTTGCGTTCGATGGATTCAAGAAAAGAA
>JAZOTD010000019.1:0-14967 GCA_045657465.1 Clostridia bacterium | reverse complement strand
TTTTGGGGGCGTTAAATTTGTATTTTGCGTTTAAAAACAAAGCAGAAAATAAAAGATTTTGCATTTGGATGTTGGTTGGTTTGTTTTTTGCAATGCTAGGTGACATTTTGCTCGAAATTGAATTTATTGTTGGTGCACTTTTGTTTGCTGTTGGGCATGTGTTCTATTTTGTTGCATATTGCCACTTGTTGCCATTTAAGTGGAAAGATTTAATCTATGGCGCTGCAATATTTGTTCCTGCAACATTGTTTATTGTGCTTGCACCAATCTTTGATTTTGGTGGAATTTTGATGGAACTTGTTTGCGTGTTTTATGCAGTGATTATTTCATGCATGGTGGGCAAGTCTATTTCAAACGTTGTAAAAGAAAAATCGCTTTTGACAATATTGCTTTTAGTTGGAAGCTTCTTATTCTTTTTCTCAGACTTGATGCTTCTTTTGAATGTATTTGGCAATATGCCAAGAGTTATTGGGGTGTTGTGCTTGGCAACATATTATCCTGCTGAATGTGTTTTGGCATATGCAATTTCAAAGAGTAAATAAACAAGATAAATGTAATTTGTTTAGGATATTTTGAAACAGAACTTACTGCAGACACTCTTAAAACAGATGCCTTCTCTGCATATATGAAAGCGACAGTGCCTCTTGGCAGATACGGAAGAGAAGGCGAGCTTAATTCAGCTGCAATTTTCCTTGCTGCTGACGAATCTTCATATGTTACTGGCGTAATCCTTCCAATTGATGGTGGTTACACTGCAGTTTAATGAGTGTTTAAACAAAGAAAAATTAAATTTTTTACACAACAAAAGACATCACAATTATTTGCGATGTCTTTTGTTTTTTTATTAATTAATTTTTAAAGAGTAAGGCCTTCTTGGTCTTTGTCAGCTGTTTTTTGTGAGTTGTTTGAAGTTTCAATTGTTAATGTTTCTTGTTGATTTTGGGTGTTTTCATCTTTAATATTTTGAATCGTAGCGGCATCAACATGTTCAATGGTTGGTGTTGGCGAATCTGGTTGATCTTCTAGTGCTTTATCTTCGATCTTTTCTAATGTATATAAATGAAATTTTTCACCAGGTTTTAATCCTTTTTGTCTTGCTTTGATTTGCAACATTTCAAATGTGTCAGGAATGCTTACAAATTCTAATTCTTTTGCAGGGACTTTGATGCCGGTTGAAACCAAATTTGAACAATTGCTAGGATGGCAACCTCCTAAACAAGTTGAAAAAAATGTGTGGGCTGCCCAGAATCCCATATCTCCATCTGCTTGCCTTTCTAGGTATTCTGGCAATGTTTCTGTTGGACCGTTATTGGTTGTGGCGAGATTGGCATTCAATGTATATTTTTTTGAGTTTATAGGGATTAGTGCTATTTGTGGCCTTTGTGAACAAAGCTGTGTAATAACTTTTTTTGCGTTGTCTATGATTGGTTGTTGTTCTTCTAGTCTATAATTTTTGTTAATTTTATCGATAGCCACTCTTAAATAATAATCTTCTTTTTTTTCTCCAACTATAACTGGTAATGGATTTTGATCTTGTTTTAATGGCCCATTAAAAAGGCGTTCTGGTGATTGTTGCATTGCATAATAAATAGAGTTTGCTCCAGGGCTTGAATAATATATTTCTGTCGGATCAGTGGTTTGGAGTTGCACATATTCAGATGATCCTAAATCTTTTTCAAGTTTGGTTAGTTCTGCTCCTAGAGTGGGGTCGTTGTTTTTTTCAGAACCCAAACCATTCTTTTTAATTTTTGACAAATTGAAACCATTGAAAGAGTGGGTGACGCATCCTTCATCAATAATATTTCTTACCAACGCGTCTTCATCGCTTTCTTTAAATTTTTTATTTTTAGGTTCTTGTTTTTTATATAAAAGCTTGCTCATTTCTTCAAATGTATAAGTTTTTGTATCTCTTGTTGAAATGTAATATGTTAAGACATCTCCCATCATGTGCTGTATTTGATGCATACCTATGCAATTTTTTGACATATCTTCCATAAAAGCTTTATCTGTAAAAACTTTATTTAATGTTTTTGCTAATTTTTTCATATAAATTACCTTGTGTGTAGGTTAGATTTTTGTTTTTTGATTATTTTCAAGTGAAATACCTTGTTTAATTTCTTCGTCAGAAAGTTCTTTTACAACAACGACGTTTTGTTCTTTGTAATTTGGAACCATACGTTCAATCATTTTCATTTGCCCGCTGTAATAAAAGGTTGTATTTTTAGGAACGGTTACAACATCTCCTGCATTGACTTCAAAACGTTTTCCGTCTACTTCAAAGACACCAGAACCTTCTAATATCCAATATGTAGAAGTGCTTTCTTTGTCATATGTATATGCTTCTTGTCCATATTGACAATCAATGAAAAAATATCCTTTTTTATCAGTGTTTCCTGATGGAATAATTAAAGTTTCACCACGCTTTTCAATAAATATAGATTCATCTTCTAATGGAAGTGTGAGATTGCCAAAGAATTTTTGAAATTCAGGTGTGCCTTTTAGTGGTTCCATTAATTCATAAAAATATGACAGGGTAGAGTAATTTTTGTAATCTTCAAAATCAACCATATGTCCCTTAGGAACAAGTGTTTCAGGAATAAATAGATGTCTAGGATTTTCAGTTGCTTCAATAACTGAAGCGGTTGCGTGTTTTAGTTCATGATGCTTTCCAAACATCCAATAATAAAGCCATTTCATAGTGGTTTCTGATGATAAAACAATAATTACATCATATTCGCCACTGTCTTGAAGCTGTTTTACTTTTTTTGCAAATCTACGCATTCGGCGTTTTACATCAAGTTCACTTTCTCCCATAAGATAAGGAACTGCAACTTTATGATCAGATTTCATTTCTTCATAATAGATTTGTGCTTCTGGATCATCTTCAAATGCTTGTTTTGGTTCGCCATAATTAAGGCCTTGATTTATTTCGCGGAGAGGTTCTTCAATTTCTAAGGTTACAAGTGTAGGATCTAATCCTTGAATTGCATGAAAAGCAGTTTGTTTGGTTCTATAATAAGGACCAACCAAAATGAGAACTTTTTGACCTTTTAGATATTTGGTGAGATATTCTCCCAATTCTTTTGCTTGTTTTATTCCATAAACTTTATCAAGTGGGCAGAGTTCATCTCTTCGAAAATATTCACGAATACCTTCTTGTTTGTTCCAACCAGCATTGTTTGCAGGTGTGAATCCGTGTCGAATTAAAAGCAACTGTGTTTTTTTCATAATGTATTAACCCCTATTTTTTTAGTTCAGTCTTTAAATGTGTTAGCATTTGATCAATTTGAGAAGAAATTCCATCAAGTGAATCATTTGTGTTTATTGTGTATGAAATGATGCTTTCGTCAAATTCGTTATTTGCACATTTTTCTATATATTTATAATAGTCATCGCGAACAGCTCTTGAATAATTTGTTGTATCTTTTTCAAAATTTGCTGCACGAGAATCTATACGTTGCAATATAACGTCTTCTGGACAGTCTAATTTGATAAAGAATAATTTTGCATTATGGTTGTTAAAATTTTCTTTTGCATTTTTCCAAAAGAAGCGCATATTTGCATCAATAATCATGCTGGTTTTATTCTTTAACATATAAACCGTGCGGTCGTTTGCTAATTGTTCAACTAGTTTGCGGTTTTCGACAGGATCTATATTGAGTGAGTCAAACAATCGTCTAATTTTGTCATTTGCAGTGATATATAGTCCAGTTTTTTCAGCAATAAGTTTTGAGACTGTTGACTTTCCAACACCTGGTGCTGCAATAAATGTTAAGCCAAAACAAGGTTTTTCTTGTTTGATTGGGATGTCAGCTACAACTAATTCAAATAATTTTTCGTATTCCATAGTTTCTCCTTTGATAGTTTTATATTAACAAAGTGTGTAATTTTCGTCAATTAAATTAATATTTTTGCCGGGTTGGGTTTCTAAAAAGTTTAATGTTATAGACTATATAACCAAATTGTTATGTTTAAATTATTATTTTTTATTGAAAATGTTATTTTGAAATGTTACTATAATTAAGCATTTAAGTTTAAATTAAGGAGAAAAATTGTGAAAAAGAAAACTATTGATCCAAAATATGTTATTTATGTAACAAAAGAAGGTTATGAACAATACATTGGTGCTGTTAATGATTGCAAAGAACAACTTGCAGAACTTAGAAAAACCAGATCTGAATATGGCAGAAACTCTACCGAAAATTATCAAACAGGCGTTTATGACACAGAAGAGATCAAGATTATTGGAAACATTGAAAGATTGTGTGAAACAATTGCTCGTATGCAAATCATTGAAGATACAAAAGCTGAAGAAAATTTGATTAACCTTGGTGACGTTGTTAACATTCAATTTGTTGGTGATGATGAAATGAGAAGAGTTAAGATTGTTGGAGAAATGCCAAACATTTATAGAAAAGATGGCATAACTGAAATTTCAATCAATGCTCCAATGGCTCAAGCAATCTACAAACAACCAATTGGTGCTGTTGTTTCTTACACAGTTAATGACAAACGTTCAAATAGCAAATTTGAACACACAGTCATGATTGTTTCAAAAGAAAAAGCTTTGGAAAAAGAACCAACTCAAAAACAACCAGGCGAAGAAGAATAATAAAATTTTTAAGAAGTTAACAGTTTTGTTAACTTCTATTTTTTAAGGGAGTTGTTTAAAATAAAGGACTATTGACATTTGCTCTAAATTGTGATATAATCATAACAATAAGGGAGAAAAAATTATGAGCAAAAAATTATTTAATGAAGAAAGTATTAGAAGAAAACTTGAAAAGAATGAAAAAGCTATTCAAAAAATGATAAGAACAGATATTGAACCAGATATACTTTATAGTGTTGAACTTCCAAACATCTATAAAACAAAAGATGGAAGGTGGGAGTTTGAAGATTCATTGACTGATATTTCAACACTTGCAGAATTTAATGAGTATGCAAGACAAAATGAAGAATTATATCAAATTATCAAAGAACATTATCCATCAATAATTTCAACGATTTGGCATGCAGCATATTCTAAATTTTATGGAAGCACTTCTGTGGCTAGCAAAGTTTTGCACGGCGGTGCAGTAGATTTGGATAAAATTATCACAAAATCAGCCGAAAATGAATATTTTTATGAACAGCCAACAATTCAGTATATTTTAACAAAAGTTAACGGAGACAAAGCAAAAAACAATCCTGTTAAAATTAAGCCATACAAAAAGACAAAAAAACAAGTTATGGATATGCTTGCTGCTGGTGAAGGATATTATTTGCCAGTTATTACTGAAAATGGTGCCTTGGTTCAAGCAACAAAAGGCAAGAGATTGTGTGTTGAATTTTTTGCGGTTGGAAAAGACGAATATACAGAAGCTCAAATTAAAGAATATTTGTTGGCTAATGCTGATGCAAGTTTATCTAACAAAGAAGAAAATATGCATGAATGTGAAGATATTGTTGAAGAAATGATGGTTGTGGCAAAAGAGGCTTTTAGTGCTGCAATGAATGATGAGTTTGAAACTCTTCGCAGAAGTGTTGAACAAATGAATATTACATGTTCATTCCTTTATAGACCTGATTTTTCATTATTGGAAGACAAAAAAGTAAAGGTTGAAACAGAGTATTTGTCTGATGTTGAAGAAAATGCTCCAACAACATATTTTGATGGTGAACAACTTAAGCTTGATTTAGGTGATGATGAACCAAAAACAAAAGAAACATATATTGAAAGAATTGTTGTGGAAGGTGACACAAACTCACACACAAAATTTGATAAAGAAAAAGGCAAAGTTGTGTTAACTTTGACACCAGATGGACAACTTGGTTATAGAGTTGAATTTGCTGATGATGGAAAAACACTTGTTGCAGTTCCTGTTGAACAACAAATGCAATAATTATGTAAATAAAAAAGATAGGTGACCACCTATCTTTTTTTATTGGTTTTAATTGTCGTATTCATAAGGAAAAACAATCCAGTCGTTCTTTTTCTCATAAAGATAAAAAGTTGGTTTTACAAGACTTCTTTCATGATGATACATGGTTGTGATGTAATATTTGTTAAATTGAGTGTCATTTTCAGTAAAGTGCAAGAGAGTTCTGCCACTATCTGCAATGTCATCAATAATCACGCAACCTTCTGCTGCGTTTAAAAGTAAAGGAATGTTTAGTTTGTAAGAGAGTAGTGTGGCAAAAACAAGTCCGCCACGTGGTGGACCATAAACGCCCGTTGGCTTGATGCCTCGCTTGTTTAAATCTTCTGCTACAAGATTGATATATTCATGAATTTGATTATAGGTTACGTAAACTTTTGCCATAAATTTCTCCTTAAAAATTAGTTTTGTTTAGATATGTTTTGTTTTGCTCTTTCAATAAGTGCAGACACATATTCGCTTTTTGTTGCACGATATTGTTTTCTGTCTGTGATTCCTTGATTAATTAAGTCTTGTTTGAGTTGAGAATAATTTGCAGCTTCTTGTGGGTGAGAGAGAAGATAATCTCTTAAAATCAAAAACTCATCATAGCGCTCAGTGCCCATAATTACAAGATGAATATGCACATCACCTTCGCCAGTTTCACCTTGTTTTGAGGCGAAGAATTGATAAATTTCATTTTTGCTATTTTGACTTGCAAAAAAACCAAGGTCTGCGATGATGTCATATAGTTTTTTAAATTCAGCTTGATTTTTTGCACCAACCAAAACATCGATTATGTTTTTGCCAACCATGTTTGGAATAGCCGTTGAACCGACGTGGTCAATTGGAACGTTTTCATCACTGAATTTTTGTGATAAAACATCATGTACATTTAAATAAAACTTTTTGTTTTTGTCAAAATCTTGAACTTTAAGCTCAACCATAAATAACTCCTTGATATATAAAAATTTTCAGTGATTTTGTGATTCGTTTTTTAGTTTAAATTTGATTATTTGATTAGATATAAATTTAAAAATAATTTTGCGGAGTTGGTCAATAATAAGCCCTAAAACAAACATTGCAAAAGCAAAAATTAAAACAAATAAAATGCTTGATGGTGTGCCGTAAAATTTTCTTATGTTAAAAATCTTGTTATATATAAAGGGTCTTATATCAGAACCATCAAACAGGTAAATGCTAAAAGTGGAAATAGATATGAAAGAAATAACTTTTCGCGATATAGATGATTTGATATTGATAGATTTAAACAACATAAAAATACTAATGGAAGCAAATAAAACTAAGATTGATGTGTATTGTTCACAGCTTTGGGCACCAAAACTTAAAAATTTTAAAGCACCGTTAAAATGGAATGCCAACCAATTGAATAACGTTGAGATAATATAAATTGTTAGCCAGTAAATATTTTTTATTTTAGGTGGGTGCAATTTAATGATGGCGCCAATAAAGTAAAGACAAATAAACCACATTATATTATAGCCATGATTTAGTTCGGTTATTCTACCTATGGCTTTTATGCTAGATAAATAAGTGACAATGAATATTCCAAATAAAATTAAAACACATTGCTTATATGAAATGTTATGGAGAATTTTATTTAATAAAGGGAATATTAAGTACAATAAAGCATATGCCGAGAAAAACCAATATTTTCTATTTATTAAAGGTGTAAATCTATTTATCAAATCAAAAAAATTAAAAGTTTGTTTGGTGATAATAATGTTTAGTAGGTAAAATATAACACTATAGAAAAGAACGTTTAGCCATAATGAAATAATTTTTTTATATTTAAATTTAGAATTAACTAAAAAATAGCCACTGATTAAAACAAAAACATTAACTGAAATTGAAAATATACAATCAAGAAATCCAAGTAGTTTTGTTTCTAATTCTGATGATGAATGTGCTTTAAATCCGCCAGCATTTAACAAATGTACACATAAAATTAAAAAAATAGCGATAATTCTTAATAACTCAAGACCCATTTGACGATTTTGTCTATCATTTAATGGTTTTGTTAGAGGTTTATCTTGTTGTGATATTTGCAATTCTTGCATATTTTTCTCCTATAAAACTTCGGTGAAGTCTTTGATTTGTGTTTTTATTTCGTTTAGGGCTAGTTTTTCGTCTTCAAAAATAGATGACTTAGTGTTGTTAATCCAGTCACAAGTGCTATACATTTTTCGAGTGTCTTGGTCGAAAAATTTAAAAGTGCTAGAACCGATTTTGTAGTAACGTGTTTGAGGGTCAAAAAAGATATATATTCTTTCAGTAAGGTCTTTTGAAACATAAAGCTTTGTTGTGGTGTCTGGCAATAAATCACGCTGTTTATAAAGCAAATGGTTTTCAATTGCCATTTTTTCAACAATGTCTGTCAGTTCATCAGAGTAGTTATAAAGAAAGTTAGATTCTTTAAGTTCAAATGTTTCAAGACGTTCATGTTCTTTGTCGGTTAATGTGGCTGCTTTTTTAAAATAGCTAAATATTGTTTTAAATTTTGGGTTTAGCAAATAGAGTTTTAGTTCTTTTGAAAAATAATCGCTAGACTTGATTAATGACTTGAGTTCATCATAAGTGAATGGTTCATAGTCGATTTCTTCAAAAAAGCGATAAAGTCCACCGGTTTGGCTGTTTGATTGAAGACAAAATGCAATAAATTCGATTTTTTGTTTATCTAAAGCGTTTCCATAATTAAAAGCCAAGTTGTCTTGAGTGAAAACTTTGTATGGTGTTTCGATGAGATTGCATGTTGATATGCTAGTCGTTCCAAATTTGCGATATTCATCTTTCATAGATTTAATGGCTTGTTTTTTTTCTTTTTTAGAAAGTTTGTTAAGAGTGATTTGATGGGATTTTAATTGCTGTTTAAAGTGTTTTCCTAAAAACAAATATTTTAGTTTATAGCCATTTGTGAAGATGTGAATCCAGAATACAAAAAACCACACCACGAAATAACTAATAGTTGATAAAATTGCGAGCAGGTCTGTGTATTGAATAAGTACCATTGCTGTGGTTGTTCCCCAAAAGATTGCAGATAATAGCAAAAGGGTTAGCAAAGTCAAAGCTTTTGATTTCTTCATAGCGGGCTCCTGAAAAGTTATTAATTTAATTATAGAATAAATGTGAAAAAATGCAAAGAAAAATCACTTAAAATTCAAGTGATTTGTGACAGTGTTTTAGGCAATTTGATTGAAAATTTTTAAATTTGAAACAAAATTTGACAAAGGCGTTTTTGTGGTTAAAATGGTAGTTAGAAGTAATTGTTGGGGGAATAATCATGTCATTTAAATTATATTTTAAATATGGTGTTATGGGGTGTTCAAAAACAGCTCAAGCGTTGATGACTAAATTTAACTATGAACAACAAGGTTATAATGTGCTTTTAATGAAACCTGCAATTGACAATCGCGATGATCATGACAACAAAATTGTGATTAAAACTCGCATTGGATTGGAGTCAGATGCAATTTCATTTTCAAAAAAACAAAGCCTTTTAAGTGTGTTTAAGAAACACAAAAAAGAAAATATTGGGGTTATAATTGTTGATGAATGTCAATTTTGCACAAGTGTTCAAATTGACGAACTTAAAGAACTAACAAAATATGTTCCAGTGCTTTGTTATGGATTAAAGACAGATTATCGCACCAAACTTTTTTCTGGAAGCAAAAGACTGCTTGAGATTGCAGACTCACTCACAGAACTCAAAGCAATTTGCAAGTGTGGCAGAAAAGCTACTGTGAATGCAAGGTTTAAAGACGGATATTTGGTTACTCGCGGTTCAATTGTTGATATTGGCGGAGATGAAAAATATCAAGCAATGTGTTATGAGTGTTATAAAAAACTAAAAATCAAGCAAAAAATTGTTTAAATATAAAAAGAAATATTTTTTTACAAAATAAAAAGACCATCTTTAATATAGATGGTCTTTTTTTGTTAGAATGTTGTTAAACCACTATCAGCAGTTACGATAGCACCACTCACAACAGCTGCTTCATCACTTGCAAGGAAGAGTGCAATTTCAGCGATTTCAATAGCTTCAGCACTTCTGGTTCCAAAATTTCCAGAAAGCATTGCGCTTTGCAATCCTTTTTGATCTGCATTAGCAAAAAGAGCAGGGTTTGTCATTTCAGTATTGATTCCGCCTGGGCAGATTGCATTGCAACGAATTTTATCTAAACGGCATGAGAAAGCTGTGTTTTTGGTTAAACCAACAACTGCATGTTTTGCCATTGTGTATGCACAACCACTTTTTCCGCCGCAAATGCCTGCAATTGATGCAACGTTTACGATGCTGCCTGCAGTTTTGTTTTTCATGAACACGTTAACAGCTTTTCTTGTAGCCCAAGCTGGTCCATAAACGTCAACAGCCATAAGTTTTTGAAGAAGTTCTGTGTCAAGGTTTTCAACTGGAGCAAAATTGTCCATTACACCAGCGTTGTTGATTAAGATGTCAAATCTTCCAAATTTTGAAATTGCAAAATCAATCATCTTTGAGTTTGTTTCTTCTACAGAAATGTCTCCTGCAAATGCAACGATTTCACCTGCAAGTTTTTTGCTTTGTTTTTCAAGGTCAGCAAGTCTTTCAGCACGTCTTGCAACTGCAACAACTTTTGCACCTTCTTTTGCAAATAGAAGTGCAATGTCTCTGCCAACGCCACTTGATGCACCAGTGACAACGGCAACTTTATCTTTTAATCTCATAAAAAAATCTCCTTTAATCTAATCCGATTAATTTTACTATATTAAAACCGCAAATGTTATGTCAAATGTTTTTATATGAATAGTGCTATTTATAATGTATCATTTAAGTGAATTGTTAAAAATTATAACTAAAACATTTAGTTGACATTATTAAATTTTGAAATTTATAATGGTAATAGGTGAAAAATGTTTAAAAATATATTTAAAAGAAGAAAAAGAGAAGAACAAATGAACGAATCTTATGGTGACTTTGGAGATTCTCCAAGAATGTCAAAAGTCAAAAAGATATTTTTTATTTCTGTCAGTGTGTTTACTGCGATAGCGGTTGCTTTTGTAATATGCTTTTTCACGATGTTTTATGTTGAAAAAGATTATGAGTATGTGTCTAGTTTTTCATCACTTCCTTGGCCAGTTCAAACCGAAAAAACAGGGCAACTTAAGTGGAATGTTGATGATTATGAAATCACTGTAGATATTATGGCAGAATATACTCTTTATGGTTTAGTTGTTGAAAAACATTATTATCCTCCATACAGAATTGCTAACAAACTTGGCAGATTTGATTTTGGAATGGTTTATGGTCCACTGCTTGGCGTTGATGTGTTTGAATGTATGAAATTTAGAAATGACGGACGACGTTTTTTGCATTATGAATATCCACTTTCGCTAGCTAATAAGTTGGGTGGAAGAGATGTTGTTTTAGACTCTGTTTCAAACAATCACATGGTTCATGCAGATGAACATGTTCTCAAGCTTTTGCGAAATGTAAAAGAGGGTGATTACATCAAAATTGAAGGCTATCTGGTTTATTTATATTATTCTAATGAAGATGTTCGTGGTGAATGGACAAGTAGTTTAACGAGAACCGATCGTGGTGATGGAGCTTGTGAAGTTATTTATGTGAAAAACATTACTTGGTTAAAAACAAAATAAAAGAAAAAGTCTATTCATTTGATGAATAGACTTTTATTTTATTAGTTTATTTTTCTTTAGTACGTTTTTAATGTCAGTTGTTTGCTTTTGGAATGTTTCCGTCGGCGTCTAAAAGTGTGTCATCTAAATCAAGAACGATAATCATAAGATTCTCCAAGTTGCTTTATAACAAAATTATAAATGTTACAAATATAAAAAGCAATAAAAAAGAAAGACTTGAGTCTTTCAGTTTTTTATATATTATTAAATTTTTTCTTTTTCGATATCTTGCGTTTGTGAAAATCCCTTTTTAAAATGTTTTGGGCGTTTTATGAGTTTTGCGCGGGCCATGTCTTTTATGTGTTCGTTCAATTCGTCAATGGTTCTGCCATAACAGAAATAGTGTTTGTAGTGATAGTTGGTTTTTGTTGTTGGATAAACTAGTTTGTCTAGGTCGTGCTGTGGTGATGAGAAATGAATGACTCCGTTTTTGTTAATGGTTTTGTCAAAATCAAAATTTTTATATAAGACACGTCCAGAAGCATCCATTATGAAATAATCATAGGTCTCATAGTCAGGAATATATGCAGGTTTCATCACCAAATTGTAAATATACACCAAGTCTTTATTTGAATGATAACAAGTTTTAAGATTCCAAGGAGCATAAAAGAGAGGGTTTTGTGATGTTGGTCTGCATGCAACCAAAACACCAGTCATTAAAGTGGCTGAATCAATTAAATCAAAGTGACCTTTATGAAAAAAATATAAATCATTTTGAGACATATTCAAAGATTTGCTTGCACGATTGTAATTAATTGAACCGTCTTTGTTTAAATAATGTGGTTTTAATAAATTTCTTTTCATGACAAAATCATATCATTCGACACCCAAAAAGTCAATGCTGAGTTTTGAACATGAAAAAAGGAAGACTTGCGTCTTCCATTTTGGCTCCATACCATAAGTGTAAATATATGCTGAAACCAAACTGTTTTCGAACTAATTTTAGTCTAACATTAGAACGATAAAAAGTCAACTTGGCGATAGAACGTGTGCTTATCTTGAACGAGTAAAGTTCTATTTTAATCTGAATAAAGATTATATATAGGCCAATCTTTTAACATTTTTAATTCATTCTTTTTGAGAATCTTCATATATTTTTTAACTTCAAATTTATTTTCCAATAAAATACTTGCACAACACTTGAATATATTTGTAAGTTTTTTATTTTTTTCTAAAATTTTGGCCAAGTTCTCAAGTTCAATATCAACATCAATATTCATTCTTTTTTTTATTTGTATTTCATTAACCAAAGCAAGATTATAGTCAGCAGATTTAATCTTATCGCATAAGTTCAATGCTGAAATCAAATAATCTTCTTTTTGAGTTTCATCAAAACACTTAATTAATGTAATTAAAAATTGAGTAGAACCTTGAATAATAAATTTATTGTCAAGTTTTAAATCTTCTATAGCCAAATTAATTTTTGCAAAATCAATATTGTCTGAATTAATAAGGACTTGTTTGTTTAACTGAATTAAAATAGGACAATCCAACATTTGATTTTCATTAATTTTACATGGATAATTTTCATTTAAAACATTAAAACCATTTATAAGTTCACAATGAACGTCTTCATTTTTTAATATTTTAAAAAATATAGTCTTATTCCCAAGCTTGTATAATCCAAAATCTGGATGTCCCTTTTTTACTTCTAATCTTTTTGCTAGATAATCATTAACAAAACATAAATTACTTTTGGTAAAATTTGACAAATCAAAATCCGTTATTGAGAAATCGTCGCAAACTTTTTTTATATTTAATAAATTACTTTTTCTCAATTCTAATTCAGCTTTAAAATTATTTAATTCTTCTGTTTTTATATTAAATTCCTTTAATTCAATCTCAATATCACCAATGGTAATTGATTTTGCATTTAGAAATTCACACATAAAATCAACTTGACTAATTGATTTTTCTAAATTAGTTAAATACTTAATTGTTATATTTAATCCTTGAGTTTTATCTAGTTTCCCATTTTTTATTGGCAGTTCAAAGAATACATTATCATCAAAGAGCAGTTTTATTTTATTTTGTTCTTTTATCAAATGATAGTAATCATATTTTACTTTATCATCTAACTTAACAGAAGCAATAACTTGTTGAGCTGTTTTAAATCCAGATATATTAAGTATTTTTTCTTTTTCTCTTCCTTTTATTTTAGCAAGTGCTATAACATCTTCATTGAAAAGCAAATCTGATATTTCCTCATCTCCAAACATTGAAATAGAAACGCTCTCTATTTTATTTAAGTCAGATTCTTCAATTGTTTCATGATTGTTATAAACTTTTTTTGCATACAAAAATTTTCGACACTCACACAATACATTTTTTGATTCTAACAACTTAAAATCAACACTAATACTTTGTGAATCTTCGATTCTTTTTAAATATCTATCTATAACGTTGCGAGTCAATAAAGCATAATAAACAGTTGCATCATCTTTTATAATTTGTCCGTCTTTATCTATATTCATTTTTACAACAAAAAAGATTACACCCTGTTCACTTTGATATGCGATAAGTTCATCCTTACTTATAGAAAATTTACCCTTAAATTCTTGAATTGTTCCTTTAAGTTGAATAGGTATTCTTTCTAAACCATCTTTTCTTCGCAACGAATCCTTATATACCAAAATAGAGCCATCCCAAATTGCTCTTTTTTCATGTTTTGGAATATCAGCTGAAGTTCTAGGTCCTGTTAAAAAATTACTAAGATAATTTTCAGAACAATCGTTTATATAATCATTAGAAATTTCATTCATTAGTGTCACCTTTAGTTTTTATATAATTCTATTATACTTTTTTATTAGATTTATTCAATAAAGAAATGTCAAAATATTTAAAATTTGGATTCTAATATGGGCGTGTCTTGAACGAGAGTAAATGTAATTGCAAATTAAATCTTTTGTGCTATAATAAAGTCATATAAGGAGTTCTTATGGCTTATGAAATTTTAAAAAAATACTATTCTAAATCAGATAATTTATTTCATATTATAAAGCGAAAAGATTGGTATTATGAACCTGAAGATTGCACCTTTGAATCTTTTGATACATTTTACAAGGCATTAAAAAAAGATTTATCAAATGCTAATCTGCTTGAATACGATTTTGAAAATGTTGATTTGTCAAAATATAATTTGAGTAACGCAAAACTATCTTCACAAGCCATGATTAAATTAGGAACTTATACCAACAAATATTTTAAAATTCTTAAAGCTGATGAACCTCTATCAAAAATAACACCTTCAGAAAGTAAGGAGTTGGTTCCATTTAGACAATTAGAATTATATAATAAATCTTCAGAAGATGATGATTTAACGATTTGTTATATTAGTGATTTGCATTTAAATCATAAACTCATAAATAAA
>JAZOTD010000018.1:0-5808 GCA_045657465.1 Clostridia bacterium | reverse complement strand
CCAAGGAGTTGTGGGCTTGGATTGTCTTCCTAAGACCGCTTGGCCTCCGACTTTGATTACTGACAAACAACTCAAATCACTTTGGAGAGATTTCTTTTCAAAACATGGCTTCAAACAAATTCAAAATAGTTCGGTTATTCCTGAAAATGACCCAACCGTTCTTTTCACAACAGCTGGTATGCACCCACTTGTGCCATATCTTTTAGGTGAAAAGCATCCATCAGGAAACAGACTTTTCAACACACAACGTTGCATTAGAACAGGCGACATTGATGACGTTGGTGACTTTAACCACAACACATTCTTTGAAATGCTTGGAAACTGGTATTTAGGTGCTTGTCCAAAAGATGAAATGATTAAACTTTCATATGAATTTTTGACAAGCAAAGATTATCTTGGCATTGACCCAAACAAACTTTCAGTAACCGTTTTTGAAGGCGATGAAACAGCTCCACGTGATGACCTTGCTGCTCAAACTTGGGAAGCTTGTGGCATTGCAAAAGATCATATTTTCTATAACGGAAAAGAAGATAACTGGTGGGGACTTGGAAGCGGTGTCGGCCCGTGTGGACCTGACAGTGAAATGTATTTTGATTCAGGAAAAGAAAAATGTTCACCTGAATGTCGTCCTGGTTGCCACTGTGGAAAATATAACGAAATCTGGAATGACGTTTTCATGCAATACAGAGTTGACAACGCTGGAGAAAAAGCAAAACTTCTTGAAAATCCAAACATTGACACAGGCATGGGCGTTGAAAGAACAATCTGTGTGCTTAATGGCGTGAAGAGTTCTTATGACGTTGGCATTTTCAAAGATGTTATTGACTTTATGGACAAAAAAGCAGAAAAGAAAAACTCAGATGAAACTGTTAAGTCTTACAGAATCTTGGCAGACCACCTTAGAAGCTCAGTGTTTATCTTGGGTGACGAAAAAGCAATCAAACCATCAAACGTTGGTCAAGGTTACATTCTAAGAAGATTTATTCGTCGTTCAGTTAACCATGCAAGAAAGATTGGTCTTGACACAAAAGTGTTTAATGAAGTTGTTGACCTTTACATTGACTATTATGCATATGACTATGAAATCTTGGTTCAAAACAGAGACACAATCAAAACTGAACTTATGGCTGAAGTTGAAAAATTCAACAAGGCTATTGACCAAGGCTACAAAGAATTTGAAAAAGTGATAAACGGAATCGAAAGACACAAACAATTTGCAAAAGAAGGCGAAGTTGTTGAAAACATCATCAGCGGCAAAGCTGCATTTAGATTGTTTGACACATTCGGTTTCCCAGTTGAACTTACAAAAGAACTTGCAAATGAACGTGGTTACAAAGTTGACGAAGAAGGCTTTGCAGAAGCAAACAGACAACACCAAGAACTTTCTCGCAGTGCATCAGCTGGTGCATTCAAGGGCGGTCTTGCTGACTCATCATATGAAAATGCAAAACTTCACACAGCAACACATATCATGCTTGCAGGACTTAAAAAGATGTTTGGAAATCAAGTTGAACAACGTGGTTCAAACATCACTCCTGAAAGACTTAGATTTGACTTTAACTTGGATCACAAAATGACACCTGAAGAAATTGCAGAACTTGAAGCATTTGTAAACAATGTTATAAACCAAAAAATCGATGTTGTTTGCGAAGAAATGCCTCTTGATAAAGCAAGAGAAATTGGCGCTCACGGAATCTTTGATTCAAAATATGGCGACAAAGTTAAGATTTATATCATCGGTGATGTAGACAAACAAATCTGTGGCGGACCTCACGCAAACAACACAGGTGACCTTCATCACTTTAAAATCACCAAAGAAGAAAGTTCTTCTTCTGGTATTAGAAGAATCAAAGCTATTTTAGACTAATAGCTAACAAGGAGACAAATTATGTTACTTAGCAAATTATGCTCACTTAGAACAAAAGAAATTCCATCTGATGCAAAAATGTCAAGTCATCAACTTTTGCTCAGAGCGGGTTACATTAAACAAGTTGCAAACGGAATCTACACACTCTCTGCACTTGGACAAAAAACTTGTTTAAACATTGAAAATATTATTAGAAACGAAATGAACCGCCTTGACGGTCAAGAAGTTAAATTTCCAGTCGTTATGCCAAAAGAACTTTGGGATTTATCAGGAAGATATTCTTCAATTGGAAACGAAATGGTTCGTTTCGAAGACCGTGTTGGTCACAAAATGCTTCTTGGAATGACACATGAAGAAGCTAGTGTGCACCTTGCAAAAAATTGGGTGACTTCACACACACAACTTCCATTCATGATCTATCAAATTCAAACCAAATTTAGAGATGAACCTAGAAGCAGAGGCGGACTCATTCGTGTTCGTGAATTTACAATGAAAGATGCTTATTCTTTCCACACAAGCCTAGAAGATCTCGACAAATATTACATGCAAGTTCATGACGGCTACACAAACATCTTTAACAAAATCGGGCTTAAAAACTTCATTTCAGTTAAGTCTGACACTGGAATGATGGGCGGAAGTGTTGCTCACGAATTCATGAGCATCAATGATGACGGCGAAGATGAACTTGTTATCTGTGACTGTGGTTATAAATCAAACCAAGAAGTTGCAGAATGTGTCTTTGACGCTGCTATTCAAGAACAACCAAACGGAGAAATCGCTGAAGCCTTCACCGGCGATGCAAAAGATATTGATTCAGTTTGCAAAATGCTCAATGTTGACGTTAAACACACAATCAAGGCTGTTGCTTATGCAGTGAAAGGCGAAAACTCAATTGTTTTAGCGTTTGTTCGTGGCGACAAAGAAGTTAATGAAGCTAAACTTAAAAAGGTTACAAAAAAAGACATTGTGGCTTTTTCGGCTGAAAATGATGACAGACTATGCGCTGGCAACATTGGACCTGTTGGCTTTGAATCAAATGATGTTTTGGTTGTTTATGACAACAGCATTAAAGGAACAGCAAACATGGTTTGCGGAGCAAACAAGAAAGAATATCACTTAACCAACGTTTGCATGGATAGAGATGTGGCTAATGCAACCTATCATGACATATCAAAAGTTCAAGAAGGTGACATTTGTCCTGCATGCAAAGCAAACAAAGTTAAAATCGTTCACGGAATCGAAATTGGAAACATCTTCCAACTCGGCACAAAATACACAAAATCTATGGATATGAGAGTCAACACTCCTGATGGCGAAATCAATCCAATCATGGGTTGCTATGGCATCGGCGTTGGCAGAGCACTTGCTTGTGCTGTTGAAGACAACCACGACAATTTCGGCATTATTATGCCAAAAGCAATCGCTCCTTACAAAGTTCACATCTGTGCACTCCGCCTTGACAATGAACAAGTAAACTTGGTTGCAAACACCATTTGCAAACAACTTGAAAACAAAAACATTGAGTTCATTTTTGATGACAGAGATGTTTCTGCTGGAAACAAATTTGCAGATGCTGACCTTATGGGTATGCCAATTAGACTCGTGATTTCACCAAAAGGTCTTGAAGAAAATTTGGTTGAAATCAAAGACAGAGCTTCCGGGGAAGTGGTTAAAGTTTCACCAGACAAAGCACTTGAAACAATCATTTCAATGCTTGCTTAATTAAGGGTGTTAATATGGATAAATTTGAAGAATTAAAACAAATTTTTAAAGGCATTTTAACCGATTTAAAACTCACAGACAAAGAGATTGAGTCAATCATGGCACTGGTTAGAACCCCTGCAGAAATGGCCAAAATTGTTGATGCAATTGATGCAAATCAAAACATCACATACAATGAACTTTTTGAAGTGGTTTTAAACTCAATTGATTTTGACATTGAAATCAATCAATAAACCTCACAAAAAAGACTGGACGAATCGTCCAGTCTTTTTATTCATCTTGATGCAAAGACACTGCTTTTGAAGCAGCTTTTCTAATGTCATCAGAAATTGCAGCATAGTGCTTTTTGGTTGTGTTGACGTCACGGTGTCCAAGCACATCAGCAACAATATAAATATCTTGAGTTGCGTGATAAAGTCTCGTGCCATAAGTGCTTCGAAGTTTGTGTGGGGTAATGTGCTTAAGCGGAGTAACAATTTCTGCATATTTTTTAACAAGTTTTTGAACAGCTCTTGTAGAAATTCTTTTGTTTTGAAGTGATGTGAACAGTGCCGGTTCATCAACAAGTTCAACATTTGCACTTCGTTCTTGAAGCCAGTCAAACAGAGCAACTTTAACTTCATCTGAAAAATACAAAATAACCTGATTTCCACCTTTTCGTGTAACTTTGATTGCATTTGTTTTAAAATCTACATCATTTATGTTTAATCCAACGCATTCCGACACACGAAGACCGGTTCCTAAAAGCAATGTCATAATTGCAACGTCACGCACTTTTGTGTGCTTATGAAAGCCTTTTTCGTGTCCAGATAGTCCATAACCACTTTCAACCGTATCCAAAAATTTATACACTTCATTATCTTCAAGTCGAATAATTGGCTTGTCATGAAGCTTCGGCATTTCAATCTTGCTCGCAAGGTCAACTGATATCATTTCACGCCTAAAATAATACTTAAAAAATGACCTTACTGATGCAATCTTTCTAGCCTTGCCACGTTCACCATTTGTAATTGTGTCACCATTTTCGTCAGTATAAGATGTGAGATAACTCATATATCTTTCAAAGTGTGTTGTGTGAAACTTTTCAAGGTCACCAACTTCAAGGGTATACATTGTTTTATCTCTAAACAAATTTGTTTCATTCAGCGCCCAGTTTAAGAAGGTTCGAATGTCATATGCATAGTTGATTCTTGTGAGCGCACTGGTCTTATTTTCAATCCCAGTGAAAAAATCTAATGCAAAGTCAGGAAACTCTTGCAATATTTTTCTAAGCCTTGCCGTGAGCTTTACTTTTTGTTCATTATAATAAGATTGGTTTTTCATGGTCTTATTATAACTTTTCTAAAAAATTTAAGCAAATATTTTGCGAATAGTTTTAAGATTTGACAAATTCGAATTATTGTTATAAACTAAAAAATAGGTAACACATATGATTGATTTAAATGATTTATTAAAAAATATAGACACATATAAAGCCATGTATAAAATGAAAGGGCTTAAAGTTAATCTCGATTATTTCGTGGCTATGGAAGATGCTCGCAAAAAACTCCAGCTTGACACTGAAAAAATGCGTGCACTTTGCAACAAACTTTGCGGAGAAGTTCCAAAATTTAGAGAAAAAAACAAAGACACTGACGAACTTGTTAAGCAAATCACATTCTTGGATAGTGTTATAAATGAAAATAATAAGATATTAGAGCGTTATAACAAAAGCATCAACAAACGTCTTTCAAAACTTCACAATCTTCCAATCTACACAAACCTTTACAACGAACAAATCGTGACAAGAAAAGACTCATCGCTTACTTATGCCATGCTTGAACAACTTATTAAAGAAAAACTTCCTGTTGAACAGTTTAAGGGCAAGATTCAAAAATATTTCAAAGAAAAAACCAATTTCTTGTTTGAAGAAGACAAAATGCCAAAGTTTGTCAAGGCAAAAAACGGTTACACAATTTTGTGTGCGGCTTATGATGTTGAAAAAATTCAAAACGCATTTTTAGACTTTTTCGCCAAAAACGCATTGTCGTTAATCAAGGTTTCAAGTGCAAAGCTTCACTGGGCAAACAATGCAAGTTTTTATGTGCACCTAAACGAAAAAGAATCTTTTTATTTTGAAATCAACAAAGAATATTGCACAAGAGAATGCAACATTAAATATAGAAGCAAAGACATTGACATGACCAAATTTGTCAACCAAATCAACATTTTGCTTAGAA
>JAZOTD010000017.1:0-21211 GCA_045657465.1 Clostridia bacterium | reverse complement strand
TTGCGTTTTGAAAGTGGCATGTTATATGCACTTGCTATTGGTTGGATTTGAATAATATTCATAAACACATATGCCAATGCAAAACAAATCGAAAATGTTATGTTTTTAAAACTAGAAACAATCTTGAATTCACCAGCAATTCTGCTTGTATTCATCAAATTTTCGCTACCAATACTCTGCTCCCTGAACCCAAAAATCAACATCACAATTACAACAAATAAAATAAAAATCATTGTCAAAATGTTAAATTTTTCAATACCACTCATGCCATAATAAAGCAAAAAGAAAACTAACAATACACATAAACAAAAAATTAGCATATGGTTATTTTTAAATAACTGCCAAATTAATTCTTTCAAACCAGAAAACATTGCAGATGCAATGAAAAGTTCACTTAAAAACAACAAAATCTTTTTTACGTGAGTTTTTGTTAAAAATGTATATTTTAATGTATTTTTATTTATTTTATACAATTTAACACATTTTTCACTTATTGCATTTTTAGAAATAATTTTAAGAGTTAACCAAAAAAATAAAGTTGCAAAAACAAAAATTCCAACCCAACAAAACTCGCCAAACCTTGCAAAGAATGACCAGATTTCAGAACCTGAAACAAACCCCACTCCCACCACAGCAGACATTATAACAACCATTGGTCGTGCAAATTCTCGCAAAATGAAACAACCTGGCTTATATTGCCCATTTTTGACGCTATATACATTATTTGAATTGAGTTTTAGCATAATAAAATTTATGTGAAAATCTAAACAAAAATTCATTTATAATTGTATTTTGTACACAAAAAAAGAACTGGAAAATTCCAGTTCTTTTTTATAAGTTTCAACTAATGTCAACCATTAAAAGGTTTCATCTTCGTTGTTTTCAAGCCATGTGTCACGTGAAACGCTCTTCACTGCCTTGACAACAACGTTTGAAATGTTTTTATAGTTTGAAGATTCAAATGAAGCTTCAGCAGCCCCAGCTGCACCATTGACATATTCCGCTTGAACACTAACCACATCATAACCCCAAACAACTGAGTAATACTTACCAGTCACATGAGATGCATAATTCCATTTTGTAGTCCAATCAACAGGTTTTTCATGATCAGCACAATAGATTACACAAGTTGATTTTGCATTATCAAATGCTTGCACACCAATATATTTCACATTAGAACCAATATAAACCGAATTTAAATAATCACTAGAAGCAAAAACATTTCGTCCAATATATTCAAGAGAATTTGGCAAAACAAGTTGGGTGAATCCATCAGAATTATAAAATGCATAATCTGCAATAGATTTTAATCCTTCAGAAAAAATAATCTTTTCTATTCCAGCATTATAGAAAGCCTCATTTTCTATTGCAATGACATTAGAAGGAATCAACATCTCTGTCAGGCCATGTAAAGCATTAAATGCCCACCTTCCAATAATTTTAACTGAATCAGGAATTTCTGTTATTGACATGCTTACTTTAACAAGCTTTCCTGTTGCCTTTTCAATAATAATATTTGAATCATTATCAGAATAATATGGATTATCGTCAGCAATAGAAATATCTTCTATTACTTTTGCTGAGGCAAATCTATAATCAATAAACTTAATATTCTTTCCAAAAGAAAAACTAAATTTTTGCATCCATAACGAACTTGAATGAAATGCCGAGTTTCCAATATATTCCAAACTATCAGGAAACACAATATCCATATCAGTATATTGTGAATCAAGAGCATAAAATGCACCTTCATTAATCTTCTTAAGCATTGAACCTTCTTCAAATGAAATGTTAGCAAGTTTTGAGCAATTACTAAACGCATATTGACCAATTTCTACAATTTGATCAGGTATAGTGATATCTGTAAGATTATTATTAGCATAGAATGCATAATTGCCAATCGTGGCAACATATTCAGGAATGCTTAGTTCTGTCATAGTTAAGTCAAGACACAAAAGAAGATTATTTGTTTTCTTTGTAATTATATAGTCCTCATTTGCAATAAAATATGTTTCATTTTTATCAGGAATAATCCACTGAGCATATTCACCAACACTGTCGGTAATTTTAGAGTTTGCATACACAACAAAGTTGTTGATAGTGCTTGGCAAATGTATATCCCCAATTGTGCACTTGCTAAACCAGTTTGCTGAGAATTGTTGTATGCCCTCTTGAACCCTAACCACATCAATTAAACATTGCTTAAATATTGCATTATTAAATTGCTTTAATGATGATGGAATATAAACTTCAATAAAGTTTAGATTTGTAAACGCATTCGAATTAATAGATTGAATACCATAAGGAATTTTAAGATTCACATCTTCAGCACCAGTATAACCGGTTAATGTTAAATATGCTGAACCAGTTCCCGTTGCTGAAAAGTCAGGATAAACAGCCGTGAAATAAGTTGAATAGTTTGCATTGAATGTCACATTTAACTTTCCGCTGCTTGAATAATAATTATAATATGTTCCCCAAGTTGATTGTTTCATCGATGAATCAGTGTAAATCTTGAGGGTCGATGAACACCCATAGAATGGCGAACTTGTAGAAGAACTTGCGGAAAGAGCTGCGGTAGATGGAATCCAAATTGCAGTTAGTGACTTACAGTTTTTAAATCCAGCATAGATATTAGTCACACTTCTCGGAATTAAAATATTTTTTAACTTTTCACAATTGTTAAATGCACCGCTCCTTATTTCAACAACAGTGTTTGGTATATTTACTGTTTCAAGTGATGTGCAATTGGAAAATAAATTTTGTGAAATACTCGTCACATTTTCACCCAAATATACTTCTTTTAATGCCGAACAACCACTAAACATATACGTACCAGGAGACGTAATTGATTGACTAAGTTTTGCTGATACAAGATTTTTACAATTAGAAAATGTATAAGCTGGAAGATAATAATTTGTAAACTCAACACCTGTTAAGTCAATGGTTTCTAATCCGCTATAACTAAAAATATATGATCGTTGTGCTAGGTCAACCATTTTAGGTAATTTAATTGTTTTTAAAGAAGTAGTATTATAGAAAGCATAATCATAAATTGCCAAAGTGTTAATTAGATGAGATAAATCAAGTTCTTTGAGCGCAGTAGCCTGAGCAAACGCACGTACACCAATATATTTAAGGAAACTACCAACTGTTATAGTTTCAAGATGTGATGTACTGCTAAATGCATAAGTTTCAATTCTCTCAACATTATTTAAATAAATTGATTTTAAAGATGAACCTGTAAATGCATATGACTGAATTGTTGTCACAGTGTCTGGCAATTCAAGTTCTTCAATAATTCCTCCTTTGTTTGCAAATGCATATGAGCCAATAGTAACAACACCATTTGGAATTATTGTGTTTATACATCCAGTAATTAACGTGTTTGTTGCTATTTCAATGATAGCATTGCAATTGTTTCTGCTGTCATAATATAAATTGCTAGGGTCGACTTCAATTGAAGTTATATATTCTGCATTTGCAAATGGCGTTGTCAAAGACGAAACATTTGCAGGAATATACACCGATTCAATTCCAGTGTAATCAAACGCACCCCCATCAATTTGTTGCAATGAATTTGGCAACACTATCTCAACAATATTAATACAATTTTGAAATGCATGGTGTTTGATGGTTATTAACGTTTCAGGCAAAATTATTTGTGATAGACTGGTATCTGAGTCAAATGCATTGTTATTAATCGTATGCACACCATAAGGAACCACCACTTTTTCTATTGTTGTATTTCCAGAAAAAGCACTAGCACCAATTATGGTAACAAATGAAGGGATAATCACTTCGGTGGCACTGCCAGAATAACCAGTAAGTGTCACTTCACTGCCACTAACAGTAAATGTAAAGTCAGGATATCTCGCTGTGTAATATGCAGAAAGCGTACTTCCATAATACATTAGTGGTGGATTCTTTTGCCCAGTAGTTCTCCAAGCGGTTCCCCATTGGTTTTCAACGCTTGTTTTAGAAGCATTTGTATATATAGAAGCAACTGGCGAACCAGACATAATTGAACCATTTATGAATGAAACACCACTTTCAAACCAAATATGTGTAAGACTTGTGCAATTATCAAAAGCACCTGTATTAATATTGTATATACTTGGAATTTCAATATGAGTTAAACCAGATTCTTTAAATGCATTTTTATAAATCGAGCAATAACTTGCATCTGATGGAAGCGAAATCGTTTTTAATTTCGTGCATTGATAGAATGCTTGTTCACCAATTTTAGTTATGCTACCAGAAATTACAACATCTGACAAATTTGAACATTGATTGAATGCAGCATCGTCAATAGTAGCAGAGTTCACACCAATTCCCCTAAATGAGGTTAGGTTCTGACAATCGTTAAATGCTGAAACACCTATAAATGAGAAGAATCCAAGATTAACGGTTTTTACTGTTGATCGCATAAATGCAGAAGATCCTATATTCCAAATCCTATCTGCAATTCCAAAATCAATTTCAAGAATTTCTCCACTGCTTTGACCTGCACCCCAGAACGCATCATCACCGATATTGTTTAGTGTGTCAGGAAATTTTATTGACGTAAGATTTCCACAATTTAAGAATGTTTGATTTCCTATACTTGTAAACCCTTCTGGAATTACCAGATTAACCAAGCTTGAACAAAAACTAAATGCATAATCACCTATGGTTCTTTCATTCACACCTTCGGCAATTGTAAGTGAACTTAATAAATCACAATAGTTAAATACATTAGCATAAATATTTGTAACAGGTCCAATATAAACCTCAGTTAACGCTTTACAACTATAGAATGCACCTAATTTTAAGTTTATTAATGAGTTTGGCAAAATTACTCTAGTTATTGAAGATTCTTGGAATGCAGCTGTTTCAATGCTCAACAATCCTTCATTAAACACAACTTCGCCAACTGATGAATACTGAAATGCATTAGCAGGAATAACTTTTAATGTTGCAGGAATTTCAAGTGTTTGAGACATGCCCGATATAAATTCAAAGGCTGCCTCACCCATCACTTCAAGTTTTTCACCCAGCGACAAAACATCATTAAAGATACAACCACTAAAAGCATAACTACCAATATATTTCACATTGGTTAACAATATTGGCTGAGAGAAAGAGCAACCCATGAATGCGTATTTTTCAATTCTTGTAACACTTTCAGGGATTTGAAGACTAAAATAATAATCATTTATTGTAGTATAGAATGCATATTCACCAATTGTTGTTATCGAATCGTCAATTTGCCCACCGCTTAAGAAATTAGCCCAAATCAAAGTGTTTGTTGCAGTTTTAACAACGGCTCCATTTGAGATATGATAATATGGATTGCCTGAATCAATTAAAATGAGAACATATGATCCATATCCATTAAACATAACAACTTGAGTGCCGATTTTTGAAACCGTGCTAGGCAAATTTAATGTGAAATCATAGTTTAATGATTCAATAGCCTGATTTTCAAGTTCAACCAATCCCTCTTCAAATGTTATTGTCGTCATATAATTACCAGTAGTAATAGCATTACTCTTCACAAGCTTAACATTGCCCGGAATCACATATTCAAATGGATCAAGTGATACTGGAGAAATAAACAGTGAATTTGACCCAATTGTCACAACTGATGAAGGAATTGTTGAACCATTATGCCCTGCAACCAAGGTGTTTGTTGCGGTTTCAATGATAGCATTGCAATTTTCACGACTGTCATAATATGGATTGTCTGGATCAACTTGAACTGTAAATTCTTCATATCCACACCAGAACCCTAACTTAAAGAAATATGGTGCAATATATTCAACTGAAGCAGGAATATAAAGCGATCTAATTCCCGGAACATTCAAACCTTTTGTTGGATGACCTAAAGATTTAAGCCCATAAGTCAAATTAAGTTGAGTTAAACTGCTAGGCTCAGTATTAAATGTTAACGATTCAACATTCATTCCAACATTCAAAACTTCAACACTGCTCATATCGTTTCCAGACGCAAACTCTTTAGCAACTGCAGGCACCGTAACCTCAGATTCATCACCGATATATCTAGTTGCTATAACATAAGGGTCATAATCATCACCAGTAACACTAAACATCCATGTATAATAATAGTAGTCTGTATAGTTTAATATTGCACTATATGCACCCTTTGGAGTGCCATAATAAGTGATACTTGCATCAATAGCAGTATAATCATATTCATTAAGTAGACAGCAATCACTCCAATAACCATTATTAACTCTTTCATTAACGGCCGATGAAGACAACCCAAAATAAATTCTGTCTTGATATTGTGAATAACTGCCAAACCCATCAAATATATATGAACCAACATCTTGCAATGTGCTAGGCAAATAAACACAAACTTGCGTATAGCTATCAGTTCCACAATCAGCAAATGCATAAGATCCAAGATATGTCACACCTTCTTCAACAAAAATGAATTCAAGTGAGTAACAACTTGCAAATGCAGCATCACCAACATAAACATTTCCAGAATCACCTGGAATCACAATTGAAGTCAATGATGAACATTGATAAAATGAATACAAATCAATCACAACAATATTATTTGGCAAAATCACATTATCAAGTGAAGTACACCATGCAAATGCACTGTCAGAAATATATTTTAGCGTAGTTGGAAACTCAATTTTTGACAAATACTCACAATTTAGGAATGCCCCAATACCTATCTCCACAACACCTTCTGGAATAATCAGTGTTCTTTCATCTTCACCGATTAATGAATTATAGAAGGAATTTGGACCAATACTTTTTATTCCTTCAGGTATCTGAGTATTTTTGCAGCCTAAAACAAGAATCCCACCATAAGCTTTTTCAATGATTGCATTGCAGTTATTTCTGCTGTCATAATATGGATTTGCAGGGTCAACAGTGATTTCTTCAAGATTCTGTAAAGAAATAAAGTTTGACTCTCCATAGTAAACATAAGTTACCGTTGCAGGAATATGCAGTTCTGTTAAAGCAGAGTCATTAAAAGCATTTAAATAAACATCTGTCACACTATTAGGAATTTCTATTGTTGAAATGCTTGAATTATCAAACATATATTCCGACAAAACTGTTAATGAATTTGAAAGATGAATTGAATTTAAAGCAGTATAAGTAAATGCATACCAACCAACACTTGTTACGCTATCAGGCATGTCAAATGATGTTAAATTAGAACAACCTTCAAAAGCATAACCACCAATAGCATCCAACTTGCTGTTAGGTTCAAAAATTACATTTTCTAGACTAAAACAATTCATAAATGCTTGTGAATTAATTTGAACAACATTGCTAGGAATTGTGATTGAAACAATATTAGATTCGCCAAAACTACCAACACAATAAACCGGCAAATCATAATATCCATTATTATATCTGTTTGGAATCTTTAGTGAAGTTTCCTCACTTGCATACGCAGAAACAACCCAAACAGTAAGTATATTACCATATTTATCTGATAAACTAGAAGCTTGAAACTGTAACTTATCAATATCCCCATCATAATCTTCGTTATATTCAGCGTAAGCATAGAACACTGGGTTGTCTGGATCATGGCAAAGGTTGTTTGACAAGCCCCAAGGCATTGAAACACCTGCGTAGGTGTAATATGATGTGCTGTTAAACTGGTAAGTTGTGTAAGACTTCCACATACCACCTTCAACATAAAGGTTTGGTGAAATCAAATAGTTAGTTGAAAAATGAACACCATCCATCAACATTTTTGAGTGTCTAACAGAAGCACCATATGCAAACGTTGCTTGATTTTGGAATGTATATGTTGACAAATCGTTGATACAAGCACCATCATTATACCCTGCCGCAGCTGGGTCAGGTGCATAATACTTCACCGTAATTTGAATGCTTTCATAAACCGCATATGCATGCATATCCCCCACTGTAGTGACATACATTGGACGGTTATCACTCGCAAATGCATAGTCAAACAAAACATCAGAATTTGCATATTCAAAATAATTTTCAAGGAATGTCATCGTTACAGATGTTGAAGTTGATTCATATTGATGATTAACAAAAATCATCCATCCAACAAGCTTGTAACCTGTTGGAGCAACAATTGTTGTGTCAGTTTCAATAGCACCAACACCCAAAGTTTTGAAATATCTGTCATAAGTCACAGTGTGAGTCTTTGAATATCGCATATTAGCAATTGTGTTTATTTTATTAAGATTTGGGAACGTGCTAAACGTTGCATCTTTCGCATAATGATAAGTGATGTTATAGTTATTAGGCGTCCAGTGCGCTGTAAGTGTAACTGTTAACCCTTCAATATGATTTAAGTTTTTAAACGTTAAAGCCGAATTTGGTGATGGAATAATATCATTATTTGGATTAGTGTCATCATAATATTTTCCATTAATAGAATTAAATGTAATCTGATTTGGAAAACTTGGATTGTCATAAAAATGATCAACTTCGTCAGATAAGCCAGAAAGCGACCAACCAATGAAAGTATAACCAATTCGTGTTGGATCTGTAACCCAAATTAAACTACCAAATGAAATACTAGTTTGGTTAAAACTAGAACCGCCTGATTGTGACGCATTTTCACCGTTTAGATCATACGTGATTTTATAGGTATTACCAGCCCACATTGCTTTAATGGTAATTACATCCCCTTCATTCGCACCAAGATTTCTAAAATAAATCCTTTCCATATTATACATTGGCACGCCACCACCAGGGACGCTCAAGTTCGTATAATTTCCATTAGCAGCAGTCGAGAATTCTGCACCAGATCCATAACCATCAACAATCCAAGCAGCAAATTGAAATCCTAATGGCCACACACTTCGGTCAGGAGTGTCAACATAGAATGATTGTTCATAAACCGCAGAAGATGGATGGTTTTCCGTTCCAAGCCAACCAACGCCGTTTTGAAGACTTGGTGAAGAATATTCAAGGCCACTGGCATCAACACAGCTTAAATCATAAACAATGCTATAAGTCGCAGGTGTCCACCTAGCCGAGAACACAACCGTGCCTTCAGTTCCGCTCAAGTTGTTAAATGTTGCTTGAGAGTATGTTGCATCAAGTGAAACCGATTGTGTAAATCCATCAACATAAACATCATCACCTGTGGTGTTTTCATAAATAACTTTTCCTGGTGCTGTGTCCATTCCAGAAACGTCCCAACCAGCAAAGTTGTAACCCACTTTGTATGGAACTGCAGGAATTGATGGCAATGAACCCAACAGAGATGAGTTATAATAACATGTTATTGAGTCAATTGGCGTTCCGCCATTCATTTCAAACTCAACGGTGTATTGTTTGCCAATCCAATTACTTGAAATTATGACATTTCCGTGAGAGTCAGCCGCTGAAAATTCTGGATTAACATCTTGCCACAAGTTTTTAAAGTATAGATATGACGCACCATTTTCAAGTTCTGATAAAACAAGAGATTCAGTGCTAGAAAATTCAATCAAATTTGACGAACTTGAACCATAATATGCAGTGCCACCACCAGGGGTTGAAGTTACAATAAAACCAGTAAAGTCATGATATAGCGAAGGTGGAACTGGTAGCGAGAACACTTCATCATAAGCAACAAGCTTGGTTTCTTCAGTTATTGTCTCTTCTTGCCTGCAATAATTTTCCCACACAACGGTGTAATGAATTGCAGTCCAAGGTGCTTCGGCTGATCGCCAATGATAGTTTTCAACGAAATTGTTAATCATTTCAATTTCATCTTCATCTTCCCACGTGACATACAAATTACCCTCACCACCAGTTAAACCATAGGTTATCAAATCAGGTGTAAATGTGTATTGTGCTTCAGTTTTATAACCAACTGCAATTGGCATTGTGATTGGGTTTTCAGTTTCAGTCATTCTCAAAGTGAAATCAAAGTCCAAATAAAATCCATCATCATATCTATAATAAATTTCACAAGTTCCCGCATTTGTGAATGTTCTTTGAATATCATGATCAAGAGTTATTGTATATGTTTTTGGAGTGAAAACTTCTTCAATATAAACTTCTGACTCATGTGGTTCAGTTAACCATGAAAATTTAACTGATGTGTAACCTTCTTGTGCTGGTAAATATCCTGTGCCAAGCTTGTTGCCATTTTCATCAACATCTTGTTCAAAAGTCACAACTTTTGACGTGCCATCAGCCTTATAGAATGTGGCGGTATGAGCTTTTTCAACTCCATAGAACTCTAATGTATCAACAAGACCCGTAAATGACCAACCTGCAAAATTATAACCGGTTTTAGTTGGCATGCTAAATGCATTTGTTAATTGAGTAGTTCCCCAATTATCTTGATAAAGTGTATCGTTTAAATAAATATCTGCTGTGTTCTCTACATAATAAGCAAAGAAATATGAATACCAATAATCATTGAATGTGCTAGTAAATGTATATGTGCCATTAGGATTAAGAGTTCCACTTAATGTATATCCACTTTTAGCTATATTTGAATCATTGTAATATGTTTTATTATAATATAGATAGTCAGCAGTTCCACTGCCATTCACGCTATATCTCCAATATGACAAATGACCATATTTTAAATTAGTGCCAACATCTTCAACAGATGGAGCAACAATTGAGGCAGATCCATTCACTCTTGGTTTGTGATATATTTGAGAGTTAGAAGTGTCTAGATTCATATCCTCATTCCATTCCCAATCTGGATTGCTAACTGTCGTATTAAATGTATTAACTTTATTTACATTATCATCAAACATTGGATAGCGTTGCTTTCGAGCAGTACTATCATATTCTCTAGATTTTGCGGAAAAACTTATTTCATGTCGCATACGACTACCACCCTGACTATCATGTGCATAATCCATTTGCACACCACTGTAATCAGAACTAATAACAATTCCAATAAATGTTTTTTCATTTACATAGTTAATTCTAAAAACAATCTTATAACCATAATTTTTTGTTTTATCAAGTGTAACTGTTGGGTTTGAATATAATGAAGATACGTTATATCCCAATTTATATGTCCAATACGGAGAAGTTATTGGATTATCTATTGATGCCATATAACAACTAAAATATAAATCTTGAATTCCAAGCTGAGAGCCATTGTTAGAAGTTTTCATATAAATACTTCCATCATATGTACACCAACTATCCTTCAATTGTGCAGTTACTGTTGGGTGTTTTGCTTGAGATACAGAAGCCGTTCCAATTATATCAGTATCACCATAAGTGTCATTCCAATACTTGGCTGTAAAATCAACAGATGTTGCATATGTGTCAGCAACTGGTGACAAATCTTGACCATTAGACTCAGAAAATGCATAACTAACATAAGAACTTGTTTCGTTTTTGTTAACATTTTTAAATACAATATAATGGCTTGGTTTTGACCTATCTTTTGTTGTGACAACTTCCAAAACTTCGTGTCCCGCAAGCATGTTTGGTGTGTTAAACTTGACAATGTCATAGCCATCGAGAAGCTTTGCCCCATTCATGTTTTTAAGTTCATATTGTTGAAGAGATGCATCTTTTATTGTCACAAGACCAGTGCCCTTGCCAACTACATTTGACGCAACATAGTTTGAAATTTGTTTTGGTTCTGAAAGTGTCTTTAAATTAACCAAATAAGTTTCATTTGAACCAACTTGTGCCACACAATGACTGCCAACAATTTCAACAATTTTGCTATAATCACTTGTTGTTGGGTCAATCAAAACATTGCCCCAAACATCAATGATTCCCGCTTTGGTTTGAGCAAGATTTGTTAAAATCAAATAATCTTGATTAAATGTTTGATTTGCATTAATCACAAAATCTTTACCAGCAAAATCAAAAAGTTTTGTCATTTTGACGCTGTTTTTTGGTTGATAGATATTCTGTTCAGTCACAAAAGTGTTTGAACTTGCATAAACAATATGTTCATTTTCAAGAGTTGTTTCAAAGCTTGCCACTTCATTTTGATTTTTGTTAAAATATGAAACAACATATTTTTCTTCAAGAGTTCTATCATTAGCAGTTTTTTGATAAACAATCACATAGTGGTCATCAATCATTTCAAATGATTTTGGTAAACTTGCAAGTTTTGGATAACCATTTTTTGTTTCTAATGACACAACTTCTGCACTATAACCACTTGTGTCATAAAGTTCATAGGTGTAATTCGCATGAGTGAACACACCAGCTTGCGTTCTTGATTCTTCTTTGATTGTGTTTGCTGTAAACTCAGAAACAGTTTCAACATAATCAACCTTTTCAACCAAAAGTCTATCTTTTGAAATTTCGATAAATCTATAATCAACGTCAATTTCTGAATTATTGTTTAGTTCAATTTCTTTTTCAATTTTAGCAAAGCCATTTTTGCTAACTGAATAATAACTATATTCCCCTTCATTTAGGATATAAAAACCATTGTTATTGAATTGCCACTTAAAATTTTCTTCTTCGAGTTGCACATTGATTCCACTAACAGAATTATTTTGATATTCATACTCTTGATTAATAAACGCATCACTATAGCTATAGTAATAAACATTCCAATTAGCTGTTAACCTGCTAATATTAAATTCACTATAATATGCAACTGCAAAATAATTGTCTTTCAAAACAAAGAAATCATCATACATTGTGTATTCTTTGCCACGAGTGTCAAATCTAAAAATTTCTCTTGGCATTTCTGGATTTTTGATTGAAATTAATCTAAAAACAACTTCTGTATATTCATTTCCAGAAAATGGATCTGATGAATATAAGTTTGCAATCAAAACATAGTCGCCATTGAAACCTTTGATTTCATAACCCACTGCACTGCCATCAACAAAGCCATTAACCGAACTTGTTATGTTTCTAGCTTTTGTTGGAACGCCATCTTTTTTTGAATATGTCCAAAATTGTTCATTTCCACTCTCATCAGTATACGCAAAATAGTTATCACCAAAACGAGTCAAATCTTCAACCGTACATTCGCTTGAATATGGCACTGCAGTCACAATGTCTGCAACTGTGTATTTCACATTGCTTGAAATGTCATCAGCCAAAAGCTGTTGAGCTGCAGAAAACTTGATGCCTGAGTTTGGACCATTTGGATTTGTTGGTGGTTCATCACCTTTCCCCTTAATTCCAAACACGATGCCAAGCACAATTCCGGCAACGCAAACAAGAGACACTGTTGAATAAATGAGTGCCTTGAGCTTAACCGAAAGTTTTGTTTTTTTAGCCTTGCTTGCCACAGTCTTTTTTGAATTTTTTACTTCTTTTGACTTTGTTTGATTTTTCATAAAACGTATTTCCTTTTAACCTATTTTGCTTATAGCTCTATACATTAATTAGTATACCAAAACTATTTTATTTTAACAAATAAAATAGGAGCAATTTGACACTTTTCAAAAAGAAAATTTAAGAAAATTTTTTATTCGACAATCAACCATTTTGGGGGCTCACTTTTTGCTAAATTTTAAACTTTTGACCATAAAAAAATAGGCGTTTGTTCGCCTATTTTTGATAGATATATCTTCCGCAATTTTCACACTCAATCACGCCATATTCATTGTTTTTAATTGACGCAAGTTTTGATGCCGAAATCTCCATTCGACAGCCACCGCATTTGTTCATGTTTACCGCTACAAAAACAGGAAACAACTTGCCCTCTCTCTTTTGCATATACTTGTCAAAAAGCTTTGAATCAACATTCTTTTTAAGACTTGCTAGCTTTGATTTAAACTCTTCAATTTTTGGTTCTCTTTCTGCCTTAAACTTTGCATAAGAAGTTCTAAACTTATCAAACTTTTCTCTGTCAGTCTTTGATTTTTTGATAATCTCTTCATATTCTCTGTTAATTTGCTGAACTTGTGAGTACATTTGAGCAATATCTTTTTCAAGGGTGTTTGCCACTGCAAAAAAGTCTTTGTAAGCTTTTTCATAAACAGCAACTTTTGTTTCATCTGCCCCCTCAAGTTCTTTTTCAAGAGATTCAAGTTTTTTCATATATTCATTGTATTTATCAACTGCTTTTTTGTATGAACCATTAACTTTTTCAGCCAATTTTTCCAAAGTTAAGAGTCTAGCATGTTGATTTTTCATTGTTTGTTGAATTTCAACCGCTTTTTCTCTGTCTTTTGACTTTGAAAGTTCACTTTCAAGGTTCAAAATTTCAGCTTCTACTTTTTGATAATCTAAAATCTTTTCAATCATAATAACCTCTCTTTGCATAGTCTATCATTTTTTGATTTGTTTTTCAATATATTTTTTAAGTTCAAGTTTATCTTGCAAAATTTTGTCTTGCAAAATTCGTTCTTCTTTAAGTTCGTCCAAAAACTTCAAATAATCAAGTTGATCAATCAAAAACTTGTCAAAGTCTCCTTTTTCAATTTCAGCATCTCTGCCAATCCACAAATTTTTAACAGATGGTTCATTTTTTTCAGTTTTTGAAACATCAATAATCACAATTGGATAAAACCTGTCAGCATCTTCAATAACATAATCTTTCAACACTAAAAACTTTTTACCAAAAATCCATTGTCTTAATTCAACAATGTTTTGTGCTGGCTGCAAAACAAACAAATTACATTTGTTTTTATCGCCCAAATTGTTTTGATTTTCTAGCATCTTGATTATTTCAAAACCACCAACACCTGCAATAACCGCAATATCAACCATTTCAATAGGTTCAAGACCATCACCAAGTCGTGTTTCAATTTTTTCAAGTGCACATTTTTTAACAAGTCTTTCAACCTTACTTAAGCACTTTTTGCTAATGTCAGTTGCAATAATTTTAGAAACTTTTTCATTCTTTGAAAGAACCTCTGCCAAATATCCATGATCAGTTGCAATGTCAGCAACCACCAAATCAGGCTTGTCACACGCAAAAAGCACAGCTTCCTGAAGTTTTCTTATTCGTTTAAAAGTTTTCATCTTTTCCTTATCTGTTGTCAATGTCAACGTAATCTTTAAGTTTTTTGCTTCTAGATGGTTGTCTAAGTTTCTTAAGCGCCTTTGCTTCAATTTGACGAATACGTTCTCTTGTTACGCTAAATTCTTTGCCTACATCTTCCAATGTTCTTGTGTGACCATCTTCAATGCCATAACGAAGCATAATAACTTTTTGTTCACGTGGAGTAAGTGTTGCAAGAACTTCCATAAGTTGTTCTTTAAGCATCATGATTGATGCAGAATCAGCTGGAGAAATTGCATTTTCATCTTGAATAAATGTTCCAAGAGTTGAATCTTCTTCTTCACCAACAGGAGTATCAAGAGAAACAGTGTCTTGTGATATCTTTTGAATTTCAATAACTTTTTCAACAGGAATACCCATTTGTTTAGAAATTTCTTCAACAGAAGGCTCTCTTCCTAATTGTTGGAAAAGGTCACGAGTAACTTTCTTTTGTTTGTTGATTGTTTCAAACATGTGAACAGGAATTCTAATAGTTCTAGCTTGGTCAGCAATAGCTCTTGTGATGCTTTGTCTAATCCACCATGTTGAATAAGTTGAAAATTTGAAACCTTTTGTGTAGTCAAATTTTTCAACTGCTTTCATAAGACCAAAGTTTCCTTCTTGAATCAAATCCAAGAAAAGCATTCCACGACCAACATATTTTTTTGCAATAGAGACAACAAGTCTAAGGTTTGACTCAGAAAGTTGTCTTTTTGCATCTTCGTCACCTTCTGCCATACGCTTTGCAAGTTCAATTTCTTGGTCTTGTGTCAAAAGAGGAACTTTTCCAATATCCTTTAGATACATTTTCACTGGGTCATCAACATAAACCTGACTCATGAGTTTTTCCATCTCTTCATCATCTTCAGGAACAATTGTATCTTCATTAACTTTGATGCCTGAATCAGTAATTTTTTTCAAAACCTCTTCAATTTCATCAGGATTAAGGTTAGCAAACTTTTCGGTGACGGTATCCATTGAAATCTCACCTTTCTTTTTGCCAAGTTCAATCATCTTCTCGACTTCAAAATCTATTTTCTCTTTTCTGTTCATAATTCATCCACCTTTTTGTTTTTTAGTTTAGTCATAATATCAAGCAACTTTGTGTGTATTTCTTTGCGTTGAACATTATCCACAAGACTTGCATATTCATTTGTTAAAATTTCTTTTTGTATTTCTAAATAGTTTTTATAAACAACCCAAACACAATCATAATAATAACGTTTTTCATTGGCCTCATCTTCAGCAGCTTTTGCGCTATAGTTAATTATGTCCACTATCATTGACTGATTTTCATCAGCATAATCACTATATAATTTTTCGACCAAATTAACTTCTGGATTGGTTTTTAATAGCTCATAAATAATCTTATAAATTTCTCTGCGTTTTCCTGAAAACAAATATGTCACATCAGTCTTAAAATACGCATATGGCTTTTTGTGAAGAATAGCACATAAAATGTATTTTTCAGCACTAATAACAGCATTGTTTACAGTTTCATCCAAATTTTCATCACTGACAATTTCAGTTTTTTTCACGTTTGAAAGTGCCGTTTTTATATCATCAACAATTGGTTTTCCTGAAACAACTTTGTCAATTTGCCTTCGAATAAAATCAAGATTTGTCTGTGCAATTTCACTCACCAGCGGAATATAAAGTTCACGCTCAACAGAATCACGAATATTTGAAAGAACTTCAATCGCATCATTTAAATACTTAACTCTGCCATCATATGTAGTGATATCATACAACCCTTTTAAATAAGTGAGTTTAAATTCCATAAGTGGCAAAGATTCATCAAGGATTTTTTGATAACCTTCTCTGCCATGTGTTTTAATAACATCATCTGGATCAAACTTGTCAGGCAATTGCACAACCATAACATCAAGCCCATTTTCTCTCAAAATATCAAGACCACGAAGCGTTGCATTTTGCCCAGCAGCATCTCCGTCATAGCAAATATAAACCTTATCAGCAAATCGCTTAATCATCTTCGCCTGACTTTGAGTCAGCGCAGTACCCATGCTAGCCACAGTCATCGTGAAACCAGCTTTGTGAAGTGAAATGGTGTCCATATAACCTTCAACCACAATCACATAAGGAATAGGCCCCTGTTGACGTTGTTTTTTCAAATAGTTAATTGCATACAGAGTGTTTCTCTTATTAAACAACTCTGTTTCCGCAGTATTTAAATACTTTGCAAAATTTGGGTGTGCTTCAAGAGTTCTTCCACCAAATGCAATAACATTTCCATAAATATCAATAATTGGAAACACCAATCTGTTTGCGAGTGGATCATACACCCTGCCATCTTTTTGCTTAACCACACCAACTGCAAGCATTTCTTCATTGGTGTAACCCTGCTTTCTCAAAAAGTCTGGAAGATCATTATATCCATCAGCAAAACCAATTCCAAATCTTGTTCCGGTTGAACCATCAAGCTGACGCTTTTTCATATATTCACGTGCAGCACCTGCAGATGGTTTTTCAAGGTTTTGATGATAATGCATTGCAGTTTCTTTCATAAGAGAAACAAGCCTGTCTTTACGTTTCTTGGCAAGTGCAATATCTGTTCCATTTCCGTTATTTTCCAAACTTTCAGGAACTTCCATATTTGCCCAAGATGCAAGGGTTTTAACCGCTTCAACAAATGTTTGAGATTCGATTTGCATAACCCACTTAATCACATCTCCGCCAACATGACAACCATAACAATAAAACATATTGTCGATGTCATTTATGCAAAGAGATGGTGTTTTTTCACCATGGAATGGACATCTGCACCAATAATATCTACCTTTTCTTTCTAAAGAAACATATTTTGAAGCAACGGCAACCATATCATTTTTTTGTTTAAGTTCAGTTTTAAAATCTTCAAATGAATTTTTTTCCAACATTGCCTCCAAAATAGTTGTATAATTTTTTAACAAATTGCATATACTAATTAATTTCGTCTAAACTTACAAATTCCCTTTAAAAAATAAAAAAAAGTATGCAATTTGCATACTTTTTATTATTGATCCTTTCTAAATGCCTTATTTTACTTGAGTTACAGTGTTAATAACAAATGTTTCACCAGAAACATTTTTAATTTCAAGCACAAAATACAAGTCAGCATCTGTATCTGTTACCTTAACAAAATACAACCCATTTAAAAATTTATTTGTACTACCTTCTGCAATACTAAAATTGTAGTCATCTCCTGATTTTTCATATGAGATATCTTCATCACCAAGCATATAACAAAGCTTAACTTTCAAATCATAAGGATTAATTTTAACATTGTCATTTGATGACAAAATATAGAACTTTCCACCATTGTTCATATTTGTAATCGCATTGGTGAATCCTGTTATGCTTTCAAATGAAAGATTTGAATTAACCACAATAGACTTAAGATTTCTATTATTCATAAACGCATAATCTTTCACCAACGTAACGGTGTCAGGAACAACATAAATAGTTCCTGTTTTTGCACTTGGATACATGTGAAGTGTGGTCATATCTTTATTAAACAAAACGCCATCAACTGAAGCATATGTTGTTGAACCAGTTTCGACATTGAATGCTGAAATTTTTGTACCTACAAAGGCTTCAGCCACAATATTTGTAACAGTCTTTGGAATGTTAAATTCACCAGATAATGATTCACAATTTTTAAACGCATTTCTAGCAATTAATCTTAAATTTGAACCGTCTAAAATTTCAACTGTCGTAAGAGCCGAACAACCATAAAACGCATTAGCTGAAATAATTTCAACAGATGCAGGAATGGTCACTTTTACAATATTTGTGTTATTTTCAAACACACTTGCACTAATCACTTCAGTTCCAGCCTTAACAACAAATGCACCTCTTGTTGTTTCAGGAACATAGAATAATGCATTTCCAAGATAAGTTACTTTATTCAAGCTTTTATACCAAGCAGTGTCCGTAACTGCATTTGTGTTAAATGTCAAAATATCCAATTCTGACGAAAACTCAATTGATGCCAAATTAACACAACCAGAAAAAGCATTGTTTTCAACAGTAACAACAGACTCTGCCATGTTAAGAGAAATTAATGTGGTTCTATCAGCAAAATATTTTTCTGTCACACATGTAACATTTTCACCTAAAATTGAAACATTTTTAGCTTTAGACAAATCACCATAAACAGATTCAAAAGTATGTTGAGATGTTGCTGCAAACAAATCATAAACACTTAAATTATCAACACTCACACCTTCAAATGCAACGCTTGAAAGTTCAGTTACTGAAGCTGGAATCACAAGTGTTTTTATTGCAACACAATCTTTAAACACACTTGCTGAAATTGATTCAACACCGTCCAAAAAGGCAAGATTTGAAAGTTTTGAACATCCACTAAATGCTGCAAGTTCCAAATTTTTAATTGACGAAGAAAGTTTAACATTAGTCAAATTTTCACAACGAACAAACATTGCTTGTGGAATTGTATCAATCAATGAAACTGCTGAAAAATCTACACTTTCAAGTGCCATACAATCAGCAAAAGCATTACTTGAAATTGTTTCTGTAAGTGCACCTAAAGTCACAGAATCAAGTTTTGTGTTTGCAAATGAATTTTCACCCAAATAAACAGTTTTTCCAAAATCAAATGACAAAAGATTTGAGCCAGAAAATGCATTATTGCCAATAATCATACCATCAGCAAAATAAAACACTTTTTCGATATCTAATTCTTTAAATGCTTCATCTGCTATCATTCTAACTGAAAAACTCACACCCTCTTCAACTTCATACAACTTTGGCAAAATTAAGTTTTTAGCAGTTCCATTGTATCCAGAAACTGCAACAATTGTAGTCTCTTCCAAATCTGTAGTGAGTTCAAAAGTCAAGCCTGGTGTGTAGTAATAATTTTTCAAATCAACATCATTCCATTTTGCTTCAAGATAAATTTTTTCTTTATCTTCGCCAGTCACGCTGGTCTCAACTTTATCTCCAGTAATTTTATCGTACCAACCCAAGAAATATTTGTTTAAATTTTCATCTTGAATCGCTGGAAGTGCAACATTTCCCCCCACTTCTTTATCAACTGAAGTGCTTTCAATAAGATTGTAGTTTTCTGGCAAATTATAGTCAAAATAAACCGAAAAACCACTACCCACTGGATCTGCACCGCCTCCAGGACTGTCTGGATTTGATGGTTCTTGATTTCCAGGAGTTTGTGTTGTTGGATTTTTTGTTTTATCACCATCATCATCTTTATTTTTGCAAGCACCAAAAACAAAAATCATAGGAACAATCAATAAAACCATTAAAATCTTTTTTAACTTTTTAAACATAAAAATTCCACCCACTTTTACTTTAGTAAAATTTTAAATAATATTACAAAATAATTATAATTTGTTTTGCAAAATATTGTCAAACAAAACACCAATCAAAAAAAATAAAACCGAATTTTATTTTAGTTTTTGATTTCAAAAAAATTTTATGCATGAAAAAATCTAGGCAAGTTGCCTAGATTTTAATTACCTACCAAAAAAATTAGTTTCTTGGATATTTAATGTTAGCTTGAGCAGCAGCAAGTCTTGCAATAGGAACTCTGAATGGTGAGCAAGAAACATATGTCAAGCCAACCTTATGACAGAATTCGATAGATGCAGGATCACCACCGTGTTCACCACAAATACCAAGTTTAATGTTTGGACGTGTAGATTTGCCGAGATCTGCAGCCATTTTAACAAGTTTGCCAACGCCGATTTGGTCAAGTTTTGCAAATGGATCAGATTCATAAATCTTTGTTTCATAGTAAGAACCCAAGAATTTACCAGCGTCATCACGAGAGAAACCAAATGTCATTTGAGTAAGGTCATTTGTACCAAATGAGAAGAATTCAGCTTCTTTAGCGATTTCGTCAGCTGTGAGCGCAGCTCTTGGAATTTCAATCATAGTACCAACATGATATGGAACTTGTTCTTTTGTTAAGCCGTTTTTAGCGATAACTTCGTCAGCTGTAGCAACAACTACATCTTTAACGAATTTAAGTTCTTTAACTTCGCCAACAAGTGGAATCATGATTTCTGGAACAATCTTCCAATCAGCATGTTTCTTTTGAACATTGATAGCAGCTTGCATAACAGCTCTTGTTTGCATTGCAGCAATTTCAGGATATGTTACAGCAAGACGGCAACCTCTGTGACCCATCATTGGGTTGAATTCTTGAAGTGAAGCAATAATGTTTTTAACTTGTTCAACAGTCTTGCCTTGAGCTTTTGCAAGAAGTTCGATATCTTTTTCTTCGTGTGGAACGAATTCGTGAAGTGGTGGATCAAGGAAACGAAT
>JAZOTD010000016.1:0-29254 GCA_045657465.1 Clostridia bacterium | reverse complement strand
TCTAATGCAACGTTGTGTGTTGAAAAGACGATTGCCTTGAGGGTGTTTTTCACCTAAAAGATATGGCACAAGTGGGTGCATACCTGCAGTTGTAAAAAGCACAGTTGGGTCATTTTCTGGAATAACTGAACTGTTTTGAATTTGAACGAATCCATGTTTTGTAAAAAAGTCTTTCCAAAGAGCTTTAAGTTGTTTGTCTGTAATCATAAAAAATCTTCCTTTATAGTAATAATAATTCACTATGTATTATAAAACATGTGTTATTAAAAATCAATAAAATGTCGATTTTTATTGACAAAAACGCAAAATTTTGCAATAAAAAAACACCCATTAAAGGGTGTCTGCTTTAAACTATACGTTTAAAAGTCTCAAAATGTGTTTGTCTTTAATCATGAATACAAGGTCAAGAAGCCAAATAAGCCAGCCGCCAAAAATACGGATGATACCAGCAACATATTTGCCTTCTTTAAATCTTGTAACCACACCCAAAAGCCAAGCTGTGAAAGGAATGATTGCAAGAATTAAGCTGATAAGACGACCTAAACCAAAATAATCTGCAGATGCTTTTCTTTTTGCCATAGCACATTCTCCTTTGTTAAATTTCTAATTTGATTATATCAAACACTTTATCAAATTCAAACAATTAATGATACAATTTTTGCAATTTTGTAATATTTTTTTTAAAAATCACCATATAATAAAAACTATTATTGACTTGTTTTTTTATATGGTTGTATAATTTTAGTGTAAATTATTTCACAAATTAGTCTAAACTGATTTTTTGTGGAATATAAATAAAATTATAAAGGAGAACAAAAAATGAAAGATGTAGTAAAAGCATTTGATAACTTACCTTGGATTTTGAAACTTATTCTTTGCATACCAATGCTAAATATTGCTTGGGCTGTATACAGAATTTGCAAAGGTATTGACACAAAAAATACATTAATGCTCGTTGCAGGAATTTTGTGGATTTTCCCAGGTTCAGTAATTTGCTGGGTTGTTGACCTTGTTTGCACAATCATTTATAAAAAGCCAACAGTTTTGGCATAATGAAAAAGAGATATAAGCAATTCGCTTATATCTTTTTTTTAGCAAAATTTATCTATCATTTTAAATCTGTCTTCAAATAGCATTGACACTGGAATGTCTAATGAGGTAAATGCTCCAGTTATGCCTTTTTCTTTTAGTGAAATTATCGCTTGAATATAGCAGGTCATGATTTTTGCAGTGAAGTCAGGATTTGAAGACATTTTTGTTTTAAAGCTCATTGAGAACTTGTTGTTATTCATGTTAAAAGCACTTATCACTTCTCCGCCATGAATCATTTTGCTTTTTAGTTTTGCAAGGTTTAATTCATCTACAAATGTGACGCTAGTTGGTTGACCATGAAAATAGTTTGGAATATTTTTAATCTGCTCTGCAATCTTTGCTTTGTTTTTAACTTTTGAAACAACAAAACATTCTCTAAAGTGTTTTGGAATGTTATCACCAAGCTTATTCTTCTTTGCAAGCAAAACCGCTTCTTTGTTGGGAATTGTAAACTGCACGCCGTCATCAACTCCGTCAACCTGTCTGATAGCGTCACTATGCCCCATGCTTATGCCTTTGCCCCAAAATGTGTGTGGAAAGTTGTCACTAATTTTAAAAAAATATGCACGCATAATGCTGAAAAGTCCAGGGTCCCAACCGCATGAAACAATGGCACGATGACGGGTTTCTTTGCAAATTTTTTCAAGGGTTGTGACATGAGAAATTATTTTTGAATGTGTATCAAAAGAATTGATGCAATCAAAATGTCTTGCAATTTCTTTTGTTTGATATTCAGTGTCTTTAAGTGAACCGCCACAAAGAAACATTATGTCAATTTTGTTTTTATAAAATCTGTGATGCTCATATGGTTCAACAATTGTTCCAAATTTTGAAGTTGTCATTCTGCGTGAAAATATAGCCACAAGTTTATATTTTGAATTAGCCAAAATATTTTGTTCAATAGCCTTTCCCAGATTGCCATAACCAACAATACCTATTCTAATTTTCATATTTGTTTTTAACTTCCTTTAATTTTTGTTTTATTTCTTGGTTTGGAGCTGAAAGTGGAAGTCTTGTTTTTCCAACATTAAAACCAAGCAGAGAAAGATAATATTTTATGCAAATTGGGTTTATGTCTAGAAATAGTGCCTTGTTTATTTCAAATAGTCGTTCGTGTAAAAGTTTGGCATTAAAAAAGTCTCCACAAAGTGCATAGTTGCACATCATTTGCATGTGTTCAGGATAGCAGTTTGCGGTGACGGATATCACACCACTTGCTCCAATCGACATCATTGGAAGTGTAAGCAGGTCATCACCTGAATAAACCATAAAGTTTTTTGATGCAAACTTGCAAATTTCTGCCACTTGATTTAAATTTCCGCTCGCTTCTTTTATGCCAACGATGTTTTTTATTTTTGAAAGTTTAAGCACTGTTTTTGGAGAAATATTAACACCCGTTCTTGATGGAACATTATAAATGATTATTGGAAGATTTGTTTGTCTTGAAATAGCTTTGTAATGCTTTAAAATGCCGTCATCATTGCATTTGTTGTAATATGGTGAAACTATAAGCACGCCGTCTGCACCAAGTTCTTCAGCTTGTCTAGTTAAAGTGATTGCGGTGTCTGTTGAGTTTGAACCAGTGCCAACAATAAGTGGCACTTTGTGGTTTATTTCACACTCTGCAAACTTTATGATTTTTTCACGTTCTGCCATGCTTATTGTTGAAGCTTCACCTGTTGTTCCTAAAATAACAATTGCTTTGGTGCCTGATGCAAGTTGATAGCTGATTAGATGCTTTAGCTCATAATAATTAACTTCATTTTTTTCATCAAATGGTGTAACAAGTGCCACAGCACTCCCTTTAAAAAGCATACATTCCCCCTATGCTATAAACTATGCAAGTTAGCACAAAACGTGATTTTTGCACAAAAAAAAGAGCCGTGTTTTGGCTCTTTTAGTTTTCTGGTTGAGATTCTGCTTTTGATTTAAAATTTCAAGTTTTTTCTATCTTCTTCTAGATATGCATTTGCCCAGTCGCGAACATTCTTTCCATAATGAAGATAAACCTCAGGAACACTTATTGTTATAAGTTTGTTAAAGTCAATTTCGAGTTTGTTGCAAAGGTCTTTAATTTTTTGTGCACTATCTGCTTCAAACTCCACATATGTTGGAATGTATGGCCAGAAATCAATGTCAATTTCAACATCATCTAAAATATATCTTATTCGCCTGTTGGTTTGAGAACCCCTAGCAAAGAAACCAAGTTTGTTTAAAATTGTGTTTGTTTCGTCAAAGTCGCCAACTTCGATTTCTGTTTCTAAAGTTCCGTCAATGCCTGAATGTTTAATTTCTTTGATGGTTAGTGTTGTTTTTTCGCCGTCGCTTCTAAGCCTAATCCATTTGCTGTCATCATTTTTGACAATATCATAAACATTTCTGGTCATAAACCAATCACCGACAAATGTTGCACCGAGTGACCTTATTTTATCAATAAATTCTTTTTCATTAATTTCAAGAAGTCTTGCTTCGATTTCTGTTTTCATACACATTTTCCCCTTGCATATTTTCCTATTGGCATTATAACATATTAAAAATTAATAAACATAGCAAAATTGAATATTAAAAAAAATTGTTACAAAATTAACAAATTAACTTTACAAAAGACCAAAAGTGTTTATAATAAATAATGTTTAATAGATATGCCGATGTGGCGAAATAGGCAGACGCAAGGGACTTAAAATCCCTCGGGGTGCAAGCTCCGTGCCGGTTCAAGTCCGGCCATCGGCACCAAAGTCAGGATTTTATATCCTGATTTTTTTATTGCTTGTTTCCGGCAATTTTATTTTGAGAGTCAAAATAAAATCCGTGCCTTGTGACGCTCCACTACGTTCTCGCTATTCCGTCGCAATAATATTGCTCCTTACAAGTGCGGCCATCATACAAAAAAGATAGTGAAAACACTATCTTTTTTTATTTTAAATTTATTTCTACTAAATTGTTATATAATGTCTATATTAAACTTCAAAACATTTAATTTCGGCGTTTTGAAAGTTCCTTAGGTGTGATGCGTTGTTAAAATCAACTTCAATATGATTTAATATGTCAGCAATAAGGCTTGCACAAACATTGTGAGTGACAATTAATATATTTCTATAGTTGTTTTGAGCCACAAGCTCGCTTACAAAATTCTTTACTCGTTCATAAACACTTTCATAAGATTCCATTCCACATTCTTTAGATTGAAGTGATTTTAGTGATTTTTCTTCTGGTGAAAGCTTGCGCCAACATTTGCCAGAAAATATGCCTTGGTCAATTTCAATCAAACGAGCGTCTTTGATGATTTTGGTGTTATGGTGTTTGTTGATAATATTTGCGGTTTGCATAGTTCTCATGAGTGGTGATGCAAAAATCACGTCAAAAGAAACATCTTTAAGAGTTAAAGAAACTTCTTCAGTGAAAGATTTGCCTTTTTTACTTAATCTATTGTTTGTGCGTCCTTGAGTTATACCCTTTTCATTCCAAACAGTTGTGCCGTGACGCATTACATAAATTTTCATATTTTATTCCCCACACGATGTTTTTTATAGTATATCATGCAATATTTTTTTTATCAATTAATAATTTTGATAGTTATTATTATTTATTTGTATGCAATATGTGTTTTTGTTTTATGTGATTTATTTGACAGAATGTTACATAATTGTACATAATTGAATTATAATACTAATGATAAGGTGGTTTTATGGGAGAATTTTTTGGATTTGGTGGATATAAAAGAGAACCAGAAGGTTATTTTTCTTGGCAACATCTTGTGTTTGTTACAAGTTTAATGATAATTATGGCTGTTTTGGCTGTGTGGCTGGGGCTTCGTAATAAAGATAAAGACGACAAAGTGAAAAATAAAGTTTTGATTTGGGCTGCAATTTTAATAAATGTTTTTGAAATTTTTAAAATAGTAATGATTTGTTTCAGATCAAAAGATGCTATGGCTTGGCTTCAAATGCTTCCACTATTCTTGTGTAGCATACAGTTAATTGCAATTCCCCTTGCAGCTTTTGCCAAAGGAAAAATTAAAGAAGCTTCATTAGATTTTGTATTTATTTTTGGTATGTTAGGCGCAATTTTAGGAACATATGCTGCAGGTCAAAACTATGCTTGTTATCCTGTTTTGTCAGTTGACAATGTAATTTCTGGAATCACCCATGCAATTTCTGGATTTTCAGCGTTGTATATTGGATTTGCAAAAATGACTAGTATGAAAACGCAAAATATAGTCATTACATTTGCAATTTTACTTTCATTCTGCGTTGCTGCCTATGTGACAAATGTTATTATTGATTATAACTACATGTTCTTAATGCGTGGTGACGGCACTCCATATGATTTGGTGTTTAACATAGTTGGCGGCAGCCCTGTGTTGTATCCAATAATGGTTGTTTTGCTATTTGTGTTATATGTTTCACTGTTCTATTATGTGTTTCATTTAATTAGAAAACGCAGACAAAAACATGCATAATAAAAAGCCTTGAGAGAAAATCTCAAGGCTTTTTTATTGTTTAATTATAAAAATAATACTAAAAATAAAAAACAAATCAAGGTCGTTGGCTAAGCCGAGCGAACTGCCTTATCAGTCGTTCAATTCTTCGTATTGCAATAAAAAAACACATCAGCAAGTGATGTGTTTTTGTTATGGAGGCGACACTCAGAATCGAACTGAGGGTGAGGGTGTTGCAGACCCGTGCCTTACCTCTTGGCTATGTCGCCATAAAAATTGGTAAAGTAAACGGCAAGTTGTTCACCTGCCGCTCACTTTTGTTTATGGAGCGGGAAACGAGATTCGAACTCGCGGCATCTGCCTTGGCAAGGCAGCGCTCAACCAGTGAGCGATTCCCGCATAAAATAAAATCGCTCACACCGCACTACTGTGCAGTGCGAGCAATATTGGTGGGGACTATAGGGCTCGAACCTATGACCGCCTGCTTGTAAGGCAGATGCTCTCCCAGCTGAGCTAAACCCCCGCGTTCGTAAGAACAATAGTAATATATCAAATATTTAATACAAATGCAAGTGTTTTTTTAAAAAATTTAAAAAATTTTCAAATTAATTTAAAATGATTTTGTTATATGCATTTGATTTTTCATATTGTTCTCCCAAACTGAGAGCTTTTGCATGAAGACTAGGTTCGAGTTTTATATGATTAAATAGTTCAAGTGCAAGTTTAAATGCTTCGTTTGAAAAGTTTGAAAGAATTCCCCCATCTTTTCCCGATTGATTTGTGCCTAATGTTGAGCCAGCACCACGCATTTTTAGGTCAAATTCTGCAATGTCAAAACCATTAGAGTTATCTCTAAAATATTTGATTCTTTCATATGAATGTTCGTTTAACAGGTCTGCCATGCAAAAACAGTGTGCTTCTGCTCCGTTTCTGCCAATTCTTCCCCTAAGTTGGTGAAGTGTTGCAAGTCCAAACCTGTCTGGCGTTGCAATAACCATGATGTCAGCGTCTGGAATGTCTACGCCTACTTCAACAATTGTCGTTGAAACCAAGAGTTTGATTTTGCCTTGCCTAAATTGTTCAATGGTTTTGTTTTGTGTCTCTTTTGAAAGTTTGCCATGAATGAGACCAATTTCAGCCTTGTGAAATTTTGTGCAGAGATAGTCATACATGTTTTTTGCTGAATAGCTGATTGTTTCGTCATCTTCGTTTTCTTCGTCAATTTTTGAACAAACTACATAGACTTTTGACCCGGTGACAACTTTTGAACTAATATAATTCCACATGTCATTTTGTTTTGATTTTATAACAATATTTGTAATGATATTGTTTGATTTTGGTCTGCTGTTAATGCAGGAAATATCAAGATTTCCATAGACCACAAGTGCCAGTGTTCTTGGAATTGGAGTTGCACTCATAACCAAAATATCTGGTGACTTGCCCTTTTGTTTAATAAGCGCTCTTTGAGCAACGCCAAAGCGGTGTTGTTCGTCGATTGTGATAAAAGTTAAATCATCAAAGTTTATTGATTCTGATAAAAGTGCATGCGTGCCTATAACGATTTTTGATTTGCCTGATTCTATGTTTGACACGGCAACTTCTCTTTCAATTCCTTTAGTTGAGCCTGTGAGAAGTGTGATTGAAAAACCAAAGTCACCAAAGAGTCGTGTGGCGGTTTCATAGTGTTGGTTTGCCAAGATTTCAGTTGGTGCTATAATTGCTGCTTGATGACCAGATTTTGCCGCCAAAAAGGCACCAAACAATGAAACAATGGTCTTTCCTGACCCAACATCACCTTGCAGCAATCTGTTCATAGAAAATCTTGAAGACATATCTTTTTCCATTTCTAAAATTGCTTGTTTTTGGTCGGGTGTCAATGTGAAAGGAATAAGTTTTTTAAACTCTTCAAAAACTTCTGTCGTGTTTTGATAAGAATGAGATTTTTGCTCTTTTGAAGTAAGTTTGTGATATTCATTGATTGCAAATAGCGGAATCAATTTTTCTATCTCGATACGGTTTTTTGCTGAAAAAACATCTTCTGCAGTTTTTGGGTTGTGAATGGTTTCATATGATTCCTTCAAATCTAAAAGGTTATATTTTAATAATAATCTATCAGGTATAATCGTTGAAAAATTCACGAGTTTAAGAGATTTGTTGATTGTGTCATGAATGGTCTGTTGCCCCACTTTTGAAATTGATTTATAGACTGGGAGCAAGCCAAGAGCTGAAAATTTTTCAGTAAATTTGTGAATTGAGACAATGAATGTGTTTTTCTTTTTTGGACTATTTTTGCCATAGATGTAAAGCTCTGCGCCAATGTAGACTTGTGATTTGATGTAGGTTTGATTATACCAAACAGCATTAAACAAGTGCCCTGCTTCGTCAATCATTTTGCATGTGACAAAAGACAGACCGTTTCTTATTTTGACAATTTTAGGGTTATCTGAAGCTGTGGCTTTGATTAATCTCACCCTGCCGTCATCAGCAAAAGGTTCGGTTTTTGAAAAGTCATAATATTTATAAGGAAAATAATCTATTAAATCTTCGCATGAAAAAATATCGTTTTCAGCAAACGATTGTTTTCTTGTTTCACCAATACCTTTAATAGCTGTGAGTTCCATATAAAAATTATAGCAAATGTCGAAATTTTTAACAATAAAAAAGGAATGAATTAATCATTCCTTTAAAAATTATTCAAGAGAAATTAAATAATAGTATAGTGGTTGGCCACCTTCATGACAATCGATTTCGATGTCAGGATATTTATCTTTCAATGTGTCAACAAGTGCACCAGCATCTACTGGAGAAACATCGCTTCCGTAGAAGAGTGAGATTGTTGAAACGTCGTCGTTCATAAGTTTTTCGATTGTGTCTTCGGTTGTTTGGTTTACGTTGTTACCTTTTGCAACAATTTTCTTTTCGCCAAGACCGATGATATCACCTTCTTTGAGCTTGAATCCATCAATTGAAGTTGACTTAACAGCATAAGTAACTGAACCAGAGATAACGTTTTGAACCATTTCTTCAACGTTTGCTTTGTTTTCATCAACAGAAAGTTCTGGATTGATTGCAATTGCTGCAGTGATACCTTGAGGAACTGAAGCTGTTGGAATAACAAAGATGTTTCTCTTTGAAAGGTCGTTTGCAAGTTCTGCTGCGAGCACAATGTTCTTGTTATTTGGAAGAATGAACACGTTTTCTGCATAAACTTGGTCAGCAGCTTTTGCGATGTCTTCTGCAGAAGGGTTCATTGTTTGACCGCCTTCAATTACGTAGTCAACGTTGAGATCTTTAAAGATGTTTGCAAGGCCTTCACCAGCACAAACAGCAACAACACCAATCTTTTTGAGTTGTTCTGGTTCACTCTTAACTTTGAGAGCTCTAAATTGTTCGAGCATGTTTTCAATTTTGAGACCATTAAGTTCACCAAGTTTAAGAGCGTGTGTGAGTGCAACGCCTGGTTGGTTTGTGTGAACGTGAACTTTGATAAGGTTAAGGTCACCGATACAGATAACTGAATCGCCAAGAGTCATGAGTGTTTCACGAAGTTTGTCAATGTCAGCAACGGTTGTCTTTTTGTTGATATTGATGATGAAGAATTCTGTGCAATAAGCAAATTCAATGTCTGCCAAGCTGTTGTAGTCAACAAGTTCAGAGTCGCCACCAGCAGCAACGGCTGAACCGTCACCAATTCTGTCAGTGTCTGCTTGAAGCTTAAGTTCGCTTTCGTCACCAGAAACGATTTTTAAGAAACCGTTGAATATAATGAGAAGACCACGACCACCAGCGTCTACAACACCAGCTTTCTTCAAAACTGGTAAAAGTTCTGGAGTCATTGACAATGCTTCTTCACCGATGTCAAGCACTTGTTTTAAGAAGTTTTGAATTTCACTTTCTTTCTTTGCAATCTTGATTGAAGCATCAGCCATTGCTCTAATAACTGTTAAAATTGTGCCTTCTTTTGGTTTTGTAACAGCTTTGTAAGCAACGTTTGCACCTTCAATTAAAGCGTTTGCAAGGTCAATAGCCTTAATTTCTTTAAGGTTTGTAAAGTATGATGTGAAACCTTTTAAGATTTGTGACAAAATAACACCAGAGTTTCCTCTCGCGCCTTTAAGTGCACCTTTGCTAATAGCGTCACAAACGGTCTCCATGTCATTGGTTGTGCACATGTTAAGTTCTTTAACAGATGACTTCATTGTAAGTGACATGTTTGTTCCTGTGTCGCCGTCTGGAACCGGAAATACGTTTAATGAGTTTACGTATTCTTTGTTTTCTTCAAGGTAATTTGCACCCGAAATTACCATTTTTCTGAGCAGAGCTCCTGTAATACATTTGTCCATTTAATAATTTTCTCCTGAATTTTATAAGCAGGTTAAAAGCTCACAGCAAAAAAGAGCAAAACCTATTTTGCCTAAACTTTTACACCGACAACATTGATATTGATTGAGTCAACAAGCATGCCGGTGAATTGTTCAACGTTGTATTTAACTACTCGTCTAACAGATTCAGCAACCGCATTGATGCTGACGCCATATTTAAGAATGATGTCAAGGTCAATATTGATTCTGTCACTAATTGTTGTGATTTTGATGCCACGTGGCTTATAGCTTCTTTTGAAAAGTTCACGAATAGAGTCAGAAAACTTGTTTGTAACAAGGTCTACAACGCCATAAACGTCTAAAGCTGAATGAGCAACGATTAAAGCAACTGAATCATCTGTAACAGAAATTTTTCCGTAAGAATTGATTGTGGTAACTGACATAACACTCTCCTATTTCTGTTTGCATGGGCAAGAAAAAATCAGTTTGCCCGCAAACTTACCATAATAATAAACTATATTCCAGAAAAAATCAACACTTTACAATATTAAAAATTACCAAAATTTAAATTTTTTTAAAATTATTTGCTGTCAAACACTTGCAAAAGCCAACATTGTGTGTTAATATATGAAAGGTATTATTAGAATTCGCCCAAGGAGGTTATTAATCATGAGTCGTGTTTGTAGTATTTGTGGCAAAGGTGCTAATGCAGGAAATTCTCGTAGCCATGCTTTAAATATATCAAAAAGAGTTTTTAGACCAAACATTCACAAGACAACTGTTGAAATTGACGGAAAGGTTACAAACGCATATGTTTGCACAAAATGTATGAAAGGTTCTAAAAAAGATAAATAATCAAGATTTGATTTTTCAGTTCTAGGCGATTTGCCTAGAACTTTTTTTATGTCACTATTCCCTTTTTTATTGATTATTTTCAATATTTGGTTATAATGAGTTTTATAGGAGAAATTATGTTAGAACTTGTTGATGTTGGCTTTTCTGTTAAAGAAAAAGGAAAAGTTAAAACAATACTTAAAAATATAAATCTAAAAATTGACGAAGACAAATTCTTTGTTGTGACTGGTCCAAACGGTTCTGGAAAGTCTACGCTAGCAAAAATTATTATGGGCATAAACAAACCAACTAGCGGAAAGATTTTGTTTAACGGCAAAGATATAACAAATTTGTCAATCACCGAAAGAGCCAAACTTGGAATCAGCTTTGCATTTCAACAACCAGTTAAGTTTAAGGGCATCACTGTTAAAAGAATGATTGAGCTTGCAACTGGTGCAGAAATCTCTGCCCCACAAGCTTGCAAATATCTCGCTGATGTTGGGCTTTGTGCAAGAGATTATATCGACCGCGAAATTGATGGTTCACTTTCAGGTGGAGAGCTTAAGCGTATTGAAATTGCAACCATTGTTGCAAGAAACAGCAGACTCACCATTTTTGACGAACCTGAAGCAGGTATTGACCTTTGGAGCTTTAACAGTTTGATTAAAACTTTTAGAAATCTAAAAACAAAGTATAAATGCGGATTTATAATCATTTCACATCAAGAACGTATTTTGGATATTGCTGACAGTGTTATTATCTTATCTAATGGCGAAATTAAGACTATTGGAAGCAAAGACCAAGTGTTGCCACACCTTCAAACAATTTATTCAGTTTGTTCAAAACTTGACATAGAGGAGGTGCAATAATGGAACTTAACAAGATTGACAAAGACCTTTTAAAAACAATTGCTGACCTTCATGATATTCCAGAAGGTGCATATAACATTAGAAAAGACGGAAAGATTGTTTCAAGAAGTGTTAATTCAATGATTGATATTGTTTCAAAAACAGACAAGTCAGGCATTGACATTATTATTAAAGACGGAACAGTTAATCAAAGCGTGCACATTCCTGTTATTGTTGCAGAAGCTGGGCTTCACGACCTTGTTTACAACGACTTTCATATCGGCAAGAACTGTGATGTTACAATTGTTGCAGGGTGCGGAATTGCTTGTGGTTCAAACAAAGATGAAGGACATGATGGAATTCACTCGTTCTTTGTTGGTGAAAATTCAAAAGTGACATATGTTGAAAAACATTACGGAACCGGTGACGGTAAAGGCAAACGTGTGCTTAACCCTGTCACAAACGTTGAACTTAAGAAAAACGCTTATATGAAAATGGAAACCGTGCAAATTGGCGGTGTAACATCGTCTGTTAGAGACACAAATGCTGTGCTTGGTGACGGAGCAAAACTCGAAATCAATGAAAAAATCATGACTGACGGCGAAGAATATGCAGAAACAAACTTCAATGTAGATTTGAATGGTCTTGACTCTTCTGCTCACGTGGTTTCTCGTGCTGTTGCAAAAGACAAGAGCAAGCAAATCTATAAGTCAGTTGTTAATGGAAACAACCGCTGTTATGGTCACACCGAGTGTGATGCAATCATTATGGACGGTGCATATATTGTGGCAAAACCAGAACTTACTGCGAAAGTGGCAGATGCATCACTCATCCATGAAGCAGCTATTGGCAAAATTGCTGGTGAGCAAATTGTCAAACTTCAAACCTTGGGCTTAACTGAAAGCGAAGCAGAACAAGAAATTATTAAAGGTTTCTTAAAATAGAAAATGAAAAAGATAGCAGTTTCTGCTATCTTTTTTTAATACATAAATAGTTATTAAAAAATAATTATTTAGTCGATTTGTTTTTAACAAATAACTTTAAGAATCCCCCAATCAGTTTTGGTGCTTTGATGCAAACAATTGTCATAAAAAATCCCCCTTTCATATTGCATTATATGAAAGAGGGTTTTATGTGTGATTAAATTAAACGAGAGCTTTGCATTTAAACAAGCAGCTTCTGCCTTTGAGTTGGTTGATAACTTTTCTTTTATTTTTAGCTTCGAAAATTGTGGCACCGCTGACAATGATATTTACGCCCATCTTTCTTAAGATTGCAGAGTTCTTAACGGTTACGCCACCGTCAATTTCAATATAGACTTTGTCATTCATTTCTCTAATTTCAGCAACCTTTTCAGCAGAACCAGGAATGAATTTTTGGCCACAAGCACCAGGCTTTACGCCCATAACCGTCACCATATCAACAAGACCAGAATCAAGAAGGTCTTTGATTTTTAGTGCTGGTGTTTTTGGGCTGATTGCAATGCCTGCAACCATGTTTTTGTCTTTAATTTTTTTAATCACTGCAAACGGGTCTTTGCATGCTTCAAAGTGAACTGTTAAGATGTCTGCCCCAGCCTTTGCATAGTCGTCAATAACCTTTTCTGGGTTTTCAACCATAAGGTGAACGTCTAAAATTAAGGTTGTCATATCTTTAATTTTGTCGACAAAGTTGTGGTCAAATGTTTTGTTTTGAACAAATTTGCCGTCCATGACATCAACGTGAACCATGTTTGCTCCAGCACTTTCAATTTCTGCAAGAGCTGTTTTTAACACTTCATCATTGTTGTAGTCAATTGCAAGAATTGATGGTGAAATTCTAATTAATTTTATTGCCATAATTTTCTCCTAATCTTTATTTTTAAGTGTTGAACGTCTAAGTTGTCCGCAGGCACCTGCAATGTCACTGCCAAGAGTTCTTCTTGTTGTTGCAGAAATTCCAAGTGCTTTCAAACTCTCCCAAAACTCTGCACTCTTTTGTTTTGTTGGTGGTTTGAGTGCTGGGTTTTCTATTGGAGAATTTGGTGTTGCGTTTATTGGAATCAAGTTGAAGTGATAAGACAAACCACTGCAAAGTTGCTTGATTCGCTCTGCGTCTTCAGGGTTTGTGTTTAGGTCAAGTTCAATATATTCAAACACGATTCTTCTGTGAGTTTTTTCAAAGTAATATTTGATTGCAAAAAACAATTCTTTAAGTGAATAAGCCTTTGCAACATTCATAATCTTTTTGCGTTGTTCATCAGTTGTTGCATGAAGTGAAATGGTTAATGTGATTCCAAGGTCTTCATCTGCAAGTTTTTTGATTTTGTCAGCAAGCCCGCAGGTTGAGAGCGAAATGTTTCGTTGAGAAAGGTTAAGCCCTTCTTTTGCAGAAATAAGTTTAACAAACTTAACCACATTGTCATAGTTGTCAAGAGGTTCTCCACAACCCATCAAAACAATGTTTGTGATTTGCCTGTCAGCCTTTGTTCCGCCAATATGTTTGTTGATTGCAAGAACTTCTGAGAGCATTTCGCCAGGTGTTAGGTTTCTAACAAGCCCATCAATGCCTGTTGCACAAAAAGCACAACCCATTCTGCAACCAACCTGTGTTGAAATGCAAATGGTGTTGCCATATTTATAACTCATAAGCACCGCTTCAACAATGTTGCCGTCAGGGAGTGACAAGAGATATTTTTTTGTTCCGTCTTTGCTAACAAGTTCTTTTTCGATTTTTACTGGCTGACTTTCAAAGTGTTGTTTCAAGAGTTCTCTTAAGTCTTGCGGAATGTTTGTCATTTCATCAAAAGATGCATACAAAGTTGCCCAGTCAAAAATTTGCTGAGCTCTAAATCTAGGCATTTTTTCAATAAGTTGTTCTAATTCTCTTTTAAGTTCATCAAGAGAAAGGTCGTGTATAAGTTTCATAATTTCCTTTAAACAATTTGCATAACTGTTTTAAATTTGTCATTTGGTTGAATTTTTCTGCCATTCATAAGCACTTTTGCTGGCAAGAGCTTTCCTCCAGGAAGTTGCATTTCAAGCAGTTCAATAGCAGTGTCGCCGGTTCTTACAAACACACCACGCTTTGCAGAGCTTGATGGCAAAACAGTTCCAGGTTCAAGCTGTTTTTCTTCATCAGTAAGAGCAAAATCAATAACTTTTGCTTTATAAATTTTAACCTGTTGGTCTCCAAGAAGTGTTCTTGCAACTGGGTTTGGGTTTGTTCCCAAAATCAAACATTTGATTTCTTTTGCAGACTTATCCCAATTAATTAAACAGTCTTCTTTTTTAATTTTAGAAGTGACTGTCACATGAAATTGTTCTTGTTCAATATATTTAACGGTTCCGTTTTCAATTTGCTCAATAACTTCAAGAAGAAGGTTTGCTCCGAGAAGTGAAAGACGTGCGGTTAAATCTCCTGCTGTTTCATGTTCAAAGATAGGAGTTGAAACCATGCCCATAATATCGCCAGTGTCAAGCCCCATTTCAGTTTTCATGATTGTCACACCAGTTTCAGCGTCGCCATGCATGATTGCGGTTTGAATTGGAGACGCACCCCTATATTTAGGAAGGAGTGATGCGTGAACATTGATAACGCCATGTTTTGCAATGTTTAAAACTTCTTGGCTTAAAATTTGGCCATAAGCAGCAGTAACCATAAGGTCAGGTTCAAGTGCTTTTAAGTCAATGACGCCATCTCTTGAGATTTTTGGAAATTGATATAGTGGAATGCCGTGGTCGATTGCATACTTCTTAACTTCAGAAAATTCGATTTTGTTGCCTCTTTCAGTTGGCTTGTCTGGTTGGCAAACAACAGCAACGACTTCGTGCTGTGAATTTACGAGAGCATCTAAACAATTTACGGCAAAGATAGGTGTACCTAAAAAAATAATTCTCATTTAATTCTCCTATTTTTTGTTATCTTCTTTCTTTTGATAATTGCCATATTCGTCACGGTCTTTAAACATCTTTGTTGCCTTGTCGATATAGAGTATGCCATCTAAGTGATCATATTCATGACAGAAGCATTTTGCTTCAAAGCCAGTGAGTTTCTTTGAAATTTTGTTTCCGTGACGGTCTTGATATTCAACCCAAACCTTGTCTGGACGTTCAACAAGTCCACACTTTCCAGGAACTGACAAACAACCTTCAATTTTAACCTTGTTTATGCCTTCTTGTTTCAAGATGACGGGATTGACACATTCACGAATTGTGTCTGGTTTAGCGTGCATAACAAACACACGTTTTAAAACGCCAACCTGCACACCTGCAAGCCCTGCACCTTCATGCTTGTGCATGGTTTGAATCATGTCATCAATAAGGTCGCCAAGGTTTTTGTCAAAATCAACAACCGGTTTTGATTTTTTTCTAAGTAGTTCGTCACCTTCTTCAATAACTTTTCTGTAAGCCATATATTCTCCTTTAACTAAGGTTTTGAGGATTGATTTCAACAAACAATGTTGCATTTGGACATTTGATGTTATCAGCAATCTCAAAAAGTTTGTCTGTAATTTTGTCTGCGCCTTCAATTTTAAGTCGCATTAAAACTTGAAGTCTAAATTTGTTTTGAATCTTTCCTATAGGTGACTTCATTGCACCAAGATAGAAAAAGTCATCACTAAACTCTTTTTGTAAGTCTCTAACACTATCATAATACACTTTTGTTAAGTGTTTAGCAAGATTTTCGTCTTCACTAGACACCAAAATTCGCACAATTTTTGAAAATGGCGGATAAGCCGTCATCTGTCTAAGATTGATTTCTTTTTTGTAGAATGCTGGGTAATCATAGAATGATGCCAGTCTATAAACATAATGTTTTGGAACATATGTTTGAAGATATATCTCACCAGACTTGTCTGCTCTGCCGGCTCTTCCTGCGACTTGCGTGATTAGTTGAAATGTGTTTTCTGTTGCAGTGTATGAAGTTTGATATAAACTTATGTCTGCATCAATGATTCCAACAAGTGTAACTGAAGGAAAGTCATGACCTTTTGCAATCATTTGAGTGCCGACCAAGATTTGAGTTTTTCCTGATCTGAAGTCCGAAAGAATTTTAAGATGTGAGTCTTTTGTTTTGGTTGTGTCATTGTCCATTCTGCCAATAGAAACATCTGGAAGGAATGACTGAAGTTCTTGCACTACTCTTTGAGTGCCAACAGCACCTGTTGAAAGGTTTGTGTTTCCGCATTCTGGACATTCAGTAAACACTTTATAACGATTGCCACAATAATGGCATTTAAGTGCGTTTTCTGCCTTGTGATAAACAAGAGAAACATCACATTCTTTGCACTTTGCAACAAACCCACATTTCTTACACATCAAAAATGATGAATAACCACGTCTGTTAATAAACAACATGGCTTGATTGCCTTCAGCAATAGTTTTCTTTAATGCTTCTTTAAGTGCGTGAGAAAATACTCCTGTGTTGCCTTCTCTAATCTCATTTGTCATGTCAACAATCTTTAGTGGTGGAAGTTCGCGTTTGTTAATGCGTTCTTTCATCTCTAAAAGTTGATATGTTCCAGTCATTGCATTATGATAGCTAACAAGACTAGGCGTTGCACTGCCAAGCACCAGTGATGCACCAGAAAGTCTCGCACGTTCTTTTGCAACTTCAATGGTGTTGTATCTAGGGTTGCTGTCGCTGTTATATGAGTTGTCATGTTCTTCGTCGATAACGATAAGCCCAATGTTTTTCATTGGGGCAAAAATGGCAGACCTTGCGCCAACAACAATCTTTGCTTCTCCAAGCAAAATGCGTTGCCATTCGTCAAATCTTTCTCCCGCTGAAAGTCCAGAATGCAAGATTGCAACTTGATTTCCAAACCTTGATCTAAAGTTCATCAAAACTTGTGGTGTTAGTGATATTTCAGGAACTAGCATGATGCCATTTTTGTTTTGACTTATAATAATCTCCATAGCGTGCATATAAACTTCGGTTTTTCCGCTTCCAGTTACGCCATGCAAAAGATATGTGTTATGTTCGGTTGTGATTCTGTCAACAACACCTTGCTGTGTTGGTGTTAAAGTGACATTATTTTTAAAAGCTGTTTCTATTTCAACATAAGGTGTTCTTCTAACAATTGTTTCTTGTGTTTGAACGATGCCGTCATCAATGAGCTTTTTTAGTGATGACGGATTGAATTTTTTGTTTATGTCAGTCTGCGAAATGGTGCCTTTTTCAAGAAGAATGTTTATGATTCCAATAATTGACGATGCGTTTTTTCTAACATTTGAAAGATAAAGTTTAGCTTTTTCTTCATCTTCAATAAAACAGTTGATTTTCACAAGTTCTTTAACTTTGTTTGAACGCATTTCACTAGGCAAAAACAAACGCATTGCATCTGCAAGCCCAGTGTGGAATTTTTGTTTCATAAACCTTGCAAGTTCAAGCTGTTCTTTTGAGATGATTGCAAAAGGGTCAATTTTTGAAATAACAGCTTTAAGTTTTGATTCATCATAGTCACTGTGGTCAGCAATTTCAATCAAGTATCCTTCTTTGACAATCTTGCCAAATGGCACATACACGCGCATGCCAACTTCAAAATCTTCGCTTGGCAAAATATAGTCGAACACTTTGTCGACCAAACTGCTTGCTATGTCAACTATAACCTTGCCAATAAGCATAAAATTCTCCTAAAAAAAAGTTAGTATACTTAGATTATATACTAACTTAAAACATCTGTCTAATAAATTAGAAAATTAGTCTTTGTTTTGCTTTGCAATTGTGTAGTAACCTTCATAGAATTCTTTGCTTGCAAATTCTACTGGTTTAACTCTTTGATTGTCTTTAAAAAATTCGGCTTTGTTAAGCAAAAGTTCTTTTGCTCTTTTTGAAACGAGTGAACACAAAATGTATTTGTTTCCTGCGCTTTCAATAACTTTTTCAATAGGTGGATTTAACCAAGACATAATATATCTCCTTTATTTCCTTCTTTACCGCCCTATTATAACACATAATATGTGGTAAAAAGCAATAGTTTTTTAAAAGTTTTTTTATTTTTGACCTATAATTTTCAAAAATTCGTCTTCGAGCATGATTTGTATGCCTAGTTTTTTTGCTTTGTCGAGTTTGCTGCCTGCATTTTCACCGACTAAAACAATGTTTGTGGCACCAGTTACCGATGAAGATGTTGCTCCGCCTTGAGCTTCAATAATTGCTTCTGCGTCGCTTCTTGAAAAATGAGATAAAGTTCCTGTTAAAACAACTTTTTTGCCAGCAAAATATCCGCCAGTTGTCACGTTTTGTTTTTCGGTTTCTATTTGCAAAAATGGCAACAATTCATCAAGTTCTTGCATGTTTTGCGAATCAGTGAAATAATGACAAATTCCTTCTCCTGTGATTTCAGCAATATCGTCAAGTGCGACAAGTTCATCAAGGGTTGCTTTTTTGAGATTGTCGATTGTTCCAAAGTGCTTTGCTAGTTGCTTTGCAGTTTTTTGGCCAATATTGTCAATTCCAAGTGCAAAGATAAAGTTTGAAAGCTTAACATTTTTGCTTTTTTCAATGCTTGATAAAATATTGTTAATTTTTTTGTCTTTAAAGCCTTCTAGTTGAGATAATTGATTGTTTGTGAGCTTGTATAAATCACCAAAGGTTTTAATTTCAAACTTATCATAAAGCTGTTCAATTGTTTTGATTGAAAGCCCATCAATATTCATGGCATTTCTGCTTGCAAATTGAACGAGTTTGAGCACGATTTGTTGTCTGCAACCAAGGTGATTTGGACAATATAGCTCGGTTTCAGTATCTTCTAAAACTGCTCCACAGCATGGGCAATTTGTTGGTTTTTGAATAGGCTTTGAGTGTGTGTATGTTTCAGCAACGGCTAAGATTTCAGGAATAACATCATTGCTTCTTCTAATAAATACATTGTCGCCAATCTTAACTTTTTTTCTTAAAATATCATTATAGTTGTTGAGGGTTGCACGTTTGATTGTTACGCCACAAAGCTCGGTTGGTTCAAGTTCTGCAACAGGAGTGACTTTTCCAGTTCTGCCAACTTGCCAAGTTATGTCATTTAAAATGGTTGATGTTTCTTCTGCTTCAAATTTATAAGCCACCGCCCATCTAGGAACTTTCTCTGTTGAGCCAAGTTTGTTTCTAATGCTAGTTTTGTTAATTTTGATTACCATGCCATCAATGAGATAGTCAAGTTTGCCACGGTTTTTATCTGTTTCATTAATGCATTCTTTGATTTCATCTAAGCTTTTAACAATCTTAAAATATTTTCCTGTCAAAAAGCCTTGGGTTTTTAAAAAGTCAAACATTTCGACTTGAGTGTTAAATTTTAAATCTGGAGCATAGTTTATGTTGTAAGCAAAGAAATCTAGGTTACGTTTTGCTGTCACCTTCGGGTCAAGATTTCGAATTGCGCCAGCAACTGCATTTCTTGCGTTTTTAAGTTTGTCATCAGTCATGGCATTATATTTTTCAAGTTCTGAAAGCTTGATAATGCCTTCACCTTGAACAATGACCATTCCTTTGTAAGGAATTGAAAGTGGTACGGTTCTTATGGTTTTAACCTGTGAAGTTACGTCTTCACCAATCATTCCGTTGCCACGAGTAGCCGCTTGAACAAGCTTGCCGTTGTTATATGTGATTGCAAGAGAAAGTCCGTCAAATTTATATTCAAGAGTATATTCTTCATCAAAAGAAAATATGTTTTGGTTTCGAGTGTTCCAATCAATGATTTCTTCAAGAGTTTGAGCCTTGCCTAAGCTATAAAGTTTTTCAATATGTTCAACCTTTTTAAACCCGTCAAGAATAGCCCCACCAACCTTTTGTGATGGTGATTCAGGCAAGATAATATTAAACTCTTTTTCAAGGTCTAAAAGCTCATAATAAAGCTTATCCCACTCTTTGTCGGACATTGTAGGGTTGTCAAGAACATAATAGTCATAGCTTGCCTTGTTGATTTTTTCGGCAAGTTCTTTCATTCTTTCAATTGCCTGTGTTTCGTTCATATTTTTTCCTTTAAATTATTCTACGATTTCAAGATTTGCATACTTCAATGATAAGGTTTTTATGCCCACTTTGTCAAATTTTATGGTAACAAATGCACTTGCAAAGTCAGTGACACCCAATGTGACTTCGCCGTCACCAAAGTGGTTGTGTCTAACTTTTGTGCCTTTTTTAAATTTTGAATAGTCCGCAGTGTTGACCTTTTTGATTTCTGCAACGGCGCTAGATGTGCTTTTTCCTGAAACATCAACCACGTTGATGTGTGATGACATCATTTGGTCAAGGCTTTCACGTCTTGATGCAGAAGACAAGCTTTTTCCAAATCCACTGTCTTCAAGATTTGAACGCATAAGTTCGCTGTTTCTTGATTTCTTTTTTAGGTCATCAAACATTTCTTCCAAAAATCTTGAACCGATTGTGTAGTCAACGCCTTTGGTTTGAAAATTAAATTTAACTTTTGCACGTGACAAAAACAATTTCTTTTTTGCTCTGGTCACTGCAACATACATAAGTCTGCGTTCTTCTTCAAGGTCGTTTGGATTTGTGCTATTGATTGCACGCGAAAGTGGAAATAATCCGTCATTTAAGCCAACCAAGAAAACAACATTAAATTCAAGACCTTTTGCTGCATGCACGGTGATTAATGACACAAAATTGTCTTCATCTGTCATTGAGTCAATGTCACGCATAAGTGTGATTGATTGCAAAAATTCATCAATTCCAGCACCTTCATTGGCGTCTGCAAATTCAGTTACTGACTGAATAAATGAGTCAACGTTTTGACACTTGTTTTCGTCTTCTTCAGTCTTCATGCCAATAGCTTCTTTGATGCCGACACGTTCAACCAGATAAGATGCAAAATCTTCAAGCGTCATTGCTTCTTTTTTAAGGTTAAGGTCTTCAAACAAAACCTTAACGTCTTGCAGTTTGTTTGCAAGTGCACCAGTGATTCCATATTTTTCGCAATCATTGATAACATCCATAACTGAAACATTGTTGTCATATGCAACATTTGCAAGTTTTTCGATTGAAACGTCGCCAATACCCTTTTTAGGGAACCCTAGCATTCGAATTGTAGCTTCAGTGTCGCTTGGATTTGCAAGCAAACTTAAATATGCGGTTGTGTCTTTGATTTCTTTTCGTTCAAAGAATTTAAAACCACCATAAACCTTGTATGGAATGTTGTAGGTTAAGAGTTTTTCTTCCAAAATACGAGACAAAGAGTTGACACGCATCAAGATTGCAAAGTCTGAATATTTGTGACCTTGGTGCTTAACTAAATACTCAATTTTTTCAGCAATTGATTCAGCTTCTTCAATATCGTTGTATGTTTGCTTTAGTTCAACTTCACTGCCTTCTTCATTTCCAGTCCAAAGATGTTTTTCGATGCGGTTGGTGTTGTTTTTAATAACCTTGTTTGCAACTTCAATGATCTTTTTTGTAGAGCGATAGTTTTGTTCAAGTTTAAACACTTTGCAACCAGAAAAATCAATGGTGAACTGCTTAACATTTCCAACCTGTGCTCCACGCCATGAATAGATACATTGGTCTTCATCGCCAACGGCAAACACATTTTTGTATTTGCCTGACAAGAGTTTAACTAGCTCATATTGCGAAGTGTTTGTGTCTTGAAATTCGTCAACGTGAATATATTTAAACTTGTTTTGATAAAATTCGAGCGTGTCAGGAAATTGCTTTAAAAGTTCATATGTTTTCACCAAAAGGTCGTCAAAATCTAATGCATTTGATTTAAAGAGCGTGTCTTCATATTCTTTGTAAACCGCAGTGATAATCTTGCATTTCTTTTCATCGCGAATGAATCTTGAATATTCATCAGGCTTTAAAAGATTGTTTTTGGCATTTGAAATGTGCCAAGAAAGAGTTTTTGTTGACATTTCTTCTTCGAGTTGTTTGTTTGTTAGCATTGATTTGATATGGTCTTTTTCGAGAATCTTTTTAAGCACGCTGTTTTGTTCGCTGTCGCCATAAATCGTGAAGCTTTTTGTGTAACCTAAAAGATTGATGTTATATCTCAAAATCTTAGAACACATTGCGTGGAATGTGCACACCCACATGTCACCTATAAAGTCAATCATTTTTTCAAGACGCTCTTTCATTTCATTTGCGGCTTTGTTTGTAAAAGTGATTGCCAAGATATTGTTTGGGCTAATTTCAAGTTCTTTAACCATATAAGCAATTCTGTGTGTTAGCATGCGGGTTTTTCCAGAGCCTGCACCAGCGGTAACCAAAACTGCCCCATCAGTTTCTTTTGCTGGCAATCTTTGTTCTTCATTTAAGTTGTCTAAAATTGTATTTTCCATTAGTTAATCCTTACCATAAAATTTTAACATAAAATAAATTTTATGCAAATAAAAAATGGTGCAAATTGCACCGATTTTGATTAACTTATTTCACCGTGGCAAAATAGTCTTTAATCTCGTTGTAGCGTTTTGAAATGTCGATGATGTATTTTTCTTTTTCGATTTCACTAAGACTATTGAAAATCTTTTTATCTGTCAGTTCAGCAAGTGGATTTAAAACATCTTCACGCTCTAATAATTTTTTCACTTTTTCAAACAACGGGTCATCTTTAATCTTTTGATTATTTGCAACAATTGCATAGCTTCCGTCAGATAGATATGAAGTTGTTGAAGGTTTTTCTGTTTCAAAAGTTTGTCCTGCTGTGCTTAAACGTTTCTTTGCCTTTTGTGCGAGCATCTTAAGTGCACTCGCCATGTCGTAGCTCCTTTGCTTAAATTTTTTGCGAAAGTGAAACAATCGTAACATTATTATTTTTAGTTTTGATGCTATAAACAAAATAAGACAAATTTCGACACACAAAATCAAAATCAATCACCAAATAAAATCTAGAATAAAAAATTTGCAACAAAAAAGCAAGCCACTTGGGCTTGCCTTTTTTAGTCGATTAACCTTTTCTAGCTCTCTTTCTAGCAGCTTCACTTTTGAGCTTCTTTGCAACAGAAGGTTTTGTGTAAGCTTCTTTTTTTCTGATGTCACCGATGATGCCGTCTTTTTGGCATTTTCTTTTCCATCTTTTGATTGCGCTGTCAAGGCTTTCGTTTTCACCAACTTTAACAGTTGTCATAGCTAATTTCACCTCCTCTTGCCTAAAACTAAAAAGATTTTAGCATAAACAAAACCCTTTGTCAACTGATAATTTTAACTAATATCAAGCTTTTAAGAGTGAAGTTTGTGCCTAATATCAAAACCAACATAAAGCCCGAAAAAATAAATAAAACAATGCATATTATGCTTTAAAATGTATAAAACTGCAATTTCTCAATAAAAAAATACAAAATAACACTTCCAAAGTTCAAGTTTTTAAGTTGTGTTTATTTTGTATTTTTATCATTAATTATAGCATTATTTTACATTTTAGCCACTTTGGCCAAAACTCCGTCTTCATAAGGCTTGCCAATCTTAACCTTAAGCACTTGGTTTGGTTTAAGCTTGGTTTGAGACTCTATATAGCACAAAATGAAGTTTTTGGTGTGTGCTAGATAATATCCATTTTTTTCATTTTCGATAACGACTTCATGGGTTTTGCCTTTGTTTTGTAGTAAAAATGCGTTTTTCATTTCTTCAGCGACACGTGTCATTCTTGCAACTCTTTCACTCACATCTGTTGCAACATTCTTAAATTTTTCAGCAACTGTGCCATTTCTTTTTGAATAAGGAAAGATATGCATTTCAGAAAAGTTTGCTTGTTTTGCAAATTCAAGTGATTCAAAAAAGTCATCATTTGTTTCTGTTGGAAACCCGATAATGATATCTGTTGTGATGCCTGCATTAGGAAAATATTTTCTAATGAGATTCACCTTTTCAAGATATTCTTCTTTTGTGTAATGACGATTCATTGATTTGAGGGTGTTGTTTGAACCACTCTGCAAACTCAAGTGGAAGTGGTCACAAAAGTTGTCAAAGGTTGAAAGTTCGCTTAAAAACTTTTCGTCAATAACATTTACTTCAAGAGATGAAAATCTAAATCTTGAAGGGCTGTTTTTGAATAGTCTTGCGATTTCAATCAAACCGTCAGAACCTTCAATGTCATTTCCGTATGATGACAAGTTGATGCCAGTTACAACAATTTCGTTGGCAAACTTTTCAAGTTTTCTCACTTCTTTTTCAACTTCGGCTAGCGGAAAGCTTACTTCTCTGCCTCTTAAATATGGAATCAAACAATATGTGCAGAAATTATTGCAGCCGTTTTGAACCCACAAAACAGCTCTGGTTCTAGGGGTTACTCTTGTTTCAAACACACATTTAACGTTGCTGATAAACTCAGTGTCGTTCTTTTCAATCATTGAAACGAGTTGTTTTTTGTCGATGTTTCCAATAATGCCTTTTACATATTCGCCTTTGTTGAATTGTTCAGCATTGTTTTGTGAAGAACATCCGCAAATATAGATGTGCGCATGTGGGTTTAGCTTTAATACCTTTGCCATCATGTTTCTTGATTTGCGTTCTGCTTCGTTTGTTACTGCGCATGTGTTGATAATGTAGATATCTGCAGGGTTTAGGCCCATTGAAACGTCATATCCGTCTTGTTCTAAAAGTTCTGCGACTTGTTCGCTTTCAACTTGATTAACCTTGCAACCAAGTGTGATAATTGAGATTTTTTTCATAAGTTCTCCTAAAATCCTAGAATTTGTGAAATGAGAGCAACGCATGCAATTGATGCGGTTTCTGTTCTTAAAATGCGGTTTCCAAGTGAAACAATATCTGCGCCATTTTCTTTTAAAAGATTGATTTCTTTTTCAGAAAAGCCACCTTCGGCGCCAATCATGATTGCAGCGTTGTTTAATTGTGTTTTTTTGTCACGAAGTGAATCAACCAAAGTGTGACCATCTTCATTTTCATAAGCCACATAAAACGCGTCATATTCTTTAATCATATTTGCCACTTCTTTTAATTGATAGATGCCTGAAGTCTCAACAATTGTTGCTCTGCCACATTGTTTTGCTGCAGAAATTGAAATGCTGTCGAGTCTCTCTTGCTTGTGAGTATTTGATTTTACGTCACAAAAATCACTTTCAAACAAACACATATTGGTTGCACCAAGTTCAGTGATTTTTTGCATTATAAGGGACATTTTGTCGCCTTTTGCAAGTGCTTGAAAGAGTGTAATGGAGCCTTTTGGTTCGTTTGTTGAAGGCTCTTTGTGTGAAATAAAAACATCTGCTTGTTTTTTTGCAATATTTTTAATCTCGGCAAAATAAAAATTTCCGTCACCATTAAAAAGACAAATTTTGTCGCCCACTCTTGAGCGCATAACATTTGTCATATGGTGAAATTCTTCGCCGTCAATTATGATTAATGATTTTTCATTTAAAGTTTTGTTTGTGTAATATCTTTTTTCTTTCATAGTTTAGATTATAGTTATTTTTAAATAAAAGGTCAACAAAATAAAAAGTATAGCATGAATGCTATACTTAAATTTTATCAGTGAATGCCTTCTTTTTTGGATATTGATTTTTTGAAATGCTGTCTGCAAGTTCTGCAATTTTAATTTTCTCTTTCTTATCAAGTGATTTTGGCATTTCAACAATAATCTTTGCAAATAGGTCGCCATAAGCATTTTTGTTTAGAACTTTAATTCCTTTGCCCTTGAGTGAAATGATTGTTCCGTTTTGTGTGCATTCAGGAATTGTTAGGTCAAGTGTTTCATTGATTCCAGGAATCTTAATTTTAGCACCAAGCAGGGCTTCGGTAAATGTGATTGGAACATCTTCAATAACGTCAAAGCCTTCACGTTTTAAAGTTTTGTGTGGTTCAATTTGAATCAAGATTTGCATGTCACCATTTGGTCCGCCGTTTTTTCCGGCTTCACCTTGTCCGCGCAAAGTTAAAACTTGGTCATTGTCGATTCCACCAGGGATATTAATTTCAATGCTTCTATTCTCACGTGTTGTGCCTGCGCCGTTGCAGTGTGAACACTTCTCTTTAATCTTTTTGCCAGTTCCACGGCAATCAGGACATATGCTTTCAGATACAACTTGACCAAATGGGCTGTTTTGAACATGTCGAACCGTTCCACTTCCCTTACAAGTTGAACATGTTGTCATTTCTGTTCCGTTTTTTGCACCTGTGCCCTTGCAATGAGTGCAGGTTTCAGAACGGGTCAAATTGATTGATTTTTTACATCCAAATGCAGCTTCGACAAATGAAAGTTTTAGTTTTACAGGAATGTCTGCACCTTGTTGTGGTGAGCTTGCTGAACTTCTTGAAGAACGTCCACCAAATGCTCCACCAAAGATGTTGCTGAAGATGTCGCCGAAATCTCCGAATCCACTAAAACCGCCGCCACCAAAACCGCCACCGAATCCGCCAAAGCCTTGTGGACCTTCAGCACTTCCATAAGTGTCATAGTTTTGCTTTTTTGTTTTGTCTGAAAGAACACCATAAGCCTCGTTGACTTCTTTGAGCTTTTCTGCGGCTTCGTTGTTTCCTGGGTTTAAATCAGGGTGGTATTTTTTGGCTAACGAACGATATGCTTTTTTGATTTCGTCATCTGAAGCATTTTTGTTTACGCCTAAAATTTCATAATAATTTTTATTTGCCATAATTTTCCTTTTTCAAAAACTAACAGACAGTAAGATTATACTGTCTGGTTAGTTTAGATATTTAAAAACTGCAAAATTGATTTAAATTTTATGAAAAAATTAATCAAAAATGTCAATTTGTGTTAATTTTTTGTTTTTTTATTTTGTTGTGTAGTCGCCGAAGTTGTTTGGATCTGTTGAACCGTCACCACCAGCATTTGTGCCGTCAGCACCGCCTTGTGGGTTTGCATTAGCATAAAGTTTTGAGAAGATTTCGCTTGAAACTTTTGTTAAGTTTTCAGTTGCTGATTTTAAAGCTTCAACATCTTCAGCTGTTTTGTAAACTTCTTTAGCTTTTTCAACTTCTTCATTGAGTTTTGTTTTGTCTTCTTCAGAAACTTTGTCGCCGTTATCACGAAGAGCTTTTTCAATGCCAGCGATCATTTGGTCAAGACCATTTTTAGCGTCAACAATTTCTTTTCTCTTTTTATCTTGTTCAGCATATTGTTCAGCTTCTTTAATAGCTTTTTCAATATCAGCATCTGAAAGATTTGATGATGCAGTGATTGTGATGTCTTGTTCTTTGCCTGTTCCAAGGTCTTTAGCAGAAACTTTTACGATGCCGTTTGCGTCAATGTCAAACTTAACTTCGATTTGTGGAACACCTCTTGGTGCTGGTGGAATTCCAACAAGTTCAAATCTTCCAAGAGTTTTGTTGTCTGAAGCAAATTCTCTTTCACCTTGAAGAACGTGAATGTCAACGCCTGGTTGGTTGTCTGCGGCTGTTGAGAACACTTGTGTTTTTGTTGTTGGAATGGTTGTGTTCTTTTCAATAAGTTTTGTGAACACGCCACCCATTGTTTCGATACCAAGTGAAAGTGGAGTTACGTCAAGAAGAAGCACGTCTTTAACATCGCCTGCCAAAACGCCACCTTGAATAGCTGCACCAACTGCAACGCATTCGTCTGGGTTAATTCCTGTGAAAGGTTTTTTGCCGATATATTTTTCAACTTTATCGATAACCATTGGGATTCTTGTTGAACCACCAACCATGATAATTTTTGCAACATCGCTAACTTTAAGTTTTGCGTCAGCAAGTGCTTTTTTGGTAAGGTCGATTGTTTCGTTGATAAAGTCTTCAATCATGCTTTCAAATTTTGCACGAGTGAGATTGATTTCCATATGTTTTGGACCAGTAGCGTCAGCTGAAATGAATGGAAGAGAGATTGTGCTTTGTGTAAGTGATGAAAGCTCAATTTTTGTTTTTTCAGCAGCTTCTTTGAGTCTTTGCATTGCCATTTTATCTTTTGAAAGGTCGATGCCATCGCTCTTTTTAAATTCATCGATTAAATAGTTGATAATAACTTCGTCGAAGTTGTCGCCACCAAGATGAGTGTTTCCGCCAGTTGCTAAAACTTGGAACACGCCGTCAGCAATTTCAAGAACTGAAATATCGAATGTTCCACCACCAAGGTCATAGATTAAAATCTTTTGACCGTCTTGATCTTGTACTTTGTCAAGACCATAAGCAAGTGATGCAGCAGTTGGTTCGTTGATAATTCTTTTAACGTCAAGACCAGCAATTTTGCCTGCGTCCTTTGTTGCTTGTCTTTGAGAGTCGTTGAAGTATGCAGGAACTGTGATAACGGCTTCTGTAACAGGTTCTCCCAAATATTTTTCAGCGTCAGCTTTGAGTTTTGATAAAATCATTGCTGAAATTTCTGGTGGAGTGTATGCCTTTCCGCCAGCATTAACTGTTACATTTTCACCCATTTTGCGCTTGATAGAACGAATTGTGTTGTCTGGGTTTGCAACTGCTTGACGTTTTGCAACTTGACCAACAAGTCTTTCGCCGTCTTTGGTAAAGCCAACAACTGATGGAGTTGTTCTGCTTCCTTCTGTGTTTGTAATAACTGTTGGTTCGCCACCTTCCATGATTGCTACACATGAGTTGGTTGTTCCAAGGTCAATTCCAATAATTTTTCCCATAATAATTTTTTCCTCCATATATATAGATGTGTTTTTAACTGTGTAAATGATTTCGTAAAAGCTTTAATTTGCGGTTTTCACCATTGCGAATCTGATAATGTGCTTGCCCTTCTTGTATCCCTTCTGGAATACCTCGATGATCTCGCCCTCGCCATAGGCGTCATCGTCAACGTGGAGCACTGCGTTGTGGATATTGGGGTCAAAGGTCTCGCCGACCTTGCC